>CAYGBI010000072.1:0-17854 GCA_964348085.1 uncultured Pseudomonadales bacterium | reverse complement strand
ACGGCCCCGAGGCGGCGGAGGAGAGGCGCAAGGCGTCGGAGCGGGCGAAGGTGGAACATCCGTTCCTGTACGTGAAGCGGCACTTCGGCTACGCGAAGGTCCGCTACCGGGGGCTGGCGAAGAACGCGGAGCGGATCAGTCTGCTGCTGGGTTTCGCCAACCTGCTGATCGCCGGCCGGTATTCGACGGCGTGACCGCGGGAGAAATCCGCCCGGACGGCCGGAAAACGGGCGGTCCGACAGGCGGAATGCGTCCTCCGCCTCGCGAAAAGCGACCCGCGACTCGAACGGAATTCGACAAAAAGCGCAGCCGCCGTGTCCGGGCCCGAAGCGCTGCTTGATCAGACTTTCCCTAGATCCCGGGGTACGGACGGCCTGTCGATCACAGCCTCGCGCAGGATGATGCGCACCTCCTCCTCTATCGAGCGGCCGTGCTCTGCGGCGCGGACGCGCAGGCGCGTCCTCACGTCGTCATCGAGATTGCGGATGGTGATGCTTGCCATGCGTCGATCCTTCGCAGCCCCCGAAAGCGTGCAAGCTGCCATGTGCCAACAACGTCGCACAATTCGGTCACCCTTCCAAGCAGCCTGAACGGTCACCAAGCTCCAGCGCTTTCCCGTGAAGCGAATCCATCCCGCAACCTGCGCAACTGCTTAGTCGCCAGATCATGAGACGCGACGCCACATACCAAACGCCGCGCCGCACCGTCGGTTATGCTGCCTACGCAACAGTCAATGTGGAAGTTAAACCATGACCAAGGGCTTCTACGCGCAACGACTCCCGCGCATCGCCAAGCACATCGATCGCTACGTGGACGAAGGCAAGTACCCGGGCGCCCTTTGCCTTGTCTCCAGAGGCGGCGAGGAAGCGTTCTTTCACGCTTCCGGCTTGCGCGATGTAGAGCGCAACGTGCTGATGCAGCGCGACTCGGTGCTGCGCCTCTATTCCATGACCAAGCCGATCGCCAGCGTCGCGCTCATGGCGTTGTACGAGGAGGGGCACTTTCAGCTTGACGATCCTGTCGGCAAGCACATTGAGTCGTGGCGGGATCTTGAGGTCTTCGACCGGGGCGACGACAAGCGCTACGCCACGGCGCAACCCGATGCGCCGATGACCATCAAGCACTTGCTCACCCACACCTCGGGGCTCACCTACGGATTCATGAACGAGCACCCGGTCGATGCGATGTATCGGCGCGAGCAGGTGACCGGCACCGGCACTTTGAGCGACATGGTGGCCAAGCTCGCGCGGTTGCCGCTCAAGTTTTCGCCGGGCACGCAATGGAACTACGGCGTATCCACGGACGTCTGCGGCTACTTGGTCGAACATTTCTCCGGCCAAGCGTTGGACGAGTTCGTGGCCGAGCGCATCACCGGACCACTCGGCATGGCGGATTCAGGGTTCCAAGTTCAACCCGAGTCCGCCGATCGCTTCGCCGCTTGCTATCAGCACGTGTCGCCGGCGACATACCGCTTGCAGGACGACCCGGAGAACTCTCGCTATCACCAACGGCCGGCGTTTCTCTCCGGCGGCGGGGGTATGGTAGGGACCATAGACGACTACCACCGTTTCGCCCTGATGTTGTTGCGCAAGGGCGAATTGGACGGCGTTCGCGTGCTCGGACGGAAAACCGTCGAATACATGAGCTCCAACCACCTGCCTGGCAACTGCGACCTTGCCGCCATGGGGCAGCCCGTGTTCAGCGAGACGTCCTACGAGGGCATTGGCTTTGGCCTTGGGTTCTCCGTGGTCGTCGATCCGGCGGCGGCCAGCGTGCTGGATTCGCCGGGCGAGTACGCTTGGGGCGGAGCCGCCAGCACCTACTTTTGGGTCGATCCCTTGGAAGAGGTCGTCGTGGTGTTCATGACGCAACTACTGCCGTCGTCCACGTATCCGATCCGACGAGAGTTGAAGACGTTGGTCTATCAAGCACTCGCGTAAGCGTGCGACGAACCGGGGGTCTCTGCTGCCCGATGTGTATGAAGCCAAAGGCCGACGCGCCACAGGCTTGTCGCTAGGGGGTGACCTTCGTAAGCTTCGCGTGTTCGCCGCCTAGGTGCCGGAATTGGTAGACGGGCTGGATTTAGGTTCCAGTGTCCATAGTGGCGTGAGGGTTCGACTCCCTCCCTAGGCACCAAATCCAAAAGCCGTGCCCACGCCACCGCCTTTCGCCTTAAGCTCAAGCCGCCCGATTACCCCGCCGGACTTCGCGGCCAACGCCGCCGGTGTTCGACTTACCTCATGCCGCTAGGAAAGCCGTTGCCTATGGCACCATCTCTCGCCTTAAGCCTAAGCACCGCTCCGCCGGACTTCGCAGCCAAGTCCGGCTTGCCTCCTAACGCCATTAGAGCCTACGGCACCGCCTTTCATCCCAGCCCAAGCCGCCCAAGCAACCGCCGATCTTCGCGGCTGAACGCCGCCCAGCCCGGCCGACCTACTAGGGTGCCACTATGCCGACCCGTTTGGTCACGCTACCCTTGCCGTTGGCCTTCTCGGCCCTGACGCGGTAGAAGTACTGCACTCCTGACGTCGTGTTGTCGTCGGTCCAAGTGGCGGCATCGGCAGTGAGCGTCGCCGTTTGGCTCCATGTGTCGGTGCCGTACTGTTTGCGCAGCACGAGCTGCTGGACAAGGTTGGGATTGTCGCCGGGAACCCAAGTCAGGACCACCGCGCCACCGCTGGTGTCTGCCGCCAGACCATGGGGCACACGTGACGGCCTGATCCTTACGGTTATCCGTGCAGAGCGGCTACCCTTGCCGTTCGCCTTCTCGCCCCGCACGGAATAGAGGTATTTCTCATTTCGGACGACATTCTGGTCCGTCCAAGTGGTGGCGTCGGCGGCTAGGTCGGCAACGCTGGCCCAGTTGTGGCCCCTCTGTCGTCGCAAGACAAGTTGCCGGACGTAATTGCGGTTCGTGCCCGGCGTCCAAGTCAAGGTCACCGTGGGGTCGTAGCTGGGCGGCTGGCCGTCTTGGTAACCCGCGGCAACCTTCGCCCTAAGGTTGCGCGGCGGCGCGTTGCCGATGCCGATGTAGTCGGACGTCCCGGTGCGCCGTTCGCTGATACGGAGCGGGTCGTTGTTGCTGGCTTTTCGCCACTCGACGAAGTAACTGTACTTCTTGCCGTGTTCGGGTGTGCTGTCCGTAAAGGTGGCGGCCGTGTTGGCAAGCGTGACGCCCAACGAACTGTAGTTCCTGTCGCTCCTTTCTTTGCGATGCACGATCTGCTCGACGTAAATGGGGTCGGTTGGGGCACTCCAAGTGAGGATGATCGTGTTGTCCTCGCTGCTGGCGCAGAGTTTATTTCCGTACAGGCTGCACTGGGCTAGTACGTCGGCCGGATAGGCGATGGCAAAGAACAGGGCCGCGGATACTGCGGCCCGAATGTTGAGCTTGGTCAATCGGCCTCTCGACACGGTAGAACCCTCCTCAGATCGTTGGTTTTGTGCTGCTTGTAGTTTTGGCACAAAGGCGAGCCTAGCCCATCGGGTAATGTGCCTACCGTCGATCATGCGCCCGCGCCTTCGGGAATGGAACTGTCAACAACCCATAACGCTGGCCCTTCACCAGCTATTGCGCAGTTCCCGAAGCCTCAAGAAAACCTCTTTTTCCGACGGCGCCTCGCCGATGTCCGGGAACGCCTCTTGGAGCTTGGCGATCACGGTCGGGTTCGACAGCCGGAAGAACGTGTTGAACTCCATTTCTTGTTTGAGCGTCGTCACTAGGGGATTGTCGGGGTCGTGGCTACCGGTCAACTCCGTGAGCAGCGTAGCGGCCGCGGCGTTGTCCGGCTCGCGGTCGAGGGTGAAGCCCAAATTGTTGGTGATGTAGTCGTGCCCCGGATAGATCCGCGTGTCTTCCGGCAGTTCGGCGAGTTGCGTTACGAAGGTGTCGTAGAGTTCCTCCGGGTGGCCGCCGCCGTGGCAGTTGCCGGCGCCGGCGTTGAACAAGGTGTCGCCGCTGAAGAGCGCCGGTTGGTCCGTCTTCGACAGCAGGCAGACATGGCTCATGGTGTGGCCCGGCGTGTCCAGCGCCAGCAACTCGACCGTGCTGCCCACGGTTACCGTGTCGCCGGCGGCGAGTCCCACATCGATGCCGCTGATGCGCGGCCCCGCATTGGCGTGGGCGAGCAGCCTAGCGCCGGTGGCCTCGATCATCGGGCCATTGCCCCCGGTGTGGTCGCCGTGCTCGTGGGTGTTCAGCACTTGCGTGATCTGCCAGCCTTTGTCCTTGGCGCGGCGCAAGCACTTGCCGTAGTCCAGCGGGTCCACGGCCAGCGCCTCGCCGGTTTCGGGGCAGGCGATCAGGTAGTTGAAATTGCGGTAGGCGTTGCCGGTCCAAATCTGTTCGACGAGCACGTTGTCGCTTCCTTATATACAGGTGGGGCACATAGTGGCGAACTATACTCGTCTGCCAAATCAGTGCGCCGAGAGAAGCCGACCGTGCGGTTCTTGGACGGCATCGAACCGTTTGCTTGGCCGGTCGCCGACCACCCCGGGCTTGCCGCCGCTTGCGGGTATGTCGCCGACCACTCCGCGAAACTTCGGGCCGAGGAACGGGGTGCGCTCGTCGGTATGGCCGAGGTTCGTGCTGCCGAGTATTCCTCGGGCCGCCGAGTAGCCCACGAGGCGCTATGTGCGCTTGGCTTGGGCGACCGCCCAGTAACGAGGCGGAGCAGAATGCCTGTCTGGCCGCACGGCGTGTGCGGCACCATCGCCCACAGTCGGGAATACGCCGTGGCGGTCGTCGGCTGCTGCCGCCGCGTCATCGGCATAGGCGTGGACTTGGAGTTGGAACACCGGGTTGACGAACGAGTCGCCCGCCGCGTACTCAACGAGCGGGAGCGTGGGCAACTGCCCGAGGAAAGCTGGCGTACGGCCGTGTTCAGCGCCAAGGAAGCCGTGTACAAGGCGGTGAACCCAGCGGTCGGCGAGTTCCTCGAGTTTCAGGACGTCGAGATCACGCTTGATGCCGGCGGCTTTCGCGCCGCCACCACGAGACCGCGGGCATCGACGCGACTCATCGCCACCGGCCAAGGCTATGTGGCGCACGTCCACGGGCACTGGTGGACCGCCTTCGTCGTGCCGCGCTTGGCGTGACGGTCGAGGCCGTTGCGCCGCCAGCGTGACTTCATCTTTTTGCTACTATCATTCGCAATGGTCACGCTAGCCCTATGTCCCTGCCGATGAAAGCCGGTCGCCCGGTCAACCTGCCTCTGCCCAGTTTGTTCGGCGCCATGCCAGTGACGGCGGTGACGTCGATCCTGCATCGCGCTAGCGGCGTGGTGCTGTTCGCCGGGGCGCTGTTTCTCTGCTACCTGCTCGACTTGGCGTTGCGCGATGCCGAGGGCTTCGAGCGTGCGGTGGACGTGCTGGCCGCGCCCTGGGGCAAGCTGGCGCTGTGGCTCGTGTTGTTCGCGTTCATCTACCACCTCGTGGCCGGCGTCCGACATCTGCTGCTGGACTTCCACATCGGCGATTCCGCGGTCGGCGGTCGGCTCGGCGGGTGGCTGTCGATCATCTTGACAGTGCTCGCGATGATTCCCGTGGCGCTCTGGTTGTGGTAGCCCCGATCGCCAGCCTCGGCCGCAGCGGCGTGGCGGATTTCGTGCTGCAACGCATCTCGGCGGTGGTGCTCGCCGCGTATGGGTTGTGCGTGCTCGGATTCTTCGCCAGCGGCCCGGTTTCCCAGGTGCGTCTTGCCGAGTTCTTCGGTGCCCTGCCGATGCAGGCGTTCACCACCTTGGCGGTGGTCGCGCTTGCCGCGCATGCTTGGATCGGCATGTGGACGATCGGCACGGACTATGTGCGCGAGCACTACTTCGGGCGCGGCCACGCGATCTACTCCGCGCTCTACCAGCTCGTCTGTTTCGCGGCGATCTTCGTCTACGTATTGTGGCCCTTGTCCGTGATCTGGGGGTTGTAAGTGAGCCGTTTGCCGATCATGGAGTTCGACGGCGTCATCGTCGGCGGCGGCGGCGCCGGCATGCGCGCCGGACTGCAACTCGCGCAGTCCGGTCTCAAGACCGCGGTGCTGTCGAAGGTCTTTCCCACGCGCTCGCACACGGTTTCCGCCCAAGGCGGCATCACCTGCGCCATCGGCAGCGACGACCCGGACGACGATTGGCGTTGGCATATGTACGACACGGTAAAAGGTTCGGACTACATCGGCGATCAAGACGCCATCGAATACATGTGCAGCGTTGGCCCGGAGGCGGTCTACGAGCTTGAGCACATGGGCCTGCCGTTCACGCGCACGGAGCAGGGGCGCATCTATCAACGTCCGTTCGGCGGCCAATCCAAGGATTATGGTCGCGGCGGTCAAGCCTCCCGCACCTGCGCCGCCGAGGATCGCACGGGCCACGCGCTGCTGCACACGCTCTACCAGAACAACCTGCGCGCCGGCACGGTGTTCTTGAACGAGTGGTTCGCCGTCGACTTGGTGGTCAACCAAGACGGCGCGGTGGTCGGCGTGGTGGCCATCGAGATCGAATCCGGCGACGTCGTGTTCATCAAATGCAAGGCCACGGTGCTCGCCACCGGCGGTGGCGGGCGCATCTACGCCACCACTACCAATGCGCTGATAAATACCGGCGACGGCGTCGGCATGGCGTTGCGCGCTGGCTTCCCGGTGCAAGACATCGAAATGTGGCAGTTCCATCCCACGGGCATCCACCGCGCCGGAGTGCTGGTGACGGAGGGTTGCCGAGGCGAGGGCGGCTATCTCGTTAATAAGGATGGCGAGCGGTTCATGGAGCGTTACGCCCCGAACGCCAAGGACTTGGCCAGCCGCGACGTGGTGGCGCGCTCGATGGTGCAGGAGATCATGGCCGGGCGGGGCGCCGGCCCCGATGCCGACCACGTGCTCTTGAAGCTCGACCATTTGGGTCGCGAGACGCTGGGGCAGCGGCTACCGGGCATTATCGAGCTGTCGAAGACCTTCGCGCATGTGGACCCGGCGGAGGAAGCCATCCCAGTGGTGCCGACCTGCCACTACATGATGGGCGGCATTCCCACCAACGTGGACGGGCAGGCGCTGACGTTGGATGCGGACGGCAGGGATGTGGCGGTCGAAGGGCTGTACGCCATCGGCGAGGCCGCGTGCGTATCCGTACACGGCGCCAATCGCTTGGGCGGCAACTCGCTGCTCGACTTGGTGGTGTTCGGCCGCGCCGCCGGCATCCACATAGAGGAGGCCATGCGCCAAGGCGTCTCCCTGCGGGATCCGGGAGAAGACGATATCCAGCGCGCCGTCGCCCGGATGGAGCGATGGGACGGCTCGGGGGACGGCGAGTCGGTGGCGGACCTCAAGCGGGAGTTGCAGCGGCTCATGCTGGTGAACTTCAACGTGTTCCGCAGCGGCGAACATATGCGCACCAGCATCGGCACCCTCGCGGAACTGCGCGAGCGCATCGGCGCGGCGCACTTGGGCGACAAGAGCCGGGTGTTCAATACGGCGCGTCTCGAAGCCTTGGAACTCGACAACCTGCTGGAGGTGGCGGAGGCGACCGCCATCGTCGCCGAGGCGCGCACCGAAAGCCGCGGTGCCCACTCCCGAGACGACTACCCCGAACGCGACGACGACGACTGGCTGTGCCACTCGCTGTATTTTCGCGGCGAAGGCGGCACGCCGGGGCGCGTCGGCAAGCGCGGCGTTAACTTCGCGCCGAAAACCGTAGCCGCCTTTCAACCCACTGCCCGGAGCTACTAGCCATGCAGATCCGCCTCTACCGCTACGATCCCGACACCGACGAATCGCCGCGCATGGAGGACTTGACGCTCGACTTGCCGGAGGGCCGCGACCTCATGGTGCTCGACGTGCTCGAACTGCTGAAGGCCCAGGATCCGTCCATCGCCTATCGCCGCTCGTGTCGCGAGGGCGTGTGCGGCTCGGACGGCATGAATATGAACGGCAAGAACGGTCTCGCCTGCACCACGCCCGTTTCCGAAGCCGCGCCGCGTGGCAAGCTCACGCTGCGACCCTTGCCCGGGTTGCCGGTGATACGGGACTTGGTAGTCGACATGAGCCAGTTCTACCGGCAGTACGAGAAGATCAAGCCGTGGCTGGTCAACGATACGCCGCCGCCGGCTCGGGAGCGGCTGCAAACGCCCGAAGAGCGCGAGGAGCTGAACGGCCTCTACGAGTGCATCCTGTGCGCCTGCTGCTCCACCGCCTGCCCGTCGTTTTGGTGGAACCCGGACAAGTTCGTCGGTCCCGCGGGACTGCTGCAGGCGTACCGTTTCTTGGCCGACAGTCGCGACACGGCGACCGACGAACGGTTGACGGCGCTTGAGGATCCGTTTAGCGTGTTCCGCTGCCGAGGCATCATGAACTGCGTCGATGTCTGCCCGAAAGGGTTAAACCCCACCCGTGCCATCGGCAAGATACGCACCATGCTGGTCAAGCAAGGCTTCTAGCACCGCACCGATGCCGACCAACTCGCTCGACCGGCTGCGCGCCAGTTCGCAGCTTTCCGCCGGCAACGCCTATGTCGAGGCGCTCTACGAGAGCTACCTAGACAACCCGAACGACGTCGCCGAAGAGTGGCGGCGGTACTTCGACGGCTTGCCGACGGTGGACGACGTGCTGATGGACGTCCCGCACAGCGCGATCGTTCGCCACTTCGAACGGCTGGGCAGAAACCGTCTCAAAGCGCGCCCGGAGAGGGTATCGGCGGCGGTCACCTCCGAGCACGAACGCAAGCAGATCCGTGTCTTGGAACTCATCGGCGCGTATCGACAGTCCGGTCATCGGAAGGCCAACCTGGATCCCTTGGGGATGTGGCAGCGCGACCCGGCCCCCGAGCTGGAACTCGCCTATCACCGTCTGACCGATGCGGACTTGGATATCGTTTTCGACACCGGCTCGGCGCAGTTCTACGAGCAAGGCAAGGCGACCTTGCGCGACATCGTCGCCGCCTTGACGCGCACCTACTGCGGCACCCTAGGTGCGGAATACATGCACATCACCGACGCCGCCGAACAGCTTTGGATTCGTCAGCGTCTTGAGTCGGTGCGCTCGGCACCGGTGCTGTCCACGGACTCCAAGTTCACGATTCTCGACCGCCTTAGCGCCGCCGAGGGCATGGAGCGGTATCTGCACGCCCGCTACCCCGGCACCAAGCGCTTCGGCTTGGAGGGTGGCGAAAGCCTGATCTGCATGTTGCACGAGGCGTTGCAACGCTTGGGCGAGCGGGGCTGCGTCGAAACGGTGATCGGCATGGCCCATCGGGGCCGGCTTAACGTGCTGGTGAATATCCTCGGCAAGGACCCGGGCGAGTTGTTCGACGAGTTCGAGGGCGTGTTGCCGGCGTCCGACCGCACCGGCGACGTCAAATACCACCAAGGCTTCTCGTCTAATGCGATGACGCCGGGCGGCGAGATGCACGTCGCGCTGGCCTTCAATCCATCGCACTTGGAGATCGTCGGCCCGGTGGTGACCGGCTCGGTGCGCGCCCGTCAAGACCGGCGCCGCGACTACGCCGGCAACTTAGTGGCGCCGGTGATTATCCACGGCGATGCGGCTTTCGCCGGCCAAGGCGTGGTTCTGGAGACGTTTCAGATGTCTCGTACCCGGGGCTACAAGGTCGGCGGCACCATTCACATCGTCGTCAACAATCAAATCGGCTTTACCACGCACCGTGTGGACGATGCCCGCTCGACGGAATACTGCTCCGAGATCGCCAAGATGGTGCAGGCGCCGATCCTGCATGTGAATGGCGACGATCCGGAAGCCTGCGTATTCGCCGTGCGACTGGCGGTGGACTACCGGATGCAGTTCAAGAAGGACATCGTCATCGACTTGGTGTGCTACCGGCGGCGCGGCCACAACGAGGCCGAAGAACCGATGAAGACCCAGCCGTTGATGTATCGGGCCATTCGCAATCACCCGACCACCCGCGCACTGTACGCCGATCACTTGATTGCCGAAGGGGCGGCGACGGCGAAGGAGGTCGAGGCGTTGATTAGCCTGTACCGCTACGCCCTCGACACCGGCGACCGGATGGCGCTGTCCTTGGTGCAAGAGCCGGACACGTCGCTGTTCGTGGATTGGGCGCCGTATCTGGGCCACGATTGGGACGCGCCGGGCGACACCCGGGTGACGCTTGCCCGCCTACGGGAATTGGCGGAGCGCAGCCAAGCGGTGCCGGAGGGGTTCGCGCTGCATCGTCAGGTGCAGAAAATCCTCGACGACCGGCGGCGCATGATGGCCGGCGCCATGCTGCTCAATTGGGGCTGTGCCGAGACCTTGGCGTATGCGACGTTGCTGGACGACGGCTACGACGTGCGGCTGACCGGCCAAGACGTGGGCGTCGGCACCTTCTCCCATCGCCACGCTTCGCTCTACAACCAAAAGGACGGCAAGCGCATCGTGCCGCTCAACCGACTGCGCGACGACAAGACCTTCGACATCTACGACTCGTTGCTCTCCGAGGAAGCGGTGCTCGCTTTCGAGTACGGCTACGGCGCCACTTCGCCGCGCACGTTGGTGATCTGGGAAGCGCAGTTCGGCGATTTCGCCAATGGCGCGCAAGTGGTCATCGATCAGTTCGTGGTCAGTGGCGAGGCCAAGTGGGCGCGCTTATGCGGCTTGGTGATGCTGCTCCCGCACGGGTACGAAGGCCAAGGCCCCGAACACTCGTCGGCGCGCCTTGAGCGCTATTTGCAGCTTTCCGCCCAACACAACATTCAAGTCTGCCTGCCGACTACCCCGGCGCAGATGTTCCACATGCTGCGCCGACAGATGATTCGCCCGATGCGCAAACCCTTGGTCGCGCTGACGCCGAAGAGCCTGTTGCGGCACAAGCTCGCGGTCTCCACCTTGGAGGACTTGACCGAAGGCAGTTTCATGCCGGTGCTCGGCGAGATCGACGACATCGACCCCGACCAGGTCGACCGCTTGGTATTGTGCAGCGGCAAGGTGTACTACGAGCTGCTGGAGACGCGACGGGACGCCGACCTCGCCAATGTAGTGATCGTGCGCTTGGAGCAGCTCTACCCCTTCCCGGAGGCCGAACTGGCGGCGGTCATTGCGCAGTACCGACATCTGCGCCACGCCGTCTGGTGCCAAGAGGAACCGATGAATCAAGGCGCGTGGTATTCCAGCCAGCACCATATGCATCGCGTGTTGCGCGGACACGACCCGAAGCTGGTCTTGACTTACGCCGGCCGCGAAGCCTTCGCCGCGCCTGCCGGCGGCTATGCGGCCCGCCATGTCGAGCGCCAACGTCAGTTGGTACACGACGCCCTATACGCCGGCGCCGCTTAAGGGACACCCACATGAGCATCGAGATAAAGACGCCGGCGTTCTCCGAGTCCATTTCCGAAGGCACGGTGGCCGCTTGGCACAAGGGAGTGGGCGACGCCGTGCAACGCGACGATGTGCTGGTGGACATCGAGACGGACAAGGTGGTTATCGAGATCTTCGCGCCCGCGGATGGCGTGCTTGAAGCGATCGTCAAGCAAGAAGGCGACACCGTCGAGTCCGAGGAGTTGCTCGGACGCATGACCGAAGCGACGGCGGAGACGGGCGTTGCCATCGCGGAGGCCGCCGAAGACGGTGCCGCGACGGAGGCGGAGGTGGGCGTCTCGCCGGCCGCCCGCAAACTCGCCGCCGAGGCCGGTATCGATATCGCTGCCGTGGTCGGCACGGGCCGCGGCGGACGCATCACCAAGGAAGATGTCCTACGCGCCCGCGATGCGGTTGCGGACGCCGAAGCCGAACCCGCCGTAGCGGCGGTAGCGGAAGTCCCCGCCGCCACGCCAACAGCCGAGCCGGCGCCAGTTGCCGTCGACGCGCGGGTAGAACGACGAGTGCCGATGACCCGCCTGCGCTTGAGTATTGCCGAGCGTCTGCTCTCGGCACAGCGCACGGCCGCCATGCTCACCACCTTCAACGAAGTGAACATGGCGCCGGTAATGACCATGCGCCGCCGCTACGGCGAGGAGTTCCAAGCCCGCCACAACGGCACCAAGCTCGGCTTCATGAGCTTCTTCGTGCGCGCTTCCGTCGAGGCGTTGAAGCGCTTTCCTTCGGTCAACGCCAGCATTGACGGCAACGACATCGTCTACCACGGCTACTACGACATCGGCGTTGCGGTAAGCACGGACCGCGGCTTGGTAGTGCCCGTCGTGCGCGACGCCGACGCCTTGGGCTTGCACCAAATCGAAGACGCGATCGTCGACTTCGGCACCCGTGCCCAAGCCGGCAAGCTCACCTTGGCGGACATGCAAGGCGGCACCTTCACCATCTCCAACGGCGGCGTGTTCGGCTCGCTCCTCTCCACCCCCATCCTGAACCCGCCGCAAACCGGCATTCTCGGCATGCACAAGATCGAACAGCGCCCGGTGGCGGTGGACGGGGAGGTGGTGGTGCGCCCGATGATGTACTTGGCGCTGTCCTACGACCACCGCCTGATCGACGGGCGCGAAGCGGTGCGCTTCTTGGTGACCGTCAAAGAGCTCATCGAAGACCCGGCTCGGATACTCTTGGAGTTGTAGCACGCCGGTGCTTGCAGTGCCTGACGGCTTCGCACCGCCGTCGTTTCCAGAGCAGTTGCCGATCACGCCGCGCATCGGCGAGATCGTCACGCTGATGCAGCGCCACCCGGTGCTCATCGTCGCCGGCGAGACCGGCTCCGGCAAAACCACGCAACTGCCCAAGGCGTGCTTGGCGGCGGGTATCGGTCGGCGCGGAGTCATCGCCCACACGCAGCCTCGGCGTTTGGCGGCGCGCACCGTGGCGGCGCGCATCGCCGAGGAGCTTGGCGTGCGGTTGGGCGACAAGGTCGGCTACGCGGTGCGCTTCAGCGACCGCACCTCCACCGACACCGTCGTCAAAGTGATGACGGACGGGCTGCTGCTGAACGAGATTCAGCGCGACCCGCGCTTGCGTCGCTACGAATGCGTCATCGTCGACGAAGCCCATGAGCGCAGTTTGAACGTGGACTTCATCCTCGGTTGCCTGAAGCGACTGCTGCGC
Source organism: uncultured Pseudomonadales bacterium (assembly GCA_964348085.1). GTDB lineage: Bacteria > Pseudomonadota > Gammaproteobacteria > Pseudomonadales > Azotimanducaceae > VXYL01. Next base: position 4,875 of record CAYGBI010000072.1, on the reverse strand, counting down.
CGTCGTCGCGATCTCCGAGTGGTCGTCACCAGCGCGACGATCGACGTCGACGCCTTTGCCGAGTACTTCGACGGTGCGCCAGTGGTGCGCGTCGGCGGGCGCGGCTACCCGGTGAAAACCATCTTCCAAGAGGCTACGGAGGATGCCGAAAGTACGTCCGCCGACGAGGGCGCGCTGGTCGACTGCCTGCGAACGATTGCCGAAGAAGCGCCGGCCGGACGTCGCGACATCCTCGTATTTCAGTCCGGTGAGCGAGAGATCTTCGACAACTCCCAACTATTGCGCAGAATCTTCGCGGATCGCTTCGACATTCTGCCGCTATACGCCCGGCTTCCCACCGCCGAGCAGCGCCGGGTGTTCGCGCCGGGCGGCCGACAGCGCGTGGTGCTTGCGACCAATGTTGCCGAGACCAGCATCACCGTGCCCAACATCGGCTATGTCGTCGACCCCGGCACGGCACGCATCGCCCGCTACAGCTATCGCGCCAAGTTGCAGCGCTTGCCGGTGGAACCGATATCCCAAGCAAGCGCCGCACAGCGCGCCGGACGCTGCGGGCGCGTGGCGCCGGGAGTCTGCTACCGGCTGTACTCCGAAGCGGACTTCAACGCCCGCCCGGCGTATACGGACCCGGAACTCAGGCGCAGCAACTTGGCCGCCGTGGTGCTCGCCATGCGCGCGTTTCGCTTGGGCGACATCGAGCGCTTTCCATTCGTCGATCCACCGGACCCACGCGCGGTACGGGATGCCGTGCGTCTCCTGCACGAGTTACAGGCGCTCGCAGGCGACGAACTGACGGCGATCGGACGCACGATGGCTCGCCTGCCGGTGGACCCGCGCTTGGCGCGGATGCTTATCGAAGCGTCTCGCACTGGCGTGCTGGCGGAGGCGCTCATCATCGTCTCCGCGCTGGCCGCGCAAGACCCTCGGCTACGCCCGTTGGATCGTCGCGACGCCGCCGACCAGGCACACGCCCTGTTCGTCGATGACGACGCCAAGCGATCCGACTTCCTCGTCTACGTGAACCTCTGGCGTTGGCTTGAAGCGCAACGAGCCGAGCACACGCGCAGCGGCTTTCGCCGAGTGCTGGAGAAGCGTTTCCTAAGCCCGACTCGGGTACGGGAGTGGCACGCCTTGCATCGACAACTGCTGCTCGCATGCCGCGGTCTTGGCATGAAGGTGAACGCCCAAGCGGCGGACTACGCGACGTTGCACCGCGCTCTACTTGCCGGTTCTTTGGGCTTCATCGGGGCCAGACGTGAACCCGACGAGTCCGGCGACCGGCGGCCCGTCAACGTCGTCGGCGGCAAGCGCAAACGCCGCCAAGCCGTTGAATACGATGGCCCCAGAGCCTTGCGCTTTCGGCTGTTCCCCGGCTCGGCCTTGAGCCGCGCCGCACCGCGTTGGGTGGTAGCAGCGGAGATCAGCGACACGGGCCAAACCTACGCTCGCGGCGTCGCCGAAGTCGAACCGGAGTGGATCGAGGCAGCCGCCAAGCACATCGCCAAGTCGACATTCTCCGAGCCCTACTGGGACACCCGCCGCGGCGAGGCGATGGTGCGCGAACGCATCACCGTGTACGGCTTGGCGGTCGTGACGGAGCGCCCCCGGCGGGCAGCCGATGTGGACCGTTCGGCCGCCAGAGAGATTTTCGTGCGCGAAGCGCTGGTGCGTTGGACGCAGCACGCCTCGAACGGCATCGAGGCTCCGTTTCTCGCCCACAACGCTGGCATCGAGCGCCGCATTCAAGAGCTCGAAGCAAAGGGGCGGCGCGGCGATCTGCTGGCCGGCGAGAAAGCCCGCGCCGAGTTCTATTTGGCGCGCTTACCCGCCGACGTTGTCTCTCGTGCGACGTGGCGGCACTACGCAGCCACCGCCGACGAAGCGGCGCTGGCGAAGTTCAAGATGACCGAGGCAGACCTCCTCGCCGGCAGGGCGGCCGGCGTGGCCGCGAGCGATTTTCCAACACGGCTCGCCGTCGGCACCGACTTCATTCCGCTCAAGTACAAGTTCGCGCCCGGGGCGGAGGACGACGGCGTCACCGCCCGCGTCAACTTGGGCCTCCTATCGGCGCTCGACGCAGACGCATTGGAGTGGCTGGTGCCGGGCTTCTTCGAGGACAAGTGCGTGGCCTTGGTGAAGGGCTTGCCGAAGGCGCTGCGCCGTCGACTGGTGCCGGTGCCGCAACACGTGCAGGCGATTCTGCCGAGGTTGCTCGCGCCGCAAACCTACCGACGCGGCAAGTTGGCGGCGGTGCTCTCGGCGGTCATTCATTCGACATCCGGCGTGCGCGTGCCGGAGGCGGAATGGCGACTAGGCGCGTTGCCGCCGCACCTGCGGATAAACGTCCAGGTGCGCGGCGCAAACCGTCGGGTAGTGGACCAGGACCGGGACGTAGACGCGCTACGCGGGCGATTGCTCGCCAAAGTCGAGCAAGATGTGGTCGGACGCTTGCGACGAACCTTCGAGCGTCACGCCTTGGTCGAGTTCCCCGAACAAGGCGTGACGGCGTCGCTCGAGGTGCGCGAGCGCACAGGTCGCGCCGTGGTCTATCCGGTACTCGTCGACCGTGGCGACAGCGTCGATCTCTTGATCCACTCGACGGCGAAAAGCCAAGCCACCTTGAGCCGCGACGGTTATACGCGCCTCGCGCTGCTGGCGCAGACGAAGGCGGTAGGTAGTCTGCGCCGTGAAGTGGTGCGCGACACGACCCTGACCTTGCGCTTTGCCGCGGTCGCATCGGCAAGCGAACTGGCCGACAGCTTGCTGCGGGCAGCCGCTTGGCATACCTACTTCGAGGGACGCGAGCTACCGACGAGTCGGGCGGCGTTTCTGGAACGATTGGCCGCTGGCCGGTTGGCTGCGACCTTCCGGGAACTACTCGAACAGACGAGAATCATCGTCGGCAAGCGGTTCGAGATCGCCAAGGCTATGGCGCGGCTTGAGTCGCCAGCCTTTGCGATCAGCCGCGCCGACCTAACCGCTCAACTCGACGACATCGTCGGCCCCGACTTCTTGGCCACGACGCCGAAAGACCGGTTGCCGGACATCGCCCGCTATCTGGACGGCATAGCCGTGCGCATCGCCAATCTACCCGGTCGCGTCCGGCGCGATCAGGCCGGCGTTGACGCCATCGCACCTTGGCAGAAGCGCTTGGCGGCCTTGCGAGAATCAGGCACCACCGAAGCGACGGCACTGCGCTTTCTTGTGCAGGAGTTTCGCATCGCCACCTTCAGCCAACGCCTCGGCACACGCGAAAAGGTCTCCGCAAAACGGTTGCAGACGCTGTTTCGGGCGGCGGAAGCCGTGGTGGAATAAGTGCGTGAGTCGGTGCGCTCGCAGTTTGTGCATTAGCGTGCGAAACAGTGCGACACTCCGGCCCGTCAAGCCCATGCGCCGGCGCTTAGGGCGAGGGAGGCGCGGCTGATAGAGCAACTTTTCCAACGGGAGGTGTATCGGTGCCGAAACGGAAGAAAATGAAACTGATGGGCGCCGCCTTGGCTGCCGCGCTCGTCGAGGCCGCCGGCGGCGTGAACGCGGAGGACAAGCGCGGTCGGACACCGCTGCACCACGCGGCACGGCCCAACGACGCTCGGGCCGTCGTCGTGCTCGTTGAGGCGGGCGCCGACGTGAACGCGGAGGACAGGCGCGGTCGGACGCCGCTGCACCTCGTGGCGGAACACAAATACGCTCGGGCCGTCGTCGCCGCGCTCGTCGAGGCCGGGGGCGGGGTGAACGCGGAGGACAAGCGCGGTCGGACGCCGCTGCACGTCGCGGCACGGTCCAACGACGCTCGGGCTATCGCCGCGCTCGTCGAGGCGGGGGCGGGTGTGAACGCGGAGGATAGGCGCGGTCGGACGCCGCTGCACATCGCGGCACGGTCTAACGACGCCCGGGCTGTCGCTGCGCTCGTCGAGGCAGGTGCCGACGTGGACGCCGAGGACCAGGCCCGTGTGACGCCGCTGCACCGCGCGGCAGAATCCAACGACGCAGTGGTTGTCGCCGCGCTCGTCGAGGCAGGCGCCGACGTGAACACCGAGGACGAGGACCGTGTGACGCCGCTGCACCATGCGGCAGAATCTAACGACGCTGCGGTCGTCGCCACGCTCGTCGAGGCGGGCGCCGACGTGAACGCTGAGCATGAGTTAGGTGTGCCTTTGGATGTTATTCTCGCGGCATCCGACGACGCGGCGCTCGCCGCGCTCGTCGAGGCGATGGGCGCTTACGTGAACGGTGGGACGCCGCTGCACCTTGCGGCAAAGTACAACGACGCTGCGGTCGTCGCCGCGCTCGTCGAGGCGGGCGCCGACGTGAACGCCGAGGACGAGGCCGGAGAGACACCCCTGCACCACGCGGCAGGAACCAATGCCGTTACGGTCGTCGCGGCCCTCGTCGAGGCGGGTGTCGGGGTGAATGCCTTGGACATAAACGGTGGGACGCCGCTACACCACGCGGCAGGAACCAACACTGCGCCGGTCGTCGTCGCACTCGTCGAGGTGGGCGCCGACGTGAACGCCGAGGACGAGGCTGGTCAGACGCCTCTGCACGTCGCGACAGGATCCAACGCCGCTGCGGTCGTCGCGGCCCTCGTCGAGGCGGGCGCCGGGGTGAACGACGAGGACGTGAACGGTGAGACGCCTCTGCACCATGCGGCACGACTCAACGCGGCACCGGTCGTCGTCGCGCTCGTCGAGGCGGGCGCCGGGGTGAACGCCAGGGCCGAGGCCGGTCGGACGCCCTTGCACGTTGCGGCAGCGGAGTCCAAGGAAGCGTCGGTGGTCGTCGCGCTCGTCGACGCCGGGGCCGATGTGAACGCTGAGGCTGAGGCCGGTCGGACGCCCTTGCACGTTGCGGCAGCGGAGTCCAAGGAAGCGTCGG
>CAYGBI010000071.1:0-18318 GCA_964348085.1 uncultured Pseudomonadales bacterium | reverse complement strand
CCGTAGTCGAGGAACCGCAGCGCCATGGCGTGGTCCACCGTCGATTGGTGTTCGAGCAGCAGGTGTAGCCGGCGACGGCCGCCGCTGACGCCAACTTGGTCGACCGACCACGCCATGTCTTGCACGCGCCGCCGGAGGTCGTCGGTAACGCCTTCGGTCGGCTGACGCTCAAGGGTCTCGAAGTCCAACGCGTCGAGCCAAGCCGCGCCCTGTCCTCGGCCGAGCGCGGCCTCGACGAGGTCGCCGACCACGCGCTTGTGACCGAGCAGGCGTTTATAGAAGGGATCGTGTTTCATGTCCCCACGGCGTAAGACGAAGTACGGCCATCTTGGAACGGACGATCGGGTGTGCGCTACGGTCAACGGCTTACACGGATCCGGGCGGATCTCTGCGGTCTTCCGCGCATGTCTCCGCACTCGCCTCGACCTTAGGTCGGTGCCGCTGCTCGTCTTGGCGCTTGGGCGTCGTGATAGAGTAGCGACGGTTCGATACGGTAGGGCGAGCATGGCGAACGGCGCAAGGGCGAGTGCGCGACCTCGGTACGTGTTCGCCTTCGGCACCCGCACCGATGGCGGCGCGAACATGCGCGAACTCTTGGGCGGCAAGGGCGCGAATCTCGCCGAGATGGCGCGTATCGGCCTGCCGGTGCCGCCCGGGTTCACCATCTCCACGGAAGTCTGCGCCCACTACTACGACCACGACGGCGGCTATCCACCCGGCTTGGAAGACACGGTTCACCGACACCTCGAGTCGCTGGAGAGCACGCTCGGCAAGCGCTTTGGCGACGCCAACGACCCGCTCTTGGTGTCGGTGCGTTCCGGTGCGCGGGAGTCCATGCCCGGCATGATGGACACCATCCTCAACTTGGGCCTAAACGACGAAACGGTGGCCGGTCTCGCCGAGCGCACCGGCGATGAACGATTCGCCCTCGATTGCTACCGGCGTTTCATTCAGATGTATGGCGATGTGGTGCTCGGCGTGGCCGACGAATCGGAGAGTCGGATTGATCCGTTCGAGGAGTTGCTGGCGACGCTGAAGCGGGAATCCGGTGCGGAGCAGGACACCGACCTCGGCGCCGCGCACCTCCAAGAGCTCATCGAACGCTACAAAGCGCTCGTCCGGGCGCGAGTCGGGGCGGAGTTCCCGCAGGACGCGCATGACCAGCTTTGGGGGGCGATCGGGGCGGTGTTCGGTTCTTGGTCGAATGATCGCGCCGTGCTCTATCGCCAGCGTTACGGCATTCCTCGCTCTTGGGGCACTGCCGTCAACGTGCAGGCCATGGTGTTCGGCAACCGCGGCCCGGACAGCGCCACCGGCGTCGCTTTCACCCGCGACCCCGCTACCGGCGAAAAGACGCTGTATGGCGAATACTTGGTCAACGCGCAAGGCGAGGACGTGGTGGCCGGCGTGCGCACGCCCAAACCCATCATCGGCTTGGCCGACGACATGCCGCCCATCTACGACGAACTCGAGCGCGTGCGTCCGCGGCTTGAGGAACACTTCCGCGACATGCAGGACTTCGAGTTCACCGTCGAGAACAACAAGCTCTACATGCTGCAAACGCGCAACGGCAAGCGCACCGGTTTGGCGGCGGTGCGCATTGCGGTGGAAATGAACGAGGAACGGTTGCTCGACCGCGAGGCCGCGTTGCGGAAAATCCCGGCGGATTCCATCGACTCCCTGCTGGCGCCGATGTTCAATCCGCAGGCGCTGGCCAGCGCGAACGAAATCGCCCGCGGCCTGCCTGCCGGTCCCGGCGCCGCCAACGGCCATATCGTCTTCACTTCGGAAGCCGCCGCCGTCGAGACCAAGCGCGGCCGCCGTGTGATTTTGTGCCGCACCGAGACCAGCCCGGACGATCTGAAAGGGCTGATCGCCGCCGACGGCATCCTGACCTCCCGGGGCGGCGTCTCTTCGCATGCCGCATTGGTGGCGCGACAGCTTGGCAAAGTCTGCGTTTGCGGCGCCACCGAGGTGACGATGGACTACGTCGAGCGCACTTTGACGGTGGGCGAGGTGCGGCTGCGGGAAGGCGATGCCATCTCCTTGGATGGTTCCACCGGCGCTGTTTATGCCGGGGAGGTCGCCACTTCGCCATCCGAGGTGCGGCAGGTGCTGGCCGGGGATCTGCCGTCACGCGCCAGTCGTTGGTATGGCCTGTTCGAGACGGTTATGGCGTGGTCGGACGAATACCGCAGCATCCAAGTGCGCACCAACGCCGACACGCCCGAGCAGGCCCAAGACGCCTTGGACTACGGCGCGGAAGGCATTGGCTTGTGCCGCACCGAGCACATGTTCTTCGATCCCGAGCGCATCGACGCGATGCGACAGATGATTCTCGCCGGCGACAAGGGCGAGCGGCGTCGAGCTTTGGCGAAGCTGTTGCCCTTCCAACGCCAGGACTTCAAGCGCTTGTTCGAGGCCATGGCCGGGCGGCCGGTCACCATACGCCTCTTGGATCCGCCGCTGCACGAGTTTCTGCCCACGGAACCGGCTGTGCGCGAGGCGTTGGCGGCGAAACTCGGGCTGCCGGCCGCGCAAGTGGAAGAGCGCGTCCATGTTCTTACCGAGGTAAACCCGATGCTCGGCTGCCGAGGCTGCCGCCTAGGCATTCTCTATCCCGAAATCACGGAGATGCAGAGCCGGGCGATCTTCGAGGCCGTAGCCGACTCGCAACGCCAAGGCGTGCCCGTCAAGCCTGAAATCATGGTGCCGTTGGTCGGCTTTCGCGAAGAACTCGCCGATCAAACCGCGATCGTGCGGCAGGTCGCGAAGGAGGTCGCTGCCGAGACCGGCGTGCAGGTCGACTACGAGATCGGCACCATGATCGAGGTGCCGCGTGCCGCGCTCACCGCGGACGAAGTGGCGAAGGAGGCGGAGTTCTTCAGCTTCGGCACCAACGATCTCACTCAGATGACGTTGGGCCTGTCCCGCGACGACATGAACTCGTTTTTCGACCACTACGTGCAGAAGGAGATCTACGCCTTCAATCCGTTCGCAAGCATCGACGAGCACGGCGTGGGCCGACTGATCCACGAAGCGGTCAAACGGGGCCGTTCGGTGCGCAAAAACTTGAAGATCGGCATCTGCGGCGAACACGGCGGCGACCCGGCGTCGATCACGTTCTGCCAGCAGGCGGGCCTCGACTACGTGAGTTGCTCGCCGCCCCGGGTGCCGGTGGCGCGGTTGGCGGCGGCGCAGGCGGCGTTGGCGGCGAAGCAGCGCTAGTGTCGTGGTCCGTACCGGCCGGTCGTGCTTGGACAGCGACGTCGCGCCGCGTTGCATTGCGTTGGCCGCCTTGAATTATGTAACTGCGTTTGTACCTGTAATAGAGAGAATGCCATGAAGCACAAGTCTTTCGTCGCCCACCTAGCAATCGTGGCGCTGTCGTTCGCGGCCCTTGCCGCTAGCGCGGATTTGGCCGCCGGCCTCGTCGCCGAGACGCGGTCCGCGGAGGACCGCGCGCGGGACGCCGATCGCAACCCGGTTGCCGTGCTTGATTGGTTGGGCGTCGGCCCGGGCATGACCGTCATGGACTTGGTCGCCTCGGGCGGCTGGTACACGGAGGTGTTGGCCATCGCCGTTGGCGAGGAAGGCAAGGTCTACGCGCAAAATCCGCCGATGATTCTGCAATTCCGCGACGGCTTCTACGACAAGGCGTTGAGCGCCCGACTGGCCGATGACCGGCTGCCCAACGTGGTGCGCTTGGACAAGGACTTGGTAGACACGGGTCTCGCGCCCGGTTCCTTGGACGCGGCGCTGACGGCCCTCAATCTGCACGATATCCACAACCGTCCCGGCGGCGACGAAGTGGTCGTCGGGTTCTTGGCGGCGGTGAAGGCGTTGCTCAAACCCGGCGGCGTGCTAGGCGTGATCGATCATTACGGCGACAGCGACAAGGACAACACCGCCCTGCACCGGCTCGATGTCGCGGCGGCGCTGCCGATCATCGAGGGTGCCGGGTTCAAGGTCGAGTCGTCCGACTTGCTGCGTCGCGCCGCGGACGACCGCACGACCATGGTGTTCGACCCAGCGATACGGGGCAAGACCGATCGCGTGCTCTACAAGCTCACCAAACCGTAGCGGGAACGACGGGTATCCGGCTGTTTCGACTCGCTTGGCCCGCTTCGGCGGTTCCGCGCCGTCGAAAAGCGCTCCTCCGTAGCGCCCTATATTGTTTCAATATTGTTTCAGCCAATGCTTGACAATGCCTACCAAGGGCTATAGAAACGACTTGCAAGTCCGGTTTTTCCGGTCATGGGGGTTGGGCCTTTACCGGCTACAGCGGTTCGGTCGGGGCCCGGCACGAGGGAAATTTTTGTTCATCACCTAGGGGGAAGCTAGTGAACCCACGGTTAAAGCAAGCCATGCTTTGGGCATTGGCGTTCGCTTTCGCGCTCGGCACTTCGGGTCTGCGGGCGGAGGAGGACGAAGACGAGGATGAGGACGAAGAGGGTGAAGATGTCGAGACGATGATCGTTACCGGATCCTATATCCGGCGCACGAACTTCGATCTGCCGTCGCCCAAGTCCGTCATCGACAACATCGACATCGAGATGTCCGGCAACGCCGAACTCGGCGACGTCATCTTCGATCAGTCGTTCCAACTCGGCGTCAACGCCAACGCCGCGCCATTCGAGGGCATCTGCTGCTCCGAAAGCGGTCAAGACGGCTTGGGCAACGACGCTTGGGGCGGGCAGACCGACAATCAGCAGGGCAACCAAGGCACCGAGGTGTGGGCGAACCTGCGCGGTCTCGGTACCCGTGCCACGATGACCATGATGGACGGCCACCGGTTGCCGGCGGACACCACGCCGCGCGGCGAGCGCGCCGGCGTGGACGTGAGCGGCATGTATCCCGCCATCGCCATCGGCCGCGTGGACACGATTTTGGACGGCGCATCGGCGCTGTACGGAGCGGAAGCCGTGAGCGGCGTCATCAACATGGTGCCAAGGAAGGATTTCGAGGGCCTCACGATAAGCTTGGACTATGGCCAGGCGCTGGAAAACGGCGCGCCGAGAACGGGCTTCAGCATGCTCGGCGGGGTGCAGGGCGAACGCGGCAGAGCGATCTTCGCCATGGAATTGCGCGAAACCGAACGCATGCGGTTCACGGATCGACCGCGCTTCATCATCGACACCAAGAACCCTTGGGCGCGGCACACCACTACGGGCAACGACTACTACACCTTTGGTCAATGGTCGCGCTTCTGGAAGGACGCCTACGACGCTGGCGGCAATCCGGCAAGCCGGATACATGTGCCCATCCGGTCCCCGACGGGTGAACTCATGACTCCTGAGGAGCGGTCGGCACAGGCGGGTCTGGGTTATACCAGCCAGGCAGGCCACCGGCGGTGGGCTGACAACATGGGCACGATCGCCGTCGGCTGGGCGCAAGACCCTTCCTGCGCCTACGGTTTCGGTGCCGGCTTGGACGACGAAGGTCCGCCGCCGATTAGCCCGCAAGGCCCCTTCTTCGATTGGGCCCACGGCGAGGATATGCATAACGAGAGACAGAACGAGTGGGAGCGGGAATTCGGGTCGTTTTCGGGTACCGACTTCCGCAACCACTACGGTGAGACGTACACGTACAACGACGTTTCCCGCCATGGCAACTTCCTGAACGGTTACATGGACCCCAACGACCCGGCGTATCACTGCCGGATGGTGGACTCGGACTACCAAGACGTGCAGGCGGAGACGGATCGCCGCAAGGGCATGGGTTACTTCGAGTACGAGTTCAACGACTACGTCACCGTGCGTGGCGAGTTCGTCGCCGCTTCGGTGGACTACAACACCCGGCTTTACGCGCCTGGATTCAACGACTTCGACACCAGTTCCGGTGGCTTGGTCAATGATCGCATGGGCATCGCCATCGGTTCGAATCCCGGCAATCCGTTCCGCGCATTTGCCGATGGCTCCGGTTGGCTGGGCTGGGATCCGGCGGACAACAACACGTTCCTCCCGCCGGGTACCGGTGACTATTGGCCTGGCGTGGAAACCGATGTTTGGGAAGGCGGCTCGAACACATGGACCGCACGACCCACCCGTCAGCTCGATTTCCGCGACGAGAACGGCAACGGCCGGTACGACTACTTGGAAGAGCCCGGCGAGTTGCTGGTGTTTGCCCAAGACTTGAACGGCGACGGCATCCCCGACCGAGACTGGGACGGCGACGGCATCGCAGACGTCAGTGCGCAGCGGGATCCGGTGGCTAGGGTATTGCTGATGGGTCTTGAGGACTCGGACGGCGACGGCCTCGCCGACCGCTTCGACCCGGACGGCGGCGGTATTCCGTTCTACGAAGACGTGCGGTTCGAGGAGCGGCGCCTGTTTGCTTTCCCGAAGCACCCGCGCAACAACAGCCTCGACTGGGCGGAGAACGACGGCGTCCTGCATTACTTGCGGCGCACGCAACGCAACGACATCCGCATCCGCGTCGGCACGGAGATACGCATCCCGGATACCGACTGGATTGTCGATGCCGACTGGATATGGTCGCAAGGCAGCAAGGAAACCAACCAGTTCCAAGAAGTGACACCGGCCATGATTCAAGCCTTGCGCTGCAACGCCGGACCAAGCCAAGACTCCTGCTGGAACCCGTTTGGCACGACGTACATGATGATGGATCCGCAGACCGGCATGCCGATTGGCGACCCGAACACCAAGTTTCCGGGGCCCAACGATGGTGGTTGGACGCCTCCTGCGGGCGAGGAACACGCGAATCTCGACGCCAACCACTATCAGAACTTGGGGTTGGCGCACACCGCTGCCGATTACGCCAACAGCGAGGAAGAGCATCGGCTGGCGGGGAACGTGATGTCCTACAACATCCAAGACTTCGGCATGACCATCCTCGACTTGGTGGCGGCGAACAACAACCTGTTCGACCTTTGGTACAACGACCAACCGGTCGGTCTTGCCATTGGCACGCACTGGCGACTCGAAGAAGAGGAGTATCGCCCGCATGCGTTGGCGCAGGCGGCGATCGGCGGCAACCGATTCGCGCTGCGTAAGAGCGAACAAGAGTCGCGCGCCGTCTTCGCCGAGGTGAACCTGCCGCTGTTGCAGCATGAAACTTGGGGCGAGATGGAGGCACAGGTGGCGGTGCGCTATTCGGAAATCGAGAGCGCCGGTATCTACGGCCAACCCGGCCGGGCGAAGTTCACCACCACCATCCCCAAATTGGCGGTTCGTTACGCGCCGGTGGATTGGTTGGCGGTGCGCGGCAGCGTCACCGAAGGGTTTGTGACGCCGGGTCTGTACTCGTTGTTCGGCGATGCCGAAATCTCCAACTTGGCGACCATCCGGGACTACGTCTGCGACTATTTGCCGGACATCCAAGACTGCATCGACGCCGGGATTGGCAAGGGGGGGGGGACGCCCAACGTGCGAATCGCCAACTCCGGCAGCCCGGATTTGGAGCCCGAGACCTCGGACCTCTACAACTTGGGCTTCTCGCTTAAGTTCCTGGACGGCGATCTCGTGTTGGACGTGGACTACACCTCAGTAGAGTTCCGCGGCAGCATCGAGTCCATAGACGCCGGCACCCATGTATCGCTGAACGAGAACGGCTTCACGGCTTATGTTCAGAACGCGTGTCCGAACACCATCGTGGACTGGGACAACGAACGCAAGACGGGCAACCCCGAGCTGGCGGCACTGACCCAAGAGGAGTTCCGGCAGTCGAGCTTCACCAACGCCGCGGATCTCGAGTGCCGTCGCAACGCCGCCTTGAGCTGGTTGCAAAGCGGCGCCAATGCTGGCGTGGGCGAACTCAGTTTCGCTGGCGCCGCTTTGGAACGCGGTCGAGATGTACCGGCCGATGCGGGAGGCCTCTACACCAGCCCGATCGTGCTGCGCTATGTGGAATCTCCTTGGACGGCGCAAGGCTCGCGTGAGGCGGAAACGGTGATATACGGCATCCGTTACGGCTTCGAGCTGCCTGAGTCGCGTTGGACGAATTGGCTCGGCGACGACACTGGCGCGTTCCTGTTGACGTTCAGTGCAACGCAGTTCCTCACCCAAGCGCTGACGAAGTTCAAGAGCTTCGGCTGCGACGAGGCGAGCAGAAACGAAGGCGGATTCTGCCCCACCGACCATGTGTTCGCCGGTATTCGCGTGGAGGGCGTAGGCAACCGCAACTCGCAGTATTTCTCGCCGCCAGGCATGGAACTGTACTCGGATCTGCCCCCGACGCCGGAGTGGCGAGCGACGGCGGGGCTGCGCTGGCTCCGCGGTCCGCACACGGCTCAGGTTGCGGTTCGCTGGCACGATCAGGTGACCAACGTCAACGTGGCTTGGAATGCGATGAAAGAACGCGAAAGGCTCGATCCCAGAACGGTCATTCCGAGTTGGACTTGGAATACCGGAGGGCGGGCTTCCTATCCGCACTACACGCCCTTCCGGGGTTACGAGGAGCACACCATTGCGGGTACGGACATCGTGAAGAACATCCCGAATGACCTCCAAGAGCAGCGTTGCGCGTACCAACCGTGGCCGGTGTGCGACATCGACTCGCGCCACTATTGGGACGTGTCCTACACGTATCGGCGACCAGACGTCTTCGGTGCTAGGGCGCTGTCGGTGAACTTCGCGGTTCGCAACGTGTTCGACACCTACCCGGATCCGATCACGCAGTTCTCCGCGCACGAACCGTACCTCGACAACATCATGGGTCGCGAGTTCCTGCTGCGCTTGAACTTGACGCTGTAGGCTCGCTCCCTTGGCTCTCGGACGAGGGCCTACAGGGATTGAAGACGGCCCCGCGCCTTTGGGCGCGGGGCTTTTCTTTTTGGGAGTCAAATACGCAACGACGGTCCGCCTGACTTTAAACCTGTCGCCCCTTAGCGGCCGAGTGCTGGTGGCGACGTCCAGCCTAACGCTGCAGGTGGACGATCAAGGGATAAAAGGACAGCGGATGACTACGCGGAGTATGCTCGAATCCAAGGCCGCAACTGATGGTTGAAGGTCATGATGACCAAATTTACAGCGCTCTCATGCTGTCTACTTGCCGTTGCTTGGACTAGCCACGCCGAGGACGACATTCCCTTCATTCTGAAGTACGCCTCGGCCGACGAATCGTCGCAAGAGGCACTCGACGCTCACTACGAACGTTTCGTCCGTATACACGAGCAGGTTGCGCCGATGGTGGATGAAGGCATCGATGATCAAGAGGGGTCGGAACTATCCTTAGGCTACTTTGAAGCATTCTTCGAGCCACATACGCTGCTCACAAGGTATCAGCTCACGTTCGCTCTTTTGAATATGGAGGATGACTTCGCCAAGTGCCGGCTATGCGAGCAGCACGCCGTAGGAGAAGCCATGGACGATCCCGTACCGGAAGATGTCGTCGATGGGCTATGCGGTCCGTCGCTCGACATCGGATGTTCGACAGTGCTCAGCAACGCCATATCCTACTGCGATCAGATCGAACAGGAGCGATGCCCCGAATTCGTGTCGAGATGCGAGAAGACAAAGCGGAACGCGGTCCGGTTATGTCGAGAGGCAGCTCACTGCCATTCACAAAGTTGCCCCACGCCGCCCGTTCCTTCGCCGGAAATATCCGGCACCCAGCCGGACTTCAGCGACGAGGACAAGTGAGATAGACGAGCGGGCTCGGCAGGCGGAGCCGTCGGGGTGACCTAATAGGCTTGCTTCTGCTGCAACAAGGCGAGGGTCACTTCGATGTCGCGAATCGCCTGTGTGGTGGCTTGGCCGATGAGGTCGAGCTTTCGCACTTGCGCAATGCGCGCCGCCGCCATTTCCACTTCCCGGCGGGAAAGCAAGGCGTCCAAGAGGCCGCAGGTGTCCGCCAAGCAGATCGTGACCACATCGCGGGGGCTCGGGATTTCGTCGCTGAACAACACTTCCATGATGCGCAGTTTGACTTCGCGCTCGGCTTTGCCGTCGACGACCGGATAGCGCCGAGCCTTGAACACCCACAGTACCCGATCATCCTTGACTTCCAAGATGCCCTTCTCGACCAACCGGGACAGCGCCAGTTCCCGTACTTCGTCGCTCCGGGCGCCCGTGCGCTCCACCCAATAGCGGGCGTCGTGTTGTTCCTCGGACGCTTGGATGTCCGCCAATGTGGGGTCGAGCAGGCTGTCGCCGGTCGGCGTCGGGTCGAGCAGCACGAGCTTTTCCAAATCCGTGTCGATGCGGTTTTCTAGCGCCAAGTCCATCAATACGCCGCCGGCTAAGCTATAGCTCAACGACCAGTCGGGTACGCGCAAGAACTTGCCGTCCTCGTCGTGCAGCAAGAGCAGAAGGATTTCCTCGGCGAATCTCAGCATGGCATCAAAGGTTGCGTCGCGGGTCTTACGGAGTATGGCCCAAGCCGTGGTCTAGACCCAATGCCCACAGCAGGAAGGCGTATTCCTCGGCCACTTCGTAGAGCGAGTCGTAGCGGCCGGATTTGCCGCCGTGGCCGGCGCCCATGTTGGTTTTCAGCAGCAAGGGGTTGTCGTCTTGCTTCAATGTGCGCAGCTTCGCGACGTATTTGGCCGGCTCCCAATAGGTGACCCGCGGATCGTTCAGACCGGCGGTCACCAGAATAGGCGGATAACGACCGGGCTTGAGCTGGTCGTAGGGCGAATAAGAGCGAATGAAGTTGAACGCCGCCTTGTCCTCGATCGGGTTGCCCCACTCCGGCCATTCGATGGGCGTGAGCGGCAGCGACGTATCGAGCATGGTGTTCAACACGTCCACGAACGGCACGTGCGCGGCCGCCGCGCCCCACAGTTCCGGGGCTTGGTTGATCGCCGCGCCCACGAGTTCGCCACCGGCGCTGCCGCCGGCGATGGCGATTTTGCCGGCGGTGGTGAAGCCCTCGCCGATTAGATGACGGGCGACGTCGACGAAGTCGTTGAAAGTATTGGTGCGCTTGTCGAGTTTGCCCTCTTCGTACCAGTGGTAGCCGAGTTCGTCGCCGCCGCGAACATGCGCGATGGCGTACACGAAGCCGCGATCAAGCAGCGACAGCCGTGCGGTGGAAAACCGCGGCATGGTGGCGTTGCCGTAGGCGCCATAGGCGTAGAGGTAAAGTGGCGCCGTGCCGTCTTTCGGCATGCCCGCCGGGTATACCAAGGAAACCGGAACACGGGCGCCGTCCCTGGCCGGAGCCATGAGTCGTTCGCTGACGTAGCCGGCCGCATCGAAGCCGCTCGGAATGCGTTGCACTTTTCGGGTGCGCAGGTCAGCCGCGTCGACGTGGTAGTCGAATACCGTGTTTGGCGTCACCAAGGACGTGTAGTTGAGGCGCAGCACCCGGGAGTCGAACTCCTCGTTGGCGCCTAAGCCGGCCGTGTATGTCGGCTCGGGAAACTCGACATAGGCGTCGGTGCCGTCGCGATACAGGAGCCGGATCTGATCCACGCCGTCAATGCGCTCCTTGATGGCGATGAAGTCGCGGAAGGCTTGGAAGTTCAACAGGTAGCGTTGGTCGGAGGCGGGCACCAAGGGTCGCCAAGCGGCCTCGGAAGGATCGCTTTCCGGCGCGGTGACCAAACGCTTGTTCTTGTGCGTATCGTTGGTCTGGATGACGAAGCGGTCGCCTTGATGATCGATGGCGTATTCGTGCTCCGTGCGCCTAGGCGAGACGACGGCGGGCGCACGGGTGGAATCGGTCGCCGGAACGAGATGCTCCTCCGAGGTGACGTGGTCTCCGGTGGCGATGATGATGTACTTCTTCGACGAGGTAAGCCCAACACTCACAAAGAAACCGGAGTCTTCTTCCTCGAAGACGACGGTGTCGGACTCGCTCGGCTCGCCTAGGACATGTCGCCGAACTTGGTATGGCCGCCACTCGTCGTTGACGACGACATAGAGGAAGGCGGAATCGTCCGCGCTCCAAACCGGGCTGCCTTGGGTGTTTTCGATGCGCTCGTCAAGCAACTCCCCGGTTTGCAAATCCTTGATACGCAGCGTAAAGCGTTCGGCACCGGAGGTGTCGGTGCTGAACGCGAGCAGGCGGTGGTTGTTGGAAACGGCCAAGGCGCCCAAACGAAAGTAGTCGACTTCGCGCGCCAGCGCGGGCTCGCTCAGAATGACTTCGGCGTCTTCGGTCGGGCCTTGGTCGGCATCCTCGCCGCTCGCCGGCCAGCGCGACCAGATGCGGTATTGGCCGTCTTCCTCGAAGCGCCACTGGTAATAATACGGCCCGTCCTTCACGGGAACGTTGCTGTCCTCGGGCTCCTGCCGGCCTTTCAACTCCTCGAAGAGGGTCTCCACCAACTCTTGGCGGGGAGCCATCATTGCCTCGAAGTAGGCGTTCTCGGCTTCTAGATAGGCGAGCACATCGGCATCGTCGACGGTCGGATAGCTCGTGTCCTTCAGCCAACGGTAGGGGTCTTCCACCGTGACGCCGTGCAGCGTGAAGGACGACGGGCGAAGGTCGGCAATGGGCGGCATCGGCTGTTCCGTCACCGTTGCCGCGACCGGAGACTCTCGGTTTTCCACCGCCCCGCAGCCGGCGACGAAAATCGCCGCGACAAAGGCCACGGTACGGGCGAGCACCGTTTCAATCCGGCAAGCCCAATACGCGCTTGGCGATGATATTGCGCTGAATCTCGTTGCTCCCGGAGTAGATGGACGCGGCGCGATTGGCGAGGAACGTGCGCGTGTCTTCAACTTCGCGCGGCGAGAAGCCGTCGCCGTCCCAGCCCAAGCCCTGGGTGCCGCGCATTTCCACGAAGAGAGAAGACTTGTCCTGTTGCAGTTCCGTGCCGTAGGTTTTGAAGATGGACGTGGCCGGGCCGGGCGTGCGCCCGTCCTTGGCCTCTTCGACGGTACGTCGTTGCGTCAGGCGATAGGCTTGATTCTTGATGTTGTGGTCGATGATGCGCGCCCGCAAGGCGTCGTCGGCGATGCGTCCGTCCTCTTCGCCGGCGAACTTCTTGGCCTCGCCTTCGAGCGTCGGTCCCGCTTGCCGGACGGCCGCGCCGCCTACCAACTCGGCCATGTTGCCGCGCTCGAACTGCAGCAGGCGCTTGCCCACCGTCCAGCCCTTGTTCAACTCGCCCACGAGGTCTTCCTTTTGCGCGATGGCGTCGTCGAAAAAGGTCTCGCAGAACGGCGAACTGCCGCTGATAAGGCGGATGGGCTTAACGGTCACGCCCGGCTGGTGCATGGTGAGGAGCACGAAACTGATGCCCTCGTGCTTGGGTACGTCCGGGTCCGTGCGAACTAGGGCGAACATCCAATCCGCCACTTGCGCGCCCGAAGTCCAGATTTTTTGCCCGTTGATGACGAAGTGGTCGCCGTTGTCCACGGCGCGCGTGCGCAAACTCGCCAAGTCCGAACCGGAGCTCGGTTCGCTATAGCCTTGGCACCAAGCGACTTCGCCGCGCACGATCGGCGGTAGATGTCGCTGTTTTTGGTCCTCCGTGCCAAGTTCGAGCAACGTCGGCCCGATCAAGGACAGCCCCATGCCACCGAACGGCACGAACGCGCGCACCCGACGCAACTCTTGAATGAGCACCATGTATTCATCATTTTCGAGTCCGCCCCCGCCGTATTCGGTGGGCCAAGTGGGTGCCGACCACCCCTTCTCGATAAGCCTCTCTCGCCAGATGCGGTGATCGCCCGGCTTGCCGCCGCCACCCGCTCGTACGCCGGCTGGGCAGTATTCATCCAGCCACGCCCGGGTTTCGACGCGGAAATCGTCCATAGTGGTCATTGCTCGCCCTCTCGCGCTACGCCATGCGAAGCATCGTGGATGCGGGAGAAAATCTCAACCGGGCGACTCGACTTCAAGATTCAACCAGCGACGTTCCTGATCGGTGAGTTCGAGGTCCAAAGCGGCCAGCGAACTGCGCGTTTCCGCCAGCGTGCGCGGCCCGATGAGCGCGAAGCAAGGGAAGGGTTGGTTCAAGACATAGGCCAACGCGATGTTGATGGGCGCCACTCCTCGCTCTTGCGCAAGCCGCACGGCCCTAGTCCGCCGCTCGAAGTTGTCCTCGGAAAACCAACATCGGCGCATTTCGGCGTCGCTCGGCTGATTGCCGAAGCCGGTCGGTGCGCCGGAGTTCCGGGCGTTGCGCACGGCGTCGAAGCGGGCCGTGAAGAACCCGCGCGCTTGGCTGGACCACGGGAACAGGGGCAACTGTTCGGCTTGGAGCCAAGTCCGCCATTCCTCGTCCGAAGCGGCGACGCAGCCCGACCAGACGGGCGTCACCATGCGCGCCAAGCTGAAGTTGTTGGACACCGCCGCAAACGGCGCGAGACCGTGCTGCGCCGCATATGCGTTCGCTTCCCGCACCCGCGCGAGCGACCAGTTGGAAGCGCCGAAGGCGCGGATACGGCCGGCGTCCCGCTCCGCATTCAGTACCGCGAGCCACTCGTCGACGCCGACACCTGCATTGTCGCGGTGTAGGAAGTAAAGGTCCACATGGTCCGTCTGCAAGCGGTCCAGCGAAATGTCGAGTTGCGGCCCGACATGCTCCGGGGCGTTCGCCGGCGTGTGTGCGCCTTTGCCGATCACCACCACGTCTTCGCGCACGCCGCGCTGCCGCATCCACACTCCCAAGAAAGTCTCCATGCGCCCGCCGCCGTAGATGTGCGCGGTGTCGAAGGTATTGCCGCCGTACTCGAAGTAGTTGTCGAACATCACCGCCGCGTGTTTGATGGTCGGTTGGTTGTCGCAACCCATGACTAGGTGGGAAACCGGCTTGTCGATACCCGTGACCCGGCCGTGCCGCACCGTCCTGCGTCGGACGCTCAAGGGGCGTCCGTGAACCGGCGCGGTCTGGCGTTCCGGCTTCTCGAAGTCGAATTGCACGCCCGCCGCCGAGCGCCACAGGTCGAGGGTTCTGGCCTGTCCCAAGCTGTCTTGCCAAGTCATGCATTCGGCTTCCACGTCGCCACGTTCAAGCGCTTGGGCAACCGCGTCCACTTCTTGGACATAGGCGGGCGTCGTGGCGCCGCGGACGGTCTCCCGCTTGCCCCGGCGAACCATGTCGAACCGCCAACCGCCGTCGGGACGGTCGCCGAACCAAGGCACGTCGAGCCGGATGGAACCTTCGCTGCCAAAGACTTGCACGGTATTGTCGAGCGTCAGTGAGACTGCCGTTGCCACGCGGGCGATCAAGCCGCTAGGAAAGCGCAACAGGGCGGCGGCCCAACGATCCACGCCGGTTTCGCTCCGGGTCGCGAATCCCGTTACCGCGTCCGGCTCTTCGCCGGCGATCAGCCGCGCCATGGAAACGGGATAACAACCGACATCCATAATGCCGCCGCCGGCGAGTTCGTTGGCGTGCAAACGACTCTTCGGGTCGCTCGGCGAGGCGAAACCGAAGCTCGCGTTGATTTGGCGCACCTCGCCGATGGCGCCGTCGTGCAGCAGTTCGAGCAGCTTGGCGGTTTGCGGATGCGCGCGGTACATGAAGGCTTCCATGAGGAATCGGTTGTGGAAGTCCGCCGTTTCCACCATCGCCATCACTTCCGGGTGATTCACGCCCATCGGCTTCTCGCACAGCACCGCTTTGCCGGCCTCCAACGCCTTGATGGTCCATTCGGCGTGCTGCGGATGCGGCGTGGCGACGTAGATGGCGTCGACGTCGTCGTCGCCGAGGAGCGCCTCGTAACTGCCATGCGCCGTGATGCCGCCGTAGTCTTCCGCGAAGGCGTCCGCCGCCGCTTGGGTGCGGCTGCCGACGGCGACCAGTTCCGACGTGCTCGATTCGCCGATGGCGTCCGCCAGTTTGCGGGCGATTCGGCCCGTCGCAAGAATGCCCCAACGCGTCGTCATCTCTCTCACCTCTGCGGTATTGCCGGCATGATACGACGCGGACGGCAATCTCGGCTGACGATAGGACGCGCCCGGCGTCACGCTGGCCTACGACGGCGGGTGGGGAACTGTGGTAGGTTGCCTTGATGACCCGCTTGGTCGGGCGACGAGGGAGGAAGGGTGCTCACCGAGGCTCAGATTGCGCAATATCGAAACGACGGCTATGTGCTGGTGGAAGATGTGCTCGAGCCGGCGACAATGATGGAACTCGAAACCATCACTTCCCAAGTCGTCGCCACCGCCGCCGGGGTGACGGAGCACACCAAGGTCCTTGACTTGGAACCGTCGCATCGTCCGGATGCGCCCCGGGTGCGACGCATAAAGAGCCCGCATACGGTCCATCCGTTCTATTGGCGACTCGCTTCCCACCCGAGGATTATCGCCGCGCTCCGGCCGCTGCTCGGCGACCACATTCGCTTGCGTCCGGGCGGCAAACTGAACATGAAGTCCGCCGCCTACGGCGCACCCGTGGAGTGGCACCAAGATTGGGCCTTCTATCCGCACACCAATCAGGACGTGCTGGCCGTGGGCATTCTCTTGGACGATATGGACAGCGGCAACGGCCCGCTAATGGTGCTGCCCGGCTCGCACAATGGGCCGGTGTACGACCACCACAGTCAGGGGGCGTTCTGTGGTGCCATCGATGTCGAACAAGCGGGCTTGGATGTCGGCAACGCCGTGGAAGTACATGGCCGGGCCGGTTCCATGAGTATCCATCATGTCCGCTTGGTGCATGGCTCCGCGTTGAACGCTTCGAACCGCCAACGTCGGCTGCTGCTCTACGAATACGCGGCGGCGGATGCGTGGCCGTTGGCGGGCATCGAACCCATGTCCGACTTTGAGGAATTCAACCGCCGCGTCGTTCACGGCGAGCCGACGCTGCGACCCCGCATGGAAGACGTGCCCGTGCGCATGCCGTTGCCGAGGGCGCCGTTTCAGGGCTCGATCTATGAGAACCAGCGAACGCTGACCGCTCGGCACTTCGAGCACGACGCCGAGGATGTGGCGGTGACCTTGCCGGCCGACTAAGCCGCTCAGTCGGCCCCGGTCTTTTGAGCGCTGACTGCCCGCGGACCGCTACGCCCGAGACGGTAGCGCCACCATGGCGGTGCCGAGCGCCGTTGGCAGGCCGGATTGGTTCTCGTTGCGAATCGAGAGTTCCACCAAGTGCTCGCCGTCGACGATGGTTTTCTTGGTTACTTCGCCATGTACGGTGTTGGTATCGCCGACCACATTGGGATGCCGAATCGAGGCGTTCAGTTTCTTCAACGTGCCGTCGTCGCCCATCCAGTCGGTGACGATTTGGCTTAGCCAGCACACTCTCTGCGGGCCGAAGTCGAACTGACCGGGCATGTTGCGACGCTTTTGCGCGTGTTCGGAATCGAAGCGTCCGCCGCCGCCAAGGTCTGCCGAGCCCTCCGCCGCCAACGCCGCCCTCGAACTTCTCCCGGTGCCGAGCACGCCGTGGGTGAACAGGAACAGCTCGGTTACCGAGTACGTGCCCTTCTTCAGGGACGGAATCGCCTCACCCACGTCAACATCCTCGAAATAGCGTGTTTGGGCCCCGCGTCGCTCCCGCTCCCAAACCAGCGGGTCCGCAGGTTCGATCACTGGTTTCGTCCGGGCGCCGTCGTCGTCCTTGGCGGCGCGGTCGTATTCCAGCACGTGACCGGTGTTCTCGTACCGTGCCATCAGCGTCTTGATGGTGGCCACCAGCTCTTGGCGCTGGTTGGTGAACGTCACCCAACCGGTGTTGAAGTTGATCGCGCCGATGCGACGGCTGCGCTTGCGCGTGGTCTCGCCGACTTGCTCTTGGGCGGTGATCCGGTCGTTCAGCCAAATGGGGCGAACGAACTCGATCTCTGCGCCGGCGTAGTTCACCGGCAGGTATTCAGTGGAAACGCGCCGCCGATCGATGGCGCCGGTTTCTCCCGCCACCACGCCCAAGGTGATGCTGTAGAGGAATGGCGGCGGCGCCGTGATCATGCCGAAGCGGCTGCGCGCCGCGTGCGCTTCGTCGCGCCAAAGCGGGTTGTAGTCGCCAACGCCGTCGCCGAAGCGGCGGATGTTGTCCAAGTTGGCTTCCTTGCTCGGGCGGTGGTCCAGCACGGTGCCAATGCCCTTTCTGTATTCCGCCTCGAACTCGTCAATGGTCTTGATGAGGCCGTCGCTTGCCATGGGTATCTCCGCATCGGTGGGCGTACTACGGAGTGTAGCGGCAAGGCGGGGCGAGGGCGGGATCGGTTTGGGCGGCTAGCTGGCAGTCTGTCCGCCGTGCCGTCCTTGTCGTCCAGAGATAGGCGAGACTCGCACGCGCAACGGCAACCCATTGATGGCTACCTTGCGCGGGTGCGCCGTGGCGAAGCACTTGCCGGCGGCGCCGGCGTTCGTGGCGCTAGCACGGCGGTAGCCATGATCGCCGCAACGTCTCTGTCCTCGGCTTCATTCATGGCGCCGTGCGCATGATCTCGTTGCCGGCTTCGCTTCGGGTGCTCATGCCGAGTCTCCGGCAAGCAGTCTCCCCTTGAG
>CAYGBI010000070.1:0-18425 GCA_964348085.1 uncultured Pseudomonadales bacterium | reverse complement strand
CTTCGAACTCGCCTATCCCGAACGCCGCGCCAGCCACGAGTTCATCATCACGTTCCGCCACGAGGCGAAAGCCTTTGGCGTGACGGCGATGGATTTCGCCAAGCGCCTGCTCGACTACGGCTTCCACGCACCGACCACCTACTTCCCGCTGCTGATCGCCGAGTGCTTCCTGATCGAACCCACAGAGACCGAATCGAAGGCCGAACTCGACGCCTTCGTCGACGCCATGGCGCGTATCCGAGAAGAAGCGCGGAGCGACCCCGAACGGGTGCGAACGGCGCCGCACACGCTGCCGGTGCAACGCCTCGACGATGTAAAGGCGGCACGGGAGTTGGATCTCACCTATTGGCAGGGCGAGCAAAGCGCACTCTCGCGATAACTCGCCTCCCTTTACGGCGAGCGGGAGACCTCCTTGGCGAAGGCATCGATGTCGGTCATGGGCGGCGAGCACTGCAGGCCGCGGCAGAAGAACGCGGACACGCGCACCCGATTGTCCGCCGAGACCAAGCGCGGCAAGTAGCTCGGAAATCGCGTGGCGTCGTAGCCGATGCCATAGACCGAGCGCGTCGGCCGATACCCCGCGCGAGCGATGGCGAGCCACTCGCTCAATGCGTCCTTCGGCCCGCGCAAGATGACGAGTTCCGGTGGATGGACGGTTTCTTCAAGCGCGCTAAGCGCGGCGCAGTGGCCGGCGGGCTGTTGCTCGACGAACCCGCGCATCCAGCTCAGCGTTCGCTCCGCGGCCGCCAAGTAGCGGGATTCCGCAGTTAGGTGGCCCAAGCCGAGAAGCGCTTGAGCCGCAGTCGCGTTGCCGGGCGGCAAGGCATCGTCCTGCAACGGCTTCGGGCGGTGGATGAGCTTCTCGTGGTCGTGCGCGGTGAAGTAGAAACCGCCGGACTCGCGATCCTCGAAGCGGTTCAACAGTTCGTCGCCGAGAAAGAGCGCGAACGTCATGTCCTCGTCGCGCCAGCGGCTCGACAGCAGCGAAAGCAGGCCTTGCAGCATGTTGGCGTGGTCGTCTAAGTAGCCCGGATGCTTGGCGGCGCCCTCTTTCCAAGTCGCGTACAAGCGACCGTCCGCCACCATGTGGGTGCGCACGAAGTCGGCGGCCCGGGCCGCCGACTCGATCCACTGCGGCTCGCCCAAACGCACGCCCGCCTTCGCCATGCCGCGGATGGCGAGCCCATTCCAGCCGCTCAGCACCTTGTCGTCCTTGGCCGGTGGTTGGCGTTCGCGTCGGGCGGCGGCGAGTTTCGCCTTGGCGCTCGCCAACTGCTTTTCGGCGGCGTCGGGCTGCAAATACAACCGCTCGACAACAGCACGCCAAGCGTCGCGCCGATGAAGATTCCACCGGCCGTTGAAGTTGGCGGGCTTGTCCAAGCCGTAGAGGGTCTCCACCACCAAGTACTCTTCCTCGGTCAAGAGGCGCTTCACCGCGTCGCGACGCCAGACGTAGTACTTTCCTTCCTCGCCCTCGCTGTCCGCGTCTTGGGACGTGTAGTAGCCACCGTCCGGATGCTGCATCTCGCGCATCATCCACGCCGCGGTCTCGCGCACCGCGCCGGTGAAGAGCGGATCGGGGCCGAGCGCCAAGGCGTCGGCGTAGAGCGCTAAGAGCGCACCATTGTCGTAGAGCATCTTCTCGAAATGCGGAATCGCCCAGCGACGGTCCGTGGCGTAGCGGTAGAAGCCGCCGCCGATGTGATCGTAGATGCCGCCGCGGGCGATCTTGGTAAGCGTGGTCATCACCATATCGAGGGCTTCGCGATCCGGCGGCGGTTGGCCTCGGCCAATGCCGCTGACTAGCCGCGGTCCCGTACCGGGCGCGGCTTTCGCCGGCGCTCGGCTATGCGCCCAATGCCGCAGCAGCCGGTCGAGGGTGGCAGGCATCGGGAACTTCGGCGCACCCCCGAAGCCAGCTTCGGAAGCGTCGTAGCGTTCGGCGAGCTGTTCTCTCGCCGCGACAAGCAGCGCCCGGTCACCCGCGCCCGCCTCGGGCGATGCGTTTTCCATCGTCCCGATGAGGGCGGCGAGTTTGTCGCCCTGCTGCCGGAGCTCGTCGCGCTTGGCCTCGAACACGTCGCCGACGCGCCGCAGCAGGTCGCTGAACCCCGGCAAGCCGTAGCGCGGCGGGCGCGGAAAGTAGGTGCCGGCGAAAAACGGCAGCAGCGTGTCGGGATCCAGAAAGGCGGTGAGCGGCCAGCCGCCCGATTGACGCGTAAGCAAGCGATGCGCGGTTTGGTACGCCTGATCCAAGTCCGGCCGCTCCTCGCGGTCCACCTTGATATTGACAAAGCGCTGATTCATCACCTCGGCCGTGGCGCCGTCCTCGAACGACTCGTGCGCCATGACATGGCACCAGTGGCAAGACGAATAGCCGATGGACAGCAGGATGGGGCGCTCTTCGGCACGCGCGCGCCCGATCGCCTCTTCACCCCACGGATACCAATCGACGGGATTGTCGGCGTGTTGCCGGAGATAGGGGCTGGTCTCTTGCGCTAGCCGGTTCACGTCTTCGTGCCCGAGCCGCTGCCTTAAGTCTCGACCAGTCGCTGGAGACGCCTCGCCACCGCTTGCGGCGACCCCGTCCGGCGCGCCAGCAGGGCGTAGAACGTCGGCACCACGAACAGCGTCAACAAAGTAGCGAGCGACACGCCGGAGAACACCACGATGCCGAGCACCATGCGGCTCTCCGAACCCGCGCCGGTCGCCAGAATCAAGGGAATGGAACCCATCACCGTGGCGAGGGTGGTCATAACCACCGGTCGCAGGCGGATGCCAGAGGCCTCGACCACCGCCTCCTCGAAATCGCGGCCCGCATCGCGGAGCTGATTGATGAACTCGACGATCAACACGCCGTTCTTCGCGGCGATACCGATGAGCATGACGATGCCGATTTGGCTGTAGATGTTCATCGTCGAGTCGGTTAGATAGAGGCCCAAAAGCGCCCCGGTGACCGCGAGCGGCACGGTAACGAGAATCACCAGCGGATGCACGAAGCTCTCGAACTGCGCCGCCAGCACCAAGAACACCACCAATAGGGCAAGGCCGAACGTGAAGGCTAGGCCGCCGCTCGCTTCTTTGTATTCCAGCGACTCGCCCCGATAGTCGATCTGCGCCTCGTCCGGGAACGACTCGCGCACCACCCGCTCCAAGAAGCCTAGCGCGTCGCCGAGCGCGACCCCCGGCGCCAAGCTGGCGGACAGCGTCACCGAGCGCAGGCGGTTGTAGCGGTTCAGCGTACCGGGACCGGCGCGTTCCTCGACTTGGATCAAGTTCGCCAGCGGCACGAGTTCGCCGCTGCGTTCGGAGCGCACATGGATGTTGGTGAGATCCTGCGCCGATGTGCGTTGGTCGTCCCTCGCCTGCAGGATGACGTCGTACTCCTCCCCGTCCTTCACATAGGTGGTGATGCGCTGTTCGCTCATCATGGCCGCCAGCGTGCGACCGATGTTCTGCACGGAGACGCCGAGTTCCGCGGCGCGGTTCTTGTCGATGCGCACGATGGCCTGCGGCTGGGTTTCCCGGAGGTCGCTGTCCAAACGTACCATGCCGGGGAACTCCGCCGCCCGCGCCATGATCTCGTCGCGCCAGTCCGCCAGCGTGTCGTAGTCCGGCCCGCCAAGCACGAACTGCACCGGCTGGCCGCCGCCTCGGCGGGACAATCCGGAGCGCATGAAGGCGAACGCGCGCACCCCCGGAATGGCCTGCCAAGCCGCCGTCGCCCGCGCTGCCGCGGCCTGCGTGCTGACCGTGCGCTCGCGCCACGGCTTCATGGTCACCATGACCACGCCGCTGTTGGAAGAATTGCCGCCCCAGCCGGGAACGGCCAGCACCACCACATCGGCGATGCCCTCGTCCACCATCTGCATCGCCGGCACTTCGAGCTTCAACACTTCTCGTTTCATGCGCTCGATGCCCATGCCTTCGGCGCCCGAAACCATCGCCATGAAGGAGCCTTGGTCCTCTTGAGGCGCGTATTCCTGCGGCACCGCGCCCAATAGGCCCCACGCCGAGGCGAGTGTTCCGAGCGCCGCCAATACCGCCACCCAGCGGTGCCGCAACATGACGCCAAGCGCTCGCTGATAGCCGCTGCGCAACCGGGCGAAGCCGCCGTCCACCCACTGAGTGAGACGATTTTCCTGTGACGACTGGCGCAGTAACTTGGCGCACATCACCGGTGTCAGCGACAGCGCCAAGACGCTGGAGAACACCACGGCGGCGGCGATGGTGACGGCAAGCTCGCTGAAGATGACGCCGATGTTGTCCGTTAGAAACATGATCGGCGTGAACACCGCCACCAGCACGGCGGTGGTGGCGACCACGGCGAAGGCCACCTGTCGGGAACCGCGGTAGGCGGCGAGCAAGGGCGGCTCTCCCTCTTCGATACGACGGTGGATGTTCTCGAGCACCACGATGGCGTCGTCCACCACCAAGCCGATGGACAGCACCAGCGCCAGCAAGGTGATGAGGTTGACGGTGAAACCGAAGGCGGCGAGCGCGATGAACGCCGAAACCAAGCAAACCGGAATCGTCACCGCCGGAATGGCCATGGTTCGCAGCGAGCCTAGGAAGGCGAGAATCACCAAGCTCACCAGCACGATGGTGACGGCGATGGTGCGGTACACGGAGTTGATCGCCCCGCGGATGAACACCGAGTCGTCCGAGCCGGTGGAGAGCTGGATATGCTCCGGCAGGGTTTCGTTCAACTTGGCGATTTCCGCCTTTACCTGCTCCAAGGTCGCCAACGTATTGGCCGTGGATTGCTTGATGATGCCGATGCTCACGGTCGGCAACGCGTTGGCACGATAGATAGCGCGGTGGTCGCGCGGCGCCACTTCCACCAACGCCACTTCGCCGAGGCGCACCAAGTGGCCGTCCTCGCCGCGTCGGATAACGAGCGCACGGAAGTCCTCCGCGGTCTCGAAGCCGCGGGCGAGACGCACGGTGAGTTCGCGGTCGATGGTTTCGATGCGCCCTGCCGGCAGTTCCAAGTTCTCCCGCCGCAACGCCGCTTCGATGTCGCTCACCGTCAATTGCCGGGCGGCGAGGGCCAGTCGGTCGATCCATACCCGCATCGCCGGACGGGCGCCGTAGACGCTGGCGTTGGCGACCCCGGGAATCACTGCGAAGCGGTCGGCGATGAAGCGCTCCGTGTAGTCGGTCATATCCATGCGCGAGAGTTCGGTGCTGACCACGTTGATGTACATCACCGGCCGGGCGTCCGAGTCCTGCTTGCGCACTTCCGGTGGCCGCACGTCCTCCGGCAGCCAGCGATTGACCCGGGAGACGCGATCGCGCACGTCGTTGGCGGCGGCGTCGATGTCTCGGCCGAGGTCGAACTCGATGTTGATGTACGAGCCGCCGTCTTGGCTCGACGAGCGAATCGCCTTGACGCCTTCGATGCCGCTGATCTGATCTTCGACGACGGTGGTGACCCGCGACTCCACCACATCCGCGGCGGCGCCGGGGTAGCTGGTGCTCACCGAGACCACCGGCGGCGTGATGTCGGGATACTCGCGCAGCGGCAGGACGGCGAACGACAGCACGCCGAACGCCACCAACGTCAAGCTGATAACGGTGGCGAATACCGGCCGCTTGACGGACGTATCCGACAACCACATGGCTAGCGGCCCTTAGCGGAAGCGCCCGGCAAGGTGCGACCAAAGGGTGTATGGGGCAATACTCGACCGAGGAGCACTGCCACCGGGCGGGGTGCTTGACCGTTCGAATGCCACCTGACTTCCACCTAGCTCCCTCGCGCCACAGGATTGTCGGTCGATGGCTCGTGGGCGGCGAAGCGCACCGGCACACCGTCCCGGACCTTGATGACGCCTTCCGTGATGACCTCTTCACCGATTGCCAAGCCCGCACGCACCTCGGCCCAACCGTCGCGGCGCACCCCTAGTTCGATGCGCGTCATAGCCGCCAGCCGATCCTCGGAGACGGTATACACGAATGCCTCGCCGCCACGCTGCAGAAGCGCCGTCTCCGGCACCGTCACCGCGTCACGGGACGCGGTGGTGAGTTCCACCGTCATCAACATGCCGGGCCGCAGCGCAAGCTCCGGGTTGTCCACCAACGCCCGCACCGCCACGGCCCGGGTAACGGGATTCACGCGCGAGCCGATGGTTTGCACTTCGCCCGGAAACACTCGCTCCGGAAAAGCCGCGCTACGCGCCATGAGTTTCAGTCCCTGACGCACCGCCCGCAGGTGAACTTCCGGAACGGAGAAGTCCAACTTGATGGTGGCGATGTCGTCGAGCGTGGTGATCGCGGTGCCGGGCGTGATAAGCGTGCCTTCGCTCACTTGGCGAAAGCCCAAGACGCCGGCGAACGGCGCGCGGATCAAGCGGTCGTCAACGCGGGCCAACACGGCTTGCTCGCGGGCCGTCATCGCCGACAGCCGCGCTTGCGCCTCGTCCACATCCGAGACCGGCACGCTGCCTTGGTCGAGCAGGTCCTCAAGTCGCTCGTACTGGGTGCGGGCATCGGCGACATTGGCGCGCGCTTCCGCCAAGAGCGCGGCCTGCTCCTCATTGGTGAGTTCCACCAGCACGTCCCCGACGTCGACGAAATCGCCGTCCTCGAAGCGCACCCGGCGGATGGTGTCGGTGACTTTCGCGGTGATCGTTACCGACTCGTTGGCACCGGTGGTGCCGATGGCTTCGACCACATCGGCGATGGCTCGCGACGCGACTGGCGCGGCCACCACCAGCGTCGCTGGTCGGCCACCACCCGCCGACCAAGCGCCGGACGAACCGCCCGCGCCGTCGTCGGCGCAGCCGCCGAGACAAAACAAGGTCGATGCAAGGAGCGCTTTACGCACGACATCTCCCGTACGCCGCGTCGTCGCCTAGATTGCGACGCTAACGATAAACCATAGCCTAGGCGCCTGCGCCACTCTCGTCCGCGCCGCCGCCCGCGCGCAATTATTCGGCGGCGGCGCGCCGCGCCAGTTCCTCCCGCTCCAAGCGCCGTGCCCCGCGCAGTATGTTGCCCATCGAGTAGTTGCCCTCGTGGCAGGCGTACTCGTACACGGGCTTGTCGCTCCGCTGCCAAACGTAGGCCCCGCTCCACGGCCCCTTCCACGCCGTCGGGTCGTTCACGGTGAAGTCGTAGAGCAGGTTGCCGTCGTCGAGCAAGGTGAAGCGCTCGACCAAGTGGAGGTTCTCGTCGCCGCCGTAAAGACCCGTCTCTTCGCGGAAGTTCGTCGTGTCGACGACCAAGGTATCCCCGTCCCAATGGCCCACCGAATCGCCTACCCAACGGCGCACTTCGTCCGGCGCATGTTCTTGGTCCATACGCACGACGCGGGCGTCATGCACCATTTCCGCCAAGATCATCACATGGTCTTCCGCCTGCACGATGCGCTTGTGGTTGTTGTACAGGCCCGGCAGCAGCGGCGGACCTGCGCTGAAACCGAGCAGGCAGCGTTCGGCGAGCGCGAGTTCCTCCGGCCCGTCGAACGGCCCCGGACCGTCTTGGTCCAGCCACGATGCCGTGCCGTCGTTCTCATGGGAGAACGAACTGAAATTGTCGGCCATCTTCCGCATCGCTTTCGGCGTCATGCCCGGTCGCCGGCCGTTTGGCGGGTCGTACACGATGGAGGTGCGGTATTTGCCGTCGATGGGCACCACGCCGTTGCCTGGGTCCACCCAGAACGCGTTGTAGCCGCCGACATTGCCGGCGCCAAGGGCGTTGATGCCGTCGCCGCCCTTCACCGGGGCGGAACGATTCGGGTCGTTGGAACGCCCGTCGGCCAAGAACTCCGCGTCGGAACGCATCGCCGCGGCTTCCTCCGCCGTCAAGAACTGCTTGTCGCCGAGCGCCATCGGGCGCTCCAGCGGCGTCAACGACCCGCCGTCGTAGTAGCCCGACAAATCCGGCTTGCCCGACTGCGTCCGCGGGATTTCGGCAGCCGCCGATACGGCGAACAGCGTCGTGGCGAGGAGGCAAAGCGCACGACCGCCCGAGGGGCGGCGAATCTCGTTGGGAATGGCCTTACGTTGCATAGTTGGTCCTCCAAACTTGCGTAGCCATAGTTGCACGTCAGCTTGCCGCTTGCACGACCCCTTCGCGCAGCAGCGCCTCGATCTCGGCCGAGTCCACGCCGATGCCCTCGAGCACCGCTTGGGTGTCTTCGCCCGGGATCCGCGCGGGATGGGATATCTTCGCTTCGGTGCGGCTGAACCGGGGCGACGGCGCGGGTTGCGTCACCCCGTCCACCGCGACGAACGTCCCGCGGTGGCGATTGTGCGGGTGCTCGGGCGCCTCCAGAATGGACAGCACCGGCGCGAAGCAGACATCCGAGCCTTCCATGATTTGGCACCACTCGTCCCGGGTGCGCGTCTTGAACACCTCCGCGAGTTCTTGCTTGAGTCCGGGCCACTCACCGGTATCCATTTGCCCACCGAAGCGGTCGGCGTCGAGGCCGGCCTTGGCCACAAGTTCAGCGTAGAACTGCGGTTCGATAGCGCCGACGCAAATGTGTTTGCCGTCCTTAGTCTCGTAGGTGTTGTAGAAGTGGGCCCCGCCGTCGAGCATGTTCGAACCGCGCCGGTCGATGAAACCGCGCCCTACTTGGGAGAAGAACATGGCCATCAGCGAGGCCGCGCCGTCCACCATGGCGGCGTCGACGACTTGCCCCTTGCCCGAACGCGACGCCTCCAACATGCCGCACACCAAGCCATAAGCCAGCAACATGCCGCCGCCGCCGAAGTCGCCAATCAGGTTGAGCGGCGGCACCGGTTTGCCGCCGGGCTCGCCGATGGCGTGCAAGGCGCCGGCGAGGCCGATGTAGTTGATGTCGTGACCGGCGGCGCGGGCGATCGGGCCTTCCTGACCCCAACCGGTCATCCGCCCGTACACCAGCTTCTCGTTGCGCGCCATGCAGTCGTCCGGCCCCAAACCAAGCCGTTCGGTAACGCCGGGCCGGAAGCCCTCGAACAAGGCATCCGCCGTCTCCACCAGCTTCAACACCAGTTCGACGCCTTGCGGCTGCTTGAGATCCACGGCGACGGAGCGTCGGTTTCTGGCCAGCACGTCTCGTCCTCGACGCGACGAACCACCGACGCGATCCACGCGGATCACTTCCGCGCCCATATCCGACAGCATCATTCCGCAAAACGGCCCTGGGCCGATGCCGGCCAATTCAATTACGCGAAAGCCCTGAAGCGGTCCCATTCTTTCCCCCTGCTACCTATCAAGGCCTGCCAAGGCGTGATCGGCAAGCCGCTCGCTTAAGGAGTGTAACGCTAGCCGCCAGCAGTTGCCTCGGTGACCGCCGCTCACCATACTGCGCCATTGTTCGCAACGCTGCACTTGCATGGAGACCGCATCGAACGAGCTACCGGAGCGCCCCGGCGCCGTCACCACGGCGGCCGCGATGTTGCTCGGCAACGCCCTCGTATTAACGCTCTTCTGGGCGCTTGGCGTGGACGAAGTCGGCAGCAACGGCGCCCGGGTGTTCTTCGTTGTTCTGTGGAGCTACTTGGCGTGGTCCGTCTACCGCGGCGGAGGCTGGGTGCGCACTGCGATCGTCGCCATCTTCGCGATCACCATTTGGGGCGCGTTCAACACGCCTTCCTTCATGGCGTCGGTGCGGACGGCCGAGGCCGGCGAAACCGCCACCAACGCGCTGGCGTTGTTCGCGTTGGCGGCGATGTGGTCGCCCCCGGCGCGGCGCTGGTTCGCCGCCGCTCGGGAGCTTAGGTCGCGGGCCGACGGCTGACGTATGTGTCGGCTCCGCTGGCCTCACTTCTCGCCAAGCTGCAGCAAGATGCCGTGGGTGGACTTCGGATGAACGAACACCTGTGGCCCGCCTTCGCCGATCAGTCGCGCGCCGCCCTCCTTCAACCTTGCGCAAGCGGCCGCTAGGTCATCCACCGCGAAGGCCACGGTGTGTATGCCCTCGCCTCGTTTATCGAGCGCTTGACCGACGGCCGATTGCTCGTCGATCGGCGCCACCACCTCGATGAAGCCGCCGCCCGGCAGGTTGAAGAACGCCTGCTTGATGCCAAGCGCCTCGCTTTCATCGGTGCGGTCGAGGGTCAAACCGAGGGCGTCGCGATAGGTGGCGATGCCTGCGTCGAGGTCGGCGACGCGCACCACCAGATGATCAAATGCCGCTAAGGTCATTGCGTTTGTCTCCTTGGAGTCGTGATTAGAAGGTTGCGCGGATGATATGGTACGCAAGTGCTTCGAGGGGAACCGCGTGAGCGAAGAGAAGGGACTGACCAACCACGAAATCACCATCGCCTTGGCCGGCGGAGCCGTGCTCGGCCCGTTTCGCGCCACTTGGAGCACGGAAATCGTCAGCGACGTGCGGGAACTCTCACGGGACTACGACGCCTTTCTGCAAGGCGCGGAGCAGAAACGCTTCAAGTACCACCTCCACGACCCCGGCAAGCACCTCTCGCATTCGCTCATCATCGACTTCAAGCATGTGACGGCCATTTACGACCGCGTCGTGCTGCATTAGCGGGCTCGGCGGGACTCGACAGGAATGGGCAGGGGCAGGGGAACGTAAGCAAGGTAAGCCATGTGCCGCAACATCAAGCCGCTCTTCAACTTCGACCCGCCGGCCACCGGCGACGAGATACGCGACGCCGCGTTGCAGTTCGTCCGCAAGATATCCGGCTACGGCAAGCCGTCGCTGGCGAACCAAGCTGCCTTCGAGGAGGCCGTCGGGTCGATCACCGCTGCCTCCGAACGGCTCTTGGCCGACCTCACTACCAATGCCCCACCCAAAAATCGCGAGCGGGAAGCAGCCAAACGCCGCCAACGCTCCGCAGCTCGATTCGCCTCGGCACATTCGGCACATTCGATATAGCAGCCTACGCGCACCAGCCGCATCACCGATCACCCACATCGAAACCGCCGGCCGGGTCGTATTCGCCGGCATTCTCGGCACTCCTAAGGACTAGCGTTTATGGAACCAGTTCGCATCGGCCTCATCGGCTGCGGCACCATCAGCCCCGCCTATCTACGCGCGGCGGCCACCTTCGACATCCTGCAATTCATCGGTTGCGCGGACTTGGACCCCGACGCGGCAAGGAAAACCGAGGCCGCGTTCGGCGTGCCGGCCATGTCCGTCGACGCGCTGTTGGCGCACGACGAGGTGGAAGTGATTCTCAACCTCACCGTGCCCGCCGCGCATGGCCAAGTGAATCTCGATGCGCTCGCCGCCGGCAAGCACGCCTACTCGGAAAAGCCCTTCGGCCTCGATGTCGCGGAAGGCCAGCGGGTGCTGGCAGCAGCGGAGGAGGCGGGCCTACGGGTCGGTTGCGCACCGGACACGTTCTTAGGCGGTGGACACCAAACGGTGCGCCGCTTGATCGACCAAGGCGCGATTGGCCAGCCGGTAGCCGGCACCGCCTTCATGATGAGTCCCGGCGTCGAATCTTGGCATCCGAACCCGGACTTCTACTACCAGCCCGGCGGCGGACCGCTGTTCGACATGGGCCCCTACTACCTCACCGCGCTCGTGCATGCCCTCGGACCGGTGCGCCGCGTAGCCGCCATCACCACGCGCGGTCGAGACACGCGGCTGATCCGCTCCCAGCCCTTCGCCGGCGAGACCATCCACGTCAATGTGGACACCCACTGCGCGGCGACGATGGAGTTCCACGGCGGTGCCGTGATCACGGTCGCAATGAGCTTCGACGTGCGCCTGCACTCCAATCGCTTTATCGAAATCCACGGCGTCGACGCCAGTCTTTCGGCACCGGACCCGAACGGCTTCGGCGGCAAAGTGCGCGTCTCCAATGGCCGCGAGTGGCAGGAGCGACCGCTTACCCACGGCTATACCGAGAACATGCGCAGCATCGGTTTGGCGGACATGTGCGTCGGCATCCGTACCGGGCGCGATCACCGCTGCAACGGATCGCTGGCGCAGCATGTATTGGAGATCATGGCCGCCTTTGGCGAGTCCTCGGTCGAGGGCAGGCATGTGACGCTCGAGAGCCGGCCGGAGCGCCCGGCCCCGCTGCCGACGGGCCTTGCCCACGGCGAACTGGATTAGCGGTGTTGAGGAACGCGGTGGAAGAGGCGCGTTGCTTTGGATGCGCCACCCTCGCCTGCACCGGACGCCTCGCGCTTCTCCGCCTCTTCGGATCCGGCGGCGTCCAAGTTCCTGCGCTTGGCGGGCCCCCTCTCGCCCGACCAGCGTTGCGCGAGGCCGTTAACGCCACCAAAGCCGTCGCCTCACGGACCGCACCTCGCCCGCCCAAGCCGCCCTACACATAAGTCGGACTTCACGGCTAACACCGCCAAGTCCGCTAGGTAACGAGGTGCGTTGGCAGATGGTCGATGCGATTTAGATAGCGCAGCAACACCGCGCCGGCGTCGAAGTCGAGCCGGGTGATGCCCGTGTTGTGGTTGCCGAAACGAATGTCCGGCACGTATCGGCCCAGCAACAGATGCTGGATGAGCAGGCTGATGAAGGTGCCGTGGCTGACGATGGCAACGCGAGACTCTTGTTCCGCAACATGCTGGCGGACGTCATCCGCCACCCGGGCGGCGCGGCGCACGAGGTCCGCACGAGTTTCGAAAGGACGACTCCACCACCCCGCCTCGGTGATCGAATCCGGCAGTACGAAGCCGGGGAACCGCGTTTCGATCTCCCCGCGGGTCATGCCGGGGTAGCCGACCGCGCCCCGACCATCCCCTTGGTCCAGCCAGATGCCACCCTCCTCGTGAACATCGACCCAGACCTCCGGGGTGAGCCCCAAGGCGTCCGCGATGGGCTGAGCCGTCTGCAGCGCCCGCAACATGGCACTCGTGTACAACCTCTCTATGCCATGGCCGTCACATACCTCCGTGCCGTCGCGCACGTCGGTCTTGTCGGTCTCCTCGGCAAGATGCCTAGCGACGCACTTCGCTTGGTCGGTGCCCGCGGGCGTCAAGCTCGGATCGGATGTGCGTGGCGTCTCAGCGGCTTTCGCTTTGTATTCGGCTGCGAACGCATTGTTCCGCGATTGCCCATGTCGAATCAGATACAGCTCAGTCACGGCGACTCACATTCCCAGAGAGGGGCAAACACGCGCGACTTCGATTTCCGACTCCTCCGCACGGCGTGCGACTATGCCAAAAGCGCTCCCAAGATGCATATTCGAGTGTGAGTTCGGTTTACGAGTCGGACGTCTGCGACGGCGGTGAGGTCGGGTGGCCGCATTAGGTCTCTTGTTTGAACAATTTTGCGATTCTCATGTCGGACGCCTGCGGCGGCGGTAAGCCCGGTGGCCGACATCGGCGCCGGCGGCGGCCGGAGCGTCCTACTCCTCCACCATCCGCGCCAATACGATGCCGGCCTCGAACAAGAGCCAAGCCGGTATCGCCAGCAGGATCTGACTGATGACGTCCGGTGGCGTCAGTAGCATGGCGACGACGAAGCAGCCGACGATCACATACGGCCGCTTGCGCGCCATGCTCTTGGCCGAAACGAGACCGGTCTTCGCCAACAACACCGTGGCCACCGGGATCTCGAAGGCGATGCCGAAAGCGAAGAACATCTTCAGCACGAAGTCCAAGTAATGGTTGATGTCCGTCATCATGTCCACGCCAGTGGGCGTGACGCCGGCGAAGAACCGGAACACCAGCGGAAAGACGACGAAGTAGGCAAATGCCATGCCCAGATAGAAAAGCGTGGCGCTCGATACCAGAAGCGGCACGGCAAAGCGTTTCTCGCGCAGGTAGAGCCCGGGCGAGACGAACCCCCACGCCTGATGCAGCAATGCCGGCATGGCGAGGAAAATCGTCGTGTATACGGCGAGCTTTAGGGGCGTCAAGAATGGCGACGCCACCTGCGTTGCGATCATGTTCCCCGGCAACGCCTCGCGCATCGGGCCCGTGATGAAATCGAAAATCGGGTCGATGAAGTAGAAGACGGGGAAGAAGCCCACGAACACCGTGAGCAGGCTGAAGATCAGGCGTTGCCGGAGCTCCAGCAAGTGAGAAAGGAATGGCTGCTCGTCGGCATCCACTTTTTCATCGTGGACGCGTTCGCGACTCTCCTCTTGCCGATCCTCCGCCACCGCCGGCACCGGGTCACGAAGCGTCGCCACCCGGAGGACGCTCTTCCGCTCGGGCAGGAGGTGGGGTAGAACTTGGTTTGTCAGGCTCGGTTTCCGACGAAGGCGTCACCGGGGCCGGCGGCGATGTGCCGCCAATGTCTTGGCCCATCGCTTGAACTTCCCGCTCCACGCGCTTCACATCCGCCATGACCTGCTCGTTGTGCAGTTGCCGGCGCACCTCGTCCATGCCGATCTCCCGTTCGATCTCGGTCTTCACGTTGTAGTAGCTGCGCCGCAGGCGGCCGACCCACAAGCCGAGGGTGCGCAACGCGGCCGGCAAGCGCTCGGGGCCGAGCACCAGCAAGGCGATCACCGCGGCGAGGAAGAACTCCGGAAAGCCGATGTCGAACATGCGCGTTTGGCTCGCTGGCCGCCGTCAGCCGTAGCCCGCGACGTCAAACCTTCTGTTTCGGGTTCGCGTTCTCCGTCGCCATCGTCCCTTCAGGATCCCGGCCTTGCTGGTGGGGAACGGACTTCACCGCTGCTTCGTCGCCGCTCGCCTCGGCGTCCTTGTCCCGCACCGCGTTGCGGAATCCCTTGATTGCGTTGCCGAGCTCCGAGCCGAGGCTCTTGATGCGCTTCGGACCGAATACCACCAGCACGATCACCAGCACGATGAGCACCACGACGATTTCTCTGGGACCGAACATTCACGTTCTCCTAGTTGCGGGGAAGCTACCGCGCATCATAGAGCTTTCGCCGCGCTTGCGCGTGCCCGGTCGCGGTTATCGGGACTCCGCTCTCCGGTATCCGCCAAGACATAGCGCAGCGGACATCGCCGGGCTTTGCTCACGCCGATACGCGGCCCGGCGATGATCGCGGCGCCGTCCACGCCGCTTGGTTCTATGCGCAGGTCACCCTGGCTACAGAGGTCGACGCCGTAGTGCCGCATGTCGATGGCGAACGCTTGGCACAACTTGGCCGGGCCATCGGTCAGGCGCGCGTCCGGGACGCCGCCGCGACGACGGCGCATGAGGTCGATGCCAGCGGTCGGCGCGACGGCGCGAATCAACACGCAGCCGGGCACCCCCTCTTCCTGAACGGCCACGTTCAAGCAGTGGTGCTGGCGAGTGCGGAAGACATAGACGTGGCCGGGAGCGCCGAACAGCACCTCGGTGCGCGGCGTGCGGCCCCTGAACGCGTGCGCCGCCGGATCGCCAAACGCGAGATAGGCTTCCGTTTCGACGATCTTCCCCTGTGTTTCGCCATGAACGAGCACAGTTCCGAGCAGCGCCGGCGCCACTTGCCTAGGGTCGCCGGCGAAAAACTCGCGGGACAAGCAACGGCGCGCCATCTCGCCACCTCCAACCAACGCAACCAACACGAAGCCAATACCGCGCCGCGGCCGAGCTTCTTTGCTCGACAGCCGCGACTCAGGGCTATACTCGCCTAGGCTTGAGGCCATAGCCAAGGGATGGGGCGCCTAAGTGAAACCCGGCCATACCGGCTTGAAGCGGATCATCCTCGCGGCGGGCTTCTCGATGCTCGGCCTGCGTGCGGCTTGGCGGCACGAGTCCGCCTTCCGGCAGGAGTGCGTCTTGGCGCTGGTGCTCTTGCCTTGCGCGTTCCTGCTCGCAGAGACGCTCACCCAAGCCGCATTGCTGATCGCCACCACCGGTCTCGTCCTAGTAGTGGAACTACTGAACTCGGCCGTGGAGGCGGTGGTGGACCGGGGTGGCCACGAACACGACGAACTCGCCGGTCGAGCCAAAGACATGGGTGCCGCAGCGGTGTTCGCGAGCTTGGTGATCCTCGTTGTGACTTGGGCTTTGGTGGCGGCCGAGCGCTTTCTTCCCTCTAGCTGAGCGATATGAAGGACTCGGCCCGCCAAGCGCCTAGCGTTCTGTCGTTCCTTCGGTCGCATCGACGCTCTTGGCCCGTTCCTCCTTCACGAACAGCATCAACAGCGTGCCGATGGCGAGCAACAGCAGCACCGAGCCGAAGCCTACCCGCTGACTCGCGAACATGCCGGTGAAGAACGCCACGATGATCGGCCCGATGAAGGCGGTCACTTGGCCAGACAGCGCGTAGAGGCCGAAGAACTTGGTCATTTCGGCCTCCGGGGCGATGCGCGCGAGCATCGTGCGGCTGTTGGCGTAAGCCGAAGTGATGAACAGCGCGAACAGCACGGACACCGCCAAGTAAGCGATCTCCGGCAGCGTGCGGAAGAACGCGAAGTCCCAAACCGGTTGGTCCAATCCCTCGAACTCGATGAAGAAGATGGTCGTCGGCGTGATGGAAACGGCGGCCAAGAGCGCGACGACATTGCCGGCGATGCAGAATACGATGGCTTTCTTGGACCCGAACAAGTCGTCCAGCCAGCCGCCGACGAATCCGGCGCCGATGGCGAACACGGTCAAGAACACGCCAACCAGCAGCCGCTCGGCGCCGCCCCAGTCGAAGATGCCGGTGGCGTAGATCATGTAGAAGGTCATGATCGCCAGCTTGCCGTCGTTGTAGAACATGCGCGCCAAGAGATACAAGCCGATATTGCGGTAGACCTTGAGTCGCAGCAGCGTGCGGCGCACATCGGCGACGCCCTCGCGAATCGCCTGTCCCGCGCTCGCCCCGGTGCCCGCCTGATCCGGCGTGAAGAAGAACAGCGGCAGAGCGAACAGCACCAGCCAAACGGCCGTGATCGGCGCCGCGATGCGATCATGCTCGAAGGTGGTCGTATCCATGCCGAACATCACCTCGTCCGCCAGCCATCCCCAGTCCAACAGACCGGAAGCCGGCAACGCGAAGGCATACAGCATGAAGCCCAAAATGAACAACGCGCCGCCGTTGCCGAGCGCGAGGCCCCAGCCGGACACTGTGCCCAAGCGTGGGTACGGCACCACCGAGGGCAGCATGGCGTTGTGGAAAACCTCGGTGAACGCGAAGCCGGTGCCGGCCACGGCCAACGCCACCGCCAGCATGATGATGCCCGTCTCCGCCTGCCCCGGCACGGCGAACCAGAGCAGCAGAATGGCCGGCACCATCATTGCCACGAACGTGCCGATCCACGGTTTGCGCCGGCCCACCTTGTCCGCAATCGCGCCGAGGAAGGGCGCGAGACAGGCGGTCACGAATCCGGCGAAACCGTTGATGTAGCCCCAGATCTCCTGCCCGCGAATGGGATCTCCGATGACTTCGTTGGTGAAGTACGGGCCGAAGATGTAAATGACGATGAGGATGTAGTAGGGATTGCGCGCCCATTCGAAGAGCGCCCAGCTCACCTGCCCCGTGGTGCTGGCGTAGGTTGGCCGTGCGGCGGCGTCCGCCATAAAGGTGATCCCTCCCACAGAGAACTCGAAAGCTTCGTCGCCAAGCTTACAACGGGAAACGCGATTGCACCGCCCTTGTGCTGGCGCCACGAGAGCCGTCGCCTCCCTGAGCCGCTTTTCGCCAGCCCAAGTCGCCCTATCACTCCGTTGGACGGCTAGCTCGGACACATTCGGCAATCGCGCTTAGAATGAAAGCCGTACAGGAATGGACAGAACCATGGCCAGCATAACGATTCGCAACCTCGACGAGGACGTGAAGACCCGTCTGAGGGTGCGCGCGGCGGACAGTGGACGGTCCATGGAAGAGGAGGCGCGGCTGATCGTCCGCGATGCCGTGGGGTGCAAGCAGGCCCCCAAGAATCTCGCAAGCGCTATTCGCGCCCGGGTCGCACCTCTAGGCGGCGTGGACTTGGAGTTGCCACTGCGCGAGCCCGGACGCGCGCCGCCGTCCCTCGATTGAGGCGGCGCCATGTCGGTGCTGCTGGACACGAACGTAGTGTTCGAACTCCTGTGCCCGTCCTCCGATCCCCTTGTCGAGATCTGGGTTGGAAACCGTCGGGCAAGGGAGTTGTACCCACTTCCGCCGCTTAGAGAGCAGCGCCGCTTCGCCGACCTCGTAGCTCAAGCCGACCGCACCGTCACCGTCCTTGCCAACTCCGGTTCGAGAACCGCCTCGCAGCTCACGGCCTCGCTCATAGATCGCGTTCTGGAACACTAGACATGATCCGACGCGTCACGATTCGGCACTTCAAGCGCTTCCGCGAACAGTCGTTCGAGCTTGAGGACTCGGTCGTTCTCGCCGGACCGAACAACGCCGGCAAGTCCACGCTGCTCCAAGCGATCGCGACTTGGAAACTCGCGCTCGATCAGTGGATCACACGGCGGGCAGGAAGCCAAGCCGTCAGGCGGTCTGGGGTGGCCATTCCCCGCAGCGACATCACC
The DNA here is from genome assembly GCA_964348085.1 of uncultured Pseudomonadales bacterium. GTDB lineage: Bacteria > Pseudomonadota > Gammaproteobacteria > Pseudomonadales > Azotimanducaceae > VXYL01. Next base: position 142 of record CAYGBI010000070.1, on the reverse strand, counting down.
GCAGTACCGCTGCGGGAGATGAACCTTCTCTGGGAGGACCGAAGGGTGTCCGGCCCCAAGGGGATCGCCGGTTCTCCTCGGCTGATTGAGATCGTCATGGAAGGGAAGGCGAACGGGGAATCCTGGGAATGCGGGATCGAGC
>CAYGBI010000069.1:0-18842 GCA_964348085.1 uncultured Pseudomonadales bacterium | reverse complement strand
CGCCCCCGCCCCGGCGGGCCGGGGGGCGGCGGCCGGCCCGCCCCACGGGGCGCTAGGACATCAAGGGATCCTTCATGATCCGTCTCGGGTCCAACGCATCGCGCGCCGCCTCGCCGACGAAGATCAGCAAGGTCAAGAGGATCGCCAGGGTAACGAAGCCGGTCAGCCCCAACCACGGCGCGTGCAGGTTGTTCTTGCCTTGCGCCATCAACTCGCCAAGCGAAGGCGAGCCAGCCGGTAGACCGAGGCCTAGAAAGTCCAAGGCGGTGAGCGTCGTCACCGCGCCACTTAGGATGAACGGCACGAAAGTGAGCGTCGCCACCATGGCGTTCGGCAGCACGTGTCGGCGCATGATCGATAGGTTGGAAACGCCCAAAGCACGGGCGGCGCGGACGAAATCGAAGTTGCGCGCCCGCAGAAACTCTGCCCGCACTACGGAAACCAACGCCATCCAACTAAACAACACCAAGATCAGCAACAGCCAATAAACGCTAGGCTCCAACACGCTCGCCAAGATGATGAGGATGAGCAGCGACGGCAGTGCTCCCCAGATTTCCACCACTCGCTGACCGAGAAGGTCCACCAAGCCGCCGAAGAAGCCTTGCAGCGCGCCGACCGCGATGCCGATGATCGACGCGATCAATGTCAGCGAGATGCCGAACAGCACGGACAAGCGAAAACCGTAGATCAGTCGCGCGAGCGTATCTTTGGCGCTGTCGTCGGTGCCCAGCCAATGCCGTGAAGAAGGCGCTTCCGGCGCCGACCCTTCGATATAGAGGTCGATGGTGCGATAGCTGTAGGGGATGATGGGGTGGATGGCCCAACCGCCGCCTTCTTCGATCAGGTTCTGCACATACGGGTCGGCATAGTCCGGCTTGATAGGCAGTTCGCCGCCGAGATCGGCTTCCGTGACCACGCTGAACACAGGGAAGTGCAACTCGCCGTTCAGGTAGAGCACGATGGGCTGATCGTTGGCGATGAGTTCCGCGAACAGCGAAACGAAGAACAGCGTCAAGAACACCCACATGGAGTAGTAGCCGCGACGGTTGGCCTTGAAGTTGTTCAGTCGGCGACGCCCGAGGGGAGAGAGCTTCATGCCGGCACCCAAACTAGCGCGTGTCGAAGTCGATGCGGCGATCGACCAAGACGTAGGTGAGGTCGCCCACCAAATGCATCACCAAGCCGACCAACCCGAAGATGAACAACGTGCCGAATAGGATGGGATAGTCGCGCTTGATCACCGCTTCGTAGGAAAGCAGCCCCATGCCGTTCAACGAGAAGATCACTTCGATCAGCAGCGAGCCGGTAAACAGGATACCGACGAAGGCGGCCGGAAAACCGGCGATGACGATGAGCATGGCGTTGCGGAACACATGCCCATACAACACGCGCCTCTCCGTCAGCCCCTTGGCGCGCGCGGTCAGCACGAACTGCTTGCTGATCTCTTCCAAGAACGAGTTCTTGGTGAGCATGGTCAAAGTGGCGAAGCCGCTTACCGTGAGCGCGGTCAATGGCAACGCCAAATGCCAAAAGTAGTCCTTGATCTTGCCGAACCAACTCAGATCCCGCCAATTCTCAGACGTGAGTCCGCGTAGCGGAAAGATGTCGAAGTAGTTGCCGCCGGCGAATACGACGATGAGCAGAATCGCCAAGATGAAGCCGGGGATGGCGTAGCCGACGAAAATGATGGTGCTGGTAACGAAATCGAACCGGCTGCCGTCGCGCACCGCCTTGGCGACGCCCAAGGGAATCGAGACCCCGTAAATAAGCAGCAGCGACCAAAGCCCCAAGGAGATGGACACCGGCATACGTTCGACCACGAGGTCGATTACCGGCGTGTCCTGGAAAAAGCTGTCGCCGAGATCCAAACGCAGATAGCGCCATACCATGGTGAAAAAGCGTACATGTACGGGCTTGTCGAAGCCGAACTGCCGCTCTAGGTCCGCGACCAGCGCCGGGTCCAAGCCATAGGTGGCCGGGTTCTGACCCGCGGGCGTCGTCTCCAAGGTTTGCGACGTCATGCCGCCGCCATCGCCGCCGCCGCTGATACCCATGGTGGTGGACATCTGCCCCATGGTGGCTTTGGCGATGATCTGCTCGATCGGGCCGCCGGGGGCGAATTGCGCGATGGTGAACGTGATGAGCAGGATGCCGAGCAAGGTCACCGGAATGAGCAGCAGTCGGCGCAGAATGTAGCGAGCCATGCGTTCGGGAGCCGGCGACGTCCAATCGCAACCACCATACGACAATTTACCGACAATTTACGACAATTTCGCCCCGCCACGGCATTGCCGAGATGAGTGACACGAATAGCGATCCTCGCGCCTCGTCGGCACCGCACGCCATGCTCGATTCGCCCGGGACCTCTTGGCGGCAGCCGGCGCGATTGCCTTTGCCCGCGGCTTGGTTCACGCTTGCCTCAGTCAACGGAGGAGGAATGCCGTGACCACGCCCGCCAGAGTCGTCGTGTTGCCCCAACAGGACGCGCCCTTGGAAGTCCAAGAGATCAACTTGCCGGACCCCGGCCCGACGCAAGCCGTCGTGCGGCAGTACGCTTCCGGCATTTGCCACTCGCAACTGCACCAAATGCATCGCCCGCGCCGCTCGCCAACGCTGCTCGGCCACGAATCCACCGGTGTGGTGCTGAAGAAGGGCAGCGCCGTCGACCACGTTGAAGAAGGCGACACGGTACTGGTCACTTGGGTGCCTCGCGACGCCGCCAACGCCAGCGCACCGCCCGTGCCCGCCACCTTGCCGGTCGGCGGCGGCGAGGCGATCTCGCAAAACGTCTTCACTTGGGCCGACCACACCATCGCCGACGAGCAGTTCGTGGTGAAGGCGAGTCCAGACATCGCACCGGACGTCACCGCCATCATCGGCTGCGCAGTGATGACCGGCGCCGGCGCCGTGATCAACACCGCCGACGTGCAAGCCGGGGATTCGGTGGCGGTCTTCGGCGTCGGTGGCGTCGGCCTTTCCGCCATCGTCGGCGCGAAAATGCGCGGTGCCAACCCGATCATCGCCGTCGATTTGGACGACGCCAAACTGGCGTTCGCCAAACGCTTCGGCGCCACGCATGGGATCAACGCCAGCGAGGTGAACGCGGTGGAGGCGATTCACGCCATGACCGGCAAACCCGGCCAAGTCACCATCGGCGGTCGCCCGGTCAGCGGCGTCGACTACGCCTTCGACTGCATCGGCCTCAAGGTCACCATGGAACAGATCGTGCCCGCCTGCCGCGGCGGCCACTTCGGCGTTTGCCAAGGGGGAACGGCCGTGTTGGTGGGCGTGCCCGCCACCACGGTGGAGTTAAATGCCGGAGAGATCCTCGGCCAAGAAAAGCAGTTCCGCGGCTCGATCGGCGGCTCGTGCTCGCCGGACCGGGACTTCCCGCTGTTCTTGGATTGGCATGACAAGGGCGATCTCGACTTGGAATCTCTCGTCACGGAACGCTACGCGATCGACGAGATCAACGAGGCGACGACGGCGCTCGAGGAAGGGCGCATCAGTGGGCGCTCGATCTTGACGTTCTGACCCCGGTAGCGGTCTGTCGGATTTTGCGGCGTTAGCCGCGAAGTCCGCCGGGATGCTGGGGCGGCTTGGGCCCGGGGCGAAAGGCAGGCCGAGAGGCAACGGCTTCGTGGCGCCAGCACCCTGTCGGACTGGGTGGCGTTAACCGTAGGCAACGGCTTTGTGGCGCCTGCGCTGATGGATGCCGCTGTCGAGAGGGCTCGACATTCTTGTCAAGGGTCTACGCTGGACGAGGCCGCCGACCAAGCAGCCCGCAAGCGCGCCGTCAGCGAACGATATTCCGCGCCCTGAGGTCAGTGATCTGGTCTTGCGAGTAGCCGGCCTCGCCGAGCACCTCGCGGGTGTGTTCGCCGAGTTCGGGCGAACAGCGGAAAATATCCGCCGGCGTCTTCTCGAAACGCGCCGGTGCCCGCGCTTGGCGCATGGGTCCGGCGATGGGGTGCTCGAACTCCCACAGGGCCTCCATGGCGCGCACTTGCGGGTCGTCGATGACATCGTCGCGCGGATTGATCTTGGCGAACGGCACTTGTTCCTTCTCCAACCGCTCGGCCAGTTCGTCCGTAGGGAAGTTCCGGTAGGCTTCATCTAGCGTCGCTTGAAAGCGTTCCGAGTCGAGACCCGACTGCGTGCGGAAGCGGTCGTCCTCAAACAGGTTGGGCAACTCCAATGCACGGAACAGGCCCTGCCATTCGGCAGCTTGCACGGGCATGGTGCAGATGTAGCCGTCTTTGGTCTCGCGCACCATGCGCTCGTGCGAGCGGTAGCCGCTATGCGGCTGCTCGTCGCCGACGAAGGTGTAGTTCAGCATGTTGTCCGGCCACAAAAAGAACAGCGCCGCGTCGAGCATCGAGATGTTTATCCGTTGACCGAGGTCGGTGCGCTCCCGGGCGACTAGCGCAGAAGCGATGGCCTGCGCCGCGGTCATGGAGGTGATCTTGTCGCAAATCAAAGAGTTGATGAGTACCGGGCGCTCCTTCGACGGGTCCGCTTGCAGGGCGCCTATGCCGGAGATGGATTGGATGATGGCATCGTAGACTCGCCGGCCAGCGTACGGCCCGCTGTGGCCAACGCCGTTGATCGAGGCGAAGACGATCCGCGGGTTGATGGCGCTCAAGGTCTCGTAGTCGATGCCGAGCCGTTCCATCACTCCGGGTCGATAGTTCTCCATCACCACATCGGCGTTCGCCAAGAGCTTCTTGAACACCGCCTTGCCCTCCTCGACGGAGAGATCGATGACGACGGAGCGCTTGTTGCGGTTCATCATGGCGAAAGCGCCGCCCACGCCATTGCGCTGCGTCGCGCCCGGGTGGCGCATGAAGTCGCCTTGGGGGGACTCCACCTTGATGACGTCGGCGCCCTGATCGCCCAAGATCGCCGCGGCGATGGGGCCGGAGTAGATGGTCGTTAGATCCAGAATCCGGATGCCCGCCAACGAACCGGCCATCAGTTCGCCTCGTCAGCCGCGTCCAGCGCGAACCCCTCGTAGCCATTGGCAGCCACTGCGTCGCACTTTTCGACGTACGGCGGAAAGCCGACCAAGGGCATGAACACCTGCGGTTTGCCGGGGATGTTCTTGCCGAGATACCAAGAGTTGCAGGTGGGGTAGAGCGTCTGGTCGGCAACGGCGTTGACATGCGCCACCCACGCGTCTTGCGCTTCGGGGGTGGCTTCGATGGTGGCGACGTCCGTGTCGCGCAAGGTCGCCACGCAATCGGCGATCCAATTCACATGCTGTTCGATGGAGCAGAGCATGTTGGTGAGCACGGAAGGGCTGCCGGGGCCGGAAATCAGGAACAGGTTGGGAAAGCCGACCGTGCTCAGGCCAAGGTAGGTGCGCGGGCCAGCCGCCCATGCCTCCGCCAACCGTTGTCCCGCCCGACCGCGGATGTCGATGTTCTGCAAGGCGCCGGTCATGGCGTCGAAGCCGGTGGCGAAGACGATGCAGTCGAAACGGTGTTCCTCGCCCTCGTCCTCACCATCCCCCTCCTGGGCCGAGACGACGATGCCTTGCCTAGTGATCCGGCGGATTGGCTTGGCGCGTACGTCCACCAACTTCACGTTCGGGCGGTTGAAGGTCTCGAAGTAGTCGGTGTCCAAGCACGGCCGCTTGCAGCCGATGACGTTGTCCGGGCAGAGCAGCTCGGCCGTGCTTGGGTCGTTCACCGTCTCTCGGATGCGCGCTCGCACGTATTCAGCGGCGGTTTCGTTGGCGTCGCGACTCACCAGCAGGTCGTTGTAGGCGCTAAGAAATCCGAAGCCGCCGCGCTGCCACCGTTCAGCGTAGTTGACCGCGCGCTGCGCCTCGTCGTCGGCGAGCGCCGGTGCGTCGTTTTGCGGAATCCGGCTGCCGAAGCCCGCCTGCATGCGGTAGTTGCGGGCGCGGAAGTCCGGGTATTCGGCTTTGATTTCGCGCACTAGGCCGGGGTCGATCGGCGCGTTGCGCGCCGGGATGGAGTAGTTCGGGGTGCGCTGGAAGACGGTCAGGTGGTCGGCTTGGGCCGCGATGATCGGGATGGCTTGAATGGCCGATGAGCCGGTGCCGACGATGCCGACCCGTTTGCCGGTGAAGTCCACGCCCTCGTGCGGCCAACGCCCAGTGTGGTACGTCTCGCCGACAAAGTCGTCCAAGCCCTCGAACGCGGGAAGATTGGTGGACGACAGACAGCCGGTGGCCATGATGCAGAACGAGGCGGACACCGTCTCGCCGGCATCCGTCGCGATCCGCCAGCAGTTGGCCTCCTCGTCGAACAGGGCGCGCTCGACCCGGGTGTCGAAGGTGATGTCCCGGCGTAGGTCGAAACGGTCGGCGACATGGTTGGCGTAGCGCAAGATTTCCGGCTGCCCGGCGTAGCGCTCCGTCCACTCCCACTCCTGCTGCAAGTCCTCGCTGAAGCTGTAGGAGTACTCCATGCTCTCGACATCGCACCGCGCGCCTGGGTAGCGGTTCCAATACCAAGTGCCGCCGACGCCGGAACCGGCCTCGATGACGCGCACGCGAAAGCCCGCTTCGCGCAGCCGGTGCAGCATGTATAGGCCGGCGAAACCCGCACCGACCACCACAGCGTCGTAACGCGCCTCGGACATGACGATCCCCTCGCTCGCTTCGGTGGATTCTACACGCTTGCTCCACATCCGTCGGCACCGCCGGATATTCAATTATTCAATAATCATTGGTTCATCTCTTGATTTATTTCAAATATGACGCCAATCTAGCCCGTCCTAGCAGTTAGTTTGGAGACCCCCCAATGCAGGACGAGATCAGACGCATCTTGAAGCTTGTGGAAGACGGCAAACTCACGGGCGAGCAGGCGAGCCAGATGATCGTCGCGTTGCAGAAAGCCGAGAGTCGCACGGGCGCACGGACGGGCACCGCCACCGAGGAGACGGCGGCGCCCGACCTAGAGCCATCCGACCAAGCGCACGAGTCGCGGCGTCGTCCAAGCGACCAAGCGCGGGACGGGCGTTCGCACCGGCACGGCGAAGGCCGTCGGCGGCGCGACCGGCGACGCCGCGGTTTCGAACGCCTCTTCGACGACCTCGGCGTCGACATTCAGCAGGTCGTTGGCGATGCAGTGCGCGGCGTGTTCAGAGCGGCCGGCGACAGCGGCGAGTGGGGCGACGACGGCAACACGCTGATGTTCGCCAAGGCCGAGGCGCCGACCGGCGAGCACTTCAAAGTCGACGGCAACACCCTCACCGTGTCCGAGCTCGGCGGCTTGCGGCTCGTCAAGGCCGAGTTCCGCGGCAACCAAATGCAGGCTGCGGCGTTACGCAACATGGACCTTCAAGAAGCGGCGTTTAACCGCAACGCCTTGCGTGGCGCGTCACTGAAGGCGGCGACGGTCCACGACGGCAAGGTGGAAGGCAATCGGTTTACCGGCGTGAAGGCGTCGCGGCTGACCATGCGCGGCGCCGAGTTCGCGAACAACACCGCGGACGGCAGCGAGATTCGCACGTTGCGGTTGAACGAATCGCGCATCTTGGATTCGTCGCTCGTGGCCACGAAACTAAAGAACGTCGGGTTCGACCAAAGCAAGTTCGTCGACGTGCGGCTCTCGGGTGTAATCGGCAAGGATTGGACGCTCGTCGGTTCGTCCTGGTCCGGCGTTCGGTTGCGCGGGGTGGTGGTCGAGAGTCTCTCCGCTCAAGACGCCAACCTAGTCGACTGCGCCTTCAGCGACCACCGAGGCCGCGCGGGGGAGGTTCCGCTCGAAGCGAACGAAACGGCGCCGATACGCAATCTAACGCTGCGCAAGGTCACCATGAAGGACTGCGAGTTCTCGAACTGCGACTTCAACGACACCACCATCGAAAATGTGGACGGAGTCGAAGGCTTGCGCTTCAAGGATGTGGACTTCACCGGGATGACGATCGATTCGGCGCAGCAACTGACCACCTTGGCGAGCCGCGACGGTGCCATCTGACGAAGCGCCGACGAGCCCGATCAGCGCCGTCTGCCCGGCGTGCGCCGGTCGGCTGTATCCACGCGAACTCGCCTGCGTGGACTGCGGTTTGCAGATGCGCACCAGCTACAAGAACAACGAGTTTCTCGACCTCGACGACGACAGCTTGCACTTGGTGCGCGTCTTCATCGCCTGCGAGGGTCGCATCCGCGACATGGAACGGGCGCTCGGCGTTAGCTATCCCACGGTCAAGTCGCGCCTCAAAGCCCTGCGCGAGCGCTTGGGCTTCGGCGGCGAGGATGAGGCGTTGGCCGCCGCTCCCAAGCAGCCGAGCGAGCGCCCTCGCGCGCCGGCGCCGAAACCGAGCGATGTCCTCGACCGCTTCGAGGCCGGCGAAGTGAGCTTCGACGAGGCGATGCGGCTGCTTGAGTGAGCGCCCCACTGTGCGTGCGCGGCTTGTCAGGCGGCGTACTCGGCCAACACCTTGAGGAATGCTTCGCCGTAGCGCTCGAGTTTGGCTTGGCCGACGCCATGCACTTGCAGCATGGCGTCGAGCGAGTTGGGTCGGGTGCGCACGAACTCCTTCAACGTGGCGTCGTGAAACACCACGTAAGGCGGAACGTCCGCGGCTTGGGCCAACTGCGACCGGCATTCACGCAGTGCCTGCCAAAGGGGCGCATCGGCATCCGCCGGCTCGAAGTCCGCGTCGCGCGTCTTCGCCGGTTTGCGGGCGACGGGCGTGTGCGACTCCTCGCGCAGCGTTAGCTTCGTCTCGCCGCGCAGCAACGGACGCGCCGCTGGCGTGAGCCGCAACGCACCGAAACGCGCCGGGTCGGCCTGCACAAAGCCGCCCACGACGAGCTGGCGCAGCACCGCCCGCCACTGTCGCACGCTGAACTCCGCGCCGATGCCAAAGGTGGAGAGTTCGGCGTGGCGGTGCTGCGCCACCTTGGCGGTGTCCTTGCCGCGCAACACATCGATCACATGCGCGGCGCCGAACCGCTGCCGGGTGCGGACGACGCACGACAACAGCTTTTGCGCCGGCACGGTGCCGTCGAAGGTCTTCGGCGGGGAGAGGCAGATGTCGCAGTTGTCGCAGCGAGTCGGCGGTTCGTCGCCGAAGTGGCGCAGCAGCGCCGCACGACGACACGACGTCACCTCGCACCAGCCCAGCAGCGCGTCGAGCTTGGCGCGTTCGATGCGTTTGTGCGCCTCGTCGCCCTCGGACTGATCCACCATCTGCCGTAGCCGCACGACGTCCTGCAAGCCGTAGACCATCCATGCCTCGGCCGGTTCTCCATCCCGTCCGGCACGGCCGGTTTCTTGGTAGTACGCCTCGATGCTCTTCGGCGGGTCGAGGTGCGCGACGAAGCGCACGTCGGGTTTGTCTATGCCCATGCCGAAGGCGATGGTGGCGACGATGACCACGCCGTCCTCGCGCACGAATCGCGCTTGGTGCTCGGCACGCAAGCCGCTCGCCATGCCGGCGTGATAGGGCAGCGCGTCGTACCCGCTCTCGCGGAGCAGCTCGGCGGTGGCCTCCACTTTGCGTCGCGACAGGCAGTAGACGATGCCCGATTCGCCCTGATGAGTCGCCAAGAAGCCGAGCAACTGCTTGTTGGCGTCGGCTTTCGTGCGCACCGAGTAACGAATGTTGGGCCGGTCGAAGCCGCTTACGAAACGCTCGGGATGATCAAGCGCCAAGCGCTCCACGATTTCGGTGCGCGTGCGAGCGTCGGCGGTGGCGGTGAGCGCCAATCGCGGAACGTCGGGAAAACGTTCGCGCAGCACATGGAGGCCCATGTAGTCCTGCCGAAAGTCGTGGCCCCATTGCGACACGCAGTGCGCCTCGTCGATGGCGAACAAGGCGAGCCGGGCACCCTCTAGCAAGGCCAGCGTTTCCTCCTGCAGCAAGCGTTCGGGCGCGAGGTAAAGAAGATCCAACCGCTGCCGCAAGAGCGCTTCCTTGATCGCAAGCTGTTCGCGCCACGGCACCGCCGAGTTCAGGAATGCGGCAGCCACGCCGACTTGCCGGAGCGCCGCCACTTGATCCTGCATCAGGGCGATCAACGGCGACACGACGATACCGGTGCCGAGGCGCACCAGCGCGGGAATCTGATAGCACAGCGACTTGCCGCCGCCGGTGGGCATGAGCACCAAGCAATCGCGCTCGGCGAGCACCGCTTCGATGATGGCTTGCTGCCCGGGGCGAAACTCGTCGTAGCCGTAAACGTCCCGCAGCGTCCGCCGGGCCGACGCGACAAGAGACTCGGCAGACTCGGCGCCAGAACGTTCGATGTTTACGCGAGCACCCGGGCCAGCCGTTCCAACTGCGCTTGGAACCCCTGCTCATCGGCATAGCGCATGCCGTGTACGAACCGGTCGGCCCCCGCCTCCTCGTAGCGAGCGAGGGTTTCCGCGGCGGCGACCCGATCATCGAGCGGCAGCCCGCCCATCACCGTCGCCGCACCCGCCGCTCGACCGGCTTCTGCGCAGAGCGTTCGATAGGTCGCCATGTGCGTGGCGAGCTTGTCGGGTTTGAGCGCCATCGGCAGCCAGCCGTCGCCGTAGCGCGCCGCGCGACGAAGCGCGTGCGGCGGGCCGCCGCCAACCAGTACCGGCGGTTTCTTCGGCTGCGGCCTCGCCAAGAAGGGCTGACCGTTTTCGGTCACCACGTCGTCCCGAAAGCTCCGGTCGAGAAGATCGAGCGCGGCGTCCGCCAGTTCGCCCCGGCGCGACCGATCGACGCCCAACGCACGAAACTCCGCGGCCATCCACCCCACCCCGACGCCTAGAATCAGCCGTTCGCCCGAGAGTTCCTGCAATGTCGCGATTTGCTTGACCGTCGGCAGGGCTGGACGGTACGGCAGAATGAGCACGCCGACACCAAGACGAACGCGACGCGTGACACCAGCGAGCCAAGCCAAGGCGATGAGCGGGTCCAAGTAGCGCCCGCCGGAACCGGCAGCATCGTCGGGTGGAATCGCGATGTGGTCCACTACCCAGACGGACTCCACGCCCGCCTCTTCCGCCAAGGCCGCAGCGCGCGACATCGTCTCCGGCGTCGCTTGCTCGCCCATGTTTCGTATCGTCACGCCGACGTGCATATTCTTGCCTGCCGTATCAACTCCTATGATTCTACCAGCCGGCCAGACTTCGGGGTGGTAGGGCGGCTTGGGCTGGGGCAAGGCGGGGCCATAGGCCACGGCTTTTGTGGCGCTACCAACTGGCCGGACTTCGCGGCGTCAACCGTGAAGTCGGACTTACGCGCCGGGCGAACTCGGCTCAAGGCAAGGCGGAGCCATAGGCCACGGCTCTGGTGGCGCTAGCGGTTGTGGCAACGCTTGCTATAGTCGAACGGATGAGCAGGAAGCGCGGAACGAAGCTCGCGCCGGAACTCTCCGGCCTACCCCGCGCCCTGCGCGACGACGTCCGCCTGCTCGGCGGCTTGCTCGGCCGCGTCATCGCCAACCACCGCGGCGAAGGGTTTGTCGAGCGCATCGAGACCATCCGCGCTTTGGCCAAGCAGGCGCGACGCGGCGCATCCGAGGACTGGCGAACACTGAGCAACTACCTTGCCGAACTCGCCGAAGACGAACTCGCCGACATCGCCCGCGCCTTCAACCAGTTTCTCAACCTCGCCAACATCGCCGACCAACGCCAAACCGCGCGCGAGCTGAACTGGCCGCAAGCGATAGCCGTCGAACAACTCGAACGGGTGCGCGTCGAGTTGGTGCTGACCGCGCATCCGACGGAGATCCTGCGCCGCACGCTGATTCAAAAGTACGACGCGATCGCCGCGTTGCTTGAAGAGCGGGGCAGATCGCCACGCCAAGAACGACCGCGACTCGATGCCGAGCTCGAACGGCTGATCGCCGAGAGCTGGCATACCGACGAGATTCGCCGCGCCCGACCGACGCCCCAAGACGAAGCCAAGTGGGGCTTCGCGGTAATCGAGAACTCGCTCTGGCACGCGGTGCCGGCCGCGATGCGCGAGCTGGACAGGCGCGTATCGGGCGTGCTCCCGCTCGACGTCATGCCGTTCGCCTTCGCCTCGTGGATGGGCGGCGACCGCGATGGCAACCCAAGCGTCACCGCCCAAGTGACCCGAGAAGTGCTGCTGCTCGGTCGCCGCCTAGCAGCGGAGTTGTACCGGCGCGATGTCGTGGAGCTGAGCGCCGCACTCTCCATGTCCGCCTGTTCGCCGGCGCTCGCCGAAGCGGCCGGAGACGTGCCGGAACCGTACCGAGCCGTGCTGGATCAACTGCTCCGGCGGCTGGCGGCGACGGAGCGCTGGGCGGCGAACGGCTCGTCGCCTGCGGACGAGGTGCTGCTTGCGGATGAGGATTTGCTGCGTCCGCTTGCCCTTTGCTACGACTCTCTGCTCGACTGCGGCATGTCCACCATCGCCAACGGACCCTTACTCGACACGCTGCGTCGGGCACGATGCTTCGGCGTGCATCTAGCGCGTCTCGACATTCGCCAACACGCGGCACGGCATACGGCGGTGCTCGACGAGGTCACGCGCTATCTCGGCGGCGACGGCTACGCCTCGTGGCGCGAGGCGCGTCGCACGGAGTGGCTGCTCGACGAACTCGGCAACCGTCGGCCACTCTTTCCCCACTCTTGGCCGCAGAGTGTCGACACCCGGGAAGTTGTCGAGACCTGCGAGGTGATCGCCGAACACGATGCCGCTGGCGTCTCCGCATATGTGGTCTCCATGGCATCTTCGCCGAGCGACGTGTTGGCGGTGGCGCTACTCCTGAAAGAGGCGGGCGTCGCCGCCGCCATACCCATCGTGCCGCTCTTCGAAACCTTGGACGATCTTCACCGTGCGCCAGAGACCGTCGACACGCTGCTGTCCATGCCTTGGTACCGCGACTATGTCGGCGGGCGCGCCATGGTGATGATCGGCTACTCGGACTCCGCCAAGGACGCAGGCCAGTTCGCGGCCGCTTGGGCGCAGTACCGGGCCCAAGAAGCGCTGGTCCGCGTGGCCGCCAAACACAGCGTGGCGCTGACGTTGTTTCACGGCCGCGGCGGCGCCGTCGGGCGCGGCGGCGGCCCCTCGGCGCAGGCGATCGAATCGCAACCGCCGGGCTCGGTGGCCGGTTCCTTCCGCGTCACCGAGCAGGGCGAGATGATCCGCTTCAAGCTGGGCACGCCGGCGATCGCCAAGGCGACCTTGAGCCACTACCTGACGGCCACGTTGCGCGCCACCGTGGAACCGCCGCCACCACCCACCGCCACCATGCGCGAAACCTTGGAAGAATTGGCGAGCGCCTCGCTGGCAGCGTACCGGCGCACCGTCCAAGACGAACGATTCGTGGACTTCTTCCAAGCGCTGACGCCGGAAACCGAACTGGCAGCCTTGGCCTTGGGCAGCCGCCCGGCGCGCCGCACGCCGGCGCGGAACTTGACCAGCTTGCGGGCCATTCCTTGGGTGTTCGCGTGGACGCAAGTGCGCCTCATGCTGCCGGCGTGGCTCGGCACGGAACGGGCTGTCTCCGCGTTGGCCAAGAATCCGTCCGCCTACCGGGCGCTGCGCGCTTGGCCGTTCTTCTCCATGCAAATGGACATGCTGGAAATGGTGCTGGCGAAGGCGGACGCCACCTTGGCGCGCTACTACTCGCGACGCCTGACGACGGACGCGCAACAGGAATTGACCGAGGAACTCCTAGACCGGCTGCGGACGCTTGCCGGCGACGTGCTGCGCGTCACCGACGCGGACGAACTGCTGGCGCACGCCCGCGCCGCCCGGGACTCCATCACGGTGCGCAACACCTATCTGGATCCGCTGCACCTGTTGCAGGCGGAACTACTGGCCCGGCTGCGCGGCGGCAAGGACTCCGACGCGGTGAGCCAAGCGTTGAAGGTGACCATGGCCGGCATCGCCAGCGGTTTGCGCAATACGGGTTGAGGATTTGAACGGTCAGGCGCCCACCCGACAAGGCGCGGCGGGGGAGCATATCGGGCCATTTGCGACCGAGGAGCGACGATGTCGGACGAGATGCATGACCGCCCGAAAGCCGCGGGACTATTACCACGGCCTGCTAGCCCTGTGCGCGGCGCTTGCGGCGAGTGTCACCGTCGGGGCGCCACCGGCTCCCTGCGCCGCCCGCTACGACCTCAGTGGGCTCCCGGGAGCGCCGATCGAAGAGATCGCGGGACACCCGCTCCGTCCCGGTGCCGACTACCGCGTCGACAGCATCACGGTGGTGCGCCAGCCGGTGTTCAACAACGAAGACGCCGCCGAGGACAACGCGCTGTTCCGGCTCGCCAACCGACTGCACATCGATACCAAGGAAAGCGCCGTCCGTACGCTGCTGCTGTTCCAAGAGGGAGATACGGTGACGGCCGACACGCTCGCCGAAAGCGAGCGTCTGCTGCGCAGCAAGTCGTTCCTCTACGACGCCCGCGTGATCGCCAATCGCGTCTGCGACGATCGCGTGGAACTCGTCGTGGTCACCCGCGACGTGTGGACGCTCCTGCCGTCGTTGGGCGCTAGCCGCACCGGTGGCGAACAGGAGTTCGAAATCGGCGTCTCCGACATCAACCTCGCCGGCACCGGCGCGGCCTTCGACGTCGAGGTATTCGACAACCTGGACCGCAAAGGCTGGAGCATGGGCTACACCGACGCCAACTTGGCGGCGAGTCGCGTAGCTTTGAGCTTGCGGTTCGAGGACACCGACGACGGCGGCGGCACGCGGGCGAACATCGGACAGCCCTTCTACGCGCTCGACACGCGCCGGGCATGGAACGTGGCGCTCCGCGAGTCGGACTTCAACCAAGGACTGTACGACGGCGGACGGCGAATCGCTTCTTTCGACGTGGCGCGCAGGTTCGCGCAGGTGTCGGGCGGCTGGTCACGGGGTTTGGTCGCGGGTTTCGCCAATCGGCTCCGCTTCGGCTTCACGCTGGACGAATGGCGCTTCGACGGCGACGCGAGCCTCGACCTCCGGGACCGTGCTTTCGCTTACCCGTGGGTGGCGTTCGAGCGCATCGAGAACGAGTTCTCGAAGACGCGCAACCTGAATCGCGTCGAGGCCACGGAGGACGTTTTCCTCGGGCGCAGCTACCGCATTCTGCTTGGCCACTCGCCACGCGGCGATGGCTACCACATCGCCAACGCCAGCTATCGAGACGGCTGGCAACGCAACGACGATTTCCTGCTCTACACGTTGACCGCAGGGGGCTACTGGAACACTCGCGCCAAGCGTTCGGAGAACATCATCGCGAGCGCCGACCTGCGCTACCGTCGTCGGCACACGCCGAGGCTAGCGCTGCATGTGAATGTCGAAGGCCTCGTTGCCGACCGGCTCACCGCAGACCAACAAGTGCTGCTCGGCGGCGACTCGGGGATGCGCGGCTATCCGAATCGGTTTCAGACCGGCAAGCGGCGCTTCCGCGTCACCGCGGAAGAGCGCTACTACGCGAAGGCGTATCTGGCGCGCGCGGTGCGGGTGGCCGGGGCCGCGTTCGTGGACATCGGCCGTGCTTGGAGTTCTCGAGACGACAACGACACGTTGGCGAACATCGGCCTTGGCTTGCGGTTCGAATCCACCCGCACGGACCGCTCCATCGTTTTTCACTTGGACGTCGCCACACCGTTGGTGGACGCTCCCGGCGTCCGCGGCGTGGAAGTGACCTTGACGAGCAAGAGGAGTTTGTAAGTCCTAAACCGCCCGCGCCATGCTGATCTGCTATGGTGCGCGGCTTCTCTCGCCCACGACAACCCATGACTATTCGCATCGGCATCGTTTCCGACACGCACATCACCAAACGAGGCGAGTTGTGGCGGCAAGTGTTCGACGCCTTCGCCGGCGTGGACGCCATCCTGCACGCCGGCGACGTTTGGTCGCCCTACGTCCTCGATGAACTCGAAGAAGTGGCCCCGGTGCACGTGGCGCGCGGCAACGGCGACTTCGGCGTCGACGACGCGCGTTTGCAAGAGCAATGCGTGCTCGAGTTCGGCGGCGTAACCGTCGCCATGCTGCACGACTTCCCATCGCTTAGCCGCCGACCGGCGGACTTCGTCCTGACACAGGCCGCGAGGCGGTTTCCCGACGCGGTGCCGAAAGTGATCGTTTCCGGTCACACGCACATCGAGGAGGTCCTCGGCGTGAACGGGCTGTTGTGCGTCAATCCGGGTTCGCCGACATTGCCCCACAACAAGTCCCTGCGACTCGGCACGATCGGTTTCCTCACCATCGCCAACGGCGTGGCGAGCGCGGAACTCCATCAACTCACGGACGACGGCAGCGCACCGATTACGGCATAGCAGGGCGAAAGGCGCCGTGGCGTGACTGACGGTCGATCACGGCACCGCAGAGAGCACACGCGCCAAGTCGTCGCAGATGTCCTCGGCGTCCTCCAAGCCCACCGATAGCCGAAACAAACCGTCGCCGGCGAACTCTCGATAGCCGGCGAGCTGCTCGCCTCGCAGTTTGAACGTGGAAGCCATCAGGGCATCGGTGTCGAGCCAATAGATCAGGCTGCGATGGTGTCCGAGCGACACCGCGAAGTGGACGACTCGCAGTTCCTTCGCCATGCGCCGGGCCAGCGCTTCGCCATCGGCTGCTTGGAACGACAACATGCCGGAGAAATTCGCCATTTGTCGCTTGGCGAGTTCGTGCTGCGGGTGCGAAGCGAGGCCGGGATAGTTGACCCGACCCACCGCCGGGTGATCCTGCAAGAACGCGGCAACGTACCGCGCGGCCGATTCGTGCGCGCGCATACGAATCGGCAAGGTCGCGGCCCCCCGGGCGATGAGCCAAGCGTTGAACGGGCTGATACAGCCGCCGAAATGCACCAGCGCGTGCGTCCTCAGCGGCGCCAGTTTCTCCACACTGCCGAGCACGGCACCGCCCAAGGCGTCGCCGTGGCCGCCGATGTATTTGGTGAGCGAATGCACCACGAAGTCCGCGCCGAGTTCGAGGGGACGCGTGGCGATGGGCGTGGCGAAGGTGGAGTCGACCGCCAAGAGCGCACGGTGCCGCTTGGCGATCTCCGCTACCGCGGCGATGTCCGTCAAGCGCAGGATGGGATTCGCCGGCGTCTCGATCCAGATCATCCGCGTCTCGGGACGCAGCGCCGCTTCGATCGCGGCAAGGTCGCTGGTGTCCACCGCTGTGGTCGAGACGCCGTGCGTCGGCAACGTCGAGCGCGCCAATTCCGCGGTGCCGGCGTAGTTGACGTCGCTGATGATGAGGTGATCGCCGGCGTTCAACGCCGTCATCAGCAAGGCGCTGGTGGCCGCCATGCCGGAGGCGAAGGCGACGCACTCCTCGGCGCCCTCCAACGCCGCGAGCTTGCCCTCGAGCATGTCGATCGTCGGGTTGCCCCAGCGCGTATAGACGTAGGGCATATCGCCCTCGAAGGCGTGAATGGAAAAGCCGGCGGGCTCATCCAGCGCAAATGTGGTGGACATGGCGATATTCGGCGCGGACGCGCCCGTGGCCGCATCCACGGCTTCGCCGCCGTGAACCGCACGCGTGTTGATGCCAGGTTCTCGCATCGGCTAGGTACTCAGTGTGGCGACTCGCAACTGCGCTTGGGGCATGCTAGCAAGTTTGTCCGACTTGGCGACGTTAGCCACGAACTCCGACGGGGTGCCAGTGTTCCGCACCAGAAATGGTTTGAATTAATGATTGGGCGCCTGGACCTCCGCGAGCCGCGTCCGTGCGCGCTTGACCTTCGCCAAGACGTCTTCGCCCTTGGCGGTCCAACGGTAGGGCCGCGGAGCGCTCTGGCCCTCTCAAGGCCCGTCCCGTCGGCGGGATGTAGCAGTGATCCTCGGGTTCGCCCCGCGCCGCCCTCTCGGCCGCCGGAAGATCGGCGAACGCTACGCCGATGGTCGGGATCGGCGGCGGCAGCGCTCCGACCCGGTTTGCCCCGGGGCGCCGCAGGCCACGCGAGTCGGCGCCGAGAACGGCGGGTCCGATGGCGAGCACTCGTTTTCGGTGCCGGAGCCCGTAGTCGGCGGCGTTGATCTTCCGAAGGCGAACCCGACAGCCCGTCTCGATCAAAGGCGACGGCAACTCAAAGCCGCCTTTGGCCATCCTCCCGGTCAAGACCCCTCGACGTTCCCGAACACGAACGTCGCGGGACGGTGCCGGACCACCAGGCGGGCGAACCGACCAAATGAGCGGGACCATCGCCGCCGATGCGCCGTTCGCCGTGCGGGCGACGCGCAAGCTCGCGCACCCGGGGCTGGAAGTGCCGCTCGACCACGCCCGGCGCATGGGCGCCATGCTCTTCGAGTCCGCATGGTCGTCCGAGGACGCGGTCGAGGGTGCGCGGGCGTTTGCGGAGAAGCGGCCGCCCGAGTGGCGCCTGCGGTAGCGCCACGGAAAGTCGCCCCCGGCGAAAGCGGGTTTCGGTGTAGGTCAACGGCGTAAATCCGGCATCGGCATCCAAACGGCAACTCTCATGACGTCGCCTAGGCCGCCCGGCCCCGGCTCATGTCGCTTGGGGCTGCCTCGTCGCTTTGCGTGTGGCGTTCGAGCGATGGCGAACCGCTCCATTCCCACGCGAACGGTCCAACGGTTTGGACTCGTCGCCATGGTCTGATTGGTTGGCTCGACCGGCTCTTGGGCCGACGACGCTTGAAGGGGCTCGCGAAGATTCGTGCCACCGTACGTCCGGCCGACATTTCGCGCGTGCGTTCGGGCTTTTCGCTCACGAAACGACTGGCTCCTTTCGCACGGCGAGAGCGGCCTTTGGCTCGCAGACGCAGGGACTTCGGGGCGCTAGTGTCGTTCGCGTCAGTAGCGAACCGACGCGAACGACATGTCCGACGCCGTATACAAGGCCATGCTGGCCGAGCCCCGCGTCGCCCGCGACCTGATCGTGGGCTTCGTCGCGCCCTGGTGCGGCGACGGCTGGCTGGACGGCGTCGACCTCGAC
>CAYGBI010000068.1:0-19291 GCA_964348085.1 uncultured Pseudomonadales bacterium | reverse complement strand
GTGTGGCTGCGACGAGTTGGCGGCGCTGGGCGCGCGCGTCGAAGGCGGCGTGGACGTGACGAGCAACGCGGCCGTCTCCGATATGACCACCCGATTGGCCGCGGACGGCATGCGGATCGACGTCCTCCTGCACGTCGCCGGCGTGTTGGGATTGGACAAACTCGGCGAAATCGACCTTGCGGACGTGCGCCGTCAGTTCGAGATCAACGCGCTCGGGCCTTTGCGCACCATCCAAGCCTGCCTGCCGCTGCTGGCGGCCGGCGCCAAGGTGGGCATTGTCACCAGTCGCGTCGGTTCTTTGGGCGACAACACCACCGGCGGCATGTACGCCTACCGGGTGTCCAAGGCGGCGGCCAACATGGTCGGGTTGAACCTACACCACGACTTGGCGCCCCGGGGAATCGCCGTGCTGATGCTGCACCCCGGCATGGTCGCAACCGCGCTCACCCGGGACTTGCCGGGCGACTTCGACTACATACAGCCGGAAGAGGCGGCTGCCGGGTTGATGCGCAACATGGATGCGTTGACCTTGGACGGTTCCGGCCGGTTCCAACATGCAAACGGAGAGCATTTGCCGTGGTAGCCGCCTCGCCATTGCCGGTTGATCCGTCAGCGAGTTGGCTGTTTTGAGAAGGAGAACGCCTCGATGAAACTGTATCAATACATTCCCGCATGGGATACGCCCTGCATCAGCCCCTACGTTTCGAAAGTCGTCTACTACATGCGGATGACCGGTATCGACTGCGAACTCGTGCAGCAGGACTTGGCGACCCTGGCCGAGGACGCACCGCGAGGCAAACTTCCTTATGTGGTTCTCGACGATGGCGTCAAGATTTGCGATTCGAACGAAATCATCGCCTATTTCAAGCGCACCTTCGGCGACCCGCTCGATGCGCATCTCACCCCGGCGCAGAAGGCGGAAAGCATCGCGTGGACGCGGCTTTGCGACGAACACCTGTACTGGTCCGGAGTAATCCAGCCGCGCTGGCGGGAAGACGCGGGATGGGAAACCTACATCCCCTTCATCGTCGGCGGTGCCGAGGTCGGCCCCGAGCTCCGGCAAGCCTTGGATGCGTTCCGTGCGCACATCGTGAACGAGTTCACCTTGCAAGGAATGGGTGGGCGCAGCGATGCCGAGGTGTACGAGATTTACCAGATCGACATCGACGCGCTCTCGGACTACTTGGCGGACAAGCCGTGGTTCATGGGCGAGGCGCCGACCTCGCTTGACGCCACGGTGCATTCGTTTCTGCGGCACTGCATGTACGTGCCGTTCGAGTGGCCGGGTCGCGAGTACGCGCTTGGCAAACCAAACCTCGTCAATTATTGCGGACGATTCAAGGAAACCTACGGAACCTGACAGACGAAAACCGGGCGAAGCGCCCGGATTAAGGAGGCCACATGGCACTGCTGCACAGAGACGACTGGTACGACATCAGCCGGGATGTGGATTGGGAACTGAGCTATGTCGATGCGAACACGGCCTTTCCCGAAGGCTGGCAGGGGCTGGGGAACGTACCCAAGGAAGCCTTCGACGAGTGGGACGAGCCGTTTCGCGTCTGCTATCGCGACTATGTGCGGACGCAACGGGAAAAGGACACCGGCGTGTACGCGGTGAAGGACGCATTCAAGCGCGCCAAGATCTTTGACTCCTTGGACGAGGGACACAAGGCGGCCGCGCACCTGCACATGGGAAGCACCTGCGCCGTCGAGCAGACCGCCGTAACCATGCAGAGCCGTTTCGCGCGCTTCGCGCCTAGTCCCCGGTGGCGAACTTTGGGCGTGTTCGGCATGCTCGACGAGATTCGCCACGCCCAACTGGATTTGGCGTTCGCCCATGACCTAATCAAGCAGGATCCGCGCTTCGACTGGACCCAGAAAGCCTTCCATACCAACGAGTGGGGCATCATCGCGGTGCGTCACTTCTTCGATGGCTTCATGCAGGGCGGCAACTGCATCGACGCCACCATCACGCAGAACCTGACCGTCGAGCACGGCTTCACCAACATGCAGTTCATCGCTTTCGCGGCGGACGCCATGGAAGCGGGCGACGTCAACTTCTCGAACATCCTCTCGAGCATTCAAACCGACGAGGCACGTCACGCCCAACAGGGTTTCCCAACGCTGGAGGTATTGGTTCAGCACGACCGGGAACGCGCACAGATGCTGCTCGACATGAGCTTCTGGCGAGCATTGCGCCTTTTCCATGTGCTTACCGGCCCGGCCATGGATTACTACACCCCGCTGAAGCGACGGAAGATGTCCTTCAAGGAATTCATGCTGGAGTGGATCGTCGACCACCATGAACGAACCTTGCAGGACTACGGCTTGGCGAAGCCTTGGTACTGGGACCAGTTCCTGCTGAGCCTAGAGCACGGTCACCATGCGTTGCATATCGGCACTTGGTTCTGGCGGCCCACCCTATGGTGGAAACCCAACGCCGGCATCTCCCGGGCGGAACGCAGATGGCTGAACGAGAAATATCCCTCGTGGGACGACAGTTGGGGCTATCTGTGGGACGTCATCGCCGAAAACGCGGCCAAGGGCGACATGCAGCAAACGCTGCCGCTGACGCTGCCCGCCTTGTGCAATATCTGTCAGCTTCCGCTCGGCTCCGCCTTGGACAGGCATCACCTGAAGCCGGAAATGGAGACCCGCAACGGCCGCCTGTACCACTTCTGCAGCGAGCCCTGCCGTTGGATATTCAACGAGGAACCGGAGCGTTACGCCGGTCATATGAGCGTGGTTGACCGCTTCATCGCCGGCGAGATTCAACCCATGAGTCTCGAAGGCGGCCTCCAGTGGATGGGGCTGACCCCTGATGTCATGGGCGATGACGTCTACGGGTATGCGTGGGCGGAGGACTACAAGCAGCCGAGCACCGCATAGCGTGGCGGACGGGAGTTGGCCTTTGGCTCTCGGAATCTGACAAACGAGGAGGACAACGACATGGCACTGTTTCCAGTGATCGGGCGGTTCGAAGGGGACTTCGTACCTCACCTGTGCCCGGTGGACACGGACGACACCATGCCGGTCGTCGCCGAGAAGGTCGCGGTTCATTCCGTGGGCCGGCGGGTGCCGGCGAATCCCGAGGCGTCGGGTTACGACGTGCTGGTGGATGGCGAGGTGATCGACGAGGACAAGACCTTGGGGGAACTCAACTTGGCTCCCCTGTATTGGATCGACGTGCGTTGGAAGCGCCCGTGACCGATGCGCGGCAAGAGCTTGGCGCCGCATTCGTTCGGGTTTGCGCAGCGGACGAATTGTGGGACGGCGAGATGGATGCGTTCGACTTGGAAGAGGGGCCGTTGCTCCTAGTGAAGATCGACGGCGACTATCGCGCCTACCAAGGCATCTGCCCGCACCAATCGGTGCCCTTGGTGGAGGGTGAGCTTGATGGCTTGCAGCTCACCTGCCGCGGGCACAACTGGGTGTTCGACCTTAAAACCGGGCAGGGAGTGAACCCTCGAAGAGCCTGCTTGGCGGCGTACCCGGTGCGAATACGCGACGGCGAGGTGTACGTCGGCACGGTCCCCGAACGACCGGGGCGGGACGCAACGGGCGCCCCGCTGGCCGTGAGCTGACCCGCACTCGCGCCGCCGACTGCTGAACAACCAAGGAGACGAGTATGGCGGACAAAATCGATTACAGCGGAGTGGGGCCGATCATTCGATCGGGAGAGTTGGCCGATGCCGTGGTCGACGCCATTGCCGAGGACAACCCGGAAAAGGAAGTCGAAATCTCCGACCGCGGCGACTATGTGCGGATTCACACCGACCGGCGCTGTCTGCTCCGGCAGTCCACGCTTGAGAAGCACTTGGGTTATCCGTTCGAGCTGAGTTCGCTCGAACGCGAGATGCCCTCGTTCACGGGCCGGATGAAAACGCTGAATCAAGAGTTCCTTTGGTACTACGAGACCTGAAGCGGGAGGACGAGAGCATGGCTACGTTGCAGGAAAGGCGCGCCGCCCGGCGCAAGACCTGGAGCCGCATGGGCGAGTTGGGCAGGGTACCTACGGAGTACGAAATCGTCACCCACGAAATGGTGCATACCGGCAAGGAAGTGCCCTTGGAGATGGGCGAGGACACGTTCGCCAATCAGTGGATGAAGCGCCATCGCGACGGCACTGGCCTGAAAGTGAAGAACTGGGAGGCGTTTCGAGATCCGGACGCCATGTTTTACCGGATATACAACCAGCAGCAGGACAACGCCGAATCTTTCATCGACAAGGCGATCGAGCAATTCACAGAGAAGTCCAACGCCGATGCCGGCCTCGACGGCGACTGTGTCGAGATGCTGGCGAGAGTATTCACGCCGGCGCGCTATATGGCGCACGGGTTGCAGATGGCCTCCGCTTATATACAGCAGATGGCCTCGACCTCTTATGTGGCGAACGCGGCCGCCTTCCAGACTTTCGACCACCTGAGAAGAGTGGAACGCACTGCCTATCGGACCCGGCAACTTGCCATCGCTTGGCCCGAACAGGGATTCGGCCAAGGGGAGGGGGCGGTTTGGGAGCAAGACGCCTTGTGGCAGCCGGTTCGCCGCGCCGTCGAGGAGCTTCTGGTTTGTTTCGCGTGGCACGAGATCTTCGTCGCTACCAATCTGCTCGTAAAACCCGCCTTGGATCTCGTGTCGCTCAAAGAGTTCGCAACGGTCGCGGATGAAAAGGGCGACACGCTCGACTCCCTGATCTGCGGCAATTTGTTCGAAGACTCCGAGCGATCGATGCGCTGGAGCGCGGCGCTGTGCAGATTCCTGATCGAGCAGGACGGCGGCAACCGGGAGCTTTTGTCGACAGCCGTCAAGGCGCATCGGTCCAAAGCGCTGGCGGCGGTCGAGAGTTTCGCCACCATGCTGGGCGAATATTCGACGGATAGGGATGGCGAGCGTATCCGCGAGTCGGTCGTCGGCGCCCTCGGCGAGTTTTTGGCCGATGCGGGGTTGGCCGGCGCACTGGATTGAGCGGCGGAAATTCGGCCGGTGTGAGTAAGTGTAAAAGCGCCCACGACTATGAGTTCGGCCACTCACATTGCGAGGAACTTCGTCAACGGTACTTGGCGCTTGCCGAAGCATGGCTATGAGATCGACGTTTACTCGCCCACCGGAATCGATCTGCTCGGGTCGATTCCGAGGTCCGCGCGGGCCGATGTCGATGCGGCGCTCGCCGACGCCAGCGCCGCCTTGCGGCACGATTTGCACGCCGTCGCATGGCAACGGGCCGCCTCTCTCTGCGCGAACCTGCGTCGCCGCGCCCCCGAAATCGCCCGCTTGGAGAGCGCGGACTCCGGCATTCCGCTCGCCGCCGCCACCGCCTTGGTGGAGGGATCGGCCACTTGGCTCGAAAAACGGCTCGAGCGCCCGGCGACGAGTTTCCGGGCGGTTCCCCCGGGATGTTGCGTGCGCATTCTGCCCGCCTACGCGCCTTTCTGGCTCTATTGCTCCGAGGTGGCCGGCGCGCTGCTCGGGGGCAATGCAGTTCTGCTAAAACCGTCGTCCGAGACGCCCCTGAGCGCGGTTTGCTTTGCGGAGCTCGTTGCGGACTTGGATCTGCCGCCCGGCTGCTTCGGCTTGTTGCAGGGCACGGGCGCGGACGTGGGCGCCGCTCTCGCCCGGCACCCTCGGGTTGACCACATCGGATTCATCGGCAGCCGTGCGAACGCTCGCATGGTTGCCCGTGCCGCCGCCGAACCGTTAACGCCTTGCTCATTCGCCACCGGCAATCTGCATCCTGCCATCCTATATGCGGACGGCGACATCGAAGGGTTCGCCGAGGCGCTGGCGACGCCTTTTTTCCGGCACGCCGGTCAGGCCGGCTTTGCGAGCCGCTGGGGCCTAGTTCCCCAAAGTCGCATCGAAGGCGCTTTGTGCGCATTGACGTCGGTAATCGAAAAGCTGGAATCGGGCAACGGATGCGGCGGCGACGTGGCCCCGTTGGTGAGTGAACGCAAGCGGGACAAGGCCGGCGAATTCCTTGCCACGGTGGAAAATCTCGATGGAAGGTCCGTGATCGGCAAAAGCTCGTCGCGTCCCGGCTATCCCATGGGGTATTTCTTTTCCCCGAGCATCTTGGTCGACCCTAGCGACGTGGATCTTCGGCGTGGCGCCGACTTGGCCGCGCCGGTGCTGTTCCTTACGGCCTACGAATCGGAAGAAGAGCTTTACGCGCGTCTCTTGACTTTCCGCGGATGCGGATCGCCGCACCTGTTCTCAGCTCGGGGCGTGGCTGCGTTGCCAATGTCGCTCCGACGTTTGCAGCGGCGACTTTATGTGAACGGCCGTTGCGGCGATGCCACGGCCGACAACGAGTTTCTTTGGCATGAAATCAACAACCGGCGGCCCCGAACCCGGGTTGCCATAGGAGGTGAATCATGAGTGATTTATCCGGAGGCTGCGCTTGCGGCCAAGTTCGATATAGCGCCGAAGGCCCACCCGCCTTGGTGGCCAATTGCCATTGCCGCGACTGCCAGCGCGCTGGCGGCGGCTCGAATGCCACCGTGGTGGCGGTGCCCAAGGCGAGTTTTCAAGTAACCGGCGAAACCAAGGGTTACGCATACACCGCCGACAGCGGCGGCAAGCTGACCCGGTACTTCTGTCCGCGCTGCGGCAGCCGGCTCTATTCCGACGTCGAAGCGATGGCTGACTTGGCGATTCTCACGGCGGGCAGCTTGGACGACGCCAGCGAGTGCCAACCGGCGATGAACATTTTCGTTGCCAGCGCGCAGCCGTGGGTGGCCATGGACGAATCGCTGCCGAAGTTCGACGCCATGCCCGGGTAGGACATCGACAGCCAGGAGGAAGATCATGAAGGCAATCACTGCGGTTGGCCTGTGCCTGCTGGCGGCCACCACCCATGGCGAATGGGTGCAGTCGGTTGGCGTGAGCGAACGCTGTATCGCGTTGGGCGGCGCCTGCGTCGCCAAGGCCGAAGACTACGGCGCCTACTATCACAACCCGGCCGCCGCCGCTTCCTTCGAAAACGCGCTCATCGGCGGCAATTTCCGAATCTTGGATACGACCAATCTCGACCTCGAGGATAGTGCGGGCAATCAGGCAATTCCGAAAACCAATACCGAGGGGAAAGTCGCGATCGCGCCCACCTTGGCCGGTTATTTTCCGCTCCGCGACCGCATGACTTTCGGCGTCGGTCTCGGCGCGCCGTTCGCGCTTAGCGCGGACTGGGACAACCGTGCGGGGTTGCACCGGTACAACATGTCCGAGCAGGCGCTATTCGTGCTCGACTTGACGCCGATGATGGCATTCGAGGTGAGCGAGCAATTGTCGTTGGGCATTGGACTCAACATCGTGGTGCTGAAGCACCTGCGGTTGGAAACCTTGATTCCGCAAAGCTTCGGCGCTGCCCTGCCGCCGGCGCTCGGCGGCGCGGGGATGGTCATTCCCACGACCCCGGACAGCCCGATCATCGGTTCCATCACGCTGGAAACGGACGGAGACCTGCGTCTCGGTATTCCGCCGGATGAGTTCTCGGCGGCGTTGGACGAGTTCGCGCTCACCTTCGGTGTGCGGTATCAGGTCGACGAACGGCTCACTTTCGGCGCCGTCTATCGAACCAAGACGGACGCGGAATGGGACGGCGATGTCGTCTTGGCGCTCGGCGGCGCTTCTCAGCCGGTTCGATTCGGCCTCGACTTGGATATGCCGGGGCACCTCCAAGCGGGCTTGGCGTACGACCTCATTCCCGATCAGCTAAGTTGGTCCTTCGATCTGCAATGGACGCGATGGTCGGATGCGGACGGCATCGGCTCTCCGGCCGTCATCGAATTCGATGCGCCCTTGGTGGGATTCATCAACGACTTGGCGCTGGACTACCGCGGCGACGACACGCTGACGATTCGTACCGGACTGGAGTACCGGCTCGGGGAGAGGTGGACGCTGCTCGGCGGCTACGCCCGAGACGGCGCTATATTCGACGACAGCCGCGTGGATATCCTGACCTACGACTCCGATCGCAACATCCTATCCGCCGGTATCGCCTACGGCGCCCGGGATCCGCAATCGGGACGAGGCTGGACGTTGATCGGCGGCTTGCAGGCGATGTTGTACGAGAGCCGCAAGATCCAAGCCGGAGAGAGCCAGAACCTAGGCGGCCTGTCGTTGCCCAACCTGCTGGACG
The DNA here is from genome assembly GCA_964348085.1 of uncultured Pseudomonadales bacterium. Classification (GTDB taxonomy): domain Bacteria; phylum Pseudomonadota; class Gammaproteobacteria; order Pseudomonadales; family Azotimanducaceae; genus VXYL01. Next base: position 11,157 of record CAYGBI010000068.1, on the reverse strand, counting down.
CGGACACCCTGACCTTCACCGCCAATCGCGGCGATTTCGCCTACGGCGGAACGATCTGGGCGGCCAGTTTTTCGTTTCAGTTCAGCTTCTGAATGGGAACGCGCCGAGGGAGCGCTGAAGTGCGAGAAATTATCTAGCGACGAAAGCCGTTGCCTCTCGGGACCGCTTTTGTCCTTAAGCCCAGCCGTACTCTCACATCAGTCGTACTTCTCGGCTAACGTCGCCAAGTACGTCAGGCCGCTGGGCGGGGCGCGGCGTTCTTTTGGATCGAGAGCATGGTGCGGGATCACGGCAAGCGGCGCGAACTCCACAACGTGGACCGCAGCAACCACCCCTCGCCGCTGAACGCGGCGTGGACGACCCCTTTTGCGTTTCCTCCAGCGCCGTGTACCACAATCTCGTGCGGCGTTGGGCGGAACCGTGAAGACAAGGCACCGGTTGTGCCGGCGCATCGTCGCCGCTCCGCCGTGCCTTCAAACAGCTAACGGAGTCTTGAGGAGATGTGGGACAATCAACCGAAGTCGCCGTTCGTGTTCCAACGTCCAAAAGCCCCGCACTGACTGGCTGCGCTAAACTGCGTACTTCCACCGTTGCCGCCACATTGTCTGGCGACTACGCTCCATCGCTGGTTCGGTTTCCCTAGACGGGTTATATATGGCAGAAGCGAAGGTTCTAATCTTGGAAGCACCTTGGTCTGGCGACATCGAAGACACCCAAGCGACGCGCGATATCTACATGTCCGCTGGGACTCTCTTGGGTATCGGCGCCAAGCCAGTGCAATTGATCCACAGGCCTCTGATTGAGGCAACTTACATAGATGACATCGAGCGCTTCGTTGAACTGGGGTGCAATCAGCGCGGCCCCAACGTCATCGTCTTCAGCGCGCACGGACAGTTCGAACGCCGAAAAAGAAAAAAGAAGATAAGGCTTAGTGTCACGGGGTACGACGGCGAGTTCTTCCTTAGCGGCAGGGACGGTATTGGCCGCCTCCAAGAGAAGCTCGCACGTTCGATCATTGTCCTTGACTCTTGTGGTCTAGGCCAAGGCTTGAAGAAATTCCGCGAGAAATCTGGTGCGTTGGGAGTTGTGGGCTTCGCCGGAGATGTTGACTGGGTCGATTCCTCGGTATTCGTGCTAGCCATGTTATTCAAGCTCCATGAGAACGGAGTACTCAGTCTCAAACGCGCTCAGCGTAGCGGGGACGGGAGGAAGTCTCGGGCCGAGAGCGTGATCGAAACAATGGTGAAACGCGAATATGCGTCTTTGGCGGAATCGCTTGAGGTCCGGACTGAGTTCTAGCCGCGGCGAGCGTTACTAGCTGCTGCGTAGCCCCAATTCCCAAAGACGTGCTGATGAAGAGGCACGTCAAGGACTCGAAGATGCTCGATTCGAACACTCCAAGGCTATCGCATCCTCCTAAAACTCAAGGCTTTCGGGAGACAGAGATGCTTGGCAGAGCCCCTGAGTTGACTCTCGGCGGAAAGTTGACGATGAGGGCGTCAATCTGCCGCTTGGACGGGTGCTGTCCGTAAGGCGTTTTGTGGCGTCATTCTTGATGCTCCGTCGAACTATTCGAGAACTCACCGCTGATCGCCGGACAGTTCCCGGCCGAGGTCGACGCGGAAATTCGCGCGAAAGGAAACCTATGGAATCTGTTGCTTAGGCGCTCACGGTGCTTACCGGGCGGAGCTTATCAACGAAGCTTGGTGCATCTATTGCCGTCCACGCACAGCGTCAGCGACTTTCAGAATCGACTCGACTTGCGCGCTTCGGCTGCCGCTCCAGCAGAGCCGCCAAGGGACGCTGTTTGTCCGGCACATGGTTCGAACGTGGCGACCGAGTTGAGTTCGTATGTGGCGCATAACCACCACTGCGTCGCAATTCTCGATACGGGCTTTGATTTTGTCGAGGTATTGATTCCAGTTCGGCCCCCACCCGGTATGCACGAACTCAACGGTCACTCGTTCGTCTCGCGCGGCCAACTTGGCCTCGACTGTGTCTGCTGCCTTAGCGTGGCCTTCGTCGCCACCGACCACTAGCACCTTGACAGGGGTGTTTGGGTTTGGTGCGGGGCTAGTGGGGGCCGAAACGGGTTTCGAACTGTTATAACGTGACTGCAGGTCTTCGTATAAGACTGGATTCAGGCGGTAGCTTCCAATCTGCTCCAATACATCCGAGGCGTTGTCAATCTCTCCGTTAGTCACATATCTGTGAAACGGTTCTCGAAGTTTCTCAAGCGCGAGCAGGTAATTCCCTTGGGTTTCCAAACATCGAGCACTCTCGAGCGCTGCCTCCTCCATATCCCACGCGGGCTGGTATAGGTCCGGCTCGCTCAAGACGTGCAAGAACTCGGCTACGCCGGAGCCTTCGAGAGCGTGTCGCTTGAGTTCCTCAAGGACTTGGTCGGCCTTTTTGTGATCGTCGACACCCAAGTACCCCTTAAGCGCGAGATGGAGGTCCATGGTTGCCATCGATTTGCGTCGATTCGCCCGGTTCGCGCGTTCGTGTAAGCACTCCGCGATCGGGGGATGCGTTGTCAGTAGCGTGGTGTCGGCGAGCGCGTCTAGGACATGGTCGCCGCCGGACTTGAGAAGCGGCTCGGCAACCATCTCGATGCTCTCCACGGCGCAATCCAAACTGTTGATCACGGATGCCACGAAGTGATAAGGAATCTCCGCGCCGTCCAAGCCGGAAACGATGAGCTGGGCGGCGTAGTGGCTCTCCGCCACGTCGAGCCACTGCGACTTGGCGAGTCCTAGGTAGAGATCGAGCCGCGCCAGCAACGACTCTGGATAGGCGTTGTTGCTTGCCATTTCAGCGTGAGCCTGTTCCAAGTGAATGTCCGCCACCTCGAATCGGCTTTCGCCCAAAGCGTCGTTCGCCAGCGCCAATACGCCCAAACAGTAGTGGCCGTGGGATGTGAATGCCGCGTCCGAGATCGCCACCGCTTCCCGGTAGTGCCGCTCCCCAGCCTTCAGCCGGTCGACCAAGTCTCTTCGCTCGGATTCGTCGCCGGGTATTCGCAACTCGTCGAGCAGCGCGAATCGACCTTGGAGCAGGCCCAGATCGGCATGCACCATCGCATGGACGCCCGGGTCGCTTTCCCGCAGCAGTGCGCGCAACAGATTCTCGGCGCCTCGGTGTTCCCCGAGCAACCGCAGGCAGTGGGCCTTTCGCCTTCGAACCGTCGGAATCTGTTTGGCCAGAGGGTCGTCCGGTCGCAGGGATTCGCCGGCCGTTAGCAATAAATCGAACAGGGTCCGCGCCTCGCCAGGGGAGCGGGATCGTAGGAGTTGCGTCCCAACTTCCAGCAGGCAGCGAAAGATCGTCGGCTCTTTGGCCAGTGACACGCGCACGAACACATGCAGGTTGGTCGTGCGCCCGGTGTGCCAAAGCGCTTCGACGATGGGTTCGCCGGCTTTCAGCGACGCCGGGTCGAGTCCGTCTCCGAGGGTGCGCACCGTATCCGCGGCGTCGTACAGCTCGACGATTCGCTGCCAAGACTTCGATCTTGCCAAGCCTTGAACGACGCCTGCCCAGTACCAGCGCGCCTGCCCTTCGTTCTGTGGCGTTGGCGCACTGTCGAACGGTCGATCCAAGAGCGCGTTGCGGAATCCCGGGTGAAAGTAGGACTGATGGCGGCGGCCGTTCAGCTTGACGAACTCGTCCACCGCTTCGGAGAGCTCGTCCGTAGTCAACGCACCGAACTTGCCCTGCAGGGAGTCCTCCACGGCATCGATGAGTAGTTGGTCAAGCGGCGTATGGCCCATAACCGATTGCCCCGCACCACTTTGGTGCGGGGCGGTTCGAGAGGCCGGAGGCTCGAACTTTTTTGTCACAGCCGCCTTACTCGCATTATTTTTTTATTTATTAGGCGCGAGGGCAAAGTAACCCTAGGCCCTCCTGTAACCGGGAGGGCCGCTTTAGTCACGGCGATAGAGCGTTATTGCCGCTCTATGCTCTTCCGGCTGGAGATCCGTTCGCCCGTTCGTCGCGTATCCGCTCGTAGACTTCCTCCCGATGCACGGGAAGTTCTCGAGGGGCGTTTACGCCTATCCGAACTTGGTTGCCCTTGACGCTTAATACGGTGACTGTGATGTCGTCACCGATCATGAGCGTTTCGCCCACGCGCCTCGTTAGAATCAACATTGCCGATTCCTCCCTTGTTTCCGTTCGTCGACGGCCTGTGTACAGGCGACATCCTGTCGCCCTCACAGCGGCACTGATAAGGCTTCCCCACCTCACAGTTGCCATCCGTGCCTTTGGCTTGGCCAGTTTGGCTGCCACTCTTACGGTGACTTCACCACGGACCAAAACGACCTCACCATTGTGTAGCGAAGCGTGGTGACTTTGCAACACTTCTGTGCGTTCTCCAGGAACTCCCGCTAACGCGGTTCGCACTCCGACGGCGCGCGGACATGTGGGCCGTGCGACGGTGGCAGCCAACGACGGGGTGAGGCGTTCCTCTCCGACCGGCGCCGGACGTCGGCGTGGCCACGATTTCCCCGAAGAACCAACCCGTCGCGCACCCGGCCGCGGCGGGCCGGTCACGACGTGTCGTGGATCACCAGCGGGCTTCGGTGGCCGAACGCGATGGCCCGGTAGAGCGTCTCCCAGTCGGGGACGACGTGGGTCAGGAACAGACTCCGCAGCCTCTCCCAGAAATACCGGGCGCGCCCGGCCTTGGATTTCGCCGCCCGGAACAGCCGGCAGCAGCGCTGCCGGACCTGGTCGATCAGAAAGGCCAGCATCATCAGGTGGGCGAACACGGTCGCCAGATGTTTCCCGCCGTGGCCGAAGTTGTGCTCGAAGCCGTAGCCTTGGTTCTTCAGGGTGTTGAACGTCTCGTTCTCGATGCGCCAGCGGGCGCGCCCGGCGCGCGTCAGCGCCAAGGCGTTCGATTCGGTGATCCGCAGGTCCGTGACCCACGAGAAGTGCCGCTCTCGGCGGCCGGGGCGTTTTTCCCAGCACTCCGGGAAGTTCACCTCCAGTTCGAAGTGCGCGTCGTTCAGCGGCGCCCCGTTCAGAAACCGGAACCGGCGCCGCGCGCCGTCCGCGTCCGTCGTCTCGAACTCCCGCGTCTCCAGCGAGGTGTCGACCCACTGGAACAGGTGCGCGTGGTCGCCCGGCTTGACGCCGAGCACGAAGCGCATGTCCAGCTCCCGGAGCAGCTTGACGTGCGGGCCGTTCGAGGCCAGGGCGTCCTCCACCACGATCAGCCGCAGACGGGGATGCTCCCGCCGCACGTCCCCGAGCAGTCGCCTCGCCGCGTTGCGCTCGCAGTCGTTCTTCCTCTTGCCGTCCTCCTTGGCGATCGGCTCCGGCGCCAGCGGGAACACCTCCCGGTGGCGCGGATGCACCAGCACCGCGCCCAGGAGTTGGTGGTAGTAGGTGGTGCGCCCGTCCCGGTGGCGCCTCTCGCAACAGTTGTCGCAATGCACGCTCGACGACGAGAAGTATCCCGTGCCGTCCACCGACAGCAGATAGTGGCCCGGATAGGCGAAGTCCTTCAGGCCGCCGCCCCGCTGCAGCGCGGCGAACACCCGCCGGAAGGCCCGCCGCAGCGACCGCGGGTCCACCTCGTCGAGCCGTTCCCGCAGCGCCGTGTCCGACGGCGCCCGCCCGATCCCGTAGAGGCTCCCCGGGTTCGACCGGATCAACCCGTCCTGTCGGGCGTCCCGGTCGAAGCGCAGCAGCGAGGGGTACTTCAGGCCGAACACCGCCAGCCCGGACATCAAACAATCCGTCAGGTTCAGTCCCCGGTTGGCGACCCCGTCCTCGATACGCTCGAAACAGCCGCGAACGATCCGGAGCAGTCCCGGCGCGCTCAACGTCTTGCGGAATGACGTGTTGGACATGTCACCACCCCTACCCCAAACACACCACCACGATACTGTTTCGACAGGGAAAGTTTACGAAGAGTTTTTTCCCCTCCCTCCACAGGCCCCGGTTCTACTGGGCTGGATCGACTAGCGGGAGTCGCTGTGCGTTCTCTGTGCGTCGGAGATTTCCGGGAGTTGCCGGCTCGCGTGGCTCGCCGCGACGGGGCTGGAATAGGCTACTTTTCTTCGTGTACGGGTGCGTCGCCGAGTCCGAAGGCGTCGTGAACGGAGCGGACGGCGAGTTCCAGATAGCGCTCCGCCACGACGACGGAAATCTTGATTTCGGAGGTGGCGATCATTTGGATGTTGATGTTCTCGCGCGCCAGTGCGTCGAACATGCGGGTTGCGACGCCGGCGTGGGAGCGCATGCCCACGCCGACGGCGGAGACCTTGGCGATCTTGTCGTCGCCTTGGACGTCGCGCGCCCCTAGGGATTGCTTCACCTCGTCGAGAATTCGCATGGCTTGGTCGTAGTCTACCCGTCGCACTGTGAACGTCACGTCCGTCGTCCCGTCGGCGCCGACGTTTTGCACGATCATGTCCACCTCGATGGATGCGGCGCCGATGGGACCGAGAATCTTCGATGCGGTCCCGGGCCGGTCGGGCACCCCCAAGAGCGTGAGCTTGGCCGCGTCCCGGGTGTACGCGAGGCCGGACACGAGGGGTTGTTCCATGGCTTGCTCCTCCGTGGTTATCAATGTGCCGGGGCCGTGCGTCATGCTGGACAGTACCCGCAGCGGCATACGGTACTTGCCAACGAACTCCACGGAGCGCGAGTGCAGAACTTTGGCGCCCAGGCTCGCAAGCTCGAGCATCTCCTCGAAGGTGACCACGTCCAACCGGCGAGCGTCCTCGACGATGCGCGGGTCCGCCGTGAACACCCCCTCTACATCGGTGAAAATCTGACATTCATCCGCTTGCAGAGCGACCGCCACGGCAACCGCGGTGGTATCGGAGCCGCCGCGTCCGAACGTGGTCACGTCGCCGTTCGCGTTGACGCCTTGGAAACCCGCGACAACCGGGATAACGCCGGCTGCGATGTCTTCTCGCAGGCGCTCCACATCGACCTCTTCTATGCGTGCCTTGGTGTGGTTGGCGTCCGTGCGAATGCGCACTTGGGAACCCAACCAAGAGCGGGCGGGGAAGCCTCGCTCCAGCAACGCCATAGTCACCAAGGCGATGGACACTTGCTCGCCGGCGGACAGCAACACGTCCACTTCCCGGGGCGGCGGCCGCGGCGCGATTTCGTTGCCCAAGCCCACCAAACGGTCCGTCTCGCCGCCCATGGCGGACACCACCACCACCACTTGGTCGGCCCGTGCGCAGTCGGCGACGCGGTCCGCGACCGCTTTGATGTGTGCGGCCGAGGCGAGCGAGGTGCCGCCGAACTTCTGTACCAGTAACGCCATGGCGTCGCTCAGGCGGTGCGTTCGCGCACCCAGTCGGCCACGGAAGCGAGCGCTTGCTCAAGCTGCTCCGGGCGGTCGCCGCCGCCGGCGCGCGCCATGTCCCGTCGGCCGCCGCCCTTCGCCCCTACCTGTGCGCCGACGAAGCGGATGATGTCGCTGGCGCCTATGCGTGGCGTTAGCTGCTTGCTGACGCCGGTAACGAGACTGACTCTGTCGCCGACGTGCGCCAGCACCACCACTGCGTCGCCCAAGCGGTCGCGTAGGTTGTCCATGGTGGCCGGCAGAGACTTCGGATCCCCGTCGACGGCGGCGGCCAAGACGCGGATGCCGTTCACGGCGACGGCTTGGTTGGCGAGATCCGCCCCTTGGCTGGCCGCCAGCTTGGTGCGCAGCGTGTCGATTTCTTTTTGCAGGCTCTTGGCGTCTGCGACGAGCTGGCGCACCTGGTCTGCGACGTCGTCTCGCGGACTCCTCAGCGTGGCGGTGATCGCGTCGAGTTGGCGTTCGCCGGCGGCAGTCCAAGCCAAGGCGTGGGCGCCGGTGACCGCTTCCACTCGCCGCACTCCGGCGGCAATGCCCTCCTCGGAGACGAGGCGCAATACGCCGATGTCGCCCGTGCGGGAGACGTGGGTGCCGCCGCAAAGCTCCACGGAAAAGCCGTTGCCCATCGTCAGCACGCGCACCTTGTCCGCGTACTTCTCGCCGAACAACGCCAAAGCGCCCCGGTCGATGGCGTCGGCGAAGCGCATCTCTTCGGTGCGTACCTTCGAGTTGTCACGGATGCGAGCATTGACCAGCGCTTCGATGGTGTGAAGCGCCTCGCCGGATACGGGTCGCGGATGGCTGAAATCGAAGCGCAGTCGCTCCGCAGCCACCAGCGAACCCTTCTGTGTGACGTGATCGCCGAGCACCTTTCGCAGTGCCGCGTGAAGGAGGTGCGTCGCGGAGTGGTTGAGGGTGACTGCGCGGCGATGATCGGCGTTGATGGCGGTGGTGACCTGATCGCCGATGCGCAAGGCACCGCCGACGACGCGCCCGTGATGCAGGTGTTGGTCGCCGCCCTTGGTGGTGTCTTCGACTTGGAACACGGTTTCGCCGTGGCGGATCATGCCGCGGTCGCCGATTTGCCCGCCGGACTCCGCGTAAAAAGGCGTCTCGTTCAGCACTACGATGCCTGAGTCGCCGGCGTTCAGCCGCTCAACTTGCGCGTCGTCGGCGAAGAGGGCGAGCACTCGGGCCTCGCCGTTGACGCTCGCGTGACCGGTGAACGCTACTTGCGAGTCGAGCCGCACGCGCTGTTCGATCGCGGCGTCGAAACGTGCGGACGCGCGCCCGCGCTCGCGTTGCTCGGCCATGGCTTGGTCGAAGCCTTGCTGATCGATGGCGAGTCCCCGTTCCCGGGCGACATCGGCCGTGACATCGGCGGGGAACCCATAGGTGTCGTAGAGTTTGAAAACGACCTCGCCGGGAATCGTTCCGGCGCCGTCGAGCTCCGCGATGGCGCGCTCCAACAAGGTCATGCCGGCCTTGAGCGTCTCTGCGAAACGCCCTTCCTCCTCCGCCAATATGGCGTCGATCTGCTCGGCGTGCGTGCGCAGATCGGGATAGGCGTCGCCCATGATGTCCACCACCGGTGCCACGAGCCGATGGAAGAACGACTCGCGGACGCCGAGCTTGTGGCCGTGGCGCAGTGCCCGACGAACGATGCGGCGCAGTACGTAGCTGCGGTCCTCGTTGCCGGGGGCGACGCCGTCGGCGATGAGAAACGTGGCGGTGCGGATGTGGTCTGCAATGACCCGCAACGACGGGTTGCGCTTGGCGTTGGCGCCTTCTACGCCGGTAACGCGGCCGGCGTGCGCGATTAGACGCTGGAATACGTCGGTGTCGTAGTTGCTCGATCCGCCTTGGAGGATGGCGGCGACGCGCTCGAGACCCATGCCGGTGTCTACGCCGGGCGATGCCAGCGGCGTTAGTGCGCCGTCGGCGTCGCGGTCGAACTGCGGGAAAACCAAGTTCCAGAACTCGGAGTAGCGATCGCCTTCCTCGTCCGGTGAACCGGGCGGCCCGCCGTCCACTTGGGGACCCAAGTCGTAGAACAGTTCCGAGTCCGGCCCGCAAGGGCCGGTGCTGCCCATGGCCCAGAAGTTGTCTTCGTGGCGCACCACTCTTGTCGCGTCGAGGCCAATCTTGTGTAGCCAGATGCGGCGTGCTTCGTCGTCGTCCGGGTGTACGGTGACCCAGATTCGGTCGCTGTCGAGTTCGAGCACGGTGGTCACGAACTCCCAAGCCCAAGTAATCGTTTCTTCTTTGAAGTAGTCGCCAAAACTAAAGTTGCCGAGCATTTCGAACAGGGTTTGGTGGCGCCCGGTGTAGCCCACGTTTTCCAAGTCGTTGTGGCTACCGCCGGCGCGAACGCAGCGTTGACAGCTTACGGCGCGGGTGTAGTCGAGCCGCTCGCGCCCGGTGAGCGCATCCTTGAACTGCACCATGCCGGCGTTGGTGAACAGCAACGTCGGATCGTCCGCCGGCACCAGCGAACTCGACGGCACGACGCGGTGGCCGCGCGCGGCGAAAAAGTCAAGAAATGCGGCGCGAATCTCGTGGGTCAACATGCTCTCAACCGCTCGGCGGGTCGAAGGGGCGGCAAGTATACTTGTGGGTTGGGCGTTAGACCGGCCGAAACCTCATCTATTGGCTCTACGTCTCTGTCGCCGTTAGCGCCACGAAAGCCGTTGCCTTTCGCTCCAGCTCAAGCCTCCCTACATGTAAGTCGGACTTCTCGGCTGACGCCGCCGAGTCCGCCGGACTGCTAGCGCAGAGTCTCCGGGTCCCCCAAGACGCGCCAAACCACCGACGAAGGGAAGCCGCGGCCGTTGAGGAAGCGCGCTCGCCGACCCCACTCGGTGCGGTCCGCCGGCGGCGCCAAACCAAATCGTTTGACCGAGGCCGCTTGGGCGCGACCGTGCCAGCTCTCTTCGTCTTCGTCGATTACCAAGTCGATGAGTTCCTCATCGACGCCTCGCTCTTGTAGTCCAGCGCGGATCTTGAGCGGCCCGTGGCCTCGGTCCACGCCCATGCGCGCGAAGCTCTCCGCGAATCGCGCGTCGGACTGCAGGCCGTCGGTTGCGAGAACATCGAGCGCCTCTTCGACCTCCGGGTCCGCGTGGCCTCTCGCCGTCAACTTGCGTCGTAGTTCGCAGCGCGAGTGTTCGCGGCGGGCGAGAAGCCGGATCGCCAAGTCTCTCGCCTGTTCCGCTCCCGCGGCCGAACGAGTTCTCTCGTCGCCGTCCGTGCGAACCTCAGCTCTTCTTCTTGCCAACGGGGTGAATGCTGGCGACTGCATTCCCTTCGCTCCCATCGCGTCCTCCGGGGTCGTTGGCGGCGGCCCCCGCCAAGCCCGGCAATAGCTGTGCGCGAATACGTCCCTCGATCTCGTCCCTAGTGGCGGTGTTGTCTTGCAACCAAGCGGCAGCGTTCTTTTTGCCCTGGCCGATGCGCTCGCCGTTGTAGCTGTACCAGGCGCCGGACTTGTCGACGATTCCCTGCTGCACGCCCAAGTCGATGATCTCGGCATCGTGGTAGATGCCCTTGCCGTAGAGGATCTGGAACTCGGTTTGCCGGAACGGCGGCGCAACCTTGTTCTTCACGACCTTGACGCGGGTCTCGTTGCCGATCACTTCGTCGCGATCCTTCACGGCGCCGATGCGGCGGATGTCCAAGCGCACCGACGAATAGAACTTCAGCGCGTTGCCGCCGGTGGTGGTTTCCGGCGAGCCGAACATGACGCCGATTTTCATGCGGATCTGATTGGTGAAGATCACCAGCGCATTGGAGTTTTTGATGTTGCCGGTCATCTTGCGCAGCGC
>CAYGBI010000067.1:0-20099 GCA_964348085.1 uncultured Pseudomonadales bacterium | reverse complement strand
TACATCCCGCCGACGGGGACGGGCCTTGAGAGGGCCAGAGCGCTCCGCGGCCCTGTCGTTGGACCGCCAAGGGCGAAGACGTCTTGGCGAAGACCAAGCGCGCACGGACGCGGCTGGCGGAGATCCAGGAGCCCCATCATTAATTCAAATCATTTCTGGTGCGGGACACTAGCGCTTCTCGGCGCCGCCTGCCGACTTAAGCCCAGCTCCCTATCACGCAAGTCGCACTTCGCGGCCAAACGCCGCCAAGTCCGAACCGCTAGTTTTTCGCTTTGTCGACGAGCTTGTTGGCTTCGATCCAAGGCATCATCGCGCGCAGCCGCGCACCCACCTGCTCGATTTGGTGCGCGCTGCTCATGCGACGCATCGCCTTGATGGTAGGCGCGCCGGCTTGATTCTCGGTGACGAACTCGCGGGCGAACCGGCCGGATTGGATCTCGTCCAAGATACGGCGCATCTCCGCCTTGGTCTCTTCGGTGACGATGCGCGTTCCGCGCGTCAGTCCGCCGTACTCGGCCGTGTTGGAGACCGTGTACCACATGTTGCTGATGCCGCCCTCGTAGAAGAAGTCGACGATCAACTTGAGCTCGTGGAGGCACTCGAAATAGGCCATCTCCGGCGCGTAGCCAGCTTCCACCAAGGTCTCGAAACCCGCGGTCACCAACGCCGCGGCACCCCCGCAAAGCACCGTTTGCTCGCCGAAGAGATCGGTTTCGGTTTCCTCTCGGAAGGACGTTTCGATGACACCCGCGCGCCCGGCGCCGATGGCGCAGGCGTAGGACAAAGCGATGTTCTTGGCTTGGCCGCTGGCATCGCGGCCGATAGCGATCAGCGACGGCACCCCGCCGCCTTCGACATAGGTGGAACGCACGGTGTGGCCCGGGCCTTTGGGGGCGATCATCACCACATCCAAATCGGCGCGTGGCTCGATCAATTGGAAGTGGATGTTGAAGCCGTGGGCGAAGGCGATGGCCGCGCCTTCCTTGAGGTTGGGTTCGATTTCTTGCGTATAGATGCGTTGTTGGTGTTCGTCCGGCGTCAGCAGCATGACGAGGTCTGCATCTCGCACGGCTTCGGCGACGGTCCGCACGGCGAAGCCGGCGTTTTCGGCTTTCGGCCAAGAACCCGAGCCTTGGCGCAACGCGACCTTCGCATCAACGCCCGAATCGCGCAGGTTGTTGGCGTGCGCGTGGCCTTGTGAGCCGTAGCCCACGACCACGACATTCATCTTTTGAATGATCGACAGATCGGCGTCCTTGTCGTAGTAGACCTGCATGTTCTTCCCCTTATTGGTTGTAGCTCACAAGCTAAAGGACTTCTCGCCACGTCCGATGCCGGAAACGCCGGATCGCACTACTTCCAAGATGGTGGCGTCGGCCATGGCGTGAATGAAGGCGTCGAGCTTTTCCGACGGCCCGGTGAGTTGGATCGTATAGGAGCCGCCCGTTACGTCGATGATCTGACCGCGAAAGATGTCGCACGAGCGCTTGATCTCGGCGCGCGCTTCGCCGGCGGCGCGCAGCTTGATCATCATCAGCTCGCGTTCGATGTGGTCGCCATCGGTGAGATCGATCACCTTCACCACCTCGATCAGTCTGTTCAGGTGCTTGGTGATCTGCTCGATCTTACGTTCGTCGCCGCTGGTGGACAGGGTGACGCGCGACAGCGTCTCGTCCTCCGTGGGCGCGACCGTGAGCGTCTCGATGTTGTAGTTGCGCTGCGCGAAGAGACCCACCACGCGAGACAGCGCGCCGGCTTCGTTCTCCAACAGAATCGCCAACAAGCGACGAGCGTCGCTCATGATCAGACGTCCTCGCGGATGTCGTCCACGCCCGGCTGACGCTGCAACACCATGTCCTTCATCGAGCCGCCCTTGATGGCCATGGGGTAGACGTGCTCGTCCGGGTCGATGTGGGCGTCGACGAACACCAAGTCGTCCTTGTGCTTGGGGCCGAAGACGTCCGCCATCACGTCGTCCAATTCGGCGAGCGAGTCCACTCGGTAGGCGACATGGCCGAACGACTCGCAGAGCGCCTTGAACTCCGGCAGCGCGTCGCGATAGGTGCTGTGCGAATGCCGCCCGCCGTACTGCATGTCTTGCCACTGCTTGACCATGCCGAGGGCTTGATTGTTCAGATTGATGATCTTCACCGGCAGCGCATACTGCATGCAGGTGGAAAGCTCCTGCATATTCATCATGAAGCTGCCCTCGCCGGTCACGCAGGCCACCGTCGCGCTAGGGTGCGCGAACTGCACGCCCATCGCCGCCGGCAGACCGAACCCCATGGTGCCGAGGCCGCCACTGTTGATCCAACGCCTAGGCTCGTCGAACTTGTAGTACTGGGCCGCGAACATCTGGTGTTGGCCGACGTCGCTGGCGACGAACGCTTCGCCCTTCGTGGCGCGGTAGAGCGCTTGCACCACCTGCTGCGGCAAGAGCGACCCGTTCGCGCCCGCGCGATGACGTTGGTCGTGATCGAGGCCATGCTCGTCCCGCCAACGGTCGATACGTCGCCACCAAGCCGCCAGCGCCTCCCGATCCGGCAATTTCGGATTGCGCTTCAGTTCCTCATCGAGGACGGCGTTGATCGAATCCAATACTTGGGCAACCGGGCCGACGATGGGCACATCCGCGTTGATGATCTTGGAGATCGACGCCGGGTCGATGTCCACATGCACCACCGTGGCGTCCGGAGCGAACAACTCGGGATTGTTGGTGACCCGGTCGTCGAAGCGCGCACCGGCGGCGAAAATCAGGTCGGCGTGATGCATGGCCATGTTGGCCTCGAACGTGCCGTGCATACCGAGCATGCCGAGGAACTGCCCGTCCGTGCCGGGGAAGGCGCCCAAGCCCATCAGCGTGTTGGTGACCGGATAGCCGAGTTTGCCGGCGAGCGTCCGAAGCATCGGGCTGGCCTCGCCTTGCACGATCCCGCCGCCGGTGTAGATCACCGGCCGCTTGGCGCCGAGCAGTTCGGCGACGGCTTTGCGTATCTGGCGATTGTGACCGCGGGTGGCGGGCGCGTAGGAACGCAGCGACACCTCCTGCGGGTAGTGGTAGTCGAAGAGCGCGTTGGGGTCCGTGGTGTCCTTCGGCACGTCGATGACCACCGGCCCCGGCCGACCGGAGCTAGCGATATAGAACGCCTCCTTGACGATGCGCGGGATGTCCGCCGCCGCCTTGACCATATAGCTGTGCTTCACGACTGGCCGGGACACCCCGACCATGTCGGTTTCTTGGAACGCGTCGGTGCCGATGAACTCGTTCGGCACCTGCGCCGAGATGACGATGATGGGGGTCGAGTCCATGTACGCGGTGGCGAGGCCGGTAATCGCGTTGGTGGCGCCGGGGCCGGATGTCACCAGCACCACCCCGGGCTTGCCGGTGGCGCGAGCGTAGCCGTCCGCCATATGCGTCGCCGCCTGCTCGTGGCGAACGAGAATGTGCTCGACGCGCTGCTGCTTGAAGATGGCGTCGTAGATGTGCAACGCGGCGCCGCCCGGATAGCCGAATACATAGTCGACGCCTTCGTCCTGCAATGCACGAACGAGCATCTCGCCGCCGGAAAGGCGTTCGGTCATGGGTAATCGCTTGGGCGCCAAATAAGCGTGGGCGCGTATTCTAGTGTCTTAGGCGGATAGGCTGCTAGCGTCACAAAGCCGTCCGCCTACGGCGCCGCCTTTCGCGCCAGCCCAAGCCGCCCTATCACCCCGCCGGGCTTCGCCGCTGACGCCGCCAAGCCCGGCGAGGTGCTAGCCGCTTTCGAGCGCCCGCAGCAACTCCGCCATGTCGTCCGGCAACGGCGACTCGAACGTCATCGCTTCGCCGCTCGCCGGGTGCTCGAAGGCCAGTCGATGGGCGTGCAGCGCTTGGCGTGGGAAGCCGCGCACGACTTCGGCGGTGGAGCCGTCCGCCTGCGGCGGCACGATGCCGCGCGCCCCGTAACGTCGGTCGCCCACCAACGGGTGCCCCGAAGCGGCGGCGTGGACGCGCACTTGGTGCGTGCGGCCGGTCTCCAAACGCGCTGCCACCAAGGTGTGCGCGGCGTAGCGCTTGAGCACCGAAAAGTGCGTCACGGCGGGGCGACCGTCGGCGCGAACGGCTTGTCGCAGGCGATTGTGCGGATCCCGGCCGAGGGCCAAGTCGACGCGTTGGTCGGCGATCATGCGGCCCTCGACGACCGCCAAATAATCCCGCTCGACGCGGCGCTCGCTCATGGCGGCGACCAGCGTCCTTTGGCTGGATTCGTTGGCGCCGACCACCATGACGCCGCTAGTGTCCTTGTCCAAGCGGTGAATCAGCCCGGCGCGCGGCAACATCCCAAGCTCGGGCCAGCGTTGCAGCAGGCCGTTGACCAACGTGCCCCGGGCGTTGCCGGCGCCCGGATGCACGACGAGGCCGGACGGCTTGTCCACCACGATGACGCTCTCGTCCTGGTGCAGCACGTCGAAATCGATGGGCTGGGCGGCGCGCCAGTCGAACCTCGGCGGCCGCGTCGCCCGCGCCAATATTCGCTCGCCGCCTCGAACCTTGGTCTTTGGCTTCACCGCGTGGCCGTCGACGGTGAGCAGACCCGCGCGAATCCAGCGGCTGATTTCCGAACGCGACACCTCGGCGAACAGCTTCGCCGCCGCGAAATCGACCCGCTCGCCGTTGAACTCCGAAGGCACGACGGCGTCCAATTCCACCGTTGCAGCCAGCGCACCTTCGGCGACCCGAGTTGTGTCATCGACAGCCATCGCTTCCGCCAGAACGCTTTCGGTCTCGCCCGAGGGGAGCCGCCTTGTCGCCCTCGGGCACCATCGCTAGCATACGCGCAACAGTCGCCAGCCAAGACTTATCGATGCTTCGGATGCCCCGTTTGCGCCTCGCCCTTCCCGCTTTGGCGTTCGCCCTTGTCTCGGGTTGCGCTTGGATGCCGTTCTTCGGCGACGACGACGAGGACTTGGAGGTCGAGACGAGCGAACAGGCGCTCTACCGACGCGCCCAAGCGGGGCTGCGCACCGGCAACTTCACCGAGAGCGTCACCCGTTTGCAGCGCTTGGAGGCGCGCTTTCCCTTCGGTCGCTACGCCGAACAGGCGCAGTTGGAGTTGATTTACGCCAATCACATGGCCCGCGACCTCGACGCCGCGGAGGCGGCGGCCGAACGATTCATCCGCCTGCACCCGCAGCATCCGAACGTGGATTACGCCTACTACATGAAAGGCGTCGTGTCGCTTGCCCGGGACCGAGGCGCGACAGGACGGTTCATGCGCACGGACCTCGCGCACCGCGACGTCTCCAATCTCAAGCAGGCGTTTTCGGATTTCAACGAGTTGATCTCCCTTCATCCCGACAGCGAGTTCGCAAGGGACGCCCAGCAACGCATGATTCACGTGCGCAACGTGCTGGCGGCGTCCGAGGTGCATATCGCGACGTATTATCTGAGCCGAGCGGCCTACGTGGCGGCGGCGAATCGTGCTCGCCACGTCGTCGAAAACTACCCGCAAACGCCGGCCGTGCCGGACGCGTTGGCGGTGCTGGTGGAGGCGAACTGGAAACTCGGCTTGAAGGACGCCGCCGACGACTCTTTGACCGTGCTCGCGCTCAACTTCCCGGACTACCGAGGATTCGACAAGAACGGCCAACTGGTGCTGCGCAACGAGGTCGAGAACCGACAGCGATCTTGGCTGAACGTGGTGACGTTGGGCTTGTTGGCCCGGCCCGACGCCCCGCCGCCGCTTCAGATCCCGCGTCCCGACGACGAAGAGAGCGCCGAGGCATCCTGAGTTCAAGTTCGTTCATCGTGTGAACGACGGGCGAAATACGCACGGCATAATCAGCCTCGGTCCATAGACCGAGCGTCCGGTCGGGGTCATCCTGCGCAACCCAGCCCGTCGTTCGGATGTTTGCCATGCGCCGCCCGTTCTCGCCCTCGCGCGCCCACGGTCTCTCCGTGGCCGAACTGTTGACCGCGCTAACGATTTCCGCGCTGCTCGCGGGCGCCGCCGCGCCCGGCATGGCCGTGCTCGTCGACCGCAGCCAAGCCGATGCGGCCATCGCGCAGATGCGCGGCGCGGTGCAGTTCGCCCGCCACCTCGCGGTGGCGCGTCGTACGACGGCGACGCTTTGTCCCGGCGCCGGCGATGCCTGCGGTCGGCGCGATACTTGGCACGAGGGCGCGATGATCTTCATGGACGCCAACGACAACGGCGACCGGGACGCAGGCGAGGAGATCGCCCGGCGCTTGCCGCCGCTCGCCGCCGGTTACCGAGTGGCTTGGCGCTCCTTCCGCAATCGCAAATCGCTGTCCATGTTGGCCACCGGGCTCACCGATTGGCAAAACGGCAGCATGTTGCTGTGCCCGCCGGATGCGGATGCCGAACAAGCGCGTCTGCTGGTCATCAGCGCCCACGGGCGCACGCGCTTGGCGCGGGATAGCGATGGCGACGGCGTGGTCGAGCGCGCCAACGGCAAGCCAGTGGTCTGCTAAGGGCCGCGTCGCCGCGACTCGAACCAGCCTCGCGCCCGACCCCACGCCCGACCCGCGCCGTCGGCGAGGAAGGTTTCGGTAGTCGTGAACCGCTCGCGGGAGAAGTTCTGTGACGCCGCTTGCAGGTACGGACCGCTCATCGCGGCCAAGCTCGGATAGAAGCCCCTAGCGTTGATGTCCACCAACACGGCCCGGTAGTGGTCGAGCACGTGGCGGTCGAACAACGTGCCGGCGGCTTGCGCCGTGGACAGCGCGCCACCGCCGACTTTGCCGATCTTGTCGAGAACGCCGAGGGTCATCAAGCCGGACAGTTCGAAGGGACTCACGCCTTGCTCCCGGGCCGACGCCTGCATGTCGTTCCAGAGTTTCGCCAAGTCCCGTTCCGGCAGCACCTTGGCCGGCTCGATGGCCGCCAATGACTCCCGCGTCTGGCGGACCGTTTCCTTCAACCCTTCGACCGACAACGGCGGGCTATCGAACGCGGCCGCCGTCTTGCCGCTGAACTCCCCCACTTGGTCGAGCAGGTCGTCGACTTGGCGAATCTTCGTCGCGTCTTCGATCACCCCTTGACGCTGCATTTCGTCCGCAAGCTCGCGCAAATACGCCCTTGAGCCGTACGCCACATCGCCAACCACCGCCAGCACCAGCATCGGCGACAGATGAACGGTGGCGAGACTGGCGACATCGACGAAGTTGCCGACGGTCTTGCGCACGATGTAGTCGTCACCGCGTCCGCCAGCGTCCGGGCGAGCGTCGGAGGACGCCAGGGAGTCGCCCACTCGACCGAAATCCTCGGCCATGTAATCAAGCATTTGGCCGATGAAGACTTGATAGGTATTGGCGTTGCGGAACGCATCGGGCAGCAACACCGCAGCGGATTCACGCAGCGTGCCGCCGACCACGCCCGCCGCGCTGCGCAACGCCCGCTCCGGCAACGACAGGCCATAGAGCACCTTGCGGCGGGTACTTTGCTTGGGGCCCGTAGGCGCTTGGCCTGCCGATCCGCCTCGAGAACCACGATCCGCCATGCGCGTTTACTCGTTCGACGCCTGAGCGCTACACTTGCCGCCGGATACTAACGCTTGGTTCAGCAAGGCGCACCCTGTGCTTGGCGCTTGAAGGAGCAACCCGATGACAACCGATTCCGCCGAAGGCCGTTTCCGGCCCAAAGTCGCCTTCAACGCGCTCAGGAAGCTGATCGACGACCCCGAAGATACGCCGCGCGTGTTCGAGGTCATCCGCGCCCTCGCGGGTCCGTCTTTGCGCCGCGGCTTGCGTCGCTTCAGCCGCACCGAGGTGGGCCGGCGCGTGCTCGATGAGGAAATCGACCTGCTCGATACCTTGAGCGACCGCGAAGCGCTACGCCGCCTGCCGCCAGGGAGTCTCGGCCGCGCCTACTACGACTTCATCTACGGCGAGTCCCTTTCCGCCCAAGAGTTGGTCGCCGCAAGCGCCAACGACGATGTGGACGCCTACGACTTCCAAGACAAGAACCTGCGCCGTTACGGCGAGCGCATTCGCGACCAGCACGACCTGTGGCACACCCTCACCCGCTACGGTCGCGACCCCTTCGGCGAAGCGTGCCTGCTGGCGTTCACCTATGCGCAAACCCGCAACCGCGGGGTCGGCGTGATCACCTTAGTGGGCGCGTGGAAGATCAGCCGCGCGGCGGGCAGCGGCGTGCTCAAGGCCATGTGGCGTGCCTACCAAGCCGGCCGTCACGCCAGTTGGCTGCCGGAGCAGGACTGGGAAGGACTGCTGAGACTGCCGCTCGCCGATGTCCGCCGGCAGTTGGCGATTCCGGCGCCGTCGGTGTATTTCGAAGTGCGCGGCATCATCGCGGCGCAGGCAAGCGAGGCAGCCGCCTAACAGCCCGGCGCCGTAGCAACGGCTTCTCGGCTGGCGCTGCTTAGCGGACTCCGGCCTCCGCCAACGCGGCATCCCCGAACGCGGCGACGGCCGCCGCCAAGTCCTCGGCTCGTGCGCGACCGGTTCGCTCGGTGAAGCAAAAGGACAACCGGAGTTGGTCGAGACCCGCCTTGGGGTTGCGGGCTCGGGCGTCCGGCGGGTAGAAGTCGTACATCGGGATCACCACCACGCCGTGCTCAGCCACCATTCGGGCGATGAAGTCGTCGTCGGTGACGACCCCGGGGTCTAGAAAGCTAAAGACACTGAAGAAACCCGCCTGCGGATTCGTCCAACGGAAGCGCGACGGATAACCGCCGAGCTTCGCCTGCAAACCGTCGAGCAGAACGGCGCGGTTCTCTCGATACACTTCGAGCTTCTTCGCCGCCACCGGCCACAGCGAGTCGCGGCGTTTGAATTGCTCGTCGAACAGCAACGACTCGAACGACCGCAGCGCCTGCGGATTCTGAAACAGAATGTCGGCGCTCGCCTCCGTCAGCAACAGGTCCGTAAGCGAAGCGCGTTCGCCGCCGGCAATGGCCGCTACCGCTTCGGTGTAGAGAAAACCCACCCGCGGCCCCGGCAGACCGATCTTCGAACCGGTGAAGAGATGCACGGTTTGCGCCGCATCCAAGGCGAGGAACGGGCGCGGTCGCTCCGCCTCTTCGGCATAGCTGATGTAGAGATACGGCGCGTCTTCAACGATCAGCACGCCTTCCTCCCGGGCGATGTCGAGCACGGCCTCGCGCCTCGCCATGCTGAACGAGATGCCCGCCGGATTGTGGCCGTCGGGCACGGTGTAGTAGAACGGCACATAGCGCCCGTCGGCGCGGGCGCGGCGAATGGCGTCGCGAAAACCGTCCGGCAGCGGGCCTTCGTCGTCCAAATCCACGCTGTAGATACTGGCGTGTCGGTTCAGCGTCGCACGGGCGAGGAATCCCGCATAGGTAGGGGCGTCGGTGATGTAGGCGAGCGGCGCACCCGGGCGTTCGAACAGCGAACACATGAGACTGATGCCGCCCGTTGCGCCGACGGTCGGCAACAGCTTGCCCGGATCGACGTCCACGCGCCAATCCTTGCCGTAGACGGCGGCGAACGACTCCCTCGGCGCCAACGGACCCAAGGTGTCGGTATAGGCATAGGCCTCGCGGAGAAACTCCGGCACCGCCGTTGGGTCGTTCAACCCCTCGAGCTTGCGCAAGTGGGCGAAGAACGCTTGTTCATGCGCGATGTAGCCACGGGGATCCGTGACTTCGGGGTTCGGATAGCCGGCGCCCAGATGGTGGATGGTGAGCCCCTTGGCCTCGGCGACAGCGCGCAGTCGGGGCAGGGACGCCGCCATCTTGCGGGTCACCGATACCGGCTGCGGGGCAAGGGCCGGCGCCCGCAACGTGGGTTCCATCGTCGTCCTATCCACTAACCGTTGCGGAAGACGTGCGGCCAACCGACTCCGGAATCGCTCAGAACCCTTTTTCGGCGCACTGCCGGTTGATCTCGTCGATGATTTCGCAAACGCGGATGGACTCCGCGCGGGTGAACTGCGGCATCTCCCTCAAACCGGCAGCCAAGCAGCGATGAACGGCCTGCGCTTGGTAGGTGAACCCGTGTTGATTGCCGCCGCTCCAAGTCCAGCCCCGATAACGGATCAGCCGCTCGCCGGTCCAACGGGCGCCGGCGGGCTGGCCGCGGGTGACGGGCGCGGGTGTCGGCAGCGGGTACTCGTAGCGCTGTACATGGTTGAACGGCCCGCCGGTGGGGTTGCGGTCTTGATTCCAGTGCGTTTCCCGCCAATCGCCGACCCAACCACGGCTAGGGTCCAACGCCATTGTCGGCTTGCCTTCGGCCTTGCGCGTGCCCTGTCGCGGCGGACGGCCCGTGCGAATCGTCAGCGCGGTGGGATGATGCGACGGCGTCTCGATGGTGATGCGGCCCCGCGTGCCGACGTATTGGGTTTCCTCGAGGAATCGCCCCGACGGGAACGTGATCACCGCGATGCCCCGCTGTCGCGTGTATTGCAGCACCGCCGCGCTCGGTGGCGCACCGTGGGCGGAGGGCACGTCGCCGGCATATGGCTGGCCACGCGCTTTGCGGCCGGCGGCGGCGATGATGGGCATTTCCTCGGCGCCGAAGCCGGTTATCGCCGGATTCAGGGCGTATACGCGGTCCGGATAGTCCGCCTGCACCACTTGCAGATCGCCGATGTCGCCTCGCTCCATAGCGGCCCGGGCGTGCTCCACCGCGGGAAAGAACCGTAGCCACATGCCTTCTTGGCAAAAAACCCCGGCCTTGTCCGCCAAGGCATACGCCTCCCGTGCTTGCGCGGCGGTATCCGTGAACGGCTTTTCGCAGAGCACGTGCTTGCCGGCCTCGATGGCGGTGAGCAGGTCGCGATGGTGGTCCCACGTCTTGGACGCGATGTAGACGATGTCCACATCGGGATCCTCGCATAGCGCTTGGTAGGAACCGTAGGCCTTCGCCACTCCGTGCGCCTCGGCATAGGCGCGGGCGCGGGCCTCGTCCCGGGCCGCCACGGCCGTGACGCTCGCGCCCAGCACGTCTTGCAGCGACTTGATCCAATCCGAGGCGATAGCGGAGGCGCTTAATATCCCCCACCGCAGCGGAAAGGCTACGTCCTGTTCGCGGGTTTTGCCGAGACGGATGTCCATCGGCGTGGCCATCGGCCAGCCGTCGTAGAAATCGAGATCGGTCGCGTCCGCGCTCATCGTGCTACGACAATTCCAAGCCCGCCAACGTCCCCGCTTCCCGCCAATCGCGCAAGATTTGGAAAAACGCCTCCGGACCACCGCCGTACTGGCTGCCGATCAGCGAATTGCCCTGCCCCGGCTGGCCTTCGTTGTTGTAGTAGCCGGGCGTGCATTCCTCCAAGAAGCGCTGGTTGAACACCGCCATGCCCTTGATGGTCTCCACCCAGCCATCTTCGCCTTCTTGAGTGGGCTCCATGCAGTTCACATTGCCGTTCATGGCGTGGTCGACGAGATAGGCGATGTGCAGGCTCTGCTCGTTCAACATGTGCGGGAAGTTGGCGGTGAAGCCGCCTTGGGTAACGCCCATGAAGAAGCAGTTGGGAAAGCCGCGGGTTTGGAAGCCGTGCAGCGTGCGCATGCCCTGCGACCACTTCTCGGACAGCGTAAGCCCTGCTCGGCCGGTGACGTCGTAGCCGGCGCGGCGCGTATAGGCCGTGCCCACCTCGAACCCGGTGGCGAAAATCAGGCAATCCAACTCGTACTCTTCGCCGTTCGCCACCACGCCTCGCTCGGTGATGCGTTCCACGCCCTTGCCGTCGGTATCCACTAGCGTCACGCCGGGACGGTTGAAGGTTCGTAGGTAGTCGTCGTGGAAACAGGGGCGCTTGCAGAATTGGCGATACCAAGGTTTTAGCGCAGCCGCCGTGTCCCCGTCCTCGACCAGGCTATCTACGCGAGCGCGGATCTGCTCCATTTTCTTGAAGTCCGCCAACTCCACTCGTTCCGCCGCCTGTTGCGGCGTCACCTCCTCGCCCGGCTTGGCGCGCCCCATGGTCGCCAAATTGCGAATGATGTCCGTCCAGCCATCGTTCACCAAGTCCTCGTCCTGCCAGCCGCCGGTGACTAGGACGTTGAAATTGGTCATGCGACGCTGCTGCCAACCCGGCGTCAGCGAGTCCGCCCAATCCGGGTCCGTGGGTTTGTTGCCACGCACGTCGATGGACGAGGGCGTGCGCTGAAAAACGTACAACCGTTCGGCGTGCTCCCCGAGATGCGGCACGCACTGGACGGCGGTTGCGCCGGTGCCGATGACGCCGACGCGTTTGCCCTTGAGGCCGGTGAGGTTGCCGTTCGAGTCGCCGCCGGTATAGGCGTAGTCCCAGCGGCTGGTGTGGAAGGTATGCCCTTTGAACGAGCCGACGCCGGGAATGCCAGGCAGTTTGGGTCGATTCAGCGGGCCGTTGGACATGGCGACGAAACGGGCCCGCATGGCGTCGCCCCGGTTGGTTTCGATGATCCAGCGCAGCGCGTCTTCGTCCCAACGCATTGCCGTGACTTCGGTTTGGAAGCAGGCGTCGTCGTAGAGTCGATACTTTTCGCCGATGGCCCGGGCATGGGCCAGAATCTCCGGCGCGAAGCTGTACTTCTCCTTCGGCACATAGCCGATTTCTTCCAACAGCGGCAAGTAGATATAGGACTCGATGTCGCACTGCGCACCGGGATAGCGGTTCCAATACCAAGTGCCGCCGAAGTCGCCGCCCTTCTCGATCAGGCGGATGTTCTCGATCCCCGCCTCGCGCAGACGGGCACCGGCCAACAGGCCACCGAAACCGCCGCCGATCACCACCACATCCACTTCATCCGTCAACGGCTCGCGCTCGAAGCCGGGCGGGACATAGGGGTCGTCGACCATTTCGGCGAACGAGCCGGTGACTTCCACGTACTGCTCGTTGCCGTCGTCGCGCAGGCGCTTGTCGCGCTCTTGTCGGTACTTGGCGCGCAGGGCGTCGGGGTCGAACTCCAAAGCGGACTGAACGTCGGTCATAGCGAATGGCTCCACATCGGCGCAAAGCGCCGATTGTAGTGAATCCGACGCGCGTGCGGCACCGTGCTGTAGTCTTGGTGATTTCCCCGCCGAGGACGCCCCGAATGTCGGAAGCCCTCCTGCGACGCCGCGAGCGCCTATTGGGCGCCGGTGCGCCGCTCTTCTATCGAGAACCCGTTCACATCGTGCGCGGCGACGGCGTAACCGTGTTCGACGCGAACGGCAAACGCTATGTGGACATGTACAACAACGTGCCGTGCGTCGGCCACTGCCACCCGCACGTGGTGCAGGCGATCAGCGACCAAGCGGCAACATTGAACGTCCACAGCCGCTACTTGCACGAAGGCATCCTGCGCTACGCGGAGCGGCTTGTCGGCAAGCACCGTGAAGGCATCGAGAGCGTCGTGTTCACCTGCACCGGCACCGAGGCCAACGAAGTGGCGCTGATGATGGCGCGGCTGGCCACGGGCGCGCGCGGTATCGTCTGCACGGACGCGGCCTATCACGGCAACAGCGCGGCGGTGCGCAAGCTCACGCGGCCGAAGGACAACACGGGTGAGGTGCGAGCGATGCCCTTTCCCGAGACGTATCGCACCGACGCCGGCGATCCAACGGCGTGGCATCTCGACAAGCTGCGCGAGGTCATCGGCAGCTTCGAACGCGACGGCACGGGTTTCGCCGGCTTGCTGATGTGTCCCATTCTCGCCAACGAAGGACTACCGAATATCCCCGACGGCTTTATGGCCCAAGCCGCCCGGATAGTGCATGAAGCCGGTGGCCTCTTCATCGCCGACGAGGTACAAGCCGGGCTGTGTCGCACGGGCCGCTGGTGGGGCTACGAGACGGCCGACTTCAAGCCGGACATCGCAGTCATGGGCAAACCGCTCGGCTGTGGCGTGCCATTGGCGGCCACCGCCGCGAGCCGGGAACTCGTGAGCGCCTTCCGCCGTGCCACCGGCTACTTCAACACCTTCGCAGCGAGCCCGCTGCAAGCGGCGGCCGGCAACGCCGTGCTCGACGTCATCGAAAATGAGGCGCTCGGGGCCAACGTCGCGGCCGTTGGCGACGTCGTTCGCTCCGGCTTGGAACGCCTCAAAGACGACTGCGAAGCGATGGGCGACGTGCGCGGCCACGGCCTGTTCCTCGGCGTCGAGTGGGTGCAAGACGGCGACGCCAAGACCGCCGACCGCGCCGGCGCTGTTGGCGTGGTGAACGCCATGAAGGACAAGGGATTTCTCATCGGCAACGCCGGCGCGTTCGGCAACGTGGTGAAGATTCGCCCGCCGCTCGTCTTTGCCGAGGACGACGCCGCGGCTTTTCTCGCGGCTTTCGAGGAGACGCTCGGGGAACTGCCGAGAACCTAGTCCGGTGGCCGTGCCGCGTCGTCAAAGCGCATACTCGCCCCATGCGCCGCTTCGCCACCGAAGGCCCCATTCGGCCGGAAGATCACTACCACGTTCCGCCATTGGCGCGCTTGGACTTGGCAGAGATGCTGGACATGATCCAGCGCAAACGTTACTTCGTCCTGCACGCACCCCGACAGACGGGCAAGACCTCCGCCCTGATCACCCTTAAGGATCTGTTGAACCGCGGCGAAGCCGGCGACTTCCGGTGTGTGCATATGAACGTGGAGGTCGGTCAAGCGGCGCGCGACGATACCGAGCGGGCCATGCGCGCCATTTTGAGTCTCTTGGCCACCCGTGCCCGCTCGTTGGGCGACGGGTTCCTGGACGAGGTCTGGCCAAGCATCCTTGCGACATCCGGCCCCGACGACGCGCTTCGAGCGACGTTGACGAGCTGGTGCCTAGCGAATCCGACCCCGCTGGTGCTGCTGGTCGACGAGATCGACTCATTGGTCGGCAACACGTTGCTCTCGGTGCTGCGCCAGTTGCGCGCCGGTTACGAGCAACGGCCCGAGGAATTTCCCCAAAGCGTCGTGTTGTGCGGCGTGCGCGATGTCCACGACTACCGCATTCGCTCGTCGAGCGAGGCCGAGACGATCGCCGGCGGCAGCCCGTTCAACGTGGCGGCCAAGTCGCTGCGCCTCGGCGACTTCTCGCAAGCCGAAGCGCAGGCCCTGCTCGCGCAGCACACCGAGGAGACCGGCCAAGCGTTCGCCCCGGAGGCGGTGGAGACCGTGTGGACGCAGACCCAAGGCCAGCCTTGGCTGGTGAACGCGCTGTGCGCCGACGCCTGCTTCGACCATCCGCCCGGCCGCGACCGCTCGCGCGCCATCACCGGCGCCGACATCCTGAACGCCCGCGAAAGGCTGATCCTCAGTCGGCGCACCCACTTGGACCAGCTCGCCCACAAGCTAGGCGAGGCGCGTGTGCGTCGCGTCGTCGAACCCATACTGAGCGGCGGCGACGCGCCTCGTTACAGCATGGCCGACCTCGACTACGTCCGCGACTTGGGTCTAGTCGCCCGCGATTCCCCGCCACGCATCGCCAATCCCATCTACGCCGAGGTCGTGCCCCGGGAACTCGGTCATGTCCTCGCGGACAGTCTGGACCAAGATGTCGCTTGGTACGTCGACGCCGACGGAGGATTGAACGTCGATAAGCTGCTCGCCGCCTTCCAAGCGTTCTTCCGCATGCATTCCGAGCATTGGCTGGAACGGTTCGAGTATCGGGAAGCGGGTCCGCAACTGCTCTTGCAAGCGTTCCTGCTTCGGGTGGTGAACGGCGGCGGGCGCGTCGAACGCGAGTTCGGACTCGGTAGAGGGCGCACCGACCTCTTGATCTTTTGGCCGGCAGGCGAAGACGCACCACCCGAGCGCTGGCGCAAGTTCGTGGTCGAGTGCAAGGTGCTGCACGAGGCGCAACACCGGACCCTCGGCGCGACCATCGCCCAAGGTGTGGCGCAGACGGCGGGCTACATGGACCGCTGCGGTAGCGCGGCGGGCCACCTGATCGTATTCGACCGCACGAAGGGCAAGCCTTGGGAGGAGAGAGTGTTCCGCCAAGAGCGTCGCCACGACGGACGAACCATCGTCGTCTGGGGGATGTAGAGGGTGTGACGGCGCAGGAGGCTACCCTCTCGGAGCACTTGCGGGCGGCTTGGCGGGCAGTTGGCGCATGGGATGCGGATATCGCCGCGATCACCCGCGTCTCCATATCCGAGAACATCGTCTTTCGCGTGACGGACGCCGCGGGCAAGCCGTTCGTGCTGCGGCTGCATCGGCCGGGCTACCACGACTACGACGAGTTGCTCGCCGAGCAAACATGGACCCGAGCGCTTGTCGAAGCCGGCGTCGACGCGCCGATCACGATCCCCACTCGGGGCGGCGAGGGCTATGCACGAGTGACGGTGGGCGGCGAGCAACGCTATGTCGGTATGTTGGCGTGGGTAGAAGGCGAAACGCTAGGCGACGCCATCGCTAAACGGCTACGCGACCACGGGACGAAGCAAGACACCGAACAAGCGCTTCGCGGGCACTTCGCCGCACTGGGCCAACTCATGGCCGCGGTTCACAACCAAGCGAGCGACTGGCGCATGCCTGAAGGATTCTCCCGCCATGCGCTCGACGCCGACGGCTTCCTGGGCGAACAACCGTTCTGGGGCCGGTTTTGGGAGTCGCCACATCTCAGCGCTTCTCAACGCCGCCACCTAGACGGCTTACGCCGACCGATTCACGACATCCTGAGCGCCTACGGCAAGGCGCGCGGCACCTACAGCTTGATTCATGCCGACTTGCATCCAGACAACATCATCGTCGACGGCGCCAGGCTACACATCATCGACTTCGACGATGCGGGTTTCGGCTGGCATCCCTACGAGTTCGCGGTGGCGCTCTACAACTACCAGCACGCTGTCCGATTCGACGCGCTGCGCGACGCCTTGGTCGGCGGCTATCGCCGGCTTCGCCCCATCGCCGACGAAGCCGTGGAACTCGTGCCACTGTTTCTACTCGTGCGCAGCTTGGCCTCCATCGGCTGGGTGGCGGCGCGCCCGGAGTTGCGCCACGGGGCGCGTACGGCTTGGCTGATGCGGCAGGTGGCAGACACGGCGGACGTCGTGCTCGCCCGCTATTGAGCAGGCGCCCTTAGAGCGCGGGTACCGTGGCCGCGTAGCCGGTCACCGCCTCGACGGCTTTCGCCGCCCGCAGGAGAAAACGATCCGCCCGCAACGGCGCAATCAACTGGGCACCCACTGGCAGACCGTCGCTGAATCCCGCTGGAAGAGACAGCGCCGGGGAGCACGTCACCGTGATCAAACTACAGCTCTCCATCCACTCGATATACGTGGCCATGGGCTGTCCATCCACTTCCCGCAGCCAATCGGTCTCGATAGGGAACGGCAACACTTGCGTGGTGGGGCCGATCAACAGATCCACGTCCGCAAAGAAGTCGCCGACGCGGGCGACCAGCGCCGCCCGGGCGGGATAGACCCAATCGTAATCCGCCACCGTCAAGTCGAGGCCGGCCGCCAAGTTCCACTGGATGGTGTCTTTGAGTTCCGCGCGTTGCGCCGCCGTCATCGGGCCGAAGCGCCGCCGGAAACCCGTCGCGCGGAGAATGTGGAAGATGCGCCGGGCATCGCTCAAGTCTGGCGTCGCGTCGATGATCGTGGCGCCCGCGTCGCTTAGCACTTGCCGCAAAGCGGCGATGGCGGCGCGCACCGGCGACTCCACCGGCAGGCCGAAATCCTCGCTGACGGCGATGCGCAGTTGCGAAAGGTCGAGGGCGTCGATCTCGGCGAACACCCCACCCGGTTCGGCGAGGCAATTCGGCACCCGCGGGTCCGGCCCGGCGAGCACGGAGAACAACAGCGCCACGTCATCGACCGTGCGCGCCATCGGTCCGGCAGTGGAGAGATCGGACCAAGGATCGCCCGGCCAGAACGGCACGCGCCCGGGCGATGGGCGAAAGCCGATGACATTGCAGAACGCCGCCGGGTTGCGCAGCGAGCCGCCCGTGTCGCTGCCGTCGGCGATGGGCAGCAGACGGGCGGCCAGCGCCGCCGCGGCACCACCGCTGCTGCCGCCGCAGGTTCTGCCGGTGTCGTAGGGATTGCGGGTGGCGCCGAATACGCGGTTGAACGTCTGCGAGCCGGCGCCGAACTCAGGCACGTTGGTCTTGCCGACGGTGACGGCGCCGGCGTTGCGCATTCGGGTCGCGATGAGCGCGTCGGCGTCGGGCACATGATCGGCGAACAGCGGCGAACCGAACGTGGTGCGAATGCCCTGGGTCGCAAGCAAGTCTTTGTGCGCGATCGGCAACCCGGCGAGTGGGCCGTGGCTGGCCGAGTCGGCATCCAAAGCGTCGGCGCGCTGACCGGCGAGATCGAAGGTCTTGGTGATGATCGCATTAAGCGCCGGATCGACCGCTTCGATGCGCGCTATGTGTGCGTCGAGCACCTCCCGGCAGCTAATCTCGCGTTCGCCAATGAGCCGCCGCAATTCCGTTGCGGAGAGGAAGCAAGGATCGGTCACTCGCCGCGCCAGCCGTTCCAGTGCGTGATCTCGGCCACCGGCGGTCGCGCCGCCGGTTTGAAATCCGTGCCCAAGGTGTAGGCCACCGGCAATAGCGCCGTTTGCACCACGTCTTCCGGCAGGTCGAGAATCTCCGCCGCTTCTTTCTCGAAACCCAAATGCAGTGTCGTCAAGCAAGAGCCCAAGCCTCGCGCTCGGAGCGCCAACTGAAAGCTCCAAACGGCCGGGTAGATGGAAGCGTAGTAGCCGCCGAGTTGCGGCACGCTCGCGCCAGCCGGGCGCCCGACCAAACACGGAATGACATGCACCGGCACCTCGTGCAGATGGTGCAACAGATACAGCGCGGAACTGAAGACTCTGCTGGTCTGCGCGTTGCCGGCGGCCTGCGCCTGGTCGCCGGCGACTGTGAGATACGCCTCGCCGCCGCGCCGATAGAGCGCGGCCAGCGCGGCGCGTTTTTCGGCGTCGTCCACCACCACCCAACGCCAGTTCTGGCTGTTCGAGCCGGTGGGGGCCTGCACAGCGAGTTGCAGGCACTCGTCGATCACATCCCGCGGCACGGGGCGGGTGAAGTCCAGCCTCTTGCGCACGGCGCGGGTGGTGGCGAGCAGCTTGTCGCATGTTTCGAGATCAAGATTCATACACGGTCTCCAGTGGTGCTAGTAGCGCGCCTACGAGTGGCGCGGTGGGGCTGGCGGCGCGGCGGTGGTGGCGCGGATGAGTCGGCCTTGGCAGCGACAGGCCGCGACGGGCTTGGTGATGCTCGGGCGCTTCCTGCTCGGTCCGCCTTTCGCTTCAATGCCTTCAGCGCCTCGCGTTTGGCGAGGCCGGAAAGCCGGTCGTGGTCGCGAACATAATCGATGACGAATTCGGGATTGGTCTTCGAATACTCCCGCAGCGCCCAGCCGATGGCTTTGCCGAGGAAGAACTCCTTGGCGTCAATGGACGGCTCGATGCAAGCGCGCAACAGCGCTAGGTCCGTCCGTTCCTTGAACTTGAGTTGCGACAGGATGGCGGCCCGTCGCCGCCAGTGGTTCTCGTCGCCGGCCCAGCGTCGCAACGCAGGCTCCGTTTGCCGCGGGTGGGCGCGCAGCATAGCGCCGAGGCCGTTGATCGCGATGGCATCCACATAGTCCCACCACGCACCGTCAACGATAAGTTCGTCGATCATCGGCAGCCGCTCGGGAGCGAGCCACTTGCGGTGCTGGCTCGCGAGCACGATTTCGATGGCGGCGTAGCGCTCTTCCCGGTGGTTGGCCTTGCGCCAAAGCAGCAGCACGGCGCGTTGCCACGCCTCCGCGTCCGGCAACGGATGGCGCGGCAGAATGGCGCGGGTCAAGCGTCGAACTTCCGGCACGCGGACGCCGTGGAACGGCATCTCGGACTTCATATACGCCTGTTGCCCTCGGGCACGTTGCGGATCGCCCCGCCGTTCCAGCGCCGAGACGAGTTCCGCTCGCAACGAGATTGGCGCGTATTGGGCCGCCGCCGGCTTGGTCATTGGCCAACGCTACGCCACGAAGGCGTCAGCCTTTCCGGCGCCGCCAAGTCCAATGGACTGTTAGCGTCGCGAAAGGCGGTGCCGCTCGGCACCGCCTTTCGCCCCAGCCCAAGCCGCCCTAGCACCCCGTCGGACTTCGCCGCCAACGCCGCCAAGTCCGTCGGACTGTTAGCGCCACGAACGCCGTCGCCGGCCGGCGCCGCCTTTCGCCCCAGCCCAAGCCGCCCTAGCACCCCGTCGGACTTCGCCGCCAA
>CAYGBI010000066.1:0-20322 GCA_964348085.1 uncultured Pseudomonadales bacterium | reverse complement strand
TCCGCGTACGCGTACTGGATGGATGCAGCCACTGCTACGATCACCATCCCCAGTTTGACAAGATGCATGGCAAGGCCCACCCAAATCGGAGCTGGAAGCCTATCGTAGTTTGTGTAGGGGCAGCAAGCAATCGTACCGGCTCAGCGGGACCATCCTAAGTCACCCCCAACCCGTTGGCGTCGCGCCGAAGTTGGCGGGTCAGCCTATCCCATACAAAGATGAGCCTGAACTCCGGTCGCGAAGACCCCTTCAGGCAGGGCTTGGGATGTTGCCCAAAGTGCGGCGATGTTGGATCGCAACGGCGTCCCGGCAACACGGGCAAGGCTTGCGGCAGGGCTCGTGGCGAAGGCACGGGCGCCGGCGTGCCGAGTAGCGTTTCCCACGGCCTGTCCACGGGCGCGATCCTCCGGTACGCAAGCGGGGTGGGCAGGCGGCGACGAGCGCTTCGAGGACGGGCGGGAAATGCCTCGGAGATGGCCTCGACGGCGCCGACGAACTCGTACTGGATGACCGCCTGCCGACCGCAAGCGGTCGGACGTTGACGACGTTGATCGGATAGATGCCCTTCTCGCCGTCGAGATCGCCCTAGGGAAGGTCTGATCAAGTCGGCTCATGGCACAATTGCGAGATCGGAACGCACCGGGGCCCCTCGGACATGGAACAGACGACTTTCGCGGAGTTGGAGCACGACCTGAAGAAGCGCCGGACGCGACGGGAGAAGTTCCTGGAGAAGATGGACGGGCTGATCCCGTGGGAGCGGCTGGAGGCGCGGATCGAGCCGTTCTACCCGAAGGCCGGCCGGGGCCGGCGGCCGTACCCGCTGTCGGCGATGCTTCGGGTGCATTGCGTGCAGTTGTTCTACAACATGAGCGATCCGGGGATGGAGGACATGCTCTACGAGATCGAGTCGGTGCGCCGGTTCGCGGGGCTGAAGCTGCGCGGGCCGCTGCCGGACGAGACGACGATCCCGAACTTCCGGCACCTGCTGGAGAGGCACGGGCTGGGCAAGAAGCTGCTCGGGGAGATCAACGCGCACTTGGCGTCGGCGGGCTACCGGTTGCGGGAGGGCACGATCGTGGACGCGAGCATCGTCGAGGCGCCGACGTCGACGAAGAACCGGGAACGCGGGCGGGATCCGGAGATGCATCAGACGAAGAAGGGCAACCAGTGGCACTTCGGGATGAAGGCGCACATCGGCGTGGACGCGGAGACGGGGCTGACGCACAGCGTGGCGGCGACGGCGGCGAACGCGCCGGACGTGACGCGCGCGGGCGAGTTGCTTCACGGCGGCGAGAAGCGGGTGGCGGGCGACGCGGGCTACCAGGGGGCGGGGAAGTGCCCGGAGAACGCGGGCCTGGAGGTCGAGTGGGAGATCGCGATGCGGCCGGGGAAGCGGCGGCTGCTCGACGGGGACGGCCCCGAGGCGGCGGAGGAGAGGCGCAAGGCGTCGGAGCGGGCGAAGGTGGAGCATCCGTTCCTGTACGTGAAGCGGCCCTTCGGCTACGCGAAGGTCCGCTACCGGGGGCTGGCGAAGAACGCGGAACGGATCAGTCTGCTGCTGGGTTTCGCCAACCTGCTGATCGCCGGCCGGTACTCGACGGCGTGACCGCGGGCGAAATCCGCCCGGACGGCCGGAAAACGGGCGGTCCGAAGGCGGAAGGCGTCCTCCACCTCGCGAAAAGCGACCCGCGACTCGAACGGCATTCGACAAAAAGCGCAACCGCCGCGTCCGGGGCCCAAAGCGCTGCTTGATCAGACTTTCCCTAGTGGACGGAGTCGACGCGCACGAAGCCCGGCTGCCGCCGGGATGCAGCTTGCGACGCTCGCCGACGGCGACCTGCGCCGGCCGCGTCTTGGCCGTCGAGATCCGGTGGCGACGGTGGGTCGTGCTGCCGCGCAGGCGGTAGAGGTGGCTATTGGAAAGCCCGCCTGCCGCTCGAAGCGGCGATCCCCGAAGACCTCGAACTGGCGTTTGCATCACGCGCCTAGTCGTGGCGCCGCACAGGCCGCAAGAAGGGCGCGGTTATCGCCGTCGTCTCGCCCTGGACGGGAACTGCCGACACCCCGAGGGGTGCCGACGGCCATATCAGGTAGCCGGAATCCTCGATCCGCCCCGTCGCCCGGTACTGGCCGATTAGCCGTGTCAGCTGCGCCCGCCACGGGCCCGGGTGGCTCCGGGTCCGCCGGCCCGAGCCGCCACGGCACCGTCTTCGGCCGCCCGTGCCGGACCCACCCGCCGCCCGACCGGGCGAAGCCAGATTGGCACCCGGCCCGCCGCCAGCACCAGGAAGCGGCAGTTGTTCGCCACCAAGCGCAGCTGCCGGAACTGCTGCTCCCGCGTCCAGCCGATCCACGCGCGTCCCGGGCGCCTACCTTGAACGATCCGCGCACCACCCCAGCAGCGCCAGCCACCGGCCCCGCCGCTGACGCGCGACGTGCGTGAAATAGCTGCGCGACAAGGTATGTATGTCGGCCGGACGCACTTACCGCGAGCGAGCTTACGAAGTTCGAGCCAAAGGAGCTTGAAAGGGTTCTAGTTCCGCCGCTGGCAGAACTGCACGAGCGAGCCCAAGCACTGGACGGCCGTGGAACTGAGAGCAATTGTCGTAGCCAATTAAAGGGGCGACACCCGCTACGCTGTGTCGCCACCTCCTTGCAGCTCCACAAATGTCCGATACGGCCCGCCTTTCGCCATCAACGTCTCATGGTTGCCAATGTCGCGCACTCGTCCGTCCTCCAGAAAAATGATGCGGTCCGCGTGGCGGATGGTGGATAGCCGGTGCGCGATCACCACCACCAGCCGCCCTTTCGCGCTCGCCCGGAGTGTGCGCACTAGGTCGTTCTCCGTCCGCGGGTCCAGCGCCGCGGTGGGTTCGTCGAGAATCAACACGCGGGTGTTGCGGACGAGGCCGCGGGCGATGCACAGGCGTTGTTGTTGGCCGACGGAGAGGGTGTCGCCGGATTGGCCGAGGACTGTGTCGATGCCGTCCGGCAACTCGCGCACTAGGTCGAGGCAGGCGGCGTCCGCCAATGCCTTGGTGATTTCGGCGTCTGTGGCGTCCGGCTTGGCGAGGCGCAGGTTGTCGCGGACGGATTCCGCGAGCAGCAGGTGTTCTTGGAAGACATAGGAGATTTGGCCACGCAAGGAGTCGAGATCCACCTGGGTTACGTCCACGCCGTCCACGAGCACGCGGCCGGCAGTGGCTTGCAGAAACGCTGGGAGCATTTGCGCGAGGCTGGTCTTGCCGGCGCCGGTGGGGCCGACGACCGCCACCAGTTCGCCCATAGGCAGTTCGAGATTGATGTCGGCGAGGGCTTGTCGCCCATCGGGATAGTGGAACGCGGCGTTCTCGAAGGTGAAGCCGCGTTGGATCGCGCCGATGGGCGGGCCGGCGACGTGATCGTCGTCGAGTTCGTAGTCCAAGAAAAAGAACACGCGCCGCACCGCGGCCACCGGCGCCTGTAGCTCGATCCAGAACGCGCCGATGCCTACTGCGGTCTCCACGATGCCGAAAAACAGACCGAACAAGACGAAGAAGTCGCCCGGCGACATTTGGCCGTCGATCACGTTGTTGGATACCACCACCGTCACGTAGATCGCCGCGACGACCATGACGGTCAGGACGAGTACAACAAGAACGATACCGATAGCGAGCGCGATGCGTTCGCGGAAAAACGACTCTCGGCTTCGCTCGGCGAAGCGCTCGGTCTCCTGCGCCATGCCGCCCAAGCTTTGCACGGCGTGGATGTTGTCCATGGTTTCTTCCATGGCGTTGGTGGTGGCGGCGCCGGCGGCGCGTTTGCGCTGATTGGTGCGCCGGACGATGGCCGAGGCCGGGAAGGTGATGGCGAACGCCAAAGGGAAAGCCAACCACGCGATCCACACGAGTTCCGGGGCGACGTTGCTGTACGAGTAGTCGATGAGGTAGAGGTTGATCGCGGCGTGGAGGAGGATGAAGAACGGCACCAAGGTGAGTCGGTAACAGATTTCCGGCACGCTCGGCGTGTCGTAAAGCACGCGATAGATCGAATCGCCGATACGCTGGTCGCTCAAAGTCGTCATCGGCAGGCGCGTCAGCCGATCGAACAGCCGCGTGCGCAGAGCGTTGGTCAAGGTCTGTGTCAGGCGTACGTTGACCATGAACTCGGCGATGCCCCAAATGCCGCCCGCTTCGCTGCTCCCCGCGTTGATCTGGTTGTCGCCTTGGGTCGCCGCGTCCGCGCCTTGGAACATTTCCACGTGGGTACCGCCGGCGCGGGTACCCATCAACAGCAGCATGACGCCGTACATCGCCGCGAACACGAGCATGATTTGCAGCGGCGGCATGCCGTCGACGAAAGCGATGATCGGGTCCATGAACGGCGGATAACGCACTTCCGTATCGCCGAACGGCCGCTCCAGCAATACGTTGTCGGTGATGATCTTGGCGACCCAAGGCAGTAGCAGAACAGGCCACACATAGCCGAAGTTGAGCAGGAACTTGGCGGCTAGGAGACCCTTGGCCCCGGCGAGAAGGCGCAGGCATCTACCCATGAGGGCGACGGCTTGCGCCGAACTGATGTCCGTGTCGAGGTCGATGCGGTCGTCGAAGCGCAGTCGCCGGCGACGCGCCTCCCGCGCCGATGGCGCCTGGTCGAGGTCGTCGACGATGGCCGCGTCGCTCATGCCGCTTCCGTCGCGGTCGTTTCCGCTGCCACGAACTCCCGATAGCGGCCATTCGGCCGGGCCATGAGTTGCTCGTGATTGCCGGTCTCGACGATTCTTCCGTCCGCGAGAAACGCGATCTGATCCGCGTTGCGTATGGTGGAAAGGCGATGGGTGATGAGAAACACCACCTTGTCCCGACCCCACTCGGCGATGTTGGCGAGCAGGCGGCTTTCCGTGCGGGCGTCCAGCGACGCGGTGGGTTCGTCGAGAATCAGGATTGGCGTATCGCGAACAATGGCGCGGGCGATGGATAGGCGTTGCCGTTGTCCGGTGGAGAGCTTGCCGCCTCGCTCACCGAGTTCCGTTTGGTAGCCCTTCGCCATCGCGTTGATGAAGTCGTCGGCGCAGGCGACCCGCGCCGCCGCCTCCACTTGGGCGAGCGTCGCGCCAGACGCCGCGTAGCGGATGTTGTCGGCGACGGTCGCTGCGAACAACACGTTCTTTTGCAGCGCGATCGCGGTGTTGGCGCGGATGTCCTCGACGCGCAAATCGCGAATGTCGGTATCGTTGAAGCGCACTTGGCCCCCGTCCGGGTCGTAGAGGCGTAACAGCAACGACATGAGCGTCGATTTGCCCGAACCGGTCGCGCCGACGATGGCGGTGACAGAGCCTACCTCCGCTGCCAAGTCGACGCCGGCGAGCACGGGCGCATCGTCTCGATAGGAGAAATGCACGTCGTGGAAGACGACGCGCTCGATGGGGCTCGGCATAGCCAACGGCGCCGCCGAGTCCTCCACTTCGGGCTCGAGGTCGAGCAGGAAGAACGCGCGCTCCAAGCCGATGAACAGATCCTGCACCATGCACCACACCCGCACGAGGCCGAAACCCGCGAAAGTCGTTTCGCCGATGTTCTCCCGTGCCGTGGTGAAAGCGCCGAGATTCCAAATCGTGTAGCCGATATAGGCTGCGGCGAGGGCGCCGAGATAGGTTTCGCGTTTCTCGATCACCCAACTCGCCAAGATGAACTCGGTACCTACGATCACGGCGCCGCCAATGGCCATCACCAACGCGCTCAAGATCACCATCTCCAAGCGTAGGTAGAAGGCGGCGTCCAAGGCGCGG
The DNA here is from genome assembly GCA_964348085.1 of uncultured Pseudomonadales bacterium. Lineage (GTDB taxonomy): Bacteria > Pseudomonadota > Gammaproteobacteria > Pseudomonadales > Azotimanducaceae > VXYL01. The sequence continues at coordinate 14,552 of CAYGBI010000066.1, read as the reverse complement.
TGGGAGTCGGCGTCGAAGCGGTCGAGAATGCGCCGTTCGGCGCTATTGGCCTTCACCACCTTCAGGGCGGTGAAGGCCTCCTGCAGGCGCGATGTGAGATCGCTACTCCGGGCGCGGTTGATGCGCACCCGGCGGCGGATGCGCGGCGTGTAGCGCACGGTGAGCCATACCATCGGCACGGCGCCGGCGATGCATGCCAAGGCGATATGCGGGCTGAAGAACGTGATGACCACTAAGCCGGCCAAGATCGCGTATACGGTCATCAGCGGACCGATCAGCGCCTGTTCGATCAGATTGATGATCATCGCGCTGTCTTGGTAGATGCGGAACACGGCGTCGCCGACGCGAGCCTGATTGTGGTACTTGAGCGACAGGCGCTCGGCTCGCTCAAGCATCGCCACGCGCAGGTTCTGATTGATCTGATGGCGCACCCAAGTGCCGTAATAGGGCAACGCCGCCACGCCGGCGAGCACCACGAGCGCGCCGATTCCGATCCAGACGATCAACCGGTTGCGCACGATTTTGCGCTGCTCGACAGTCATCAAGTCTTGTGCTTCTTCATCCGACGTTTCGTCGGGGGACGTAACGTCCGCGGAGGCATCGTCGGCCGCAGCCGCGTCAGCCTGCGCGGCCTCGCCGATGCCGACGTACTCCTCGTCGAGATCGAGCAGGGTCGCCTGCATGGGCTGCAATTTCTCGCCCACCAGCACCTTGTTCAAGAACAGGTCCGTGGCGAACACGGTGAGCGCCCAGAGGAAAATGCCGGACAGCCCGCCGAGGAGCAGCACCGTGACTACGTGTTTCAGTAGTGGGCGGATGAACGGCCAAGTGCGCGCCGCCAAGCGAAAGAACTGGCGGCGGCCAAGCGGCGGCGCCTCGGTATCCTTCGCCGTGCTGAAGACGGCTGACAAGTCGTCGACAATCAAAGGATGTCGCTTGTCGGGTGGACGAAGCCGCCAAGCATTCCACAGATCGTCGCGTGTGCGCGACAATCATGTGACCGAAACCCGCAACAGAGCAGGCATCGACCATGAACACGGCTCTACATCACGTTGCCGCCACGGCACTCCTGGCCACGACATTGGCCGCGTCCGGGGCCCAGGAGTGCCAGCCGTCCCCTTGGGGCGCGGACGACGAAATCGGCGCGGCCAATCGCATCACCCCGGAGAGCGTGCTGGCGGCGGCTCAACTGATCCGCACGGGCAAGACCTACAGCTTGGGCATCACCGTCGACGCCAATACGCCGGCGTTCCCGCCCCGCGGTTTGTCGCTGCAAGTGGTGCAGCCCGGCCAGCAGCAGGGCAAGGCGGCGTTTCCCAACTTCGCCTACAACGACGACTTGGTGCAGACGTGGCTCGGCATCGGCCCGCAGATCGACGGCTTGGGCCACCTCGGTACGCCCGGCGGCGTCTACTACAACTGCAACCGCGCCGAGGACTTCGCCGATATCAACGGCCTCACCAAGCTCGGCATCGAGAAGGTTCCGCCCATCGTCGCCCGCGGCGTGGTGTTGGATATGGCCGGACACTTGGGCGTTACGGCCATGGCGGCCGGTCAGTACTTCACCGCGAACGACGTAGCCGCCGTGGAACGCACGCAAGGCACGCCGGTGCGAGAAGGCGACGTCGTGCTGTTCCACACCGGCTGGACGGACGCCATGCTCGCCACCGACCCGGACGCTTGGGTCGCCGGCGAACCGGGCATCGCGGAAGATGTCGCCACTTACTTGGCGAATAAGAAGGTGGTGGCGGTGGGCGCCGATACGTGGGGGCTGGACGTGGTTCCGCCGCAGCACCCGGAGCGGCCTTTCGCCGGTCACATCATTCTGTTGAAGGAAAACGGCATCTACATCTTGGAGACCATGAACACCGGGCCACTGGTGCGCGACGGCGCGTTCGAGTTCCTGTTCGTATTGGGACAGGCGAAGATCAAGGGTGCGGTACAGATGATTATCAATCCCGTGGCGATCCGGTAGCGTCGCCGATGGAGGCACCATGAAACCAAAGCACCCCGCCGTTGCGGCGGACGTCTTGCCGGTCCGCCGTGGCAGCGGCTATCCGGCGCCGTTCGCCGCGGCCTGCGTCGAACGCGAGAAACGCGCCTTGGGCGATGCCTTCGGCTTGACCGACTATGGCGTGAATCTGGTGACCTTGCCGCCGGGCGCCTGGTCTTCGCAGCGGCACTGGCACGCTCGGGAGGACGAGCTGATCTATGTCCTGGAAGGGACGCCGACATTGGTGACCGACGCCGGGCGCACCACGCTGACGCCGGGCATGTGCGCCGGATTCCCTGCCGGGGAGCGCGATGGCCACCACTTGATCAACGAAACGGCGACGCCGGTGCGCTACTTGGAGGTCGGCAGCCGGCGCAGCGACGACGACGTGGACTATCCCGATATCGACATGCGAGTCGTCGGCCGCGGCACCGGCAGCGGGTTTATACGCAAGGACGGCACGCCGTACGACCAAGCGGGTTAGCGAGCCATGTCCGAGCCGACGATATGGGATTGGCCGTTGCGCCTTTGGCATTGGGCGTTCGCTGGCTTCATCGCTTTCTCGTTGTACTCCGGTCTTGACGGCGACATCGGCCTGTTGGAGTGGCACCAACGGTCGGGGCTGGTCCTGTTGGGCTTGATCGTGTTTCGTGTCGGCTGGGGACTATGGGGCGGGCGGTACGCCCGGTTCAAACACTATTGGACGACACCGCGGGCCTTTGTCGATCACTTTCTGCGCCGTGGCGGAGGCGCGGCGCACACGTCGCCCGGGGTTGCGCTCGTCGTCGTGCTGTTCTTGGCGGCGACGCTGCAAGTCGGCACGGGCTTGTTCGCCACCGACGACATCTTCAACGAAGGGCCGCTGAACCGGCACGTCTCCGCGGAGTTCGCCAGCGCGGCTTCTTGGTTGCACCGTCGCGTGCATTGGGTGATCTTGGCGGCGGTGGGCGTTCACTTGACCGCTCAGGCCGTCTACGGCTTGGTGTTGCGCGACCGCACGCCGCTTGCGATGTTCACGGGCCGCAAGCCGGTGTCCCTGCCGCCAACGCCGCATTGCTGGTGGCGGGCAGGGGCGACGCTTGCATTAGCAGTTGGCGTAGTGGTCGCGGTCAACGCTGTCGGCTAGGAAGACCGACCTGCGCGTTCTGGCGGCTTGGGTTCAGGCAAAAAGGGGCAATGCCCTGAGGCACCACCCCTTTGTGGCGTCAATTACTCCAACGAACGCAGCAACTCAGCGGTCGCCGCCTTGCCGCTGCGCATCGCATCCTCGTCGAGCGGCACGTTGAGCGCGGTGCCGAACTGCGCCGTGGTGTTCCAATCCAACGTGGCAGCGGCCATCGCCGTGCCGCCGTCGTCGCTAACGGCGTTTGGGTCGGCGCCGTGGTCGAGCAGCAGCTTGGCGACCTCAGCGCGCCCGAAAACTGCGGCGGCCATCAGTGCCGTCGAGCCGTTGGTGTAGTTGCGGCCGTTGACGTCGGCACCAGCGTCGAGCAGTAGCTGGACGATGTCGGTATGTCCGAACAGCGCGGCGACGGTGAGCAGCGTGGCGCCGCTGTCGGCGTTGCGTTTGTTGACGTCCAGTCCGTTGGCGATTTCGGCGCTAACGGAGTCGGCGTTGCCGATGGCGGTCGCCAGCCAAACGTCACCCTGCGCGAGTTCCGACAATTGGGGCTCTAAAGCGCTTAGCAGTTCGGCGCGACCGGCTTCGACGGTGGCCCGCTCCACCTCGAGTCCCAGCAGGCCCGCAATGTACGCCGTGGTATCCCAATTCAACGCCAAGATGTCCCACACCGTGTCTCCGTTGTCGTTGCTCATGGCCGGATCCGCACCGGCTTCAAGCAGCATTTTCCCTTCTTTCGCATGCCCCATGAAGCCGGCGCCGATCAACGCCGTACCGCCGTCGGCGTTGCGCGCGTTTACGTCGGCGCCGTTTTCGAGCAGCCACGCTACGGCGGCGTGTTGGCGGGCGCCGACCGCCGTCACCAACGCGGTGATGCCGAATTGCGGATGCAGGCCATCGAGATTGGTGCCCGCCCGCAGGTGCGCGTCGAGCACGTCTATGTCGCCCGCGCCGGCGGCTTCCCACAGGCTGACCGTGGGTTCGGCGGGCGGTGGTTCCGGTGCTGGCGCCGGCTCCGTAGTGGTGCAGGCCGCCATGCCCAGCAGCAACGCGCCGGCGAAGGCGTATACGAGTGGGGTGTGAGTCATACTGCGGTTCATCATTCTGCCCTATAGTCGTCGTGGCAGCCTTTGCAGGCTTGGCCGACGGCGAGGAAAGCGGGGCGGACCGTCGCCATGTCGCCAGTTGCGGCGGCGGCTTTGAACTGGCTCGCGGCATCCTTGAACGCGGCAAGCTTGGCTTGGAAGTCTTCGCCGTTCTGCCAAATCGCTTCAAGCGCGTTGCCGCCCTGCGAGCCTTCTGGAAACAGCGTTGGAGCGAGTTCGGCCAAGTCGGCCATGGCGTTGGCGTGAATCGGGAGATGATCCGTATGCGTTACGTTGCCACGGATGATGTCCACGATGGCCTGCATGTGACCGCCGACGGCAGCCATGGTGTGTTGGCGGTATCCCACTTGACCTTCGGTGGCGGAGGCCCCGATTGCCGCCAACACCACCGTCGCAACGATGCTCCCCAACCACTTGCGCATGCTGCTCTCCTTACACATTCGACACACATTCGACACATTCGCTTACCGGTTCGCAGTTCGGTTAAGGCCACGAAAGCCGTCGCCTCTCGGCACCGCCTTTCGCCCTAAGCCCAAGCCGCCCTACACCTAAGCCGGACTTCTCGGCCAACGCCGCCAAGTCCGGCAGGCTGCTAGTGTAAGCCGAACGGCAGCGAGAGGGTAAGCCGATGTCGAGCGATCGAGATTCGTGAACGCGAGTTTCGCCGAGGGCGATTTGTCGCGCCACGTCGTGCGCTTGTCCGGCTACATGATCTTCGGCTTCCTAGCGATGACCTTGGCGCAGTTCGTCGAGGCGATTTACTTGGGACGAGTGGGTGCCGATGCCATCGCCGCGGTGACGTTCGCACTTCCCGTGTTGATGGCCATTGGCGCCGCCACGCGCGGCATCGGCGTTGGCTGCGGCGCGGTCTTGGCGAGAGTGATTGGCGCTGGCGACCGGGAGCGAGCGGAGTTTCTCACCACCCACGGCCTGCTGTTGGCGGCGCTGTTCAACATCGTTTGCGCGGTGCTGTTGGTGATTTATGCCCGGCCGCTGTTTCATCTGCTGGGTGCGCGTGGCGACGTGCTCGACTCGGTGGTCGCCTACATCCGCATAAGTTGTATCGGGTATCCGCTGTTCGGCCTAGTGATGGTGGGCACCGGATTGATGCGTTCGATCGGCGATCCTCGGTTTCCCGGCTATGTGATCACCAGCGGCGCGGTGTTGCAGGTGGTCATCGGCCCGTTCCTCATCTTCGGCTGGCTGGGGTTGCCGATGCTCGGCGTCGAAGGGGCCGCTTGGTCTTTCGTCGTCGCCCGAACCGTGTCGTTCGGCTTGAGCGTGTACTGGTTCTTCTTCAAGGAGCGCATGATCCGGACGCCCTTCTACCGGACGCGCGCCGGCGAGCCGTCGGCACTTCGGCGTTTCGTCGACTCTTGCCGGGCGACGCTGAACGTCGGCCTGCCGGCCATGGCAAGCAATCTCGTCGAACCGCTTACGGGTGCCGTCGTCACGCGCTTGCTCGCCGGTTTCGGGACTGGGGTGGTGGCCGGATTCGGCGCCGCGTGGCGCATCGATGCGGTGATTTTCATGGTCGTGATCGGTGTTTCCTCGAGCACGGTGCCCTTAGTGGGTCAGAACTGGGGAGCGGGACGGTTCGACCGCGTGGACTTGGCGCTTAAGCTCTGCTACCGCTATTGCCTGCTGTGGGGCGTCATCGCCGCGGTGATGATGTGGCTTGGCGCACCGTACTTCGTGTCCTTCATCAACGACGAGCCGGCGGTGGTGGCGACGGCTACGAGCTATCTCTACATCATTCCTATCACTGTCGGCTTCGCCGGCATGTTGAATGTCGCCAACGGCGCCTTCAACGCGTTGTCGAAGCCGTTGCCGCCGCTCCTGTTGTCGTTCGTACGATTGTTGGTGTTCTACATGCTGCTCGCGTGGCTTGCCAGCCGTTGGTTCGGCTCTGTCGGCGTATTCGCAGTCGTGGGGATTACCAACGTTGTGCTCGGCATCTGGGGACGGGTTTGGAACAGCCGCTCGATCATGCGTGAGCGACAGCGCCTCGTGGGTCTCTCGGCGACGTGAAGTCCTACCGGTACGAAGCGCTTGGGTTCCAACGCAGCGAGCGTGAGTCTGTGGCCCGTGCGGGCCGGACTATGCGAACGGCTTGGCAGGGCGCAGTGGCAGCGTAATGCCGCCGCCGACCCGAATAACCGCCACTTTGCGTCCCATATGGTGGTGCGACTTCGGCAGCCCGCTGCCGTCATCGGCGGACTTACTCGGCGCTGACGCCGCCGCGCCTCATCGATAGGCTTATAACGGCGGTTGCCGGTATCGGGCGAGATTTGTCATGCTTTTCGCTGCGCGCACGCCGAACGCAACGAACAAACCGCAAGAGCGGCCGCTTACGCCAAGTGCCGCTCGGCGAATAACAAGAGAGGGAGCGGATATTCGGATGCAGTCCTCGCAAAGTGCTTCCCTTCGCTATCAGCCGAACGACCGGCCGCCCCCTGCGCTTGCCTTCGGACTGGGCTTCCAGCAGGCGATGCTCTGCATCGCGGGGGTGGTGCTGACGCCGGTCATCGTGATTCGGGCTGCAGGCGGGAGCGAGGGTTACCTCGACTGGGCGGTATTTGCGGCGCTCGCGGTCAGCGGCGTCACCACGGTGCTGCAAGCGGTGCGGCTCGGCCGCGTCGGCGCCGGCTACGTTCTCCTTATGGGCACCTCGGGTGCCTTCATGGCGGTCTGCATCGCCGCGCTCGCGCAGGGAGGACCGGGCTTGCTCGCTACACTGGTGGTGATCTCGTCGTTGTTCCAGTTCGTCCTCTCTGCGCGGCTTTCCCTGCTGCGGCGGATCATCACTCCGACGGTGGCAGGCACGGTGATCATGTTGATCCCGGTAACCGTCATGCCGATCATCTTCGACCTGCTGACGGACGTTCCCGAAGGCACGCCGTCCGCAGGGGCGCCGCTCAGCGCCGCGGTGACGATACTCGTCATCGCAGGGCTCGCCCTGTGCGTGTCGGGCGTGTGGCGCTTGTGGATGCCGGTGATCGGGATCGTGGCGGGATGCGTGACGGCCTCGTTCTTCGGTCTCTACGACGCAGAGCGCGTCACCGAAGCCGCGTGGTTTGGCGTTCCCGCCGCCGGCTGGCCGGGTTTCGACCTTCAGTTTGGCCCCGCGTTCTGGGCGCTGTTGCCGGCCTTTGTGTTCGTGACCTTGGTGGGGGCCATAGAGACGGTTGGCGACTCCATCGCCGTGCAGCGGATCTCGTGGCGAGCGCCGCGGGCCGTGGATTTCCGGGCGGTACAGGGCGCGGTCGCCGCGGACGGCACGGGCAACCTGCTGTCCGGCCTCGCCGCTACGGTGCCGAATACCACCTATTCGACGAGCATCGCGGTCACGGAATTGACCGGCGTCGCGGCGCGCATCGTCGGGGTATGCATCGGTCTGGTGTTCGTGGCGGTAGCGTTCCTACCCAAAGCGGCGGCGCTTCTGCTTGCGATCCCGAACCCCGTTGCCGGCGCTTTCGTGACCGCGCTATTGGCACTGTTGTTCGTGCTCGGCATGAGGATGGTGGTACAGGACGGCGTGGACTACCGCCGGGCCACGATCGCCGGGATCGCGTTCTGGATCGGCGTCGGCTTTCAGAACCAAGCGATCTTCGCAGACCAGCTCGGCGAGTGGTGGGGCGCGTTGCTCGGCAACGGTATGACCGCCGGCGGCCTAACGGCGATCTTCTTGACTACGCTAATGGAGTGGACCGGGGCGCGGCGGCGACGAATCGAGATCCAACTCGACGTGTCGGAGTTGCCTCGGGTGGTCCCGTTCTTGCGCGACTTCGCCATGCGTCGGGGCTGGAGGGACGCGGCGGCGGAGCGGCTGTGCTCGGCTGGCGAGGAAGCGCTCCTGAGTCTAGTCCGCGAGGACGAGGCGCCCCGCCGCCTGCTGCTGACCGCCCGCGCCGACGGGGGAGAGGCGGAGCTGGAGTTCATCGCCGCGCAGGGTGGGGAGAACTTGGAGGACCGGATGTTCGTCCTTTCCGATCGGAGTGAAGCACCGGCCGAGCACGAGATCTCGCTCCGTCTGCTTCGCCACTACGCCTCGTCGATACGCCACCAGCAGTACCACGACACGGATGTGCTGACGATACGCGTGCCGGCGAATGCCGAGATTGACGGCGAGTCGGGGGAGCGCGACGCGACGTCCTAGCATGTAAGTCGGACTTGGCGTTAACCGGCAAGTCCGACTGGCAGGGGCAAAAGCGGTGCCGTAGGCAACCGTCGTTGTGGCGCCAGCGTCGCGTGCCCTCGCTGCTACGCGATCGTCGGCGTGATTACGCCGAGCTCGACGGAACTTTCCACTACCGTGCGAATCGTGTCCGTCACGGGACGGATGGTGGCGCCGAGTACCGACTTCGCCTTTTTGCAGTCGTGCAGGGTCGAAGGTTGCGCCGGACCGTCACCGGCGATGCGCGGCTTGCCCAACACGAACGACGGGAACTGCTCGTGGATGACCGCCGCCACTTCGGTGCTGAAACGCAGCGCCGAGCGGCCGCCGCTGCCGTGCATCACGTAGCGGTTGCCGCCGTGAGTTGCCTTGTGATCCACCGGCGACTCGGCGGCGAGGCGGTGCGCCTTCACCAAATCGCGCACGTCGATGATGTTGTAGTACATGTCGTATTGGGACGGCCAGCTTGGTTCCATGCCGCCGGCCATGCGGCCGATCTGCTCGATCCATTGGCCGACTTGGGCCTTGAACAGGATGGGGCCGCAGATCATCGCCGGGCACATGGTGATGGCGTCCCACCGCCCGTCGCTTGCGTCGGCGGCGTCGTTGATAAAGCGCTCGGTATCCACCTTGCTGCGGGCATAGGCGTTGCGCGGGTGCTGCCAACGTTCGGGGTCTACGCCGTCGGAAGCCCAATCGGTTTCGGTCCATTCGTAACCGTTCGGCATGCTGGTCGCCCTACCACCGGAGACCGCGGCCATCGAGCTGGTATAAATCATGCGCTTCACGCTGCCGCTTGCGTTGATGGCGTCGACGACGTTCTCGGTGCCCACCATGCCGCCGTCGTAGACATCTTGCGATACGTCGCCGCTGCCCAAGGGTTGCGACTTGCCGTCCGCGGAGTTGCCGAGCACCGCAGCAACGTGGAAAACACCCGCGCAACCCTCGAACGCGGCGTGGTAGGAACCCGGGGTGAACAAGTCGCATCCGTCGACGATGGTGACGTTCGGCAGTCCACTTAAGTACGCCACGCAGTCCTTGCCTCGCCAAGAGTTGGCATCGCGGATACAAGCGCGTACGCGATAACCGTGAATGGCGAGTTCGCGGACCATATGTCCGCCGGTGAACCCGGAGCAGCCGGTGACCGCCACCGGGCCGTCGTGGGGGGAAATCGCAGCCATTGGTTTCGTCCTGTTGGTTTAGTTCCGGTAATGGGCGGCGAGTTTCGCCGTTGGGTTGACGACATCGCCATCGCGCAACACGTCGATCGGGTCGCGCCCGTCCACGCCCAAGCCGAAGCGGTGGTAGCCAAGCAAACGCAACAGCTCGTCCGGCAGTTCGCGGGCGACCTCCCGCGGCACGGATACCAGTTGAATCTCCTGTGGGCGCAGATACGCGACATTGTGGCTCATGAAAAACCCAAGGCGCTCGCGGTCCTTGGAGTTGTTCGCGCCGCCGCCGTGCCAAAGGCCGCCCTCCCACATGAGCATCGTGCCCGAGCGCATGGTCACTTGCAGCGTCTCGACCTCCTGGTCGACCCGCCGGTCGTACCACTTGTGGCTGTAGGGCACGATGTGCGTCGCACCGTTTTCGATGTCGTAGTCGTCGAGCGCGATCAACGCGTTGCAGACGAAATGCGGATGCGGGCGCGGAATCGGCCACAGCCCGTCGTCTTGGTGCAGAAACTGGCGAGTTTCGCCGGGCAGCACGTTGAACAGCGTGGTGACGTTCACCTGCGTGTATTTCCCGAGCACGCCCTCGACAAGCGCCCGGATGCGCGCGTCTAGAAACAGATAATCGACGGCGCGGGTTTTGGCGAGCAAGTTGTGCGCGCGCCAAGTCTTGCCGGTCTTGGTGCCGATGGCGCGCATTTCGGTAATCGGCACCTCGGTATCGAAGGCGTGGCGGATGTTGGCGACTTCCTCACTCGTTAGGAAGTCGGGGACAACGGTAAACCCTTGTTCTTTGATCTGCGCGACCCGTTCGCTGATGTTGAGGCCGTTAATGACTAGATCAGCGGAACCGTCAACGCTCGCCGCGTTTGCCGCACTCTCTACGCTTGTCACGCTTGCCGACGCCTCGCTCACGCCCTAGGCCCCCTGCCCTTCAGCCTCGGCTTCCTTCGCCGCCGTCACGCGCGCTAGCCGTTCGCTGTTGCGTTCGGAGGTCATCTTGCCGTCGTGGTGCATGTAATCGTAGTGCGGCCGGATGGTCGTTCGACCGTTGGCGGGTTCCATGTCGAACAAACTTCGGTATTGATCGATGGTTTGACCGCTTTTGGACCCCCGTTCCGCAGCGCTCACTCGGTCCATATCCCAGTCGCTTTTGCCAAAAGGAAACAAGCTGTAGACGTCCATCAGACCGGCGAAGCGAACCGGATTGCGATCCAGCGCTTCTTGCGTGACCGTCTCCCGATACGCTTCCTCGGTCTGGCGACGACGGCGCATATATTCGCACTGCAAGGTCATGCGCAAGCCGGATGTCTTTTTCGGATACGAGCCGTGCCAAGTGTGGTTGCCCCAAATCACCATGGATCCCGCCGGCGCTTCCACCGCCACCGCCCGGTCCGCCCAGTATTTGGCATCCGACGGCGTCACCTGACGCCGCCACTTGTGGCTGCCGGGCACGAAGGAGATGGAACCGTCGTCTTTCGTGTAATCGGTCAGCATGTAGTGCATATTGCAGTTGTTCATCTGCTCCGGCTGCGCGACCAATGCGGGATCCAAGTAGTCGCCGTGAATACCGGTACGGATTTCGCCGGGGCCTTTCACCCAAGCGGCGCAGAGGCTCAGCACGCAATCCGTGCCGAGCAGGTACTGCGCGAGTCCAAGCCCTGCCGGATTGTAGGTAAGCCGCTCGAAGATCGGATCCTCCCAGAGCATGAAACGCTGAATATCGTTGACGTTGGCCCAGCGCTCCGGCGCCAGGCCATCCGGCCCGTAGCGGCGCAACATGGCACGTTCGAGCGCTTGGCGCACCTCCCGGCAGAACTCCGCCGGCGCCACTTTCTCCGGCGGCACGACAGTGAACCCCGCGACCTCAAGCTCGACGATGTTGGACTCGAGCCCAAGCTCCCGTAACTCGCGCACTAGGGGCGCCAATGACCCGACGGACTTCCAGTCTTCGATTTGCACACTCGTTCCCCGGAATCAGTGAGCGCATGATTGGAGTCCAAAGCCGGCTGCGCTGTCAACGCTTGGAGCCGGAGGACACGAGCTGCTCACACTGGTGCGCGGATCCCCGGATGCGCTCTTCGCGCACAAGCGGCTCGCGGATGTGCCCGTTGATGGCTTGGTCAGTTCGTGGCTCGGCGCAATCACGCCGGGATGATTGCGTTCTTTCAGGAAGCCAGAACCAGTGCGCGGCTACTGCATCACCGAATCGTCGGCTATTGCCTCGGCGACGTTTGACCCCCGGTTGGGATCGCGTAGGGGCTGCGCGACTGTCACAGAGTCAGGTTTGTAGGTTTAAGGCTTCTCTCATCGCCTCAATTAGTGCGCGGATTTCTTTCTCCTCCAGCGAGGAACGATCACGATGTATAACCCTGTTCCGAATCGAGACGGCATCGTCCCAGCGGGTTTCTCTCTCCTTCAGCAAGGAGCGATCACGATGTATAACAACCTTGTTCCGAATCGAGACAGCATCCTCCCTGCGGATTTCTCGCTCGCGCGAACGCACTTTCCTGCATGCCTTCGGGACAGCTTTCCGCAACTTGATATCCGAACCCGCATCAGCGAGCTCCTTGACTGCCCGTTCGAACTCGATAGCAGCGATCTGCCCGGCGAGTTCCAGGTTGGTGTCGAGCAAGGCTTCGGCAAGATCGGGTCGTGACATTTCCTCGAACAGACGCCGAGCAAGGTTGCCGACTTGGATCGCTCGAAGCTTCGCGTCCGCGCTGTACGCCTCCTGCAAGGTCTCGTACTCAGCATGGCCACGCAAAAGTCCGTCGACTACCCCGAGCTGCAACACCCAAAGCGCCATGTCCGTCATCGCGACCGACGCGAGACCGCGGTCTCGTTGGAGGGCCCGGAGGTTCCGAAGATAGGCCTTGTACCGGTCGCCTAGTCGGCGGTAGGGGCCGAGGCCGAGGATCGTTTCAACGGGCGGACTCAGGATGCCGTAGTGGCTTGGTGCGATGAATCGAAGCACGACGGACGCGGTTTCAATCCGAGGGAATACCTTGAGTAGCGTCGCTATCGCCTTCTTTTCCCCCTGCGGCAGGTACCAGAAATCCCACTCCGCGGAGTGGATAATTGACTCGAATTCGGTGCGGCTTGGCCAATGGCCGAATAGGTCAGCGTCCCAAATCCGGCTGTCCCGGATCCTCTCGATGTCGTCATAGGTGAACCGCCGACTCGAAAGTACGTGGGCAACCGCCCTCTCGATCTCCCCGAGATCCTGCCGGCGACCAAACCGACGCTCCGTTACTTCGAGATGCAGTTCCGCGCATTTATGGAGATAGTCAAAGCCCATGCGTCTGCCTTTGCCTCAAGCCGCCGGACAATAAGGTGTGCTTGCAGGTGGCGTCTAGCACTCGTGCGCTATCGTGGAGTCGGCCCTTGGCCGAGCACCACCCGAAGGCTTCCGGTGGGCAGCTTTCCACCATCGCACCAGCGGAACGAACATCAATACGGCATGGAATGCGGCGAAGTACGGCATGTCGAGGACAGCGAGGTACAAATACACCAACGAGCCAATCCCAAACACCGGCAGCAAGTAGTTGAAGATTTCCTTGTGCTGTTTCGACCGCCGGGGCACCAGCGCAACGATCGTCAATACAGCAAAATACGCGGCGACGTACGGCATGTCGGCATAGAGGGTCATACACGCCAACGAGCCAAACCCAAACACTGGCACCAAGTAGTCGAAGATTTCCTTGTGTTGTTTCGATATGGCCATCAGCAAAAACATGCTCCCTGTCCACATAGTCCAAATCGCCGCATAACCAAGGCCCACCGACAGCTACACCAACTGTGGCAATCACGACACTAATAGTATGGCAAGTCGCAGGCCATCTCTGCGACCAAACCGCGCCAGTTCTTCCGGTTCCTTGATGGGCCCGCGGTGTGGTCGATGTGGTTGCGCCGCGGAACCTGCCGACACGGCGCGACATGCGCCGGCTGCTAGACTCGGCGACCGACTGATCGCGGCTTGGACGGTGCCGTGAACTTCGTCGGCTCCGACCGCTTCCTCGAGCTTCTGTTGTACACCGTACTCGCAGGCGCGTGCATTCCCCTCGGCGCGGTGTTGGCGAGGGTCGAGCGCATCCGTCCCCAGTGGCTTGAGGAAGAGTTCCGCCACTTCGTGATTGCCTTTGGCGGCGGCGTGCTGGTGGGTGCCGTTGCGTTGGTGTTGGTACCCGAAGGCGGCGACTGGTTGCCGCATCCAGCGGCCGCGACGGCGGCGCTGTTGCTCGGCGGCCTTGCCTTCATGGGCCTCGACCGGACTTTGGCGCGGCGACGACAAGCCGCGCCCCAGTTCAGTGCGATGGCCGCAGACTTCCTTCCGGAATCCTTGGCCCTCGGTGGGATGTTCGCCGCCAACGCCGACGGAGCGGTGCTGCTGGCTCTGTTGATCGGCCTACAAAATCTCCCCGAAGGGTTCAACGCGTGGCGGGAACTCGCCGCTGGTCACCTACGCGCCGCCAAGGCGCTTCTGCTCATGTTGGGTCTTGCTGCGTTGGGTCCGGTCTGCGGCGTCCTCGGGTGGTTCTGGTTGGCCGACTATCGCGCCGCGGTCGGCGCGTTATTGCTGTTCGCGGCCGGGGGCATCCTCTATCTCACATTCCAAGACATCGCGCCGCAATCTCGCTTGGAGCGGCACTGGGCGCCCCCGCTGGGTGCCGTCCTCGGCTTCGCTCTCGCGCTGTTGGCCGACTTTCTTCTCTAGCGCCAAGAAAGCCGTTGCCTCTCGACACCGCTTCTCGCCTTAAGCCCAAGCCACCCTATTCCGTAAGTCGGACTCGGGGCCAACGCCGCCAAAGTCGCACAGGCTGCTGGCCTGATCGTGCTACGGCGCCAGAATCTTTGACAGCCAGCGCGTCGATCACGCTAACTTCCCGCCTCCATCTTCGCCTGCAAGCGCCTCATGCCGTGCAGCCAGCGTTCGAGATCGCTCGCCTTGCGATCCATCCACGTTTGCGCGATGGGGTCGGTG
>CAYGBI010000065.1:0-21700 GCA_964348085.1 uncultured Pseudomonadales bacterium | reverse complement strand
TGTCGCGGGATTCGGCGCCGCGGCGTCTGCGGGAGGCGTCGTTGCCGAACGGGAAATGGGGGCTGTACAGCGAAGAACTCGGGCTGTTCGCCTACGTCTTGGACGGGCGGGTGCCGCCGAGCCGGGCGGAGGACGAGCCGCTGGTGGAGATGCGCTGGCACGACCCGGCGGCCGGGGCGGACCTGCCGTCAATGCGGGAGTCGATGGACCGCGCTCGGCGGGAGGCCGCCAAGGCCGAACGGGAATCTGCCAAGGCCGCACGGGAATCTGCTCGGGCTGACCGCGAATCCGCTCGGGCCGATGCAGCTGAACGGAAGATTGCCGAACTGGAGCGCCGATTGGCGCGTACGCGCTAGCGATCCGCACTAAACCGATGCCTACGCCGCTGGATCACCGCCCGTGGGCCTATGCTCGCCACAATGGGCACGACTAAACCGGCGGCCTCGCGACACCGCCTTTCGCCTTAGGTCCGAGCCAATCGCTATCGAGTAAGTGCGACTTCGAATATCCGAGACGTCCGATTTGCTCGATATGCCTGTAACTTCGGTCGCAGCCTCTGTTTAGTTTGGCCGCCGGAACAGCAGCGTGAACCGGTCGGTATTGCCAGCCACCGTCGCTCGCCCCACCTCGTAGCGCAATTCGTCGTCCAAGCGATAGTGCAAGTCCGAGTAGTCCACGAATTCAAAACCCGCCGCCTCGATCTCCTTGATGACCAAGACCGGATCCATTCGCCGCCAGTTCTCGTCGGACTCTCCCTGCATGTGGCGGCGCGTGTGGTCCACAACGCCGTAGCCGCCGCCGGGCTTTAGCGCCCGGAACGCCGCTTCGTTCAACGC
Source organism: uncultured Pseudomonadales bacterium (assembly GCA_964348085.1). GTDB lineage: Bacteria > Pseudomonadota > Gammaproteobacteria > Pseudomonadales > Azotimanducaceae > VXYL01. The sequence continues at coordinate 20,864 of CAYGBI010000065.1, read as the reverse complement.
TTGGCGGCCAGCTTGGTCGAAGTTGTGCAGGTTGCGGAAGGTAAGCACGAGATCGAACTTCTCGCTGCCGAAATCCACATCGGTAATCTGGTAGCGGGGCGAGTTCTCGTTCGCCGCGAACGAGCCCGTTTCGATCACCTCTACGTCCCAACCGTTGTCGTCGATCAGCGCTTGGCTGCCGTCAGCGCCGATCGAGACCGCTAGGCGACCGTTTTCGGCAAGCACGGGCGCGAGAATCTTGGTGTACCAGCCCCCGCCCGGCACTAGTTCCAGCACATGCATGTCGTCGGTCATACCGAAGAACTTGAGGGTTTCCAAAGGCTTCCGATTGTTATCGCGAGCGGTTTCGGCAGTCGTGCGAATGTCGGCGGCAAGCGCCGCTTCGACCTTGGCGTCGATCTCGCCGGCGACACTCGGCGTGGTCAGGCAAGCGATGCAGGTGAATAGCGCGATAGTCTTCTTCATCGGTTGGGTCCTCGATTCATGGGGTAGGGCTGCCAGCGTTGCAAAGGGGTTTTCGGCAGCACGGTGGGGTTGACGCAGCTCATCGGCCAACGACCGCGCAGCACTAAGGAGACCTCTCGTCCGACCCGGCGGCGAGCGGTGGGTCTCATGCGCGTGGATGCGGAGGCGACGTGCGGCGTGACGATTACGTTCGGCATGTGCAGTAGCGGGTTGTCGGCATCCGGCGGCTCCTGTTCCAGCACATCGAGGCCGGCGGCTCGTACTTTGCCTTGCCGTAGCGCGTCGATGAGGTCGGATTCCTTGATGATCGGCCCGCGCGCCGTGTTGACGATCACCACGCCGTCTTTCATGCGCTCGAATGCCCGGGCATCGAGACTGTGACGGGTTTCCTCGTTTTCCGGGGAGTGGATGCTGATGTAGTCCGAGCGCTCGAGCAGTTCGCCCCACGCCACGGGTTCGACGCCGTGTTCGCCGATGGTGAGTTCGCTTACATAGGGATCGAAGGCGATAACGTTGAGACCGAACGCCTTGGCGCGGGCGGCGGTGCATCGGGCGACATTGCCGAACGAGACCAACCCTAAAGTGCGCCCCATCAGCCGTGGCACGTGGTTGAGCTGCGGCCGACCTTTGTGCCATTCGCCTCGGGCGGCGAAGGCGTCTTGCTCCTTGGTGTGGCGAATGGCGCAGAGCAGCAGCATCATGGCGTGGTCAGCGACCTCTTCGATGAACACGTCGGGCGTATTGGTGACGACGATGCCGGCGCGGGTGGCGGCCGCCACATCCACCATGTCCACGCCGACGCTGCCAAGGCCGATCACTACGCACTTGGGCAAGCGACTGACAATGGACTCGTCCAAGCGAATGCCCCAAGAGGTGATGACGGCGTCGCAGTCGGCGGCGCCCGCCACGAACTCGGCGGCGTTTGGACTCGCCACCTCCACGATGTCGGCGATCGGTGCGAGAGCCTCGAGTTCCAACGCGTAACGGCGCCCCAAATCCGCCACCTGCGCACGCCTCGGCAACTGCATGGCAACCTTCTTCCTAGCCATGAGACGCCGCTCCATCCCCGTCGCGTTGCAGTTGCGCGACCGCTTCGTCACGCAAGCCGCGTTTGAATATCTTCTCCGAGGCGATGCGCGGCAAGCGCTCGGTGCGAATCCAGACGTGATCGGGCACTTTGAACTTGGCGATATGGCGGGCGGCGAATGCCTGTACTTCCTCGCCGCTGAGGGTGACGCCGGGCTTTTTCACGACTACCGCGGCCAACGTCTCGCCGAGCCGGTCGTCCGGCACGCCGAATACGGCTGCTTCCTGCACGGCCGGATGCCCGTAAAGAACGGCCTCGACTTCTTGACAGCCGATGTTCTCGCCGCCTCGGAGTACCATGTCCTTCAGGCGGTCGGTGATGAAGACAAAGCCCTCGTCGTCCAAGTGGCCGAGGTCGCCGGTATGCACCCAGCCGTCGGTGAGACCTTCGGCGGTGGCCTCGGGCTTGTTCCAATACTCGGAGAAGTTCATTGCACCGTGGATCCACAACTCGCCGGTCTCGAACGGGGCGGCGTCCGTGCCGTCGCTCTTCACCGCCTTCACCTTGACGACGGGGGCCACCGCGCGCCCGCAACTGCGTGGCCGGGCCAAGAACGCGGCGCCGCCGATGGTGGTGGCGAGACCCTGCGTTTCCGTCATGCCCCAACCGGTGCCCGGCGTGCCCTTGCCGATGGTCTTGTCGATCTGCCGCGCATGTTCGGGTGCCATCGGCGCACCGCCGCCTCCGGCGCTCTTGAGGCTGGAGAGGTCGTATTTGTCGTGGTTTGGCGATTGCACCAGTTCCCACGCCATGGTCGGCACCCCGTTGAACTCGGTGATGTGTTCCGCCTCGATGATCCTAAGCGCCTCATTGACATCCCACTTGTACATGCCCACCACTTTGCGCCCGCGCCGAAACGAAGACAGCATCTGCACCACCAAACCGGTGACGTGAAACAGCGGCACGGTCAAGATGGTGGCCGGCGGATGCTCCGGTTTCGGTGCCGTGCGGCCAACGGCGGCCGCCATCTCCGGGTTCATCGCCATGGCGACGGCGCCTCCGCACTCCCAGCCGAGCAGCGCGTTGATGATCGCCCGATGGGTAGAAAGCACGCCCTTGGGATGCGCCGTCGAGCCGGACGTGTACAGGATCGTAGCGTTGTCGTCGGGCGCGATCTCGGGTTCGGGCATGACGGTCGATGCGCCGGCGAGGAACGCCTCCCAAGTCGTCAGCCGCTCGTGCCGGTGGCGGACCGTGATCACGTCGACGTCAAGCGCCGGCAGTAGGTCGGTAAGGCGTTGGGTGCGTTCCTCGTCGGTAAACAACACTTTGAGGCCGCTGTCCTCGATGCCGTAGGCAAGCTCTTCACCGGACCACCATGCGTTCATCGCGACGGCGACGCCCCCCGAGGCGGTTATCCCCAAGAATGCGATGATCCATTCGGGGTAATTGCGCAGCGCGATGCCGACCCGGTCCCCGGGCGCCACACCGTGGCTGCTTAGCCGGTTCGCGCACTGCGCCGCCAGCTCCCACATCCGCCGGTAGGTGTAGCGCTCGCCTTGATAAACGTAGAAATCTCCGTCGGCGAATGCCAATCCGCTGGTGTACAGCAGGCGCAGATTCGCCGGCGCGTTGGCGAACACGGTGAAGTCGACGCCGCGAATATGCGCCGTGCGGGTCTCGTACGGTTGGCCGGCGGCGGTCACTTTGGCGACCGCCTCGGCGAGCAGTGGTTGCATATCTCCCTCGGTCGACTTGGGCGGTTGGTCCTACCGTGCCGCGAAAGTCTATACAATCGCTTGCTCCGGCTACGAGATTTTTGCGGCCGTCCGGACACCCGCAAAGCTATGCCTCACTGGCACGACGAGAGGGGACAATGAGAGAAAACAAAGCGCTCGCCACTTGGCGCGCTGGCCGTGGCACGGTCGGCGGCTGGCTGTCGATCGGCAACGCCTACACGGCGGAGACCATGGCGAGCCTAGGGTTCGACTGGTTGTGCGTGGACTTGCAGCACGGCATGTTGAGTTACGACGACCTCACCTACATGTTGCCCGCCATTTCCACCCGCGACGCGACGCCCTTCGTGCGCGTGCCGTGGAACGAACCCTACGAGATCATGAAAGCGTTGGACGCCGGCGCCTACGGCGTTATCGTGCCGATGGTCAACAACCGGGAAGAGGCCGCGCGTGCGGTCGCGGCGTGCCGGTATCCGCCGGACGGGATGCGCTCATTCGGCCCTATCCGCGCGGCCATGTACGGCGGCCGCGGCTATGCCGCCGAAGCCAACGGGCAAATCGCCTGCATCGCAATGGTGGAAACCGCCGAGGGCATCGACAACTTGGTTGAGATCGCGAGCACGCCCGGCCTCGATGCCATCTATATCGGCCCGGCGGACCTCGCGTATGCCTTGGGCTTAACGCCCGGCCAAGACGACGATCCGAAGCACATCGAAACCGTGGCGAACATTCTCGACGCCTGCCGGGCGCACGGCATTGCCGCCGGCATCCACACGGGCAGTCTGGCGAAGACCCAACAGTACCTGCAACAAGGCTTCAATCTCGTCGCCCTCGGCACGGACAGCGCGTTTATGGCGCGCACTGCGGCAACCGAGCTTGCCGAGGCAAAGAAAACCACTGCGGCGTCGCGCGAGAACACGGGGTATTGACATGTCGTTTGAAACCATCCTCTTGCGCAAGGCGGACGACATCGCCGTCATCACCCTCAATCGCCCGCAGCGATTGAATGCTTGGACGGCGCAGATGAACCGCGAGTTGTGCGCCGCCATCGCCGACTGCAACGACGACGCGGCCGTTGGCGCGATCGTGGTCACCGGCGCAGGACGCGGATTTTGCGCCGGCGCCGATATCCGCGACAGCTTCCGAGCGCGGATGGAGAGCGCGGAAGGGGCGGGCGACGAAGGTGACAAAGGGGAAGCGCCCCGCGAGATGCCCGGCGACTGGATTCAACTCGTGCGTTCGTCGAAACCGATGATCGCCGCGGTGAACGGCGCGAGCGTTGGCGTCGGGGCGACCATGATCCTGCCCATGGACATCATCGTCGCCTCGGAAAGCGCCAAGTTCGGCATGGTGTTCGTAAAGATGGGCGTTACCCCCGAACTCGCCAGTTCGCACTTCTTGGTGCAGCGCATGGGCTTCGGGCACGCCAGCGAGATGTGCCTCACCGCCCGTCTCTACTCCGCCACGGAAGCCCTCGACATGGGCTTGGTGGATCGGCTGGTGGCGCCGGAGGAACTGATGGCCGAAGCGACCGCTCTAGCGAAGGAAATGGCCGCCAACCCGACTCGCCATCTACGCTGGGTGAAGCAATTGCTCACCGTCAACGGCTCGGAGACCGACATCGCCAAGGTGCAGAAGCGGGAGGGCGAAGTCCTCGCGCAGGCATATGTCTCGCGGGAGCACAAAGAAGCAGTGGACGCCTTCTTGGCGAAGCGAACTCCCGAGTTCACGCGCGACGGATAGAAACCCTCGGCGCTCAGTCCGGCAGACCGAGAACCCGCTTGGCGATGATGTTGAGCTGAATCTCCTTGGTGCCGCCGGCGATGGTCAACGCCTTCTGCCGCAGCCAGTCGCGGGTCGCCTCGACTTCGTCGTCCCCGAAACCGTCGCCCCGCCAACCGAGGCCACGACTGCCCATGGTGGCGAGTTGAAGTTCGAGACCCTCCTGCGTATTGAGCGCACCGGTGAGTTTCACCGCCGACGAAGCGAAGCCCGGTGCGCGGGCTTGCGTCTCTTCAATGACCCGAGCCCGTGTGAGCTGCTGCGCCTGATTGGTCATCTCGTGGCGAATCAGCCGCTTGCGGAAATCCGTGTCGGCGAGTCGGCCATCCGCCATGCCGAGGTATCGTCGCAGTACTTGGGGCAGCGTGCTGGCGGCGACGCGCCCGCCTTGGGAGCCGGAGATGTTGATGCCGGCGTGAGTCGAACGCTCGAATTGCAGCAGGCGTTTGCCCACCGTCCAGCCGTTGTCCACCCCGCCGACGACATCGGCGACGCTTGCCACCGCGTTGTCGAAGAGCGTCTCGTTGAACGGGGACGCGCCGGACAGCAGGCGGATGGGTCGAACTTGCACGCCGGGCTGATGCATGTCGACAAGGATCAGACTGATGCCCTCGTGCTTGGGCTTGTTCGGCGAGGTGCGGGCGAGCACGAAGATGTAGTCGGCTTCAAGGGCGTCCGATGTCCAAATCTTGCGCCCGTCGAGCACATAGCGATCACCCTCCCGCACCGCCCGCAGGGAGAGCCCGGCCAAGTCCGAGCCCGCGCCCGGCTCCGAATACCCCATCGCCCAGCCGCCTTCGCCGCGGGCGATTCCCGGCAACCAACGGGCCTTCTGCTCGTCGCTGCCGAACTCCAGCAGTGTGGGGCCAATGTAGTTGACGCCACGTCCGGTAAGGGGAGGGCGGGCATCGATGCGCTTCAACTCGTCGATGAGCACGGCGTAGCGTTCCTTGTCGAGCTCGGCGCCGCCGTAACGTCTGGGCCAAGTCGGCACGGTCCAACCTCGTGCGGCCATGCGCTTGAGCCAAGTTCGCGAGTCCGCACTGAGCGGGATCGCACGGCTACCCCAAGGAATCCGTCCCTCGCCCCGTGCGCCAGGCGGACAGTTGGCCGCCAGCCACGCTCTGGTGTCGGCGCGAAACGTCGCCAAGGCGCTCATCGCACGGCCCACTCGTTGTCCGATTCGTCACCAGCGACGGTCGAGCGCGCCATCACCCGCGCTTGGCCCGCCGGCCACGGTCTGCCCCGGTGCAGCACGCAGCGGTTGTCCCAGATGGCGATGTCGCCCGGTTGCCACCGGTGGCGCCAAACCCGCGGTGGCCGACAGGCGTTGGCGGTTAGTTCGCGCAGCGTTTGGCGGGAGGCGCGGACATCCTCGCCGAGGATGTGGCTGGCGTGGCGACCGACGAACAAGCTCTTGCGCCCCGTGCTCGGGTGTACGCGCATTAGAGGGTGCTCGACCGGCGGCAGGTCGCCCAGCTCTTTGCCGTTGAGGATCTCCAAGCCACCGTGCCAAGCGTGGCTGAAGGCGTAGCTATGCACGGCGACCTTGTCCGTCAACCACGCTCGCATGTCGCCGTCCAAGGCTTCCCAAGCGGCGCGCATGTCCGCCCATTCGGTTTCGCCGCCTTCGTCGGGTACCGTGTGGGCCGCCAAAATCGACGCCTTGGCGCCCACTCGCTTGTAGGAACTGTCGGAGTGCCAATCCCGATTGCCGCGTTGGAATCGCGCTTGGATGTTCTCTTCGTCGACCACTTGGCCGCCTGCGTCGATGTTGGACATGCGCCCGAGGCCCACGTTGCTTCGGCGTTTGAGGCCGCGCTCCAAGCGGCCGAAACGCCGGGTGAAGGCGAGGTGAGCGTCGTCGCTCAGCCCCTGGTCCGGAAAAACCAGCACGGCGTAGCGATGCCAAGCCTCCTTAATCTTGGCGAAGTCGTCGTCGCCGAGGGCGGCGAGGTCGAGGTCGCTCACGGTAGCGCCTAGCGTCGCGTCGCTTGGTTCGATGTTCATGGCTCTTCCCGCAGGTCTTGTGCCGGCGAGGTTACATCGTCGCTCGCTTCGACGCGACGCTGCCCGCCCGGCACGGTTGCCGCCGCAGGTGCGCATCGGCGAGACTTCGCGAGCCACATCTGAAGGACTTTCCTCGGGAAGTGCAGGGCATGTTCGCCACCGGCCACGCCAATCCCCCCGTCCTCGCCGTCGTCCTTGCTTGCGCCCTTGCCGGCGCCGGGTCCGGGCAAGCGAGCGAATCCGACAGCGTCATCTACGAGGGCGACTTGGTCGACGGCGTGCGCCAAGGCCGAGGCACCCTGACGTGGGGCAGCGGCTATCGGTACGAGGGCGATTTCGTGGCCGGGCGGATGCATGGCCAAGGACGCATCGTCACGCCGAGCGGCGAGGTGTACGAAGGCCAGTTCGAACGCGGGGCGCGGCACGGCGCCGGCTCATTGCGGTTGCCGAGCGGAGACGTCTACACCGGCGACTTTCAACGCGGCACCATGAACGGCCGGGGCCGCTTCGAGTGGACCAACGGCGATGTGTACGAGGGCGACTTCGCAGCCGGCGAGCGCACCGGGCGGGGCGTCTACCTTTGGCGTCGCGGCGACCGCTACGAGGGCGAGTTCGTCGCCGGGGAGCCGCACGGCGAGGGCGAGTATCGCTATGTGGACGATCGCATCTATCGCGGTCGTTTCGAGCGAGGGCGGAAACAGGGGTTTGGCGAGTTGACGTGGCCGAACGGCAATCGCTACGTGGGCTATTTCTTGGCCGACCAGCGCCACGGGCTGGGTCATCTTCACTGGCGAGACGGCACCGTTTATCGAGGTCACTTCGCCTTCGACCGGCAACACGGACCCGGCGTCAAGCAGGCGCCGCAGGAACCGCTGGTGTTCCAGACTTGGGACGGTGGGGAGTTGACGTCCGCGAGAACCGTGGCGGCGGTGCCCCGGTGTGCGCTCGATATCGACGGCGAGCCGTGGATGTTCGACGGTGAGGAGTGCATCAACGGGATCGCCCACGGCGACGGCACCGCCGTGCGCCTCGACGGTATGGCCTATGTGCTCGACGGTCGATTCATCCTCGGCAAACTCGTGCGCGGCGCCCTTCGCTCGTTGGCGCTGGCGACGCCGTGATGGACGTGGAAGTTCCCGGCTACCGCATTCAGCGGGAGCTCGGACACGGCGGCTCGGCGCGCGTCTACCTCGCTCTGCAGCACGCCTTCGGCCGCCCCGTCGCGGTCAAGGTGCTGTCGCCGGCGCTGCTCGGCGACCCTCGCTCGCGGCAGCGCTTCCTGCGCGAAGCTGAAATCGCCAAGGGCTTGGACCACCCCAACATCGCCCGCGTATACGACGCAGGCATCGCCGGCGACACGCCGTATCTGGTCATGGAATACCTGCGGGGCGGGGATTTGGACCGCAATCTCGCGTCCGGCCTGCACATGCAGAACGTGCTGCGGGTGGTGAAGGACATCGCGGCGGCACTGGACTACGCCCACGCCCGAGGCGTGGTCCATCGCGACGTAAAGCCAGGCAACATCCTCTTCAACGAGCAGGGCGCGGCGCTGTTGTCGGACTTCGGCGTCGCGGCGCTGATGAATAGCGAAACGGTTAAGGGCACCGCCGATCGCGTTTCGACCACCATCCCCGGCACGCGGCCCTATATGAGCCCGGAGCAACTCGCCGGCGAAGCCGTCGACGGCCGATCGGATCTGTACAGCCTAGGCGTCGTGTTCTACCACATGTTGACGGGTCGCCTGCCGCCGGCGCCGTCCACGGCCTACCTCCCGGACCCGCCGTTGCCACTGCCGCTGGCGCCTTTGCAGGACATCGTGCGCCGCTTTCTCAAGGCTCTCCCGGACGAGCGCTTTCAATCCGGCGCGGAGATCGCCGCCGCGCTGGACGCCGTTCGTACGGACGGTCTCGTAGCCGATGCGGTGGTCAGAACCGAATCGGTGACGACCGGGGAAGTCGAAGCCGCGGTCGGCACGCAAGTTCGACGCGAGGAGCGCGACTCGACGCCCGCTTCGACGCTCGGCAGCCGGCTCCTGCCGGCGACCGTCTTGGGCTCGCTGTTGTTCATCGCCGTGGTCGCCGGCGTTTGGTATGTGGCGACGCGACCGGGCGGGCTGGAGCGGGCCTTGGCCTACGCCGGCCTCGCCGAGCATCCGGACGTCGTCGACGCGTGGCGGGAGGCGGAGGCGTTGCGCTTGGATCCCAATCAGAGGTTGAGCGTGGTGGTCGCGGCGTATCGGCGCGTGCTCGTCCAGGATCCTCGCCATGCGGGCGCCCTAGCGACGGTGACCATGCTCGCCGAGCGTTGGAAGGACGATGCCGAGTCGGCGCTTGACGCCGGCGACGCCGGCTTGGCGGAAGCCAAATTGAATGACTTGGCGACGGTTTTTCCAGCGGATTCTCGTTTGCCCGAGCTGTTCGACCGGCTGAACGACTTGGGGCATGGCCGTCGGCTTCTGGCGGACACCCGTCGCCTCTTGGCGCGATCGGGGTTGTCGGACGCGCGTTCCGTGGATGCCGCCATTCTCACCTACAAAGAAGTGCTCCGGGTGATTCCCGGCAACCCGGAGGCGCAAGCGGCCCTCGACGACATCGCGGCGCACTACGGCGCGCTGGCGGAGCGGGACGCCAAAGCTCAGGATGTGGTCGAGGCGATGGCCAATTTCGATCGCGCAGTGGCCGCCAGCGCCACCTTCCAAGGCGTTGACGCGGTGCGCGCCACGTTGTCTAAGGCCGAGGAATTGCAGGCGCAGATCGACGCGCTGCTTCAGCAAGCGGCGGAACTTCGCGAAACCGGTGCGCTGATCGACCCGCCCGGCGCGAACGCGGCCGAGATATATCGTCGCGTGCTGGCGACCAAGCCGGAGGATGCCATCGCCGTACAAGGTCTGGCGGAAATCGCGGCGCAAGTGCTGGCCAACTTCGACGATCTGCTGGCAAGCGCCCGGTTGGGCGACGCCCGCGGCCTGCTCGACCGTGCCGCCGCTTCGGGAATCGGCGATGAACTGATCGGCGTGATGCAGGCCCGTTACGACGCGGAGCTCGGGCGAATCGAGGCGGTGAGGAGGAACGTCGTCGAAGCGGAGAACCTACTTGCGCGAAACTACATTACCGGCCCGTCGAGCACGGACAACGCAGTCGCCCGCCTTCGGGAAGCGCAGCGACTCGATCCGGACAATGCCGACGTTGTCCGCCTGCTTTCCGTCGCGGCGACGCGATTGGCCAAGGTGGCGGTAGAAGCGCGCGACGCCGGCATGACGGAGGACGGCCTGCGCTATCTCGACTTGGCGCTCACGGTTACCCCGGGGATCAGTCGCTGGCGCGAACTGCGCGAGCGGTGGCAAGCGGAGTTGTAGCCTCGCGCTGGGTACCGCCTTTCGACGCAGCCCGAGATGCCTGAGATTCCGTGGGCCTTGACGCCCGGCGCGGCCGAGGCCCACGGAATGGTAGGATGCAACCAACCACTAGGTGAGGAGGCGGCGTTGGTTGCCATACCCTTTCGGCGCGAGCTCGAATTTCGCTACGGCGAGGTCGACGAAGTCTCGCCCGGCATCCGACGGGTGATCGCGAAGAACCCGAGTGCCTTCACGCTGTACGGCACGGGCACCTATATCGTCGGTCGAGGCAATGTCGCCGTCATCGACCCCGGACCGGCGGACGAAGCGCATATCGCGGCCATCTTGCGAGCGACGGCGGGCGAGACCATCACCCACATGCTGGTCACGCACACGCACATGGACCATTCGCCGGGCTGCAAACTGCTCGCCGAGCACACCGATGCGCCCACCTACGGCTACGGACCCCACGGCGCCGGGAAGCTGGCCGACGGCGTGCAGGTAGAGGAGGGCGGCGACATGACGTTCGTGCCGGCTACGCGCGTCGGCCACGGAGAAGTCATCGTCGGCGACGACTGGGCGATGGAATGCGTCTATACGCCCGGCCACACATCCAATCACATGTGCTACGCGCTCACGGGCCTTGGCGCAGCCGAACGCGAAAGGCCGACGCTGTTCACCGGTGACCACGTCATGGGCTGGTCCACGAGCGTCATCTCGCCGCCGGACGGCGACATGAGGAGCTACATGGCGAGCTTGACCACCTTGCTCGACCGGGACGACGCGGTCTATTGGCCCACCCACGGGCCGGCGATCATCGACCCCAAGCCCCATGTGCGCGCCTTTGTGGCCCACCGGCGGGAGCGGGAGGAGCAGATACGCAAGTGCCTGCGAAGCGGCCTGCGACGGATTGCCGATATGGTGCCGCGGATGTACGCCGGTGTCCCGAAGGGCCTGCACCCGGCCGCCGGCCACAGTGTATTCGCCGCGCTCAAGTTCATGGTGGAACGCGGCGACGTCGAGTGCGAGCAACTTGGCTTGAACGCGGAGTACCGGCTGCCCGGCGCACGGGAGGCCTGAGCGGCTGGCCACTCCCCGGGCCGTTGCTTTTGAGGCGGCCCGACCTTTCCACGTCGCAGATTCAGGCGGCGGTGACTGTCGCTTTCGGCTGGGTGAAGCGCTACGATTCACCCATCGCTCAGATCGCAACGAGGCACACGCATGTTCGACAAGCGCAAGGACGTACGGCCGCCGGCGCAGCGGGATAATCCGGGCGAGGTGGCAAGCCCCAATCGGCCCAGTGGGGTAGCCGTTGGCGAGCCGCCAGCGCCCATGGTTCCCACCAGCCAAGGGAACCGTGCGGCAAAAGCCATCATCAGCGCCACGATTGTCGTCAAGGGCGAGCTTTCCGGGGATGAGGACGTCGTCATCGCCGGCGAGTTCGAGGGTGGAATCGACCTGCCGAACAATGCGTTGACGGTACAGAAGGGCGGTCGCGTCAACGCCAACGTCAGAGCCGATACCGTGGAGGTCGAGGGCGAGTTGAGGGGCGACGTGATTGGCGGCGACAAGGTCGTGATCGCCAAGACCGGGCGAATGCAAGGGAACATCACGTCGCCTCGCGTCATCCTCGAGGATGGTGCCAAGTTCAAAGGCAGCATCGACATGGACCCGGGGCAGGTGCCGCAGGCGAGGCCTACGGCGGTCGCCAAGTCCGCCACCCGAAGCCAAGCACCGCTGCCGAAAGCCACCCAGTCGAGTGCCTCATCCTGACGCTGGCGCGAATGGTGCGCTGGTCAAGGACGCTTGGCTGGCGCCGGCTCTGTTGTCCGCCATATTCGACGAGGTGGACACCAAGCGCCGCCTGACCGTTCTCGATATTGGCGCGGGAAGCCCCGCCAGCGTGCGGTTTTACAGTCGCTTCAAGTGTCGCGTGCATTTTGCCGACCTGTTCAATGAAACCGGGATTGGCTGGCACCGAGAGGAGCGACGTGCGGCCAACGAACTGTTCTTCCAGCGGGTTTTCGAGTTTTCGCAAGACACCGTATTCGACGTCTGCCTGTTCTGGGACTTCCTCAATTACTTGAACAAACCGATGTTGCGGGATTTGGCCAACACGTTGCGTCAGCATGTGCATCACGCTACCCACGGCCATGCGTTCGTGGCGTTCTCCAACGCCTTGCCGTTCGACGGCCTGCGCTTCGCTCTCGCCGACGTCGACCGGCTCGAAACACGGACGGATCCAAACGCCGTGCCCCACCCGCACACGCGCAGGGAGATTACGCAGCTCTTTTCGCTATTCCGCGTGCGTCGCGCGGCGCTTTTGGCGGCGAACCGGCAAGAACTGTTGTTCGAAGCCCGTCGCCTCTTCTAGCCCCTCGTCGGACTTGGCGGCGTTGCCGCTAGGCAACGGATTTCGTGGCGCTAGCAGCGCGCCCCGCACTAGCGCCACCACGTCCGACGTGCTGCTGGCGCCAAAAAAAGCGGTGCCGGTAAGCAGCGGCTCTCATGCCGCTAACTCGCCGTCGCGGCCATTGGCGAGGGCGACGCCGGCGCGGGCGTCGGCTGCGGCTGGCTCTTTTCGGCCAGCGGCAAGCGCACGATGATCGCAACGCCCGAGCCATCCACCAAGTTGACGGCGTGCGCCGAGCCACCGTGCTGCTGGGCAACCAGTCGGACCACGTACAGGCCGAGGCCGAAGTGCAAGTCGCGACGAGGCGCGCGTCGAGAGACCATGGACTCGAACAGAGAACCCGCGACGTCCGCCGGTAGCAGCGGCCCCCGGTTGGCGACCACGATGCGCAGGTTTCCACGCTGAACATCCAGTTGCACTTTGATGGGGCTGTTGGCGCGATGGAAGTCGACTGCGTTGTCGATCAACTTGTCGAGCAACTGCTCGATGCGGTAGTCCGAGACGTTTGCGTACACCGGCCCGGGAACGCCGCGAAAGACGAAGCTATGCCCCGGGTGAAGGGTCTGGCAATTGCTCACATAGCTCTCAATTAACGCTTGTATATCGATGATTTCCTTATCCTCGGAAATCAAAGATTCCTCCAAGTTGGCGGCATCGGCCAAGTTCTGCACGATGGCGCCGATGCGCAGAACGCCCCGTCTCGCGCTTTCCAAGTACTTGCTGTCGCGCAGTTCGGCGTTTTCCTGCGCCAGATGCTCGAGTGAGGTGTTCAGCGTATTCAGCGGATTGTTGATCTCGTGCCGCAACGTGCGCGGCATCTTCTTCAAGAAGCTGTTGTGCTCGTCCAACCGAGCGAGCATGTTCGACACGCTGCGGGCGAGGTCGCCGATTTCGTCCTTGGCGTCCGTGCCGCTTGAGAGCGCGTTGACCCGCAAGCGGCCGTAGTCGTCGATCGCGGCTGCGGCCGCCCGTCGCAAACGGCCGATCCGCCACGTCAGTCGTCCAGCGAACGCGACCAAGCACAGCGGCACAATGAAGAAGCTCGCCACGGACACCAAGGCGATGCGGTCGATGGCTTCGCGCTGGAAGAGCAAAATGTCGTCGATGTTCTGCTCTACGGAGATCATGCCGATCACGGCGCCCTGAGTGGAAACGATGGGGTGTCCGGCCAAGATGGTGTCGACGTCCCCGACGTGCCGGCGACGGGCAATGGGTTCGCCAGCGAGCGCCGAGTTCGCCACCTCGTCGGCGATACGCCCTGACGCGCCGATTGGCGCTTCCGTCGTTCCCCCGAACCAGCGCGCCACGACGTCGCGCCCAGCCGTCAGCCAGCGCAATGTGCGTGCTTGCCAAGTGGGTTCCGAGACCGGACTGGCGTCGCTGCGGTAACTGCCGGTCTCGGCGCGGATCCGGCGCTCGGCGTCGAGCACGAGAACGCGCATGTTCGAGTAGCCCAAGCCCTCGAGGATGTGCAGCAGGTCCGGCGAGCGGTAGGCGACCAAGTTGCTCTCCGACGTACCCACGACGTCGCGGACCTCGCGGGTCTCGGCGTCGTCCACGTCAACCACCGAGACCTCGAAGAACCTGCGCGAGCCGAGCAGCTCGAACGGCAGGCCCAACTCCACCGCGTAACCGGTTTCGAGTTCCCGCACATATCCTTGCACCGAACTCTCCGGACGACCGGTTTGCGCAAACCGCCAATCACGGTCCATGCGATAGGCGGTAGTGCCGCCCGACGACGACAGCGTGACGGCGATGCGGCCGTCCTCGCCATTGGGCTCGATGAAGCCGATGCGTACCTGATCGGCGTTGTTCAGCCGCAAGACCTCGGGATTGCGGTAAACCCGTGCGCTGTCTCTGGCCTCCAAGTAAGCGTATAGCGTGCCGCCGTGCGTGCCCAAGCTCAGCGTGAAAGAGCCGTCGACAAGCGGATCGCCAAACCAAGTAGACCGTCTCGCTTGCTCGCCCCAGTCGGTGATCGAGCCGTCAAGACGTGGGCGCGTCAAGGTTTCGATGGGTGCGGCGACCAGCGTTGGCGACGTCGGCGCAAGCACCGCGTTCCCCTCGCTTGCGGTCACCGGCAGGTCCGAGAACAAGGCGTCCCGGCCATTGAAGGAGACGGCGATGCTCTCCGCGATCAGTTGCTGCTGATTGGACTGCATCTGCACCGACAGGCGTTCCATCTCCCCCAGCAACAGGTAAGACACCCACGGTACGAAGAGCGCCAAAGGGACGCCCAAGAGCATCAACTTTACGCCAAGCCGCGGCCCTTGGACGTCCATGCACCAAGCGCCGCGCCGTTGGTTACATCGCCCAGCGGTAGCCGAAGCCGTATTCGCTCTTGATACAGGCGAAGCCGGGGTCGGCCTTCTCGAACTTCTTGCGGATGTTGCGCATGTGGGTGTTGATGGTGTTGTTGGTCACGAGCGACTGCAAGGTGGCGTTCATCAGCGTTTCGTAGCTCACCGCGTGGCCGGGCGCCCGCACCAACTTGGCGAGCATGCGGAACTCGGTGCCGGACAGGTCGATGCGCTGCTGCTTCCAAGACACCAGAAGCGCGTCTTGATCCATCGACAGGTCGCCGATCTGTCGGGCGCTGGCGCTCTGCGTATCAGCGGCGCGCACCTCGTTGATACGAAGCAAAGACGATATCCGTTCCGCCAGATAGTCCAAGGTGATGGGTTTCGACTGGTAGTCCCAAGCCCCCATCCGCAGGCCGGATATCTTGTCCACCTCCTTGATGCGTTCCGTGAGGAAGATGATCGGCAGCGTCGGGTTGCGAACCAACAGCTCCCGGCAGAGATCGAACCCCGCATCCACCTCATCGCCGAGGATGATGTCGAGCACGGCCACGTCCGGCATGCGCTCGTTGAAACCGTGCAGCGCCTCTCGTCGGCTGGCGTAGGCGGCGACCTCGTAGCCCTTGCTGACGATGGCATCCGCATAGTTCGAGCGCTGATCCGGATCGTCTTCGACGATGGCGACCAATTTCGGCATGGGGCTATCTTAACGCGCTGGGCGCGGGTTGGCAGGTGGTTCGATGGGGCGTTGACTCATACTCCATTCGCGCATCCGCTCCGCCGATTCACGGTCGATGCGCACCACGGGGCGAACTCGCCCATATGCGTGGCATGGTCTTACCGCTATGAGCGGTGGGGGAAGATCAGAAGCAGTGCTTCGAGAACCGCCAACTGAGGGTGCGCGGTACACAAGCTTCGCCGCCCTCAGGATGCCGGCCGCAGCGAAGGGCGGGGTGGTCAACTGCACTCAGGGGCCATCGAAGGGATCTCGCCCTCAAATCACGCCCATGAGTTCTAGGAAGTCGGTCTCCGACAGGATCTGGATGTCCGCCCCCTTCTGGATCAGGGATTCTGCATTCCGGTGCTTGGTGCTCTTGTCGTATCCACTCAGCCCGCCCTTGCGCTGGGTGCCGATCACGAGCAGCGTAGTTTTCTGGGTCACGTTGGCCGCCACGTTACAACCGGCGGTGGCCGCTATTTCAGCCGCTTCCCGTCGCGACATGCCCAGCCTTCCGGTAAACACGAGGGTCTCTCCGAACAGTGCTCCTTCAACGTTGGCTTCTGGTCGCAGGCCCGCTCTGGTTGTTGAGATGTTGGCGTCTCGTCGCCGGGCCGCTTTGGTCGTCGAGGTGTTGGCGTCTCGTCGTCGGGTCGCTTTGGCCGTTGAAGCGAAGATCGGCTGCGTGACTCTTTGAAGCCAATCCTCTATGTCCGTCTGCGTTGACGCACATGCGCGAAGCACGATCTCGGCGGCTGCCCCGGCGTCTTCCAGCGCGTCGTGATGTCTGAATGAGATATCAAGATCTTTTGCGACGTTCTTGAGGCCGTAGCCTCGCCGACCGTATCGTTCCGGCCACGCTCTGCGCACGATCATCGAACTGTCGAGCCACTTCACCGAAAGTGGTTCAAGGTCGTAGCGTGACGTGGCTCGTTCGAATGCCACTCTGTCGAACGAACTGTGGCTGATCAACACCGAGTCGCGCAGCCGCCGATGCAGTTCCTCAATGACCTCCGGGAGCGTCGGGCTCTTCCGAACGTCCTCTTTGCCGATTCCGTGGATCGACACATTCCAACGATCGAACCAAGCCTCCGGGTTGACCAAGGATTGCCAGCGATCTACGACTACGCCGTCCCGAACGTGAGCAATGCCGATCTGGCAGATGCTCGCTCGATCGGCATTGGCTGTTTCCACGTCGATCGAATTGAATGTCGTCATGTAGATACCCCTGTTTCTTGAACGGATTTATAGCTGTCCCGCCTTCATGCAGGGGCTGTCTTCACAGGGAACTGATCTTTCAGCCTAGAGGTAGCCTTATCTCTTTCAGCTTCCATCCGATGCCGCTACGGCGAAGGACAAAGCTCACTTGGACGCCAGTCTCCTTGTCCATGGCCACGATGTCGAATCGGCTGACGTTGCGGTACCCCATGTTTATTTCCACATCCAAACGGTCCGAAAGGGAGGAAGATTCAGGAAGTACGCCGGGGGACTCTGTCGAATTATCTACCTGTTTTCCCGGATTCGTCATCAATGATCGAAGACCCGCCGGCGTAACATAGGCATCGATCATCCTGTCTACCACCACGCCAACGAGCGCCACACCAAGAGCCGCGAGCGCGTTGTCCTCACCCCGTACCTCTCTCAGCATGGCTGCGCTCAATTCCTCTTTGAGACTTTCCCGAAGGGCTGGGAAGTCGACATGCTCGCTCAGTGCCTCTTGGTCCCGCTCAACAACGGCATTCTGAAGCTGATAGGCAGTCAAGTACGGGGCGCCGGCAAAGTAGCCGACCACCAAGAAACCGAGGATCGTCAATAGGATCTTCAAGTCGGTGCTCTGGGCAATCCAGCGGTGCGCTGGGCAGCAGCGTCCCGGTCCGCCAACTCCTTCGGTCTGAACAAGATTCCGTCACCGACAGGGGGTGGCCGCCATAATGTCGCCTTATATAGTTTCTCTGCAAGGCCAGCGGTCTGACGGACGCTGGCTAGTTGACGAAGTCGGGCCGCGGCGTTGCGACGTCGAACGTGCGCCGTTCGAGCGGCCCGTGGGCTTCGGGCCGGACACACGCGACCCGATTGAGGTTCTTACCTGCCGACCCGCTCCCGCGAGAATCCTATGAATCAGGGCTTCCCTTGCGCTTCCAAGCCGTTGCGAAAACCGACCCTCGGGATCTGACCGTATAGGCGGGCGTGTCCGTTGCCTCGTGGTAGATGCGGGTCATGAACTCCCCGAGAATCCCTGTGGAAAAGAATTGCGCCGACATGATCACCAAGAGTATCCCGACCAGCAGCAGCGGCCTGTCGCCGATGTCTTCGCCGAGGATCGTCTTCGCATAAAGCAGGTAGCCGAGGATCAGGCCGCCGGGCAGGGCCAGCGCCAAGCCGATGCTGCCGAAGAAATGCGCGGGACGGTTGCGGAAGGACATGAAGAAGTACACGGACAGCAGGTCGAGCAACACCCGGTAGGTCCGCGAAATGCCGTACTTGGAGCGGCCCGACCGTCGCGGGCGGTGATTGACGACCTGCTCCCTGATTCGCGATGTTTTCGTGTGCATGGCCGCCAGCGCGGGAATGAAGCGGTGCATCTCGCCGTAGACTCTGAGGTGCCTTACTACGTCCCCCCGGTAGACCTTGAGGGTGCATCCGTAGTCGTTGAGGCGCACGCCGGCCAATCGGTCGATCAGGTAGTTGGCAAGCCGCGAGGGCAGCTTTCTGCTGAGGTAGCCATCCCGACGATCCCTGCGCCAGCCGGACAGCAGGTCCAGATCCTCGTCGATCAGTCTGCGCACCATGGCAGGAATGTCGGCGGGGTCGTTCTGCAGATCCCCGTCCAGGGTCACTAGGATTTCGCCGCGAGCCTTGTCCATGCCGGCCTGCGTGGCGGCGGACTGGCCGAAGTTGCGCTGCAGCTCCACTAGGCTGGCAAAGCCGGGCATGGCCCGCAAGGCGTCATCCAGCTTTTGACGGGTCCGGTCGGAGCTGCCGTCGTCGACGAATACCACTTCCCAAGGGTGGGGAAAGTCCCGGAGCGCCGCCAACAGAGCTTCGGTCAGCGGCATCACGTTGTCTTCTTCGTTGTAGACCGCGATGACGACGGAGACGGTTGCCAAGTTCATGGAAGAGCCTTCAAAGCCGCAACGGCGGCAACAATTGTCCCAGCATGCCCAGCACCAAGGTGACCGAAAGCAGGAACAGGTGCAGATTGATCGCCGCCGCTCCAAGGGTGTCCATCTCGTGCGGAACATGCAGCGACTGTCTCACTTCGACCACGACCGTGGCTTCGGGCTCTGTCGGACAGGCGTCTTCCGCCACGCCGTTTGCGTGGGTCGCGACGACGCAGTCGATCATCGACAAGGTGGCACGCATTACTACTTTGCGTGTTTCCGGGACGGCACGCTGGCGATGCTGAATCCGGGATTCCGCCCAGGGAATTCCCACCCCCATCCCGCGCCTCCATAGCGCCGCGACATGGGACTATGGAGCAACACGCCACGCTGGAGACTGAAGTCGGCCAACGGCACAAGTTGCGCCCGCATTGACGCTGCATTCAGGGCCGCCGCCTTGTCTTTGGCGCCGTCTGCATCCGGGAACCGGAGATCCGCAACCCACCGCGGAACGAGCACAACCACCGGCCCGGGAATCTCCGCCACGAGCGAGTCAATGCGCTGCGCCGTATCAAGTGCCTTGAATTCCACTACCCGTATCGGATAGCCGCCGGAGGCCAGCGGCCGGGTGTCGAGATGGAGTTCCTCCGGGACGATCACGGTCGCGTCCGTAGCGACATGCTTCTTTATCCAAGCCACGGCTCTCACGCGACTATCGCCGGCAACTTCCATTTGTATGGCGAACTTGCCGAGCGGCACGTTCAAGCCCAGTGCCAAGAGTCCCAGAAAACCGACCACCCCAATTGCGCTTTGAAGCCCGCGAATCTCTATCCGGCGGATCCAGGCAACGCGCATCAACCGCCCATGAAGGAAGAAAATACCGCAAGTAATAAATACTGCGACCCATGGGAAGACAGGCAGCATATTGCGCAGGAAGTGGACTCGTTGCGCTGCGAATAGAGCAAACAAAGCCACTGGGAACGAGATGAGGACAAGCGTCCTGCGCCAGTCCGATAAGGTGGCGGAAATCAGACCAATCAAACAGAGAACAAGGCCGGCGACCCCGAAATCCGAGATAAGGGAAGACGCATAGTAAACGAGTTGGTCCAGTCCGGGGTCGGCATTGTGACCCGGATGTCCGGTGGCATAATGGTGCGCTTGTCTGGCGAGTCCGTTCACAAAATCCGGCAGAGCGATCACGCTGTATGGAGCGACAGCGAGGAACGACAGGCCGGCTATCATTATGGCGATGACCGTCGCCTGAAGCCGGCGACCGCGCTCCATGAACAGATAGATTGCAAGCATGACGGACAAAAGAAGAAGGCCGTGGGTGTACTTGCTGCCGGCGGCCAAGCCGACACAGATTGCCGGTGTGACAGCGAGCCCGCACAGGGTTGGGCAAGGGCGGCTGGTGCCTTGCAGCACTGCGGCCATGCCCAGTGCGACGAAACAAGTGCCGACGATATCGACATTCAGATAACTATGGGACATGCCAAAGAAGAATGAGGAGAGTGCAAGCACGAGCGGCGCAAGTATCAAAGCACCGGGCCGACCCAGCAGTTGATGGGCCACGACTCCACCCGCCGCCATCGCCACGACCGACAATAGCGCAAACAGCCACCGCGCTTTCTCGACAACGCCCGGAAGGGTATAGAGTGGATAAGATACCTTCCCAAGATCGTCCCTTATGTCGATATCGAGATTCCTTTGAACCCCGAATTCGGGCGCGGTGCTGATGAACCCGACACTCATCGCCGCCGCCGCAAGATATGCGGAGAGGGACGGCTTGTTGAAGTTGGTCGGATAATAATCCCCAGTCGTCAGAATGTTGGCCGCGAAGCTCGTTATATTTACTTCATCGGGATGCTGCAGATAGGGTAGAGATGCGGAGATGTGCGCCGTGCGTAGCCAGAAAGCCGCCGTGCAGAGGGCGAGCAGCGCAAGAAGGCAGCCGCGCAATGCGGAGCGTTCTCTCAGG
>CAYGBI010000064.1:0-21794 GCA_964348085.1 uncultured Pseudomonadales bacterium | reverse complement strand
AGCGGGAGCGCCGGGGAGTTCGTCGCCGGCGTCCGCGCGGCCGTCGGCGACGCCGGCCCGCCCGACGCCGCCACTACATAGGCGGTCGCGCCCGGGTCGGGCTGGCCGTGCCGATGCCGCCGCCGTCGCAGGTGGCGTTCTCCCCTTTGACGGCAGCGAACGCGAACTCCGTCACGCCTCCGCCACCAACAATCGGATCGTCACGTCGACGACGGCACCGGTCGCCCGAACGGCAACGACCCTTCGGTCGGATCCGCCGGAAGTGCCGCCGGCCATGTCCATCCAGCCGGCCAAGCGACGTTCGGTCGGCACGGGTCCTGCCCGCTCGGGTTCGGGTGGATCGCAAAGAGACTAGAGGCTCTCCGTGAACACCCCGTGCCTTCACGGACGGAGATGCCGCTGTCACTCCGGGGTCGGCGAGAACAAGGTCGCCTCCATGTGACACCGGCCTCTTGCCGCCCGATTGATACGACCGTCAGCCCGAACCACCTCGACGGCAAGCTGATCCGGCGTCTCGAGGACAAACACACGCGCGTCGAGTGGCCGCGCTTCCTCGAGCGGATCGACGGGTTGACGATCCACGTCGTCGCCGACGACTACGCCACGCACAAGCACGCCAAGGTCCGGGCGTGGCTCGCCCGTCGCCCGCGGTTCGAGATGCGCTTCACGCCGACCTCGGGGTCGTGGCTCAACCTAGTCGAACGCTTCTTCGCCGACCTGACCGCCGCGATCCGCGCCGGCGGCTTCGCCAGCGTCGCCGCGCGGGATCGCGCGCCACTTGGCGGCGCACAACGACGATCCGCGGGCCCACCGTTGGACCGCCAAGGGCGAAGACGTCTTGGCGAAGACCAAGCGCGCCCGGGCGCGGCCGGCGGAGGTCTAGAAGCCCAATTATTAATTCAACCCATTTCTAGTGCGGGACACTAGCGCCACAAAAGCCGTCGCCTACGGCACCGCCTTTTGCCCCAGCCCAAGCCGCCCTAGCACCCCGTCGGGCTTCTCGGCTAAACGCCGCCAAAGTCCGACAGGGCGCTAGCTCGGTTGTCGCATGCGCTGTTGGCTGCCGGCACCGAGGCCGCCTGTCTTGGTTTTGGCCACAATCGAATATCCCAAAAACTCGAAGCGAAAGTGTAATGTCGGGTCGATCGTGTGGCGGCTCAACTAGCCCAAGGAAAGAACCACAAATGACGAGACCCTTCGTTCGCACCGCGCTTCCGGCTGCGGCGCTAATCGCTTCGCAGCTAGCGTGTGCTGGCACGGAGCCGTTCTTCAATCCGCTGACCCAGTCCTCTGCGGTAGCGTCACCCAATCACATCAACGAGCTGTCGTCTCCTTGGCAGGCGCCGGTCGGCACGACCCAGACCAATCTGATGAGTCTTCGGGAAGTGGAAGCCGACCGCAGCCAGTCCATCCAGCGCGTGGCGGCGAGCTCTTCTTCGTCGATGTTCGACATGCTCGCCTACGATTCCTCGGGGCGTTATTTGTTCATTCCCCACGAGACGCCGTTCGGCGCCGGAATGTCGCGCCACGACACCGTCGAGGATCGCACCGAACTGCTGTTCAGCGGCGACTCCGCCGCCAGTGCCGACGGCACCTGTCCCCAAGTCGCCTGCGCGGGTTGGGCTTTCGACTTCGCGGCCTTCGACCCGGCGCGCTGGACACCCAACGGCACCGTGCTGCTTGGCGAGGAGTGGTCCGGCCTCGGCCGCGTGGTCGAGATTCTCGATCCCTTGGGCGACGCGCCGAAAGATGCGACGGCCTCGTCGCTTGAAGTCGGCAAAGACTATCGAGTGCTGCAGAGCATCGCCAACGTCGCCCACGAAGGCATCAACTTCAGCGTCAAGTATCCCGACCGCGTGATCTACTACATTGACGAGTGGAACTCGGGCGCCATCTACGCGTTGGTGTTGAAGAACGCCGGCGACTACGCCGGCGGCGGCCAGACCTTCGTGCTCTCCGTGGACGCCTTCGCCCGAACGGGCGGCGACCCTGCCGCGAACTGGAATGAAGGCGCCAATGCCGACGCCGAGCGTTTTGGCCTCGCCACTTGGGTGCCGCTGACGAACCAGGAGGGCGGACGGTTGGGGGACGTGACCGACCCGTTCCGCGACGGCCCAACGGCGGATCCGCGCACGAATCCCGAGGTCCGTGGCGGACGGGCCGCCGCCGACGACGTGGGCGCCACGCCCTACGGTCGTCCGGAGGACATGGAGGTGGGTCTGCTCGGCAACTTCAACGAGGTGCTCTACGTGGCCACCACGTCCGAGCACGCGGTGATCGCCATCGAGATGCTGGGCAACCGCAAGGCGAGGGTGCGGCAGTTGGTCAACCGAGATACGCCCAAGAACGTCGGTTTTCCGGCCACTACGGGCCAACTGAACTCGCCGGACAACTTGGCCCAGGATGCCTTGGGCAACATCTACGTGATCGAGGACTCGCCCAATAGCGGCGATGTCGGCGGCGACGTGTGGTTCGTGCGGGACACCAACAACGACGGGGTCGGCGAGTCGCTGGATCACTTCATGAGTCTTCAAGTAGCGGGTTCGGAGTCCACGGGCATGATCTTCAACCCGGTCGCGCCCACCAAGTTCGCGATCGCCGTTCAGCACCCCACGAGTACCGATTTGGCAGCCGTGCCGGAAGGGATGGGCGATGCGGTGTGGGAGTTCGATGTCAGCAAGGTACTGCCGCCGCCATGCTCGCCGACGGTCGAACCGACCGGACTCTTCGGTAGCTGGGATCTGAGCAGCGCAACGAGCTGCACGACGACATCGGATTCCGACGCGAGCTTCCTCAGCCTACTGGAGTCCCGGACGCCAGCGCAGAGGCGCATACGCGCACTCTCGAACCAAGCGCCAATCACCTTGGATTGGTAGTGGGCTGGGTGGGCTGGATTAGGACGAGCGCCATGCATCGGGCGGCGGTGCTGCTCGGCGCGGCGCTCTCTCCGTTCAGTCCGCTGTCGGCGCAGGATGTCGCGCCAGAGGCCGTGCCCGGACAGGCGACGGACCAAACACCACCCCTGCACGAGCAGGTGCTGGCGTACCTGCGCACCAGCAGCGAGGCGGTGCCGCACCCCTTGCCCGACGTACATCCCGTGCGCACAGTTCACAACTTCGAGGCGATCATTCCGCCGCAGTGCTATACGCGCACCGAAGGCCAATTCAATCCCTGCTACGTCTGCCACCAGCGTCACATTCCGGGCAGGGAGAACACCATGAACGACGACGATCTGCAGGTGGCCTACAGCTTCAGCGATTTGGGCATGACGAATCACTGGCGGAATCTGTTCGAGGACCGTTCCGCCAAGGTGGCGGCGATCAGCGACCATGAGATCCTGGCGTGGGTCGACGAAGACAACTACAGCGACCTGCCGAAGAGGCTTCGCGCAACGGGCTTCGGCGGCTGGATTCCCGATCTCGCCAACCTGCACGAGGGTGCCGAGGCGTTCGACGAAGCTGGCTTCTCACGGGACGGCAGCGGTTGGGTGGCGTTCAACTACAAGCCGTTTCCGAGCACTTTCTGGCCGACCAACGGGTCCATCGACGACATCATGATTCGCTTGCCGCCGGTGTTCCGTACCGATGCCGAAGGCAACTACGCGCTGGATGTCTACAAGGCCAATCTCGCCATCGTGGAGGCTGTCGTCAAAGGCTTGCCGTCCGTCTCCACTTGGCCCATAGACGAACGTCGAGTGGACGCTGACTTGAACGGCGACGGCCGGTACGGCGTGGTAACGAAAGTGGCTGCCCGCGATCAATACGTCGGCGCGGCGCAAGCGACCTATCTGGACGCGTACCTGTATCCACAAGGCACGGAGTTCCTGCACACCGTGCGCTACTTGGGATTCGCAAGCGACGGCACCATCGAGCCCTCTCGGCGCATCAAGGAAGTGCGCTACATGCGCAAGTGGGTGGCCTATCGAAAGGTCGTCTACGACCGGCACTACCAATTGGAGGCTTACGAGAAGGAACTGGGTCACCTTCCCCAGTATGTATATCTCGGTGATCGGGGTTTGGATAACAAGTTCGGGTGGGCCGTCCAAGGATTCATTGAAGACCGCGCCGGCGCGTTGCGCGCGGCGACTTACGAAGAGCACCTGTACTGCATGGGCTGCCACACGTCGGTGGGCGCCACCATCGACAAGACCTTCGGCTTCCCGCGCAAGGTCGACGGCGTCAACGGCTGGGGCTACATCGACCTTCGCGGTATGCCGGACGCGCCGAGTTGGGGCGAGGACCGTGGGGAGATCCTCACCTACTTGACGCGCGTCGGTGGCGGCGGCGAGTTTCGCAGCAATCCGGAGATGTTCGCTCGTTACTTCCACCCGGACGGGACGGTGAATCAAGAACAGGTGGCGCTGGCCGAGGATGTCTACGAGCTCATCGTTCCTTCGCTGGCCCGGGCGCTCGAATTGAACAAGGCCTACCGCGCCATCGTCGCCGACCAAGACTACATCTACGGGCGGGAGGCCACCGTGCAGGCGCCGGTCAACGTGTATCGACACATCGACAACGAGACCGCGCCGACGCTCCCGGCGTCGAAAGTTCATGATTGGGACATTCGCTTGGACTGGCGCGCCACTACGCCTTGAGCGGGACGTAGCCTGATCGGCTTGGGGCAACGAGTCGGCATGGCGCGGCCAAGGCTTCGCGTCGTCGAGTGGGCAGCCACGGTACGATGGGGTCTCGAAGGGTGGGTTGCATGGTTATGGCGGAGACGGAAGCCAGCGAGCGGGCCGGCGTATCCGCGGCCGCACCCCCGCAAGTGGTCGTGGTCGGCGAGGAACACGGTCGGCGGTTGGACAACTTTCTGCTCGCCAAGCTGAAGGGCCTGCCGAGGAGCCGGGTCTACCGCATGGTGCGACGCGGAGAGGTGCGGGTGAACGGCTCTCGGGCGCGGGTCGGCACGCGCTTGCGTCGGGACGACAAGGTGCGTATTCCGCCGTATCGACCGCAGGCCATGGGAGAAGCCGTTGCCCGGGCGCCGTTGGGCGCGTTCGAGGCTCTGCTTGCCCGTGCCATCTATCAGGATGACGACATCTTGGTGCTCGACAAGCCAAGCGGCATGGCGGTACATGGCGGCAGCGGCGTGTCGTTCGGAGTCATCGAGACGCTACGGCGCCATGACCCGAGGACGCGATACGAGTTGGCGCATCGGCTGGACCGCGACACCTCGGGTTGCCTGTTGGTGGCGAAGAACCGACGCGCTTTGCTCGCCATACACAAGCAGTTCCGGGACGGTCTGGTCGGCAAGCGCTACGATCTGATCGTCACCGGAAGTTGGCCTGCGCGCCTGCGTTCGGTGCGCGAGCCGCTACAACGCTACGCGCTTGCCAACGGCGAGCGACGGGTGCGTGTCAGCGCCGCGGGCGATGCCGCGCGTACGGACTTCGAGGTCGTCCGTCGGAACTCGGGCGCGACTTGGCTGGCGGCGTTTCCAAAGACCGGGCGTACCCACCAAATCCGCGTTCACGCGGCGTCGGCCGGCCACCCGATCCTCGGCGATGACAAGTACGCCAAGGGCAATACGGCAACTCGCCTGCTGCTCCACGCCAGCGAGTTGACGCTGGCGGTCGGTGGTGGCGAGCAGCGCTTCCAAGCGCCGCTTCCCGCGAACTTCGAGGCGTTCAGCGAAGCGGGTTGATGCCCTCGGCGCGCAGGAGTTGGCCGAGCTTGATCAGCGGCAGGCCGATCGCCGCGCTCGGATCCTCGGTTTCGATGCTATTGAGTAGGAGCGGCCCCAAGCCTTCGATGCGGATGCCGCCGGCGCAGTCAAGAGGAGAATCCGCTTCGACATATCGACGCAACTCGTTGACGGAGGCGCGGCGAAAGCGCACCGACGTCACGTCCAAGTGAGTGGCGGCGCGTTGGCTCGCAGCCCGTACCACTGCGAGGCCGGTGAGAAAGTAGACTCGTTGGCCGGCGAACTCGCGAAGCTGGTCGACCGCGTTCCGTGCGCTCCCCGGCTTGCCGAGGATGCGACCGTTGAAGGTCGCCGCCTGATCCGAGCCGATCACCACCGCGTCCGGCCTGCGTTTGGCGACGGCGCGTGCCTTGGCAAGCGACAGCCGCAACACCAGTTGCCGCGCCGATTCGCCCGGCAGGGGGGATTCGTCGACATTCGGCGTGATCGCGGCGAATGGCAGGCGTAGACGCTCCAGCAACTCCCGTCGGTACGGCGACGAGGAGGCGAGCACTAGGTTCGGGGTTTGCATAGGCGGGTTAGTTTACTTGCTGACGCCCGTTGCGGTAGGCTTCGCACGCCCCGGGTGTGGGCGGCCAGGGCGAAAGGGCGGTGCGGTAGGCAACGGCTTTGTGGCCTTGGCAGGCCCGGCAACGCAGGAAATTCCGTGGAAAAACTCAATGTCGCCATCGTCGGCGCGACTGGCGCCGTTGGCGAAGCCATGCGCGAGATCTTGCAGGAACGGGAGTTTCCCGTAGGGGATGTGCGCCTGTTGGCCAGCGAGCGGTCGGTGGGCAAGCGCTACTCGGTCGCGGGTCGGTCGATCGCCGTGGAGGTGCTCGACGACTTCGACTTCGAAGATACGCAAATCGCGCTGTTCTCGGCCGGCGGCGCCATTTCGGGCGACCACGCCCCCCGGGCCGCGGACGCCGGTGCCGTGGTCATCGACAACACCTCTAAATTTCGGCTGGACGAAGGCGTGCCGCTGGTGGTGCCGGAGGTGAACGGGCATCGCATCGTCGATGGCATCGGCACGAACATCATCGCCAATCCCAACTGCTCGACGATTCAGATGACCGTTGCGCTGAAGCCCATCTACGACGCCGTGGGCATCGCCCGGATCAACGTCGCCACCTACCAAGCCGTGTCCGGCGCCGGTATGGCGGGCGTGCGCGAGCTAGCCGGCCAAACCGCCAACTTGCTGAACGCGAAGCCGCTCGACGCGTTCGAGGCGCATCCCTCGCAGATCGCGTTCAATGCCGTCAGCCATGCTTGGGACATCTTCGACAGCGGCTACTCGGTGGAAGAGATGAAGATGGTCGAGGAAACGAAGAAGATCTTCGAGGATGACGACATCTTGGTGAACCCGACATGCGTGCGGGTGCCCGTGTTCTACGGGCACTCCGAGGCGTTGCACATCGAGACGCACACGCCCATTTCTCCCTTGGCGGCGCAAGACCTGCTGCGCGAAGCCCCGGGGGTCGTGGTGGTCGACGACGGCAACAGCGCGCCTACGCCGGTCGACCACGCCGTCGGCAACGACGCCGTATACGTCGGACGCATCCGAGCGGACCTCACCCACGAGTGCGGCCTAAACCTCTGGGTGGTGTCGGACAACGTGCGCAAGGGCGCGGCGCTGAACAGCGTGCAGATCGCCGAAAGGGTGTCTACTCTCCTCGCTTGACGGTCTTGACGGATCCTGGCGGTATGGTGGTTGGCGAGCGGACCAGCCTTCGGTTGGCGGCTTCGGTGACGGGGTCGTGCCCATGAACGGGCCGATCGAGCGTGCTGGCGAAATGCTCGGCGCATACGCCGCCGCCATGGAAGGAACGCGGCAGTTGCTCGACGAGCGACTGGTGCAGGCGGTCGAGTTGATCGCGGGGCTGGATTCCATTTTGGTGGTGACCGGCCTCGGCAAGAGCGGTTTGGTGGCGCAGAAGGCCGCGGCGACCCTGTCCTCCACGGGTACGCAGGCGGCATTCGTGCATCCAGTCGAGGCCCTGCATGGCGATTTGGGCATCGTGCGCCCCGGCTCGGCGCTGTTGGCGCTCTCGAAGAGCGGCGGCAACGAGGAGCTGTTCGAGTTCGCCCGTCAGTTCAAGACCGTCACCGGCGGGCAGGTGATTTCGCTCACGGTGCCGGATTCGCGCCTTGCTTCCATCGCCGACATCGCGCTGCGCATCCCCGCGGTTCCGGAAATCGACGAGTTCGACTTGGTACCCACCACCAGCACCGCCACCACGATGGCGGTATGCGACGTACTGGCCGTCTTGGTGCAACAGCGCAAAGGGTTGACCGAGCGGGACTTCGCTCGCTTTCACCCGAGTGGCGTGCTGGGCCGGCGGCTGCTGCTGTCCGTCGCCGAGGTAATGATTCAAGGCGAGGCGTTGCCGGTGATCCGCACCGACGCCGGCTTTCCGGACCTGGTCTACGAAATCTCATCCAAGGGCATCGGCATGGCCATCATCACCGAGGCCACCGGCGAGCATGCCGGCGTGGTCACGGATGCGGACATCCGTCGCCTGTTGCTGCGTGGCGAGCGCGTTAGCGAGTTGACCGTCGGCGAGTGCTTCGAGCGCAGCCGGCGGGGGGCGGAGAGCGCAGCGCCGGCGAGGGTGCAGGGCTCGACGACCGCCGACTCCTTGGCGATCGACTGCTTGCGGCAAATGCAGGCCAGCCAAATCACCCAACTCGTCATCTTGGCGGGCAGCCGGCCCGTCGGCGTGGTGCGCTTGCAAGATCTCGTCGCCGCCGGGTTTTGAGCCGACACCCCTACGGAATGCCAACCACCGGCGCCAATCGCTCGGCCGCCGGGCTTCGAAGTAAGCGCAGGCTTCA
The DNA here is from genome assembly GCA_964348085.1 of uncultured Pseudomonadales bacterium. Lineage (GTDB taxonomy): Bacteria > Pseudomonadota > Gammaproteobacteria > Pseudomonadales > Azotimanducaceae > VXYL01. Next base: position 13,271 of record CAYGBI010000064.1, on the reverse strand, counting down.
ATCCGTGTAGGAAATCCGCCATTCGCGCACATTCTCGCCCCCAACTCGCTTAGCGTGGCGTCGACTTGACTCGTACCCCTACCTGCCCCGGACGGGCGAGGGGTGCGGGAGCGGCACTGCGGAGAGGCTACGGAGAGAGATGGAGCCGATACGGTGGGGGCGCGCGTTCGCGCTGTCTTGGTTGGTCTGGTTGGTCGGAATGGCCATCGGTTACGGCGTGGCGGAGTGGGCCAATCGGCTCGGCGAAGCCGACGTGCCGAAGGACGAGGCGCAGCTTGGCGACGACTCGCCGGAAACCGACGGTGCCGAGCCGCCACGAGCCGATGAATCGAGGTCTGTGACGGACCTCTTCCTCTTCATCTTCACCCGCAACGTCATCGTGTACGTTTGGTTGCTGGCCGGACTGGTGTCCGCCGGCGTGATCACGTTCATGGTGCTTCTCGCCAATGGCATCTTGCTCGGCCAGGCGATCAGCGTGGCGTCTTGGTCGGGACTGTCCAGCGCCGTCATCGCCGAGTTGCTCGTTCCCCACGGCGTGCTTGAACTCGGCACCCTCTGCGTCGCCGGCGCGGTGGGTTTCCAAGGCTTTCGCGTGTCGCTCGATTGGTCTCGGTTCAATCGGGAACTGCTGAAGACCACTCGGCTGGGCGCGGTGTTGGTCTTTGGCGTTGTCGCTTTGGCGACCGCTGCCGGCATCGAAGCGTCGGTCACCGGCAGCTTGGCCGACGCGCGTGGTTTGGCGAAATGAGCCAAGAAGCGTTCATGCAGCGGTGCTGGCGCGCATTGGGCGGTTCTTGGCCGCCGGTGGCGGCGTGGTTGCTCGGCATGGTCATGCTCGCCGTGGTTGGCGTCGAGAGCATGTTCGTCGAACAGACGGCCTTGTTCGTTTACGCGAGACTGACCGCCTACATCACCGCCATGATGCTGGCGGCGGTGGTGTTCGGCATGGTCGTGGTGTTCGCCTTGAGTTGCGGCCTCATGTTGTGGTGGCTCGACGGAAGGGCGAACGTTCGTGCAGTCGCCGGCGCCATATATCGGTCGTTGTGGTTGCTCGCGGTGTATATGTGGATCGGCGTGGCGCTACTGCTCGTGGATCCGCCGGCCGCCTTGACGATGGACGACATCGCCCGCACCGCCGAGGTACAGGCCGACTTGCAGGCGCTGCCAGCTTTGCGGTGGCTGGAGCGTATGCGCTATATCGTCGCCAGCGCGTTTGTGGCGCTCGTGGCGTGGCTGTTGGCGCGCACCAGCAAACCCCTGAATGCCGTGCTGGCCGCGGCGTTTGGCGCCGCTACCGTCTCCGCCACCGTGGCATTGCTCGGGTTAGTGGAAGAGGAGGTATAGCGATGGCGTTTGGCGCGCGGAGGGCGGCGGCACTCTTGGTCGTCGGGGCGGTTGTCGTCTCGTCGCTGGTGGGCCTTGGTATGGGCGGCTCGGCTGGCAGGGCGGTGGAGATAGAAGCGGTCGCGCTGCGCGAGATTCGCCCGTCGGTGTTCGCCTCGGGTCGGATCATGCACGGCAACGAAGTGTCTCTGACAAGCGAAGTGATCGGCAAAGTCAAGGCCATTCATGTCGTCGAAGGCCAAACCGTCCAACGGGACGACCTCGTCCTCGTCATTGACGACGAGGCGTACCTCGCACAAGTCGCGCAGAACAGGGCCGCCGTGCGCCTGCGGGAAATCGACATCGAGCGCAGCCAGCTCGCCATCGCCAACCTGCGGCGACAGCACGACCGTAACCGGCGCTTGTTCGAGCGCGGACTGCTGGACGAACACGCGTTCGAAAGCAGCGCCCATCGGCTGCGTACGGCGGAGATCGACTTGGACTCGGCTCGCCAAGTGTTGGCGCAATCGGCCGCGACGCTGGCTCAGTCCGAGGAGCATCTCAACAAAACCCGCATACGCTCGCCGATCTCGGGCGTGGTGACCTCGCTCGACATCGAGGTGGGCGAGACGGCGATCGCCAGCACTACCAATATTCCCGGCAGCGGCCTCATGGTGATTGCCGACCCGGCGAGCCTGCTCACCGAGGTCTATGTCGACGAAGCCGACGTGTCGCACATCCGCATCGGCCAGCAGGCGGAGGTCGTCGCCATTGCCTATCCAGAGCGGCCCTTGACCGGCACCGTCGAGTTCATCGCCAACACCGCCAAGCATCAGCCGGATCGGCGGGGCCTATCGTTTCGCATCCGTGTGCGCTTGGCCGACGCGGTTCGGCAGGACTTTCGCTTGCGTCCCGGCATGTCCTGTCGGGCGGAGATCTTCATGGCCTCGGGGTTTGAAGTGCCAGCCGTGCCCCTTCGCGCCCTCGTCAGCGAAGACGACCTCATCCTAGGTGCGGTGAATCATTTCGTCTATGTGGTGCGTAGGGAGGAGGGCGATCCACCCCTCGCGCTCGATGCCGAATGGACCGGCGCGGTGCGCAAGGCGGCCCTTGAAGTCGGACGTTCCGATGACGAGTTTCAGGAGGTACTTTCGGGTGTGGCGGTGGACGACTGGGTCGTCGTTGGCCCGGGACGGACACTGCGTTATCTGGCCGACGGAGACACGGTTGCGGCTATCGACGCAGGGGAGCCGGCGACGCCGTGAAGGGACGGCCCGGGAAAGCGGTCGCCTTCAATGGCAGGGCTTGCTAACGTTTCGCGCCAAGCGAAGGAGCAAAGCAGGGCGCGAGACCGTGGCGTCGACCCATTGGCAGACAACGAGTTGCGAAAGCTATGCCGAGGGCCGCTCGTTTGGCGAGGCTGGCGCCTTCCTGATTTACCAAGGTCGCGTTCACTATCGGGTGGACCCGTTGGACGTTCGCAACGTCGGCATCGTGGACCTCCACTTGGCGCCCCGGAACACGCTCGGCGACGTGTGCTTCAGTGGCGACTTCACGCTTGTCGCGCCCCGGGACGGGCGAGTCGACAAGCTGTTCGTGGACGTGCCGAACCGTGGCCGACGACTGGCGTTTTCGATGTTCAACCGGGCTTCTCCGGCGGCGCTGAACGAGGATCCTTGCGCGCCGGGAGACGGTTTTCTGTTTCGTCGGGGCTTCGCGGTCGCCAGTATCGGCTGGCAGTGGGATGTGTCGGCGGGCCTCGGTCTCGACGCGCCGGAGGCCTTAGAAGATAGACGACCCGTCGCCGGGGATGTGGTGTGTCGCATGCAGCCAGGCAGCGACCGGCCCTTCCTCTCTTTCGGTCAGCTTGGCGAGGTGACCTATCCGCCTGCGGATGGGGAAAACCCCGGCGCCCGGCTATTCGTTCGCGATCACGACAACGCGCCGCTTACCGAGATTGCGCGCTCGCGCTGGCGGTTCGCCCGTCAACGCGGCAACACGATCATGCCGAGCGACCGTCACGTGTACTTGGCTGGCGGCTTCGAGAAAGGACGCATCTACACCTTGGTGTACCGAGCGAGCGGCGCGCGGGTGACAGGCTGCGGCTTGCTCGCGTTGCGCGATGCGGCGGCCAGTCTGCGCCGGGGCGAGGGGCCGACCGGTGCCCGCTTTGGCGGGGTGCTTGGCTTCGGCGCCTCCCAAACGGGCCGCGTGCTCAGGCACTTGCTGTATTTGGGTCTCAACACCGATGCCGCCGGCGAGCGGGTGTTCGACGGCGTCCACATTCACATCGCCGGCGGCCAGCGTGGCGACTTCAACCACCGTTTCGCGCAGCCGTCGAGTGCCGGCGTGCCGGCCTTGGGCCAGCGCTTTCCATTCGCCGGCGCCACCATGCGCGACCCGCTAACCGGCTCGGAAGACGGCCTCTACGCGCGTTTGCGTCACAAGCCCAAAGTCGTCATCACCAATACGTCGTGGGAGTACTGGCGGGGCGATGCGGCGCTTACGCACGTCAGCCCGGACGGAGAACGCGATCTCCCGACCGATGACCGGGAACGCAACTACCTGTTCGCGGGAACCCACCACATCGGCGGCGTCCTACCGCCCACTAACACCTTCGCGCTGACCGGCGAGAAAGCCCGTTATACCTTCAACATCGTCGATCATTCTCCGCTGGTGCGGGCGGCTTTCATCAATCTCGACGCGTGGCTTGCGGGGCGTGCGCCCCCGCCATCGGCGGTGCCCACATTGGCAGCCGGTACGCTCGTCCCGCGCGGCCGCGTGCTCGACAAGTTCGCCCGTTTGGACGACTTCCAAGGCTTGGACGCGAACCGGCTAGGCGGCCTTGCGCAGCTCGACCTTGGTGCCCGTGCGGACGAGGGCATCTGCCGATTCCCAGCGGAGGAGGGAGCGCCGTACGCACGCTTGGTACCGGATGTCGATGAGACGTTGAACGAGACGGCCGGCGTGCGACTGCCGGACATCGCCGTGCCCGTCGCCTGTCATACGGGATGGAACCCTCGTCATCCGGACAATGGTGCATCGATGCTGCCGGCGATCTTTGTCGGCTTCACCCGCTTCGCCAAGAACTTGCCGGATGCGGACGAATACGAAGGCCGGGTTCGGGATTGGGTGCGCGAGCTCGTCCGTGGTCGCTATGTGTTGACGGAAGACACCGAGCGCGTGGTGCGAAACTGCCTCGTGCGCTTCCAGCTTGCCGTCGAAGCCAGCGGCGCCTGACCGGCTACACCGGTTCGTCAACGCCGTGCGCCTCGAAAAGGTAAGCGTCGTGGTGCCGGTCTTGAACGACGCGACGTCCCTCGGCACCTTGGTCGCGGATTTGCGTACGGAGGCGGCGCTCGAAATCGTCGTCGTGGACGGCGGCAGCGAAGATGACAGTCTTGCCGTCGCCCGCCGCCTAGCGAACGCGGCCTATTCGACGACGCCGGGCCGCGGCTCACAGCTTCGCCATGGCGTCGCGCACACGACTCGAGAGTGGTTGTGGTTTCTGCACGCGGACAGTCGGGTTGCGCCGGGCGTGCTGCAAGCATTGGCGGCGGTGCCGGACGAGCCGGGTTGGGGTTGGTTCGACGTGCGGCTCGACAGCGCGGCATGGCCGCTGCGCGTCGTTGAGAATGCGATGAATTGGCGTGTCGCCGTCACCGGCATCGCCACCGGCGATCAGGGCTTGTTCGCGCATCGCGAACTACTGGCGCGGGCGGGCGGCGTACCGCCGCTCAAGCTGATGGAGGATGTCGAACTGTGCAAGCGCCTCCGGCGTTTGCAGCCGGGTCGTCGCCGCCGGGCGCGCATCGCCACTTCCGCAAGGCGTTGGCAGCGGGATGGCATCGCGCGCACGGTGTTATCGATGTGGTGGTATCGGCTGCGCTATTTTCTCGGCGCGGACGCGGACGCCTTGGCGGCTCGCTACTACCGCTAACGCGCTAACGGCCCGAGGTGGAGTCCGCGTCGCACCGAGAAACGGTCGGACGCGGCCCCGCAAGGCGCGACGACTGCGTATGTCGGGTCATATTCGACCCGGCAGCAAACCGGACAGGACACGAATGACCGACGTGAGGAATCCGCAGAGAAGGTTGGCGATATTCGCTCGCGCACCCGTTCACGGGCAGGTCAAGACTCGGCTGGCGAAGACGATCGGCGCCGAGGCCGCGCTCTCGGCGTATGAAGACCTATTGGACTCCACGCTGGCGAGGCTGAACCCCGGCAGCGGAGCTTTCGTCCCCGAAATCTGGCTCGAGGGGGATCGCGAAGCGCTTTCGGGGCGGGCGCTGCGGTTTCCCGTGTTGGCGCAGCCCGCCGGCGACCTCGGCGCGAGAATGGCGGCGGCGTTCGAGGCCGGGGTCACCGCACTGGTGGGCTGCGACATTCCGTCGCTCACGGCCCGCTATGTCGATGCTTCGCTATTGGCTTTGGCGGACGCCGACCTAGTGCTGGGGCCGACGGAAGACGGCGGCTACTGTCTGATTGCCATGGCTAGGCCCCATGTCGAGGTGTTCGCTGGCGTGCCGTGGGGCACGAGTGCGGTATTGGCGGCGACGCTCGATGCGGCGCGACACTTGCGGGTTGCGCTGTTGGACGAACTGTGGGATGTGGACGACGCCGCCGACTTGGCGCGTTGGCGGCGAGATCAAGCAAGTCGCCAGCGTGAACAACAGATATCCAAGAGCCGGCGCCTCACGCCAACACGCTCTCCCGCGGTCTGCCGAGACTTCGATTAAGGCGGCGAGCCGCCAGTGTCCCTGCTTCGCCTTCAATCAGGGTGGGTGCTTCGCCCCAACACGCTCTCAGGCGATCTGCCGAGACCTCGATTAGGGCGGCGAGCCGCCTACGACCCTGGTTCGTCTTCAATCAGGGCGGATGCTTCGCCCCAACGCTCTCAGGCGGTCTGGCGAGACTTCGACCAAGGCGGCAAGCCGCTTGCGGCCCTGTTTCGCCTTCAATCAGGGCGGATGCTTCGCTCCAACGCGCTCTCGGGCAGTGTGGCGAAACTTCGATTGAGACATCGAGCCCCCTATGGCTCTGCTTCGCCTCGATCTAAGCGTTCCAAGCGTTGTTGCCTTGGGTCGGCCAGCAGGCGAACGCGTCGCTAAGCGTTCGCCTGCCGGCACAAGCCGCGAGGTCGCTACAGGGTGGCTTGCCGTTTGCGGGAGATCACGATGTTCTTGCTTCTCCCCATCTTGTCCTGGCCGCTCACCCCCATCGGAATGACTTTGATCTTATTGCCGCTGGCTAGGAAAGCTTGGAGATCTTTCTCGATGACTTTACGCATCTCGATGTTGTTTTGGGGTAGTTTCTTTTGAGCGCGGCTCAATGTTTCCTCCTCATATACTCATAACACGACGCACATAACACACCCTCCTTGGCGATCACGTCCAAGAACGACATAGGCGACCAAGTGTTCACGCGCACCGTGAAGTATTGATTGGTATGGCGCGACTTCGCTACCCGGTCTCCCTCCCTTGATTTCAAGACTATCGCAAAGGTGCGTTTGAGTCCACCCCTATTTCAAACAGAGTGTTACTGGCCGGAGTTCGCGTAACCGCTGGCAATGGCGCGTATCTGACCGACCATGGCCCGAAGCCCGTTGCCCCGGGTTGGGCTTAGATGATTGATGAGCTGGAGCTCATCGAAGAGGCGCTCCATGTCGAAGGCGAGGACGGCGGCGGGCGACTTGCCGTCGTAGGCGGCCAACACGATCGCGATCAGGCCGCGCACGATGTGCGCGTCGCTGTCGATGGCGAGCCGCAAACGGTCGGCGTCGGCGTCGTAACTCGGCACCAGCCAGACTTGGCTTTGGCAGCCTCGCAGCAAGTTCGCTTCGACCTTGTGTTCAAGGGGCAGGTGCCGGAGTGCCTTGCCCAAGTCGATGATGTAGCGGTAGCGGTCTTCCCAAGTATCGAAGAAGGCGAAGGTGTCGCGGACGTCGTCCAAGGTCTCGGTCATCAATAAAGACCGAGCTCGAGTTGCGCCTCCTCGGTCATCATCGACCGTTGCCACGGCGGGTCGAAAACCAGATTGACGTGAACTGTGGTAACGAACGGCACGCTGGCGACACGCCGTTCCACATCCGCCACCAATACCGGCCCCATGCCACAACCGGGCGCCGTCAAAGTCATGTCGATCAACACCTCGCCGGCGTTGACGTCGCAGTCGTAGACCAGCCCGAGATCCACGATGTTGACGGGAATTTCCGGGTCGTGGACGGTGCGCAACGCTTGCCAAACCTGCTCTTGAGAAACGCTGCCGTCGGCGGGCGGCGCAAACGTCAACCGCGACGGTTCGAAACCTAGGGCGTCGGCGTCTTCGCCCTCGATGCGCGCCATATTGCCGTTGTGTATCACGGTGTACGCCCCGCCCAAGTCTTGCGTCAAGGTGACGAAGGCGCCGGCCGGAATGGCGAGCGGCGCGCCGGTGGGGACCAGTCGCGCGTCCACCGCGCGCGCCAAGGGGATGACTTGGCGTTTCATTCTCCGTCCCGCCTCCGTCCCGCTCTATCCGCTTGCTCTATAGCCGGCCTCGACGCCGGCTAGTGCGCACTTTCCCCAACGGAGAAACTCTCGCCGCAGCCGCACTCGCCGGTGGCGTTGGGATTCTTGAATGTGAGCGCGGCGTTCAGTCCTTCGCGCACATAGTCGATCTGCGTGCCACGCACCAAAGGCCAGTTTTGGTCCTCGACGAACACCGTGACGCCGTCGAAGTCGAAGTGTCGGGTGCCGACCGAGTTCGCTGCGACGAAGGAGAGCGAGTACATGTAGCCGTTGCAGCCGCTCTCGGTGATGCCGAGCAGCAGCGCATCCGCACCCTCCTTGACAAGCTGCCGGCGCACATGCGCCTGTGCCGCCGCCGTCATGGAGATCGCGTTCGCGCCGGCGTCGTTGGTGGGGTCGTATACCTGTGCTGACATCGCTCCGTCCTCAAGCTCGCCTACAGCATTGCCCGCGCCTTGTTCACCGCGGCGACTAGGGCGTCCACGTCGCGTCGGGAATTATACAGTCCGAAGGACGCCCGCACCGTGCCCGGCAGCTTCAGCGCGTCCATCAACGGCATCGCGCAGTGGTGGCCGGTGCGTACGGCCACGCCCTGTTGGTCGAGTAGGGTGCCGACATCGTGCGGATGCGCACCGTCGAGCAGAAACGACAACACCGGCCCTTTCCGCGCCGCCGTGCCGACTACCTTGAGGCCCTCGATTTCGCTCAAACGCGAGGTCGCGTAGCGCAACAGGTCGTCTTCGTGCGCTTGCACGTCTTTCAAGTCTAGGGCGTCCAGATAGTCCACCGCCGCGGCGAGGCCGATGGCGCCGGCGATATGCGGCGTGCCCGCCTCGAACTTCAATGGCGTGCGCGCGTAGGTGGTGGCTTCGATACGTACTCGCTCGATCATCTCGCCGCCGCTTTGCCACGGCGGCATGGCGTCGAGGAGCGCTCGCCGTCCGTACAGGGCGCCGATGCCCGTGGGTGCGTACATTTTGTGGCCGGAGAAGGCGTAGAAGTCGCAGCCGAGCGCTTGCACATCGACCGCGTAGTGGGCGACCGCCTGTGCGCCGTCGATCAGCACGGCGGCGCCGGCGGCTTTCGCCTTCGGGATCAAGGTCGCCAAGTCGTTGACCGTGCCGAGCGCGTTAGAGACATGGCCTACGGCGACGATCTTGGTGCGTTCGTCCAGCTTGGCGTCGAAATCCGCCATATCCAGTTCGCCGTTCGCCAGCACGCCAACGGCGCGCAACGTGGCGCCAGTGCGCGAACAGACGAGCTGCCAAGGCACGATATTGGAGTGATGCTCCATTTGCGTGATGAGCACATTGTCGCCTTCCCCGAGTACCAACGGCGCGTAGGAAGCGGCGACCAAATTGATGGCCTCGGTGGCGCCACGGGTCCAGACCAACTCGTCCGGCGAACCTGCGTGTATCCGCCGGGCGACGGTTTCCCGCGCCGCCTCGAAGGCGCGCGTGGCGTCGTCCGAGAGCCGGTGCGCGGCGCGATGCACGTTGGCGTTGGCGGTCTCGTAGTAGTCGCGCAGCGCGTTGAGCACCCGAGCCGGTTTCTGCGTCGTCGCGGCGTTGTCGAGGTAGACGACATCGCTACGCTTGCCAAGCAGCGGAAAGTCCGCGCGGCAGGAAATCACGGCACCAGCCCCAAGGCTCTTGCGCCATCGGTGTCCGTGATCGCTTCGCGCAGAAAGCCGCGCAGCAAGAGCTCGCGGGCGTCGTCGTGGGCGATGCCGCGGGAGCGCAGGTAGTGGATGGCCAAATCGTCCAAGGTGCCCACGGTGGCGCCGTGGCCGCACTTCACGTCGCTCGCGTGGATCTCGAGTTCCGGCTTGGCGAACACTTGAGCCTCGTCGCTCGCGAGCAGGTTCTTGGCGGTCAAGCTCGCGTCCGTCCGGTCGGCGCCCGGCGCGATGTGGATGCGGCCATTCAAGATGGCGTGCGCTCGACCGGCGGCGACGCCACGGTAGATTTGGCGGCTGAAGCCGCCGCCCACGGCATGGCTCACGGTCACTTGATTATCCAAATGACTGCGCCCGCCGACCCGCCAAGCGCCGTGGATGGAGGCTTCGGCGCCTTCGCCGGCGAGCGTGATCCGAATGTCGTTGCGGCGCAGATCGGCGCCTCTCGATCCCTGCGCCAGCGTGTAGCGGGCGTCGGCCGCCAGTCGCACGCGAACTAGGCTGCACTCGCGACTCGGCGCGACGGCTTGCCGACGCCAGTGGTCGAGTCGCGCGCCTCGGCCGACGACTCCCTCGACCAAACGGTAGGTGAACGGCGCCGGTTCTTCGATCACCGTGAGGGTCGCGTTCGGTTCTACCACGAGCAGCACTTGCTGGAAGGCGGCGCCGAGCGACTCGATGCGCACGGGCTCGGGGTGTTGCCCGCGGGCGCGGATGATGACGCCGGCGCCGAGCAGGAGGCCGTTGACGGCGGCGAGCGGCGCACTGCTCCAGTCGAAATCCTCGCCGAGGAAGGGCAGGGCGAGTTCGTCGGCCCCGAGTTCCGAGAACGTCTTCACCTCGACGCCCGGCGGCGCCGTTATTCGTATTTCGCCGGCCTCGGACGAATCGCCGTTGGCCAGTACGGTTTCGTACCAGCGGCGAACGTTGGTGTGGCGCCAAGACTCGGAGCGTGGCGCCGGCAAACCATTGCGCTCGATCGCCGCCAAGCAGGGTGCGCGGTCGAACCACGGCGCGTAACGCGGCGGCTCGCCGGCGAGCAGGCGTTCGGTCAGCCTCGCTTCAATCGTCGAGCCAGCCATATCCCTTCTCTTCGAGCGCCAAGGCGAGGGATCGATCTCCCGAGCGCACGATCCTGCCGTTTGCGAGCACATGTACGTGATCCGGCACGACGTGGTCTAGGAGGCGCTGGTAGTGGGTGACCAAGAGCACGGCGTTGCTCGCGTCCCTGAAGGCGTTTATGCCTTCGGCGACCACCTGCAGGGCGTCGATGTCGAGGCCGGAGTCGGTTTCGTCGAGCACGGCGAGCCGCGGTTCGAGCAGCAACATTTGCAGAATCTCATTGCGCTTCTTTTCGCCGCCGGAAAATCCCTCGTTTACGCCCCGCTTCAAGAAGTCGACGTTGAGGCCGAGACGCCTAGCGGCGGCGCGGGCGCGCTTTACGAACTCGGTGGCCGACGGCGGCGGCGAGCCGGCGCTCTTGGCCTGCGCGTCGAGCGCGGCCTTCAGGAACTCCATATTGCTGACGCCGGGGATCTCGATGGGGTACTGAAAGGCGAGAAAGAGGCCCAATCCGGCGCGCTCTTCCGGCGAGCAATCCGCCAAGTCTTGGTCCGCCAAGGTGATCGAGCCGGCAGTGACTTGATAGCCCGGACGGCCGGCGAGCACGTTGGCGAAGGTGCTCTTGCCGGAGCCGTTCGGCCCCATCAACGCATGTACCTCGCCCGCCGCCACGTCCAAGGAGAGGCCCTTGAGAATGGGCTCTTCGTCGACGCTGACGTGTACGTCTTCCGCCCGCAGCAGGCTCATCCGACCGCCCCTTCGAGGCTCACCTCCAAGAGTTTCGCCGCCTCGACGGCGAACTCCATCGGCAACGTTCGGAACACGTCCTTGCAGAAGCCGTTGACGATCATCGCCACCGCCTTCTCCGGCTCGATGCCCCGCTGTTGGCAGAGGAAGAGCTGATCGTCGCTGACTTTCGACGTGGTCGCCTCGTGTTCGACGACCGCCGAGGGCAGCTTGGATTCGATGTGCGGGAAGGTATGCGCGCCGCAGGCATCGCCAATCAACAGGGAGTCGCACTGCGTGTGGTTGCGCGCGCCGACGGCGCCGGGGTTCATGCGCACCAAACCTCGGTAGCTGTTCTGGCTGCGGCCGGCGCTGATGCCCTTGGCGACGATGGTGCTCTTCGTGCCCGGGCCGATGTGAATCATCTTGGTGCCCGTGTCCGCCTGTTGAAAGTTGCGGGTGAGCGCCACCGAGTGGAACTCGCCGACCGAGTCCTCGCCGCGCAAGACGACGCTCGGGTACTTCCAAGTGATGGCCGACCCCGTCTCTACTTGGGTCCAACTGATCTTCGAGCGCGCCCCCAAGCAGGCGCCCCGCTTGGTGACGAAATTGTAGATGCCGCCGCGGCCTTGTTCATCGCCGGGATACCAGTTCTGCACGGTGGAGTACTTGATCTCGGCGTCCGCCAAGGCGACTAGCTCCACCACCGCCGCGTGTAGCTGATTGTCGTCGCGCATCGGCGCGGTGCAGCCCTCCAGATAACTCACGTAGCTGCCCTCGTCGGCGACGATGAGCGTGCGCTCGAACTGCCCGGTGTTCTCCGCGTTGATGCGGAAGTAGGTGGAGAGCTCCATCGGGCAGCGGGTGTGCTTGGGGACGTAGACGAACGACCCGTCACTGAATACCGCGGAGTTGAGCGCGGCGTAGAAGTTGTCCGGCTTGGGCACCACGGTGCCTAAGTACTTGCGCACGAGTTCTGGATGTTCGCGCACCGCTTCGGTCATGGAACAAAACACCACCCCCGCCTCGGTGAGCTTGTCTTTGAAGGTGGTGGCGATGGACACGCTGTCGAACACCGCATCGACGGCCACCGACGGCGGTCCCGTCGTCGCATCCGCACCTTCGACGCCGGCGAGCTTGGCACGTTCGTGCAGCGGGATACCGAGCTTCTCGTACGTTCTGAGCAGTTCCGGATCCACGTCGTCGAGGGACTTCGGCCGTTCGCCCTTGGGCGCCGAATAGTAGGAAATCGCTTGGAAGTCGATGTCCGGGAACTGAACATGCGCCCACCGGGGATGGCGCATGCGCCGCCACCGCCGCAACGCATCCAAACGCCACTCGGTCAGCCAGCTCGGCTCCTCGTTCTTGCGGGAGATGGCGCGCACCACGGTCTCGTCCAAACCCGGCGGCAACGTCTCGGACTCGATCGCAGTGACGAAGCCAGCCGCGTACTCGCGGTTCAGCAGGGGGTCCAGTTCCGTGGTGGATTCTGCCATCGCCAATGCCGTGTCGGAGCGGGAGAACCGGACTGTAGCAAATAGTTGACCAAATTACTTGGTTATTAGGCAGGGCCGCAGGGCGTTCGCTTTTTGAAAAGGGTCAGTCGCGTCTCCGCATCGTCCGCACCCTGTCGAGCAGGAGGCGGATCATGCGCAGTTCGGGCTTGTGGGGCGCGCCGCCTGAGCGAGAGACTGACGCTGGACGGCGGGTGGGCTGGGGTCGAGGCGACAACGATCTGTCCCTGGTTGGGGGGATCCGGTGACGGGGTCCTACCGTTCGGAGCGGTTGACGGTGCCGGGGGATGCGACAGGTGATTTCGGCTGGGGCGGCGCAGGGTGGCTTGGGCTGAGGCGAAAGGCGGCGCAGTAGGCGACGGCTTTCGTGGCGCTGGCTCTGGAAATTCAGGCTGTCTTGACGATTGAACAGGCCATCAATATCGTATTTGACCCATACGGGGGGCCAACGGGGGTATG
>CAYGBI010000063.1:0-22117 GCA_964348085.1 uncultured Pseudomonadales bacterium | reverse complement strand
AACCAGCTACGCGGGGACATGAACCAGCAGATCTTCGAGCTACGGGGAGACATGAACCGCCAGATCTCGGATCTGCGCGGCGAACTGAGCCGGTTCCGGGCCGACGTCGAAGCTCGGCTGCGGGCGATCGAGATCCAGCTCGCCGTCGTGGACACCCGGCTGAGCGCGGTGGAGAGGCACGTCGGCATCGACGGGCCGTCGCAGAAGGTGGCGGATGCGGGGCAAGAGTCTCGCCAGACGCCCTATTAGCTGCCATTCGCCCACACTAGCAGTCCGTCGGACTTGGCGGCGTCAGCCGCGAAGTCCCACAGACTGCTAGCGCCACGAAAGCCGTCGCCTCTCGGCGCCGCCTTTCGCCCCAGCCCAAGCCGCCCTATCACTCCGTCGGGCTTCGCGGCTGACGCCGCCAAGTCCGACGGACTGCTAGCCTGCGCTTGCGTTGACGCGACGGGCTGGCCGATGCAAGCTGCTTGCGAATCCCCCGGAGAAAGAACATGGACCGACTCTTGCGCACACACCACACGCTAATCGCGTCCCTTGTACTTCCCGCCATCCTCGCAACGGCTGTCTGCTCACAAGCAAGCGCCGAAGAAGTCACAGAAGCTGCAGAAAAAGGCGTCATCGAAGAGGTCATCGTCACCGCGACCTATCGCGAGACCGAGTTGATGAAGACGCCCCAAGCGATCAGCGCTATCTCCGCCGCACTCGTGGAAGACCTCGGCGCCCAGAGCATGGAAGACCTATATATGTCGATCCCCGGGTTGAGCATGCAAGGCGCCTTGAACGGAGAAGCTCGCTACACGATCCGGGGCATCTCGTCACAGAGCGGCAACATTGGCTACGCGCCTACCGGAGCGACGATCGGGGTTTACTTGGACGGCACGCCGGTGACCGCAGCCTTGGGTCCAGACAACCAAGTCAGCGGCACGCTGTTCGACATCGAACGAGTCGAAGTGCTGAAAGGGCCGCAAGGCACTCTGTTCGGCGAGGGTTCGCAGGGCGGCACGATCCGCTATCTGTACAAGAAACCCGACGCGACCGCGTTCGATGCCGCCGTTAACGCGGGCTTCTCCTCCATGGAGGCGTCAGACGACTCGTCCAATCGGATCGATGGCATGATCAATTTACCCCTGTCGGACAATGCCGCGTTTCGGTTGACCGCGTGGCGATCACAGACGGCTGGCTTTATCGACAACCTCGAGCCGTTCGAGGCGGATTTCAACGAGGCGGAATCTACCGGCGCCCGCGCGGCTGTGCGCTACGAAGGCGACATGTTCATGGTCACGGGCACGGTGCATCACAGCGTGCAAGAGACCAAGGGCGGTTTGGGAACGTTTCAAGCATACGACGCATTGCACGGTCGGATTGCCGGACTCGAGCCCAAGTCAGAGGATTCGGTCGACATATTCAGTCTGGATGTCGAGTGGGATCTGGGCTGGGCGACTTTGAACTCGTTGACGTCTTATACCGACCGAAGTATTCCCTCGGTTGCCGAGTCCTCCGAAACCGGGGCGAGAACCTTGGATTACTTCTATGGTGGGGCGACCCTAGCCGATTCGGACGATCCAGCTTGCGCCGCGCTAAGGAGTTTCAGCATTCCTTGTCCCGGATGGCCGGGGGTATTCAACCTCGGCGGTCCGGTCTTCACCGCCGACGGTATGAACGTCCAAGCGATCAGCGGCATCGGCGATTTCTACAGCGAACGCTGGGTGCAGGAGTTTCGCTTGGTGTCGCCCGGGGACAGAGCCTTCCGGTGGACAGCAGGTTTCTTCTGGAAGGACAGCGAAGATCACACTCAGAACCAACAGGAAGCGGGCTACTGGCCCGGTCGCGAAGCCTTCGGTGCCGCGTTCGATCCGCTGTTGAGCGTGCCCGCCAATACCCACACCGATTTCCTCAAAGAGTACGCGGTGTTCGGCGAAGCCAGTTACGACCTCACCGAGACGTTGGCGGTTACGGTTGGCGTGCGGATATCCGATCTCCAGCAAGAGTTCACCAACACCGGAACCGGCACCGACGATGCCCCCGTATCGCCGAAACTTGTGCTCTCGTGGCTACCCAGAGATGACCTCTTGGCGTATTTCAACTACACCACCGGCTTCCGCCCGGGCAACGTCAACAACAACCTCGAGTTCTATGTCGGCCAATTCGAAACGCAGATTCAGAACGCAAGGAACAACCCGGCCTTGGACGACGCCACTCGGGCGGAGGTAATCGCGGGCCTTGAGCAGAATATCATCGACTCCCGGTCCCGGCTGTTCTTCGAAGGCGATGAACTGGACAACTACGAAATTGGATTGAAGGCGACACTATGGGACGGTCGCGCCGCTGTCCTTGCTTCGGCTTACTATCTCGATTGGCAAGACATGCTCGTCTACGTCAGAGACCCCGCCATCGCGCCGGGCGGCGACAGTCACAATGCCAACAGCGGCGGCGCCGAAATCACGGGATTCGAGCTGGAGCTGCAGGTTGTCGTCACCGACCAATTCGGCGTTCGCTTTGCGGCCGATATCAACGATACCGAGGTAACGGATGTCGGGGCGCCCTTTCAGACTGCCGAGGACGGCAACGAGCTGCAGTTCGCGCCCAACGACAGCGTGTCCATCGCGCTCGACTATTCCCTGCCCGTCGCCAACTCGTGGCTACTGGATCTCCACTTGGATCATGCTTGGGTAGCCAAGCAGTTCGCCGACTCACGAAACACGATCGTGATTCCGAACTACAAGAAAGTGAACGCCCGCGCCACACTGCGCTCCCCCGGGCAAAAGTGGCGCATCGCGCTGTTCAGCACGAACCTCGCGAACGACGAGATTCTCCGCGGCCGAGACGCCTTGGGTACGCTTTACTGGCACAACCCACGACAGATTGGACTGGAAATCGGCTACCAGATGTGAGCGCGGGTGGTCGCAAGGGTATCCGACACCCGTGCGACCACCGCCGAGAGCTGGCGCCACGAAAGCCGTCGCCGTTCGGCGTCGCCTTTCGCCCCAGCCCGAGCCGCCCTATCACTCCGTCGGACCTCCCGGCTGACGCCGCCAAGTCCGAAGGAGTGCTAGCATCGCACCGGCGATTCGCCTCGCCTCCGGTACGCCCTTCGATCAGTCGCCGAACCCCGCCACCTGTCGCGCCAGCGCCTTCATGGCGATGACGTTGACCTCGCGAAGCCTCGCCCCCGTGGGGCCCACGACGCTGATGTCGCCGAGCTCGGCCAGCACCACATGCACGTCGTCGTGTCCGTCGGCCTGCATCATGTCGTCGAGCCAGCGTTGGACATTCCGGTACTTGGAGAAGTCGTAGAGGTTCGTGAACTCCGGCCGCAACTGGCCGAGGTCCCCGTAGGCCGCGAGGTCCGCAATCGTGAGGCCATCGCCGCCGATGAACCGCGAGTTCGCCAGCGGCCCGGTATCCAGCGCACCGAGCGCACGCTCCGCGGCAGCCTTCGCACCGCTCACGACGTGCTCCGGGAACTGCAGATCTTTCCGGAACGCCGGTGCGATATAGCCGATCGTGGCTTGGCGAACGCCCTGGTGATGGAAGTGGAGGTACCAGTCGACCTTCGCCGCCGCCCGGGGATCTTCCGGATAGAGGTCGTGCCAGCCGTTGGTGCGCGCCAAGTAGCAGAGGATCGCGTTGGACTCCCCAAGCACGAAGCCGGTTTCCGGCTCCTCGATGCACGGCATCGTGCCGCCCGGGTTCATGGCCAAGAAGGTCGGGTGCCGGGTGCCGCCCTCTACCGTGGCCCCGGGAGTCTTAGCCGAAATACGGAACGCCTTGCGCTTGCGAACCAATGCCCAGAGCACGGCCCGAACGGGTTGAGAGAGTGGAACTCCGTGAACGATCAACGATGCCATGTCATTGCCTGCCTGCTGTCTATCGCCAAGTCCTCGCCGATGGCAGGGTCGTCTCGACCCAAGCCTCTGCGTTGCGAACGTTAAACCAGATCCGTCGCCTCGTGGGTCCGAAAGCGCGGCCTGTCGCCAGTCCGTGTTTCTTTCCACCTGCGTGATGAGCAGACCGTAACTGGCGTGCGGTTCTTTCCGAATAGGGGGAGATACTCCACGACAGAGTCCAAGGCCGTCAACGAGCGGAGGCCCTCTGAGAGCGCCGCGCTTCCAAGGCCGACATGATCTGGTTGTGGCGCGTACGGTCCAAGTTGTAGAGCGCCATAAATAGCATTCCAGAGAACACGATGATCCAGTACAGCGGGCCGGACATGAATAGGAGTCCATTCAAGACTCCCGCATCAAGCGTCGCTCGGGATGCGTCCTCCGGAAAGCCGATGATTCCGAGCCCGAAACCGCCGATGAGCCCACCGATGCCGGAGGTTGCCTTGATGGCGAAGGAGCGGATGGAGAACACCACGCCCTCGGCGCGGCGTCCGGTGTTGTACTCCATCTCATCCGCCACATCGACCAACTGCGAGTCGATAACGATGGGAACTACCGGGAGCACGAGTAGCCCGATCAGCAGACTGCCGAACAGCATCGGCACCATCCAAACGGAGTCGTTCTCGGGAAACCAGCCGACCATACGCAGGAAGTGCGGCAGGCCGACGAAGGTCGCGCAGACAATGCAGGTATAAACGACCGTCATCTTCTTATCGAGCAGGCGCGTCAAATAGGCCGCCAGCGGCAGCGCGACGAGGATGCCGGGTATCGCCACGAAGCGTTGCAGGGTCAAGGTCTCGGTCGGCAGTGCGTAGCAGTAGATGTACGTGTACGTCGAGACGACAACCAGCACGCCGCCGGAGGTCGCCATCACCAGCCATGCCGCGCAGACCGAGATATACGAGCGGCTCTTGAGCAGCTCGACGAGATCGCGCAGGTAGGCAAAGACGCTGGTCCGGGTCCGCTCGGTCCGGTGCAGGTTGGGGATCTGGTCTCGGGTGCCGGCAACGCAGACCAGCAAGGCAATGCCGATCCAAGCCGCGCCGGCGAGGGCGAGCACGGGGTATCGGCCAGGATCCAGCAATCCGTTCTCGTATTCGGTGGTCGACGGAAAGACCAGCACGAGCACGGACACGCCCATCACGACACCGCCCACCATGCCAACCACGGTGTTGTAGCCAAATATAGAGGTGCGCTCGTGGTAGTCGTCCGTCAGTTCCGCACCGAGGGCATCGTGGGGAATGGTGAAGAACGTCTTGCCGAGCCGAAGCATCACCATGGTGCCGAGGAACCACCAGAAATACTGCAATTCGCTCAAGCCGCCGGGCGGTGCGTACATCAGGTAGAAGGCGGCCGCCAGCGGCAGCGTCGAGCACAGCATGAAGGGGTGGCGACGACCCCAGCGCGAGCGGAAGTTGTCCGTGAGCGAGCCGACCAGCGGGTCCGACACCGCATCGACCACGCTGGCGATGAAGAACACCAACCCGCAAAGGAACGGGTCGACACCGAGTACTTGGTTGTAGAAGACCATCGTGGCGACGCCGGCCGCGCTGATCACGGCCTCTTCGAGCGCGCCACTCGAAAACGCCAGTTTCGTGCCGAGCGAAACCTCGCCGCGACGCCCCGCCGTTGCGCCGGCCGCGTCAGCTCGCCGGCTAACGGGTGCCAATGATCCGCCCCGCTCGCCGTCGAACGCTGGCTGCGCTACGAACCATCCAGAACTCGCCAAGACACGCCGGCGCCCGGCGCGAGTGAAAGAGTGAACCGCGCAATGCGCGGCCTAGTCGTGTGCGGCCAGCCCCTTCTAGATGCGCCTGACCGGGCAGGTTGATCCGGCGCACACCTTGGGCATCGGCACCGATGGTGCCTTGGATTGCCAGCATCGAGGCGCTTCAGCGGAAGCGCTCCGGGTAGCGAGGCCTAGGCCAGACGGCGCATCGCACGGCGTCGCGTACAAGGTCGAAGTTGCCGGGCGCATCGGCCACACCACGCTCCCTTGGGAATTGCCCCCGCAACATACCACGGCCCGCCCCGCCGAACGACGCCTCTCGGGAAAGTGTTGTGCCATAATCCGAACCAGAATCTCCAGACCGATTGAGAGGCTGGCCATGAAGCACTTGAAGCTCCTGATTTCGCCAACGGCTTTCGCCGTGGCGTTCTTGTTTACCGGTGTGCCAGCCGCGCCATTGGCTGATTCCGCCCTGCCGTCTAGTGGCGTTGCGTTCGCGGACAGCATTTCGTTCGCGGATGGCAGATTCCGCGTGGAAACCCGCTACATTGACGGTAGGTTCTTTGCGGTCGCGGTTGATTCCGACGGCGAGATTGCGGGCATGGCGCCAGAGCCCACTGATCTGCCGCAACCCAGCGAAACCTTGCGCGAAGAAGGCGTCGCGCTCCGTGCGAGCGACCCCGCGAACATCCGCCAAGACCTGTATTGGGTGAAGGCCCGCCCGTCGTCGTTCAACGCCGACTTCGCGGAAGGCAAATACCGCGTGGAAATCCGCTACGTTGGCGGTAGGTTCTTTGCGGTCGTGGTTGACTCCGACGGGGAGATTGCGGTCGTTATGCTAAAGCCCGTTGATCTGCCGCAAGCAGTGAATCCCGCGAACATCCGCCAAGACGCCGGTGGCAGTTTGCGTTACACCGCTATGCGGCCTACGCCAGGATCAACGTCTATCGTTGGGTCGGTCGCCGACCTGACGGTTGAGACAAAAGTCCAAACAATCGAGTTCCCTACCGAATACGCCACAGTAACGACGTCCCTCATCTACCGTGACGAGGGTTTGATCGCAGTAGAGAGAGATAGACACAGTCAGGAAAAGGCTCACATTCAAGAATAGAGCGGGACGCGCAACGTGCAACCGCAGTGACTTGTAGCGTCCACCGCGGTTTGCGCCTACGCACACTTAGACGAGAAATGCACACACAGTTAGTACGATTAGTACGGTCGCTACTTGCTTACGGGCAAGGCACATCAAGCTGACCACTTACTCGGCCATCAAGTCCTTGGTGGTCAACGCACACCTTGGATTGCCAGCATCGAGGCGCTTTGGTGGCATCGCCCCGGGTAGCGGGGCCTCGGCCAGACGACGCACCGCAGGGCGTCGCAATGGTCAGGTGAGACGTCGAGACATCGGTCGGCACTGGAACTGAAGGCCACTATGTCTACACGCTGGGAAAGGCTGGCCGGGGACACCGACGTGTTCGCAATCAAGGTCGGCTTCATGGACGATCCGGATGACGGTCGTGCAGTCGATACCGATCTCGGCGTTTCTTGGGGTGCATTCCAGATCTGGGTCCAGGGTACGAACCTATGCGCGCATCTGGAGGCAGGGGAAACCGTCGAGTCCTCCCACTGGTATCTGCTGCCGTTGCTCGAATGGCTCGCCCACTCTTGGGATCCATTGCTGCACGAGGAACGTCTGCCTTGCGCGAACAACGCAGCCGATGGCTGGACAGCGCTGCACAGGAACGCGCTCCCAAGCCCAGCGCTCGACGTGGCGGAGGAGGAAGATTGGGAAGCGTCGTGGCAGCAATGGTGGTCGCGCCATGCGATTGTCGCCGCTAGCGAGGGAGGCGTTTTCCCGGATGTCGTTTTTCGACGCTGCCGAGACTCGGTGGAGGTCTCGTGGGGACACTGCCGCTCGGTAGGCGTACCCGAGTATGTGTCGTTCTTAGCCAACGGTCCGGGAGCTGTTCGGTTGCCCTCAAAGGATGTGGCGGAGCCCCTCTATGAGGTTGTCGAGGCGTGCGCCGATTATCTCTCCCGGATTTCGCCCGACTCTTCCCGGTTGAGGGATCTCAATCGGGCGATTCGCGGCATCGCCAAACGGCGCGTGGGTGGCAGACTGATTTGGCTCGCGGGCGTGGACCCGGACAGTCGTAGGTAAGGGAAAACCGCATCGCCGCCCCACGAGAGTCGCAAGGCAGGCCCAACGTAGCCGTCGTCTTCATTAGTACCATGGTGGTCGGACGAAGCACCAGACTGCGCTCAACGGCCGACCGCCGGCAGCGGGAGCACCAATGAATTCGTGGTGATTTGCTTACGCGCGAAAGCGGGAACGGCCGCTTGACGACGCCATCGCCTTATGCTGAAACTCTCTTGTCGGAACTCGGCTTAGTGGAACTCGCCCTTTGGCAGCGAATCCAACTTGAGGCAAATGTCCACGAAATCAACTAGGCCCGCGTTTTTGGCACCCGCCGTCGCGCTTTTCATGGCGTTAGGACTGTCGTCGGGCGCCGTTTCGGCGCATGGCGCAGCAGCGCTTTCCGCAGCCGAACAGGATGCCGTCGACAACGCCGCGGGCCGGGTCGCAGTGACCGAGTTCGTCGACGCGATCAACATCCTGGCGGCTACCATCGAGACGATCGAACAGCGTTCCGACCGCTACAACGCTGCGCTCGTGCGGCCACTCGTGGTGCTCGGCGACGCGCTGGCGGGCGTCGGTGACGGGGACGGCGCGTTTGGCGCCTACGACCGTGCGCTGCACATCGCCCGCGTCAACTTCGGACTGCATCACCCGAGCCAAGTCGACATCGTCTACCGAGAGGCGCGGTTGTTGGCCAAGAGCGGCGACTTCGAGAGCGCCAATCGGCGCCACGAGTACGCCTACGGCGTGTTGCTGCGCAGCCACGGCGGCGACAACCCGGCGCTTCTGCCGGGGCTGTTCGCACTGGCCGACTGGTATATGTCGAGGTACGACCTCTTTTCCGCGCGGGCGCTGTACGAGCATGCCGTGCAGGTGGCCGAAAGCAAGTTGGACGATCATCATCCGGCGCGCATTCGCGCGTTGCGCAGCGTCGCCACCACTTACCTGAACGAGCGCTTTCCACCGTTCTATACGCGCCGGTCGAGTGGCGAATCCTCCTTGGGTTCGTACACGGGGTTTCAGTATCGGAGCAGCGGCACCGCCGTGAGCAGCTTCGCCAAAGGCGAGCGGGCGCTGATCGAGATCATCAACCTGGTGCAAACTAGGGACGACGCATCGAGCGAGGACGTGGCGCGCGCGATGCTCGAACTCGGCGACTGGTTCCTTATGTTCGAAAAGCACGCTCGAGCTACGTCGCTATACCGGAGGGTGTGGGAACTGCTGCAGGACAACGCCCCGTTGCTGGCGCAAACCTTCGATTCGCCGACGCCCCTTTACTTGCCACTGCCACAGAACCCCAAGAAACCCGAACGCGCCGGCGACGACGATGCCAAGCAAGGCGTAATCGAGTTGTCCATCGATGTGGACGAGCGGGGTTTTGTAAGTCGCATCGACACGTTGCGTTCCGAACCCGAGCAGTTGATGGATTTCAAAGTGCGGCGCGCGGTCAGGCGAGCCCGCTACCGGCCGGCCTTCGATGGCCAAACGCCACAGGCGACCAGCGATTTGCGGGTGACACATGCGTTCGTTTACTACTCCGCCGCGCAAGCGGACATCAGC
This sequence comes from uncultured Pseudomonadales bacterium, assembly GCA_964348085.1. Taxonomy (GTDB): domain Bacteria; phylum Pseudomonadota; class Gammaproteobacteria; order Pseudomonadales; family Azotimanducaceae; genus VXYL01. The sequence goes on along the minus strand of CAYGBI010000063.1, from coordinate 12,801 downwards.
CCACAGCAGTCGGCCGTGGCCGACTTGGCCACGCCTTGAACAGACGGAGACCGTGAGTGCCGTTATTCCAGCAGCCGTGGTGAACGTCCGCCTCGCGTTCGCGAAGCGAGCGCTGGAATGCGAGAAAGTCAACCCGACAGGACATTAGGGAGGTCGCTATGAAACACTCGCGTAAACGAACCGCCTCATTAGCGGTTTGGGCGCGTTGCGTTGCGCTCGGGACGATGGCTGCCCTCGTTGGCTGCGCTGTTTCGCTGCCGACGATGCCGATGCCAAGAGTTCCACAAATGCCGAGCCCGTCGCTGCCCTCGCCGTCGAGCAGCCCATCGCTACCTTCGCCACCGTCCCTGCCCTCGCCATCGAGCAGCCCGTCGCTGCCCTCGCCACCGTCCCTGCCCTCGCCGTCGAGCAGCCCGTCGCTACCCTCGCGGCCGTCCCTGCCGTCGCCGAGTAGCTCGTCCCCGCCCTCGCCAACATCGTCGCCCAGCACGCCCTCGCGTCCGTCAACGCCGAGCGCACCCGCACCACCGTCGCGTTCGGACGGCAGCCAATCGCCGTCCGGCCAGCAGCGCGAATCAAGCGCGGACCCCGGCGCCGAGAGCCGCGGCCAATCGCCGCAGCGTTCGAGTGCGAATACCGGCGACCCGACCGACGCCAGCCAAGCCGGCGAACAAACGGCGGGAAGCGACCCCGGCGAGTCTGGCGACGACGGCTGGGAGACGAGCACCGAACTGCCCGGCGTCGCCGGCGGCGAAGGCGTCCGTGACGGCACCGATGGCGAGCAAGAGCAGCCCGCCGGCGACGGCGAAGAAACAAGCGCCGGGAGCGACGGCGAGGAAATCGCCGCCGGCGGCGACCAAGGGTCCGAAGACGGCGCAAACGAGGAAGAAGAAGGTACCGGCAGCGACGAATTGGCGCGCGCCTTGGAGGACTTGGACGGTGAAATCCTCAAAGACCGCATGATCGTCGCTGGCAATGTCAAGCCCGCCCCAGTGCCAGGAGACGCCGGCGAGCAGAGCGACATCGGCGGCCCGGACGACGCCGGCGTGTCGCAATCCGGTGACGGCGCCATGCCCGAAGGCGGCGCGCCGAGCCGACGTACCGTTGTCGCTTCCGTGCCGACGCCGAAACCGCCCCTGCCCGTCGAACCCGACACGCCGGACGCCAAGGACAACGATGTGTTGGCGCGACAGCTTCGGGAAGCCGCCACGGCCGAGACCGACCCGGAGCTGCGCGAGAAGCTGTGGGAGGAATACGAGCGCTACATGGCGGGCCTGAAGCGCGGCCGCTCCAGCAGATGAGGGGAAAGCACGTGGGCGACAGAGCCATCGTATTCGCCATCGGCCTTCTCACGGTCGCCGGTTGCGGCTCGCACACCGTGCGCGTGGTCGACATGACTCCGCCCGAGCAGCTCGATGCGGTGAACGAGAGCTTTCTCTTGGATGTCGGCGTGGCGGTGTTCGACGCCAACGTACCGGATGCGTTCGACGACCGGGTGGCGCGGAACATCACCGAAGAGGTGCGTCGCGCCGAAGCGAACTACATGGCGTATTTCGCCAAGGATCTGCTGCAATCCACCGGCAATTGGGGCGCCGTGCGGGTAGTGCCGCGACCAACCCATGCCGTGGACGTGACCGTCACCGGCACCATCGTGCATTCCGACGGCGAGCGCTTGATCACGCGCCTGAGCGTCGCGGACGCCCGCGGCGTGGAGTGGTTCGACACCACCTACGAGACGCTGGCGAGCAAGTTCGCATACGCCGACACCATCCCCGCGGGCATCGACCCGTTCCAAAGCACCTATCGACGCTTGGCGGACGACATGCTCGCATACCGCAAGACGCTCGACGAAGAGGATGTGCATGCCATCCGCACGCTCGCGGAAATGAAGTTCGCTCGCGAAATGGCACCGGACGCCTTCGGCGAACACGTCTCGGAATCGGCCCCCGGCGTATTCGAGCTACGCCGGCTGCCGGCCGAGGCGGACCCCATGCTCGGCCGAGTACGCAAGGTGCGCGAGCGCGAGTACCTATTCATCGACACGCTCGACGAGTACTACGACGACTTCAAGGCGCGCATGTACCCGAGCTATCAGAACTGGCGCCAAGCGACCTACGGCGAAGCCATCGCCTATCGCGAGGAACGGCAAAAGGCGCGGCGCCGGGCGATCGCCGGCACGGTCGGCATCGCCGCCGGCCTCGCCGCGCAAACCAGCGACACCAGAGTCACTCAATACGGCGGCGTCGTCAGCATTATCGGCGGCGCGGCGATGGTCGGAAAGGCGATCGGTGATTACGCCGGCGCCAAGGTACACAGCGAGGTGCTGCACGAGCTCGGCCAGTCCGCCGAAGCGGAAATCTCCCCGCACACCATCGAGTTGGAAAACCGCACCATCCGGCTGCAAGGCACGGTCGCCGCGCAATACGAGCAACTGCGTCGCATTCTAAAGCGCCTCTATCACGAAGAGATGGGCCTGCCGCTGCCCGAAGACGAGGAAGGCTTGGCGCAGCCGCCGATCACCGCCGAGGGTGTGCTAACGCAGGCATCGTTCGCCGGCGAGGACGCTGATGCCGCCTTCTGAAGACGGCATCATCGAGCCGGTCAAGGCGCCGCTGTCCGGGCGCCAAGGTCGCGGCAAAGCGCGCCCCGGTGCCGCCGTCGACCAATGGCGCGGCAAGCTCGCGACGGCGCGGAGCTGGTGGTTCGCCGTCGCGCTGGCGGTCCTCGTCGGCGTTGCGTCCTATGTATTCCTCGTACTGCCTGAACACGTCGACGCGCCACAGCTAGAGCCGAACGACGCACCGGAAGTCGCCGATCAAGGCGCTGAGCGCAGCCCTGCCAGCACCGAGATCGTGCCGCCGTTTCAAGCGCTTGCGTTGGAACAGGCCCGCGAACGTGCGCAGGAGAAGCTCAACGACTTCGTCAGTCTGGAGCTCACGCTCGAGCAGGATATGAACGTCGCCGAGTGGGGCGAAGAGGAACTGGCGGCGATCAAAGACCGCGCTAGCGCCGCCGACGCACTGTTCTTGGACGCGGACTACGACGCGGCGCTCGCGGAGTACACCAACGCCGTGGCGGAGCTTCGGGCATTGGTGGCGAAGGGCGACGAGCGGTTCGAGGCGGCTCTCGCCGAGGGCGACTCAGCGTTGCGGGAACGCGACCACGCCAAAGCCGTCGCGGCCTTCGCTCGGGCGACCGCCATCCGCCCCCTTGATCCTCGCGCCGTCGCCGGGACCGACCGCGCGGCGAAACTGCCGGAGGTCGTCGCGCTCTTACGGGAGAGCGAGCGCGCCTCCTTGCGTGGCGACTACGACAAGGCATACGAACACCTAGCGAGGATCGGCGAGCTGGACCCCGACACGGCCGGTTTGCCTGCGGCGCTGGCCAAAGTCGCCGCCGTGCGCACCGAGAGCCGGCGCAATTCACTGCTTTCACGCGGTTTCGCGGCGCTCGAAGCGCACGACTACGCGAGCGCCTTGACGACGTTCGACCAAGTCCTACGCGACTATCCGGACCACCCCGCAGCGCTCGCCGGCCGCCAACAGACGTTGCAGGACCGCACTCGCGCGGAGATCGACCGCTTGCGACAAGCCGCTTTGACGGAGCTGAACAGCGAGAATTGGACCGCAGCGCTCGCCAGTTACGAGAAGGCGCTCGCCATCGACCCCGCGCTGCAATTCGCCCGTGACGGCAAGCAGGCCGTGCGTCAACGGGTGGATCTGGTCCTCGCCATGGATCGGGTGATCGCCGATCCCGCCCTCTTGTCTTCGGACCAGGAATTCGCAGCCGCCCAAGAGATACTCGAGAAGGCCGACGGCGAAACCGAAGCCGGCGAAAAGTTCGCTGAGCGCGTGGCGCGGTTCCGTCGCGTCGTCGAACGAGGCGCCGAAGCCGTTCCCTTGGTGCTGCTATCCGACAACGCCACCGAAGTCACGGTACACAAGGTGGGGCCGGTCGGCGTCTTCGACCGCACACAGCTCAAACTGCGTCCCGGACGCTACGTAATCGTCGGCAGTCGCGACGGTTGCCGCGACGTGCGCAAGGAAATCGTGCTTTCCCCCGGCATGGCGCCGGTGGACATCCGCTGCGCGGAACGCATCTAGTGTCCCGCCCGATTGGTTTCTTGTACTTCAGCGCTCGCTCGGTGCAGCAACGCGGTGTTGCCGCCGTTGCTGGCCTACTCGATGTCGGAAGCGAGCCGCACCTACGGTTGACGCGCCGAGCGACCGCTGAAGTGCGAGAAGTCAACCGGACAGACCACTAGTCATCGCCTTGGCAGAACCCGACCTCACCGCCGGCGCACCCCAGCCGGCTCAGACGGGCACCATCGAAGCGGCCCGCTTCACGCCCACGCAAGCCGTCGCCGGCAAACGCAAGCCGGTCGTCACTCGGGCTCGTCTAGTGATCTTCGCCGCCGTCGCCCTAGCGACGTGGTTCATCTGGTTCATATTCACCGCCAAGTCGGTGCGCTTCGAGGTGAGTCCGGAAGCGGAGACAATCGCCATCGACGGAGGTTTCGCCTTCCGCCTAGGAGAAGTCCACCTGCTGCGCGAGGGCAGCTATCGGGTGCGGGCGACCAAGAGCGGCTACCACGACCTCGACCAAGCACTCGAGGTCGGCGGCGAACGCAACCAAGTGATCGCCCTCGCCATGACCAAGTTGCCCGGCCGGTTGGTCTTCGACGTGGACCCGGTGGGAGCGATGGTCGAAATAGCGGGGCACGACGAGTTGGCCGGCGAGGCGCCGTTTCGCGCCAGCGTGCCGGCCGGTGCCCAAACCGCCTTCATCAGCCATCCGCGCTACCAAGCGGACACGGTGACTTTCGAGGTGGAAGGCATGGACCAACCGCAGACCGTTACCGTCGCCTTGGCGCCGAACTGGGCCGACGTCACGCTGCCGACCCAGCCACCGGGCGCCACGGTGCTCATCGACGACGAGGAATCGGGATTCGCGACCCCCGGGCCGGTGCCGGTCCTCGCCGGCGAACATCGCATAACCGCGAAACTGCGCGGCTACCGATCATGGACCGACATCTTGCACATCGAAGCGGGACGCGACGTGCTACTGCCCCCGGTGACCTTGGCGAAGGCCGACGGCTTGGTGACCATACGCACCACGCCACGGGGCGCGGGCGTGACCATCGACGGCACATACCGAGGCACCACGCCGCTCGAAATCGCCCTCGCGCCCGGGCGCCACGAGATCCGCGTCTGGAAAGTCGGCTACGGCAGCGAAACCGGCAACGTGGCGATCGGTTCGGACGAGGAACGCGCGATGTCGTTCACCTTGGTGGCGCTACACGGCGACCTCGCCATCGAGACCTCGCCACCCGAGACCGAACTGTGGATCGACGGCAAACACCAAGGCGCCGCGTCGGGGGTTCGCACGCTGCCAGCGGTGCCGCACGAGATCGAGATACGCAAAGAAGGCTACGCGAGCTACCGTAAGACGCTCACCCCGCAACCCGGCTTCACGCAAGAACTGAAGGTACGCCTACTCACCTTGGCGGAGGCCCGCCTAGAGGCGCTGAAGCGCGTGCGCACAACCGGCGCAGGGCACGAGTTGGTGTTGTTGAGCCCGAGCGCGATTCGCATGGGAGCGTCGCGACGGGAGCCCGGCAGGCGCGCCAATGAAGTGCTGCGTACGGCGAATCTGACTAGGCTCTTCTATCTGAGCCGCCACGAAGTCACCAATGCCCAGTTTCGCGCCTTCGCGAAGGGACATTCGTCCGGCGACTTCCAAAACATCGACCTCGATCAAGGCGACCAGCCGGTGGTGAGCGTGTCGTGGACCGAAGCCGCCCTATACTGCAACTGGCTGTCGCAAAAGGACGGCCTAGAACCTTTCTATCAGCAGGAGTTCGGCAAGGTCGTGGGTTTCGATGCCGGCGCCTTGGGCTATCGCCTGCCGACGGAAGCGGAGTGGGCTTGGGCCGCGCGTTTCGTCGAGGGCGAAGAGACGCCCCGACGTTTCGCTTGGGGGCAGAAACTGCCACCCCCCGAGCGACACGGCAACTACGCCGACCGGTCGGCGTCGCACTCGGTGGCGCGCACCATCTTCGGCTACAACGACAACCACATCGTCAGCGCACCGGTGGGCACGTTCCCGGCGAACGGCAAAGGCATCTACGACTTGGGCGGCAACGTCGCCGAGTGGACGCACGACTACTACGAGATCCCCGATGGCGCGGAAACCCTGAATCCGCTAGGGCCGAGCGAGGGCGAGTATCACGTCATCCGCGGCGCAAGCTGGCGCAAAGGCACGGTCACGGACCTGCGCTTGTCGTTCCGCGACTACGGCAGCGACGGGCGGGAAGACGTGGGTTTTCGCATCGCGAGATTCGCCGAGTGAGCCGGGTGAGCCGAGTGAAGTTGGCGAGGTCCGCCCTACTCGGCTGCGGGATGCTGATTTGCGCCACGGCATCACCCGTGCTCGGGCAACCCGGCGACGGGACGCAAGCCGAGGCAACCGAACTCCCGGCCTCGGTCGTGGCCAAAGAAGAAGACAATAAGGACGCAGGAGAAGCGCGAGGCGATGATGACGAGCGAAGCGAAACCCCGGGCGCAACCGCCGCGGCGTCCGGCGAGACGCCGGCCGCGGACAACGAGGGCGCGGCGGAGGTTTTCGTGCCCAGCGAAGCTATCTCCGAGGATCTCGCCGTTCCCTTTCCGGTAGACATTTAGGCTATGAGAAAGACACTGCCCTTCGAGTTCGTCTACCAAGTCACCGCCTTGGTAGTCGCCATCATCATCGTCCATCTGGTGTACGTCACCGTGGTGCGCCCCAATGCCGACGCCATACTGGCGGCCCAAGCGGAGCGAGCCGAGGCCGGTGGCGCCTATGTGCCGGAACGCTCGCTCTACGTGGTGTTGCGGGACTACGAGCAGGAGTCGTGCTTCATCTTGGCGCTGTGGGCCATGTCCATCATGGGCCTGAAGGCGAGGAACTCGTTGCGCGAGCGCGGCATGCTGCAACGACGTTTCATCGAAGTGACGGAGGGCATGAGCATTCTGCCCGAGGACACCCGCGAATATTCCCGCCCGCTGCAAGCGTTGCCGGACGACACGCGCGCCAATTTGCTGCCGCGGGCGCTCTTGGCCGCGCTGCAGCGGTTCGCGTCCACGCGCAACGTGCAGGATGTGTCCACCGCGGTGCGGGCGGTCTGCGATACGGAGTCGGACCGTTTGGATAGCGAACTGGCAATGGTGCGCTACATCGCTTGGGCCATCCCGTCGATCGGTTTCATCGGCACGGTGCGCGGTATCGGCGACGCCTTGGGGCAGGCGTACCAAGCGGTGGAAGGCGATATCGCCGGCGTCACCACGAGTTTGGGCGTCGCCTTCAACTCCACCTTCGTGGCGCTGGTCATCAGCATCTTCGTAATGTTCCTGATGCACCAACTGCAATTGGTGCAGGAACGCTTGGTGTTGGATACGCAGCACTACTGCGACGATTTCCTGATCCGTCACATGCAAGTGCGCAGCGACTAATCATGCTGGTGCTGGACATCAACGATACGGAAGTCACCCTAACCGGCGACGGCGAGGTGCTTTACGCCGAGCCGGGGGTCGCGTTTGCGGGCCAAGACGGCACGGCATTCGGCAACGAAGCGTTGGCGCAGTCGCGACTGCATCCACGCCAATCGCACAACGAGTTCTGGCAGCGCCTGAACGCGGATCCGGTAACGCCGCCGGCACCCGGCGTCGCCAACCAAGCGGATCTGGTCTACCTGCACCTGCAGGCGATACGTGCTACCGCCGGCATCGCCGGGCGCGAAGAACTCGTCGTCGCCGCAAACGCGGCGAGCAAGCCCGAGCAACTGGCCATGCTGCTCGGTATCGCCGTCGAGGCCGGGTTCGAGGTGCGCGCCATCGTCGACGCGGCGGTAACCGCCACCTGCCTGCAAGACGTGACCGGCCCCTGTCGGCTGCTCGACATCACTCTGCATCGGGCGATCGTCACCAACTTGGCGTTGGCCGACGGCGCGCCCCCGGAACTCAATCGCGGTGCCGTCGACGAGATCCCCGCGGCTGGTTTCGCCGCCCTCGTCGAAGGCTGGGTGGACGTCGTGGCGGATCGATTCGTCGACGCCACGCGCTTCGACCCGCTGCGCATCGCGCAAAGCGAGCAACAGCTCTTCGATCAGGTGGTAGCCGGTATCGACAACGACGACGCGGAGTTCGGCATCGCCGTCCACCACGACGGTGTCGCCCGCCAAGTCAATGTGCCCCGACGCGCCTTCGCGGAGAAGTCCGAGCAACGGTTCGCCCTACTAACGAAGGCATTGGGGGTGCCGGGGACGCTGGCGATTACCCACCGGGTACGCAAGGTGCCCGGACTGGCGGCAAGCCTGCAAGCCGCCGGGCATGAACTGTTGCTCTTGCCTAGGAATGCCGTGGCGACAGGCATCGAAGCGCACTCCGAACGCATGCCGGCGGTTCGGCCCGGCAGCGGCGCGCGTCTCATCGCGTCCCTGCCGTTGCGCGGGACGAAAGCCGCCAGCGCAAAGGCCGTGACGCCGCCTACACATCTGCTGTGCGGCAACATAGCGATTGCCTTGGGCGCCGAAATGGACGCCAAGGAGCATCCCGCCTGCCCGGGCGGCAGCGCGATGTTCCACGTCAAGCGCGACGGCAGGGGCGTGTTCTTGGCGCCCGACGAGGACGCGATCGTTAGCTTGAACGGTGCGCGCATCGACTTTGAGCGCCCGCTCGCCGCCGGCGACGTCGTCGTTTCCGGCAATACGCGATTCACCCTGATCGTCGTCGTTGACGAGCCAATGCCCTGAAGCCCAACGCCGATGGCCAAGCGAACCCGCAAACGGCGTTTCAACGTCTTCTCGCTGTCCTTCCTAGACGTGATGTCCTGCGGCTTCGGCGCCGTGGTGTTGATCTTCCTCATCATCAACCACCGGATCGACGACGACACCAAAGTGGTGGACCGCGACCTCCTGTCCGAATCGCGCCAACTCGACTTCCTAATCGCCACCGGGCAAAAGAACCTCGCCGACTTGCAGCAACAAGTGGAGGACAAGCGCAAGCGCGTGGCCGAGGCCCGCCGTCGGCTACTCGTCGTAACCGAGGATCGGGACCGGCGCAAGGAGCAAGCCGACGAACTAGAGGCGCGCACGATCGCGCAGCGCGAGAGCATCGAGGAACTGAAGGCCGACGTCGACAGCCGGGAGCGGGAAGTGCAGCGCTTGCAGGCGGAGGAGGAAGCCAACGAAGGCAGGAGAATCCGCGAGATCAAAGGGGAAGGCGACCGCCAGTACTTGACCGGCCTGTTCGTCGGCGGCAGCCATGTGCTGATCGCCTTGGACGCCTCCGCAAGCATGCTCGACAGCACCATCGTGCAGATCGTGCGGCGACGCAACATGGCTCGCGAGCGGCAACTGAGCGCGCCGAAGTGGCAACGGGCGCAACGCACCGTGGAGTGGCTGGCGGCGCAGATTCCCTTGGACAGCAACTTTCAGATTGCGCTGTTCAACACCGAAACGCGGTTTCTGCTGCCGGCCGGCCGTTGGCACCAAGCGACCGACCCGACGGCCCTTGACGACGCGCTGACCGAACTCGCCACCGTGGTACCCGCCGGCGGCACCAGTTTCGAGCACCTGGCCATCGCCATCGCCGACATGAAGCCGCCGCCGGACAACGTATTCCTCGTCACCGACGGCCTGCCGACGCGCTCGACCCGACCGCCGCGCCGCGCCACCATCACCGGCAGGGAGCGCATGCGGCTCTTTACCGACAGCGTAAAGAAGCTGCCGGGCAACGTGCCCATAAACACCATTCTGCTCCCCTTGGAAGGCGACCCCCAGGCTTCATCGGCGTACTGGGCTTTGGCCCGCGCCACCGGTGGCACGTACATGTCGCCGTCCGAGGACTGGCCATGATCCGCCGTCGCGAACTCGAAGAAATCGGCCTGTCGTTTCTCGACGTCATCTGTTGCGGCTTCGGCGCCATCATCCTGTTGCTGATGATCGTGAAGACGGTGGAACCGATCGTCCTCGAAGAACCGGTCAACTTGGACGGCATCGTCGCGCAGAAGCGCGATTCGCTGCACGAGATCCGTGGCCAAACCACGACGCTGACCCGCCAATTGAGCGACGAGGAGCGTCAACTCAGCCGTGAACTGGCGCAGCTCGCCCTCGTCGAGCAGGAACTCTCCACCATACTCGGCCGCTTCGCCACCACACAGGAGGAATCCGAGCAGCAACTGCGGGATCGCTCCCGGTTCGCGCGCACCAAGCAATCCCTGTCCGAGGAAATGGAGCGACTCTTGGGCCTCAACTTCACCCGCACCGACAACACCATCGGCGGCATCACCGTGGACAGCGAATACATCATCTTCGTCATCGACACCTCCGGCAGCATGTACGGCTACGCATGGAACCTCGTGCGCCGCAAAGTGAGCGAGACGTTGGACATCTATCCCCGGGTCAAGGGCATCCAAGTGATGAACGACATGGGCGACTACATGTTCGGCCAATACGCCAACCGGTGGATTCCGGACTCGGACGCCATTCGTCGCGCGATCGTGCAACGCATGGGCACATGGAACGCGTACTCCAACTCCAGCCCGGTCGAGGGCATTCAGCGCGCCATCAACGTCTTCTACGACGAGGACAAGCGGATCAGCATCTACGTGTTCGGCGACGACTTCCAAGGCGAGTCCATCGAGCGGATCGTGGACCGGGTGGACCGCATGAATCGCGTGGACGAAACCGGGGAGCGCCGAGTCCGCATCCACGCGGTGGGTTTCCCGGTGGTGCTCGGCACCCGCACCGGCGACAGATTCGCGGCGCTGATGCGCGAGCTGACCTACCGCAACAACGGCACATTCGTCGGGCTACCGCGGTTCGAGTAGGCGTGGCGCGACGCGCCTTCGACCACGGGCAACACAACTCGGTCAATCGGTTAAGATGCCGATGACCACTTGGTGAGAACAGATGAATCGGCGCGTCGCCACCAATCCTTTGCTGATCACCTTGCTGATCGCCTTGCTGTCGGTAGGCGGCTGCAAGGGAGGTGCCTCCGTGACGGTGGACGTTCGCGTGCCGCGCCCGCTGGTGGAGCCGATCGACGCAACCATGGGCGTGTACTTCGACGAAGCGCTTAGGAACTACGTCCACGAAGAGGAGTTGGCGGAGCACGGCAACTACCGCATCGACATCGGTGCTTCGCAGGCGCCGGTATTCGCGCAGGTGTTCGACGCCATGTTCAAGACCGTGGTGCCCATGGACAAGGCTACGGCCGAAGACGAGCCCAACCCCACCGTGACGTTCGCCACCGTGACGGACAGCGCAGCCGATGTGGACGGCGTTTTGGCGCCGAATATCGACGAGGTGCAGTTCGCGATTCCGGCGCAAACCGGTGGCGAGTTCTACGAGGTGTGGATCCGCTACAGGATGCGGCTCTACGACACCAAGGGCGCCGTGTTGGCCGAGTGGCCGCTGATCGGCTACGGCAAGGCGAATCAGCGCAACTACGGCACGATCGATCAGAAGGAGTCCGGATTGAATGCCGCCACCATTTGGGCGTTGCGCGATGCGGCGGCGTTGCTTTCGTTCCAGTTCCGCGATCAAGCGGAAATACAGGATTGGCTGGTGGATTTGGCAGGAGCAACACCATGAGAAGAGCCCTTGGTCTCCCGAAGCTCATACCGCTCGCTCTCGCGGCCGTGCTCGCCGGCGGCTGCGGCGTGCAATCCACAGTGCAGGAAGTGCGCCAAGCGCAAACGGAGTTGGGCGATCACTCCATCGTCATCCTCTCGCGCAAGCACAAGACGCAAGGCGAAACGGAGGATGAGTTCGTAAGCTGCGTCAGCGACAGCGTGAACAGCGGCGCCGATGCGTTGCCGGTGCTGAAGGAACAAGACTTCGTGGACGCCACCTACCCTTGGTTCGAGCCACGCACCGCGCCGCTCAACATGCACGACCTCTCCACGGTCATCAACCGGCCGCTGATCACCGAGCGCATTCAGGAAATCGGTGTCCGCTACTTGGTGTGGATCGAAGGCACCACGCAACGCTCGGACGAAAGCGGCAGCCTGCAATGCACGGTCGTTACCGGTGGCATCCCAGCCTGTTTCGGTTTTCTCTCTTGGGAGAACGGCGCCAACTACGAGGCGTCGGTGTGGGACGTCCACCAAGGCATGAGCGTCGGCACCCTGAGTTCGGAGGCTTCGGGCACCAGCTTCGTGCCGGCGGTGGTGGTGCCCCTGCCCTTCATCGCCCGCGTGCGGCAGAAAGCGTGCGACAAGCTCGCCGAGCAGATCAAGGAGTTCTTGGAACCAACGGCCTAAGGCGCCGCCGCACGAGCAGTCCGTCGGACTGCTCGTGCGGCTTGGGCTGGGGCGAAAGTTGGCGCCGAGGGGCAACGGCTTTCGTGGCGCGAGCAGTCCCTCGGACTTGGCGGCACGGCCGCGAAGTCCACGGAGTACTCGTGCGGCTTGGGCTAGGGCGGAAGACGGCGCCGAGGGGCGACGGCTTTCGTGGCGCGAGCACCACGAAAGCCGTTTCCTATCGGCCGACCTTTCGCCCAAGCTCTCCCTACACGTAAGTCGGGCTTCTCGGCTAACGCCGCCAAGCCCCACGGACTGCTTGTGTGGGCGAAGGCAGCTAATAGGGCGTCTGGCGAGACTCTGGCCCCGCGTCCGCGACCTCCTGCGACGGCCCGTCGATGCCGACGTGCCTTTCCACCGCGCTCAGCCGGGTGTCCACGACCGCGAGCTGGACCTTCACGGCGTGGACGTCGGTCTCGATCGCCCGCAGCCGAACGTCGACGTCGGACCGGAACCGAC
>CAYGBI010000062.1:0-23086 GCA_964348085.1 uncultured Pseudomonadales bacterium | reverse complement strand
GCATCGGCCGCATGACGACCCCGGAGGTCGTTCACCAAGGATTTGTCGTACACCCAGTACTAAACATCCTATCCAGTTGATTTCTACCATCGATCAGCGTGGCCCCGGCCAATATCGAGTCTGCCGGCCAAGGCCGCAACACCCTCGGGGCACCCGCAGAGGGTGCGCTTCAATTACAAGAAATCAACCCAACGGCACACTAGTCGCCGAGTAAACTCCCGAGCCAAGGTCGCCGCTCGTTGCGTGGTTGGGTCGGCCGGTTGTTTTTGCCAAGCAAGGTTTCGAAGGTCGCCAAGTCGGCGGCAGACGCCTCGATGGGCGTCTCGAACACCAACCACTCAACGTTCTCCGAACAGGGCGGCGTCGTTAGCGAACCCTCGTAACGGAAACCGCGATGCTCCCGAGGCAGCAGATCGGTCACATCGATCGTTGCGTACTGGAGATCCTTCGCTCGCCCCGGCTCGACGAGATGTTCAGCGAAGACGCCAAGCAAGGGATGGTCGCTGCCCGGTTGGACCAATACACCCACCACGGCAAGCGCACCTTCCTCGTTGCCATGCACGAAGTGGATCTCCATGTCGAACGACTTGCCCCTGACCGTGTGCTCGCTAGGCGTGTGAAAGTGGAACTGCAGAAGTTCGAACCGGACCCCCTTGACCTCGATCCAGTTCGCACCGGTAGCCGCCACCTCGACGGTGTGTCCGTCGATGCGCCAACCGGTCGGACTGTGGTTGAACACCACCGGCGGCGCCGCCGCGAGTGCAGGGTAGTCCATGAGGTTGATCGGCGATTGGCGACTCCCCTCCGCGCACAGCGCGTAGTCCTCGCTCAATTTCCCCCAGACCTCAGGCCCGTTTTCGGGTCCGTAACCCCACGCCGCGGACCCCGAATGGCCCTGCCCTTCGGCTGCGTTCGCGCTACCCGCCAAGCTGCTCGCAAGCAGCCCCATACCGATGGCGATTCCGATGCGCATGGTTTCTCCTCCAAGGTCGCCCCGCCATAGCCAGCATAGCGGATTGACGGGCGGATGGCTGAGCAGCAGCAAGCCAAGGCGAATCGTCTGCTCGCCGAGCGTCCGCGGTTGACGAGCGGCAATGGACGAACGACGATCCCGCAATCGGCAACAGGACGACTCGCTGGCAGCCGTGAGCACACCCCGTGGCATCACCGCCACTCCCAAAGCGAACAAGGCGCGGCTCGCGTGGTTTCTCGCGCTGCCGGCGCTCGCGCTCGTGGCGCCTGCGAGCGTGGCGCAGCCGGCTTTCGAAGACGTCGCCGCGGCAACCGGCTTGCACTTCGTTCATGTGAACGGCATGACCGGCGACCGCTGGCTGGCGGAGATCGTCGGCGCCGGGGCGGCCGCGCTCGACTTCGACGACGACGGCCGTGTCGACCTCTGGCTCGTGCAGGGGGGGCCGCTGGCGGCGCGCGCGGGCGAGTTGCCCGGCGACCGCTTGTTCAGAAACGTTAGCGACGGCGCCACCCTGCGCTTCGAGGACATAACGACCGCATCCGGCGTTCGCGCCACCGGCTACGGCATGGGCATCGCCACCGGCGACATCGACAACGACGGCGATCTCGACGTGTTCCTAGCCAACTACGGCCCGAACCAGCTTTTCGAGAACCTGGGCGGCGGCAAGTTTCGCGACATAACGGCGAGCGCGGGGGTCGCCGGCGACGAGTGGTCGGTAGGGGCCAGCTTCGCCGACATTGACGACGACGGCTTGGCCGACCTCTATGTCGGCAACTACCTGCACTTCACCTTGGCCAACCACAAGGACTGCCGCGACTTGGCATCGAGGTTGAGCTACTGCGCGCCAAGCGCCTATCGGCCGGTCGCCGACCGTCTCTACCGCAACATAGGAGACAAACGATTCGAGGACATCAGCGCCACCGCCGGCATCACAAGTGCATACGGCGGCGCGCTTGGCGTGGTAGCGGAGGACTTCGACAACGACGGGCGCACCGACTTCTATGTCGCCAACGACGGCGTCGAAAACCAACTCTGGCTGAATCAAGGGGGTGCGCGCTTCGTCGACGAGGCGCTTTTCGCCGGGGTCGCCCTCAACGGCAACGGCGCTGCCGAGGCAAGCATGGGTGTGGACGCCGAAGATTTCGACGGCGACTGCGACATCGACTTGTTCCTCACCCACTTGCGCACGGAAACGAACACGCTCTACGTCAACCATGGCGGCTGGTTCCAAGATGCCTCCAACCGCACCGGGGTCGCCGCCGGCAGCGGTCCGTTCACCGGCTTCGGCACGAGCTGGTTCGACGCCGACAACGACGGCGACTTGGACTTGTTCAGCGCCAACGGCGCCGTGCGCGAGATCTCCGAGCAGCGCGACGCCGACGACCCTTACCCGCTCCGGCAACGCAACCAGTTGTGGCTGAACGACGGCGAAGGCCGCTACGTCGAACAACCCGGCGGGCCCGCGTTCGATCTAGTGGAGGTGAGCCGGGGCGCCGCGTTCGGCGACTTCGACAACGACGGCGATACGGACATCGTGGTCACCAACAACAGCGGTCCCGTGCGTCTGTATCGCAACGAATCGCCGCCCGTCGCGGCCGGCGGCGCGGCTTGGCTGGGCATGACGCTCCGCGCCGCACCGGGGAAGCCCGTCGCCGGCGCGTTGGTCTCGCTGCTGCCCGCGAACGGGCCCACGCCCGCATCGGGCACGACCTGTCGGCGCAAGCGCGCCGCTACCGACGGCGGCTACGCCTCCGCCCACGATCCACGCATGATCTTCGGCCTCGGCGCCAACGGCGCGCCGCGCACGGTGAAAGTGCGTTGGGCTACGGGCGACGAAGAGCGCTTCGGCCCGCTAACGGCGAATCGCTACCATCTCTTGCGCCAAGGCGACGGCCGGTGAGAGCGGCGCTCATCGGATTGCTGGTTGCCGTTGCGGGCGTCGCCGTCGGCGCGGAAGGGGCGGAAGAGAGTACGTCTTCCACCGCCGAGGGCGCACCGCGGCAATTCGAAGACCTGCCGCCAGCGCTGGCCGAGACCTTGCGCACCGCCCGCGAACAGACGCGCGCGATCATCGCCGACCAAGCGGACGCCACGAGCGTCGCAGACGCTTGGGGCAAGCTCGGCATGCTCTACCACGCGCAACGCCTGCGACAGTTGGCGAGCGAAGCCTACGGTTTGGCCTTGGCGGCGGAGGAGAGCCCGCGGTGGCGCTACTTGCGCGGGATCGTTCGCTCCGAACGCGGGGACGTGGAACGCGCACTGACCGATTTTCGCCATGTCGTCAAGGCCGAGCCGGACAACGCCACAGCCCGCTACCGGCTCGGCGTCGCGCTGTTCCTCGGCGGCGCGCTCCAAGCCGCACGGTCCGAACTGGAAGTCGCCAGCGAAGCGACCCCGGATTCGGCCTTGTTTCTCGCCGCACTCGCGGATGTCGAGATGGCATTGGGAGACTACGACGCGGCCGTTGCGCTGCTCGCCCGCGCTTGGCGGCTGGAGCCCGAAGCCGGCCAACTCGCCTACAAGCTGGCGCTGGCGAACCGCGGGCGCGGCAATGTCGCCGAGGCCAAGCGTTGGCTGAGTTCCCGACCCGACAACAGCTTGGCGCCCTCGGTCGACGACCCACTGCTGCTAGAAGTGGCGCAGCTAAGCCGCTCGGCGCGCTTTTTCGAGTTGGCCGCCGAATGGGCGCTGGCCCGCGGCGACCACGAGCAAGCGGCCCGAGCCCTGCGCGACGCCGTCGCCTTGGCGCCAGAGAACACGGCATTGGGTTTACGGCTGGTCACGGTACTCGCCGACGCTGAACGTTTCCCCGCCGCCATCGAAGCCGTCAAGCAGGTGCTCGACGTCAACCCGGACTCCGCGCGCGGCTGGCACTTCTTGGCGTGGCTGCAACGCTCGTCCACAACGGCGGCGGGCCACGCCGAGGCGGCGGACGCTGCGGCGCGCTCGCTAGCGCTCGACGCGGATAACGACGAGACCCGCGCCTTGGCGGCGGCGTTGGCGATGCGCGACGAGCGCTTCCCGGAGGCGGCGGATCACTACCGGCGATTGACGCGGAGTCAACCCGCGCAGGCGACGTTTCACTATTGGCTCGGCATGGCGAGCCTCGGCGCCGGCGACTGCCAAGGACGCGAAGCCCTGGCGACTGCGCTTCGGCTGGCGACAAGCTGGGGCGAGGCGCACTTGGCACTCGCCCGCGCCGACGCGGTATGCGGCGACGGCGAGGCGGCGCTGCGTCGTGCGCGGGCCGTACAGCAGGCGAAGGACGACGCCGACACCCGCCTCACGCTCGCATTCGCCGCATTGGCGCTGAACGAGCCGACTGAAGCGGCCCGCCTAGCGAAGGCGGAACTGCCGCATCCAGACGCGCGAATGCTCCTCGCCGCCATGTCCTCGGAGACTTCATCGCCTTTGCCATTGTTTGCCCAAGGCTCCCCTTGGTGGCTGCCGGCACTGGTGCGTTAGCGACGCGGCTCGACGCCCCAAATGGCGCGTTGACTTTGGATCGGCAAAGCGTTACTTTTGGAAACACTCTGGGCGCAGCCAGCCCGCGCTTACCCGTGGAGCCAACCCTTACCCATGCGTTGGAAAGTAGTACTTCCCTTCGCGGTTCTAGCCGCCTTTTTGCTGTTGGCGTGGCTTGCCGCCACCTCGAAAACCGAGGCGGCCCGCCAGCCCGCGCCGCCGCCTTCCCTGCTCGTTGACGTGGCAACGGTCAGCCGTCAACCGGTCACATTCGAAGTGCGCTCCCAAGGCGTGGTCACGCCCCGCACACGCACCACGCTGGTCTCCGAGGTGTCCGGGCAAATCGTCAACGTGGCGCCCGCCTTCGTCAGCGGCGGATTCTTCGAGCGGGGGGACGTGCTGGTGCGCATCGATCCGCGCAACTATCAAACGGCGTTGAAGCGGGCGCGCTCCGAGGTAGCCAAGGCACGAACCAAGGTGGCGACCGAGCACGCCCTCGCGGGGTACGCCTACCAAGACTGGCAACGTCTGCGCAGCCGAAACGCCGCCGCCCGCCCGGCTTCGGACTTGGCGTTGAGAAAACCGCAGCTCGCCGAGGCCGTGGCCGGGCTGGAGTCCGCCGAAGCGGACCTCGACAAGGCCACGGAAGACTTGGCACGCACCGTCATCCGTGCCCCTTACGACGGCATGGTGCGGGAGAAACGCGCCGACATCG
Source organism: uncultured Pseudomonadales bacterium (assembly GCA_964348085.1). Taxonomy (GTDB): domain Bacteria; phylum Pseudomonadota; class Gammaproteobacteria; order Pseudomonadales; family Azotimanducaceae; genus VXYL01. Next base: position 17,933 of record CAYGBI010000062.1, on the reverse strand, counting down.
GTCAGTTCGTCAACATGGGCACTGCGCTCGCGGAGACGTTCGCCACTGACTACGCCGAGGTCCGACTGCCGCTGCCGCAAGTGGATTTGCAGTACTTGGATCTCCCCTCGGGCGAAGGTTCGTTCTTGCCTGTCACGCTGACTGCGGAAATCGGCGGCAGGAGCCTTGCGTGGCCAGGACGGATCGTGCGCACGGAAGGCGTGTTCGATGCCAACAGTCGCGTACTGTATGTGGTCGCGCAGGTGGACGAACCGTACGGCGGGAACGATGAAGTCGGACGAGAGCCATTGCGTATTGGCACGTTCGTCACAGCGACCATCCGAGGCCGTTCCGGCGGCGAATTGTTCGTCATACCGCGCCATTCGCTGCACCGCGGCGATACCTTGTGGATCGTCGACGACGACATGACGATTCAACCGCGGGAGCTCGACGTGGTGCGAGCGGACGAAGAGTTCGCGTATGTGGCCACGGGCCTCGAGAACGGCGAACGCTACACCGTGACGCCCCCCGAGCAACCGCTGCGCGGCATGTTGGTGCGCATTAATCAAGCGAGCGGCGACGCGGAACAGGGAATCGACTCGTGAGCGAACGGGCGGCGGAAGGCGCGGCCGTCGAGGTGCGCGGACTGATTGGCTGGTTCGCGCAGAACCATGTCGCCGCCAACCTGATGATGTTCGCCATCATCATCGGCGGCATAACCGCCGTGTTCCTGCTCAAGAAGGAGACCTTCCCCGAGTTCCAGACCAACCAAATTCGAATCCAAGTGCCTTATCTCGGCGCCGCGCCGGAGGAAGTGGTGACCGGTGTCGTTCTGCGCATCGAAGAGGCCATCGAGTCGATCGAAGGCATCCACGAGATCACCTCTCGCGCCAACGAAGGCATGGCAAGCGTCAACGTGGAGCTCAAAGAAGGCGTGGAGCTCGCGGAGATGACCGACAAACTGAAACTCGCCATCGACGGCATCTCGACCTTCCCCGCCGAGGCAGAGCGCCCGCTCATCTCCGAGTTCAAGTTCCAGAACTCAGTCGTCAATGTCCAGCTCGCCGGCGACCTCGACGAGGCCACCATGAAGGAACTCGCGGACGCCATTCGCGAAGAGGTGGTGGCGCTGCCGGACGTGTCCTTCGCGCAAGTGATGGGCGCGCGTCCGTTCGAGATTTCCATTGAAGTATCGGAAGCAGCGCTGCGCCAGTACGGCCTGACGTTGGCAGACGTCTCGACGACCATTCAGCGCTGGTCGTTGGACCTGCCCGGCGGCGCCATCCGGTCCGCCGCCGGCGACATTCGCCTGCGTGCGACCGGGCAGGCATACACCGGTCAAGAGTTCGAGGACATCGTCCTGCTGACGCAGCCCGACGGCACCCGCATTCGACTGCGCGACGTGGCCACCATTCGAGATGGCTTCGCGGAGGTAGAGAGCTACTCGTTCTTTGACGGCAAACGTTCCTTCGGCATCAGTGTGATGGCCACCGAGGAGGAGAATCCACTCGATGTCAGCGCCGCGGTGCGCGCCTACGTAGAGGAACGCAACGCCACGCTGCCGCCCGACGCGAAGCTCACCGTGTGGGCGGACACGTCGGTCTTCCTCGAAGGCCGCCTCAACATGATGCTCAAGAACATGTTGCTCGGCGCCATGCTCGTGCTCGTGATCCTAGGGCTGTTCCTGCACCTGAAGATCGCCGGTTGGGTCATTCTCGGCATGACGGTCGCGTTCCTCGGCGCGTTCATGTTGATGCCGTTCACAGACGTGACCATCAACATGATGAGCCTGTTCGCGTTCATCCTCGTGCTCGGCATCGTCGTCGACGACGCCATCATCATCGCCGAAAGTGCGTACGCGGAAACCGAACGCTTTGGCTATACGTTGCCAAACATCGTGCGCGGCGCCCAACGGGTGGCCGTGCCGGCGACGTTCGGCGTGCTCACCACGATCATGGCGTTCCTACCCATGCTGTTCCAGACGGGGCGCACATCGGCGTTCGCCAGCGCCATCGCGTGGGTGGTCATCCTGTGCTTGGCCTTTTCGCTGGTGGAAAGCAAACTCATCCTGCCATCCCACCTCGCCATCATGCGCTCCTCGCACGGCGCCAAGCGCGGCCTGTCGGACTGGGCCGACGGCAAGCTCAAGCACTTCATCGCCAACGTGTACATGCCGTTTCTGGCGCGAGCGATCGACTATCGCTGGACAACGCTTTTCGGATTCATCGGCATCGCCTGTCTGATGGTGGGCTTGGTGATGGGCGACTGGGTGCGCGTGGTGTACTTCCCTGAGATGGAAGCGGACTACGTGAACGCCGAAGTCGAGCTTCAGGAAGGCGCGCCGGAGTCGCTGATCACCAATATCGTCGAGGAAATGGATCGTGCGCTGCGCGAGGTCAACGACGAACTGAAGGCCGAGACCGGCGACGAAGACGATGTGGTCGAGCATGTATTCGCCTTCATTCAAGACGGCAGCAGCGGCCAATTCACGGTCGCCTTGGCCGAGGGCGAAAGACGCGAAGTAAGCCCAAAGGAAGTGGAGCGGCGCTGGCGCGAGAAGATCGGCGAAATCGCCGGCACCAAAGAACTACGCTTCTCCGCCGGCATGCGCATGAGCAGCGGGCCGCCGATCGAGTTCCATCTTTCCGGTCGCGATTACATGCAAGTGGAGCGGGCCGCCGCCGAACTCGTTCAGCACTTGCGCACCTACGAGGGTTTATTCGAGATCGAGAGCTCGGCGACTGCCGGGCCGGAGGAAGTAAAGCTCTCCATCAAGCCGGAGGCCGAAGCGCTGGGCGTAACCCTCGCCGATCTCGCCAGCCAAGTGCGGCAAGCGTTCTACGGCGCGGAAGCACAACGCATCCAGCGGGGCGATTCGGAGGTGCGGGTGATGGTTCGCTACCCGCGTAGCGAAAGGAAGTCCATCGGCAACTTGGAGAACATGTGGATTCGCCTACCCGACGGGCGAGAATTGCCCTTCAACGCGGTGGCGGATTACGAACTCGAGCGCGGCTACAACACCATCACCCGAATCAACGGCAGGCGCATTATTACCGTCGGCGCGAACGCGGATACCAATGTGGTCGAGCCCGGCGCGCTTATGGGCGAGGTCTTCCGCACGGAGATACCAGAGCTAATGACTCGCTATCCGGGCGTGCAGTTTGGCGCTGGCGCCTCCATGCAGGAGCAGCAGTCCTCGGTGGACGAGATGATTATGAACTTCTTGGTGGCGATGATCGGCATTTACGTGCTGATGGCGGTGCCTTTGAAGTCCTACCTGCAACCGCTCGTCATCATGACGGTGATTCCGTTCGGGCTGATCGGCGCCGTGATCGGTCACTGGATCGTCGGCATCGCCATGAACGCGATCTCGCTCCTAGGCTTCTTCGCGCTCGCCGGCGTGGTGGTCAACGACAGCCTCATCCTAGTGCATTACATCAACCGGCGGATCGCGGAAGGGGCAACGCCCATCGAGGCGGCGGTAGAAGCGGGCGGGCGGCGTTTCCGGCCGATACTACTGACATCTTTGACGACCTTCTTCGGTCTGGTGCCGATCGTTCTCGAACGCTCCATGCATGCTCAAATGGTCATTCCCATGGCCGTGTCGCTGGCGTTCGGCATCCTGTTCGCCACCATGATCACGCTGATCCTGATCCCGTGCCTGTACAGCATTCAGTCGAATCTGAAGACGACCGTTACGGGCTGGTTCTCCCGGGGCGGGGGTGCGGCGGAGGGTTCTCAGGCGGTAGCCGTCGCTCGAGAATCGGCTCTCCGTTGATGGTGACTTCGAGATCGCCGCGACGACGAAAGTACCGCGCCTCGACGTAGTGGTGTTCCTCCCAGTCCAGTTCGATATTGGTCCAAACGTAGAGCGGCTCGCGAGTCGACGGCGCACGACGCTTACGCAAGCAGCCGTCCAGCCACAACTCAAGGCCGCCGTCTTCCGCAACTACCACGGTGAACGTCTTGTGGCGATGGGGAATAGCGAAACGGTGCGCCAACATGCGCCTCTTCACGGCTCAAAGCCGTCGATTGTGCCGGATGCCCCCACTCGGCGCGAGTCCCGCGACCCCGCCAATTTCGACAACACAAGTGGATAGAGGACACCGCCGTCGAGTGACTGCTTGGATCGTCTTCGCGCTGTTCGTCGCGCCGGCGTTGATTTCCTTGATGATCCGCCTCGCCGCCGAGCAACCGCATTGGCGCGACGCCAAGCACGACGCTACCGGCCAAGCGCCGTTGCCCCAGCAAACGCCGGATGCCGTCGTGCAAGTGTACGCCGCGCGCACTTGGGGCTGGCGGGGCGGCGTGGGCGTCCACTCGTGGATCGCCACGAAACGCAGCGGCGCCGCACAATATATGCGCTACGAGGTGATCGGCTGGCGACTGCACAGGGGCTCGGTAGTGGTGAAGCGTCGAGTCGACAAGCCAGACGAGCAGTGGTACTCGAACTACCCCTCGCTGCTGGCGGACCTGCGTGGGCCCGATGCAGATGCCGTTATCGACAAGATCGAGACCGCGGTTGCAGCCTATCCCTACGCCGACGAGTACGAGGTGTGGCCAGGGCCGAACAGCAACACGTTCACCGCCTTCGTCGCCCGGCGCGTGCCGGAGCTACGGCTGGACTTGCCGCCGACGGCGATCGGCAAGGACTATCTGGCCGATGGCGCGTTGTTCGGGTCTGCGCCGAGCCGCACCGGCTATCAACTCTCGCTCAAAGGATTCGGTGGCGTTCTACTCGCGGCGCGCGAAGGCTTGGAAGTGAACCTGCTGGGCCTAGTCGTCGGCGTGCGCGCATGGCCGCCCGCGATCAAGCTTCCCGGCCTCGGCACTTGGCCGGCAGCATCCACAAGGAATGGCGCAGCCTCGAATCGGCAGTTGGTGGATTCATCGACTTCGTAGGCGGTTGACCAGCGCGGCCTGTTCCCGTGTATCACTCGCGCCCCGGTACGTCGATCTTCTCGTAGTTCGGTTCCGCCAACCGCAACGCGGCACGTCCCTCGGCCAGCCAAATCGACAGCCGATCCAAGAACTGATGCCAACCACCAAGCACGGCGTTGGCGAACGCCGTCTTCGTGCGCTTGCCGTCGTACCACAGCACATCGGTGAACGTCAGCCGGCAACCGTTGCCATCGCTACCGTCTGCCGCAAGCTCGAACCGGATACTGCCGAGGCGCAACGTGCGCGGCGGATCAAAGTCCTCAAGCCTCCCCGATACATGCGCCGGCCCGTCGCATTGGTCGCCAAACCAGATGTCGAATGGTGCGTCGGGCACCGGGTCGAAACGAATGCCCGGCACCCAGACGGCTCTTTGCTCGGGTTCGGAGATCGCCCGCCACACGTCGTCAACGGGGTACGGCAGACGACGTTTGAAAACGACGTGATCATGCCCGTCGGCACGTTTCTCTACTAAGCCGTAGTCCGCCGACAACCGAGCGGTCACCGGTGCCCCCTTCCACTGCAACTGCGAGCGCGACGCAGTGTCGTCCATGCGCTCGACGCTGTCAAAGCGACTGTGTTCGCGCCGGGGATGATCCGCACAGCGTATCCAACGGCGACTCCTGCCGACGCAAGCGGCCTCAAAACAGCGTTGCTTGCCGTTGCCTGAAGAGATCCGTACGCAGTGGCGGTTGCGGCTTGTCGAGACCGTGTTTGCGGGTCGCAATGGCGAAGCGCTTGGCGACGAGGTCGGCGTATACGCCCCGGCCACGCATGCGCACGCCCCACCCCGCTTTGTAGTCCTCGCCGTCGTGCATGTCCCGAACCCGATTCAGGACGTGCTCGGCCTTCAGCGGATAGTGCTCGGCCAGCCACTCGGCGAATAGATCCTTCACCTCGAACGGCAGCCGCAGCATGACGTAACCGGCGAATTGGCCGCCGGCTTCGGCCACGCGGGCGACGATGGTCTCGATCTCATGGTCGTTGACGATCGGGATGACGGGCGCCACCAGGACGCCTACCGGCACTTGCGCGCCGGCGAGTTCCCGTACCACCCGCAGCCGGGCCGTAGGCGAGGCGGTGCGCGGTTCGAGCTTGGTCTTTAGGTCGTTGTCCAAGGTCGTAACGCTGATGGCGACGCTCACCAACCCGTGGCCGGCCAACTCGCCGATCAAGTCCAAGTCGCGCAAGATCAACGCGCCTTTGGTGACGATGGTCACCGGATGGCGGTAGTCGAGCAGCGTTTCGAGCAAGCGGCGGGTCACTCGATAGTGCTTCTCGCCCGGTTGGTAGGGATCGGTGTTGGTGCCGATGGCGAGGGTTTGGCAACGATAGCGAGGATCGTCCAAAGCCTCTCGGAGCCTAGCGACCGGCTCCGTCTTGTAGAAAATCTTGGTCTCGAAATCGAGCCCGGGCGAGAGATCCAGATAGGCGTGCGTGGGCCGGGCGTAACAGTAGATACAGCCGTGTTCGCACCCCTTGTAGGGATTGATGGACTGATTGAACGGGATATCCGGCGAACGGTTGGTGGCGATGATGTCCCGCGTCTTGTCGGGCAGGAAGGTCGTGCGGGGGTCCGGCGCCGGCAGTTCATCGCTCGGTTCCCAGCCGTCGGCAACCACCTCGCTCGGCGTCTGCTCGAACCGGCCCGCCGGATTCGACACCGCGCCACGACCTTTCAACACCCGCTTCTCATTCACGCCCAAGGGCCTCGCAACACCAAGCTCAATATCGTATTATGTATGTTCATACAGTATCAAGGCTCGATATGTCGATTACCGTTTGGGGTGCCGGCACGGCAAGGACGCTGCGGGTGCATTGGGCGCTCGCCGAACTCGATGTGGACTACGAGACCGAACACATCGGTTCCCGCACCGGGCAAACGCAAAGCGAGGCGTTTCGCGCGTTGAGCGTCAAGGAGAAGATTCCCGTTCTGGTGGACGACGGCTTGGTGCTCACCGAGAGCGCCGCCATCGTCACTTGGCTGGGCGATAAGCACGGCGGACTGACGCCCGCTCCCGGCAGCGTCGACCGCGCCCGCTACTACGAGTGGCTGTCCTATATCCTCATGGAGCTCGATGCGCACACGCTCTACGTAATGCGCAAACATGGCGACTTGAAGTACCTCTACGGCGACGCGCCGGCCGCGATGCAGGCGGCGCGGGAAGGTTTCCTGAAGCAGATTCGATGGGCGATGCCGCGCATCGAAACCGCGCCGTTTCTAGTCGGCGACGAGTTCAGCGGCGTCGATATTCTGATGACCACGTGCCTCGATTGGGCTGTGGCGTACGGTTTCGAACTAGCGGACCCGTTGGTCGTCTACCGAGAGCGACAGCACGCTCGACCGGGCTATCGGCGGGCGCAGGCCGCCAATGTCCTCGTTGCGTCCGAGCGGGCGAGTGCCCCTTCGTCGTCTTGAACCACCTAGGAGAAGACCGCGTGAAAGTCGCGCTTGGCACTGCTATGGTGCGCGGCCACTCGCAGCCATGAGAGAGCACGAACACGCCATGCCAGACTACAAAGTCGCCGACATCGGCCTCGCCGAGTTCGGTCGCCGCGAGATCGCCTTGGCGGAGGCCGAGATGCCGGCGCTCCAGTCTCTGCGCCAGAAGTACGAAGCGACCAAGCCCTTGGCCGGCGCCAAGATCATCGGTTGCATTCACATGACCATCCAAACCGCGGTGCTCATTCGCACGCTGACCGCGCTCGGCGCCGAAGTGCGCTGGTCGTCCTGCAATATTTTCTCCACGCAAGATCACGCGGCCGCCGCCATGGCCGCCGATGGCGTCCCCGTATACGCATGGAAGGGTGAAACGGAAGCCGAATACGACTGGTGCATCGAGCAAACCATCCTCAAGGACGGCGAGCGCTGGGACGCCAACCTGCTACTCGACGACGGCGGCGACCTGACGCGGATGATTCACGACAAGTACCCCGAGATGTTGGCGCGCATCCACGGGGTCAGCGAAGAGACGACCACCGGCGTGCATCGCCTCTTGGAGATGCTTGACAAGCGCGAACTCAAAGTGCCGGCGATCAACGTCAACGATTCCGTCACCAAATCCAAGAACGACAATCGCTACGGATGCCGCCACAGCCTGAACGACGCCGTCAAACGCGCCACCGACATGCTGATGGCGGGCAAGCGGGCGCTGGTGATCGGCTACGGCGACGTGGGCAAGGGATCCTCCGCGAGCCTGCGACAAGAAGGCATGATCGTGCGCATCGTGGAAGTGGACCCGATCTGCGCGATGCAGGCGTGCATGGACGGTTTCGAGGTGGTCTCGCCCTATATCGATGGCGCCAATACCGGACGCATCGAGGACATCGACGGGCGTTTGCTCGGCGAGACCGACCTCTTGGTGACTTGCACGGGAAACACCAATGTCTGCGACGCCGCGATGCTGCGCTCCCTCAAGCGCGGTGCCATCGTCTGCAACATCGGCCACTTCGACAACGAGATCGACACCGCCCACATGCGCGAGCATTGGCGTTGGCAGCCGGTGAAAGACCAAGTGCATCAAGTGTTTCGCAGCGACGACCCAGCCGACTACCTCATACTCCTATCCGAAGGCCGGCTAGTGAATCTCGGCAATGCGATGGGGCACCCGTCGAGGGTGATGGACGGCTCGTTCGCCAACCAAGTGCTGGCGCAGATGCACATCTACGAGCAGCGGTGGGCGGATCAAGACGAGGACCAGCGGGCGCCGGTGACCGTGGAGGTGCTACCGAAGAAACTCGACGAAGAAGTTGCGCAACTGATGGTGGAAGGCTTCGGCGGCGTCGTCACGCGACTGACGCCGGCGCAAGCGGACTACATCAACGTCACGACGGACGGCCCCTTCAAGCCGGAAGCCTACAAGTACTAGCAGTCCCTCGCCGCGGCTACCCCCGCGACGCGCTGCCTTGGGCACATGGCTCGCAACCATCGAGCGCCGCTGCGGCGCCTGAAGCGTCGACTACGCTACGCTTGGCGGGCCAAAACCGGGCGGGAGTTGCGCCCTCGAAAGTGGGTCTTCGTGCTCGGCTGCTACAACTCCGGCACCACGCTGCTGGTCAAGCTCCTCAACAGCCACCCCGAACTCGATGCGTTGCCCCGCGAAGGGGTCGAGTTGACCGACCGGCTGCCGCGCCCGGAGCAGTTCGGCTGGCCGCGAATGTGGCGGCCCTGCGCGGAGAAGCTGCGGGTCGACGCGGCCGATGCCGAGCGCGCCGTTCGCATCAAGAAACAGTGGTCGCACTACGTGGACGACGCCGGCATCATCGTCGAGAAGTCGCCCGCCAATCTGCTGCGCCTCCCGTTCCTGCAACGACACTTTCGCCCGGCCTACTTCATCCACATCGTGCGCAACGGCTACGCCGTCGCCGAAGGCATCCGGCGCAAAGCCGACCTCGCCGCGTGGGGCAACCGGACCTATGACCGCTACCCGATCGAGCTGTGCGCGGCGCAGTGGGTCGCCGCCGAGGCGGCGTTCAACGAACAGCGATCAGGGCTCGACCACTTGTTGACCATCGGCTACGAGGCTCTGACCGATGATGTCAGCGGCGTCCTTGGCCGCGTTCGCGCCTTTCTCGACATCAACGAGTTCCCCGACGACCTCGGTGCCAAGCAGTGGCGGGTGCACGAGCGGACGGGCGCGGTGGCGAACTTGAACGCGGACGCCATCGCACGGTTGTCGGTCGGCGAGATCGCGGCGATCCAAGTGCGTGCCAAGGCCACTTTGGCGAAGTACGGTTACGAGGCGCGCTGAGCCGTTCCGTCGGTCAACAGGACGTCCAGCTTTCGAGCCAACACGTCAATGGAAAAGTACTGCCGAACCCTTGATACACCCGCCGCGCGCAACGCCGCGCGATCAACGCATACGGCTCGCGCCATCGCAGCGGCAAAGCCTCGGCTCGAGTCGTCAGCGCTGTAGCAACCCAACTCGCCGAGGATGTACTCCGGCCCATGACCCCGGCCGCAGACTACCGGCACACCGGCCAACATCGCTTCCAGCGCGACCATACCGAAAGGCTCGGCACTCGCCGTGTGGAGCAGCATGTCGAAGGCGTTGAACAGCCGCGCCGCGCCGGGCACCGACCCCAGCAAATGCACAGCGTCGCCAGCGGCTGCGGCCAAGGCGGCACGTTCGTCACCCTCGCCCAAGAACAACAGCCGCGCGCCCGCACGTTCCCGGGCGAACAGCCGAAAGGCGTCCAAGGCCAACCCGGGGCGCTTCTTGTAGTGCAGGCGCCCAACCACGGCGACAGTCAACGGCCCGGGCGCCAAGCCGAGCGCGGTCAGCGCTTCCTCCTTCGAGCGCAGCGTCCCCCTGGCCGCTTCCACGTCCAGCACGTTCGTCAACACCAGCGCACCGTCACCCAATTCCGCAGCGACCGCCGGAGCAACGCCGGCGAGTCGCCAGTCGCGTGCGAGCAACCGTCGCTCTGCACGCCGCCGCCAACCGTTCAACAGCCCATATTCGTGGGCGAGCACGAGACACCGGTTGCGTCCGAGCCCCGCCTTGATCGCCGCTTTGTAGGCGCGATAGCGGTGGCAGAGAACCAGATCCCATTGCGGCCCCACATGGGCCTTGAGCGCGGCGGCCAACGGCTTGTTCCGGGCGAGATCCTGCACGTTCAGATAGCTGGCGAAGGCCAGCGGCTCACCCGCCGGCGGCGCGAGGAAGAGCGTATGCGCCTCTACGTCCAGACTGTGCGCGGCAGCAACGTATCGAGCGCACAGCTCCCCGAACGGCAGGCTGTCGCGAGGGCAAATCTGCAGTAGCCGAGGCATGTTCGGGTTGAGCGGCTGCTTGAGCGACGAAGAGTAACCGCAAGGGCATTCGTGCCGCCTAGCAGCTTGTGGCGAAAGTCACGCGACATTCCGCCACGGGCTGCTACACGGTGGCGAACGGCACCCTCACTTCGGCATCTACAAGACCACTGAAGTGATCAGCGCCGGGGCGATTTGATCCCCGAGAACCATGGAGACTCCCCTCTCCGGCTACCGAAGTAGTCGTCACTCGCCACACCACCCGTGGGCCGCACGCCTCCACCACAGCCGAGCCTGCACCGCATCTTCCCCGCTATTGATTTGGATGGCCCAATCGAGTGCTTCCGGATGACGGTCGACGTTCCATGGACCGTGGCTGCCCCCGCCACCTGACTTGCAATGTAGAAGGAAGATCCTTATAGTGAACAAAATCGTTCATTGTCGTACTCCAGTCCATGCAGAGCTTTCAACGGTCCCAAGTCGACACACTGGTCAGTCGACTTGACGAACAACCGCATCGCATTATCGCCGTGCTCGGCCCCCGCCAGACTGGCAAGACCATGCTCGTGCGCCAAGCTCTTCGCCGCACAGAGCGCCTTCCCCTCTATCACACGTTGAACGAGATGGACGCTGCGGAGCCGAGCTTGGCGGGCGAACAAGCCCTGCCGTTACCCCAAGCGCCGAACGCGGAGTGGCTCGTCAGGATTTGGCAACATGCTCGTGAAGAGGCGAGGCGGCACCCACGCGGAGTCGTGCTTGCACTTGACGAAATCCAGACACTCCCCAAGTGGTCCTCCACGGTCAAGGGCCTCTGGGACGCCGACCGTGCCAACGACCGCAACATGCATGTCGTCATCTTGGGTTCCGCGCCGCTCCTTATCCAGTCTGGATTGACGGAGAGCCTTGCCGGCCGTTTCGAGCAGATCAACGTCAGCCACTGGTTCTTTCAGGAGATGGCGGACGCGTTCAACTTCGACTTGGCCGAGTACATCTACTTCGGCGGCTATCCGGGGGCTGTAGATCTCATCCGCGAAGAGGACCGCTGGCGCAACTACGTCCTCAATGCCCTGATCAAGCCAAACATCGAGAGAGACATCGTGGCCATGACGAGAGTCGAGAAGCCCGCTCTGCTCCGGCAGCTCTTCGAACTCGGTGCGGACTACTCGGGACAGATCCTCTCTTACAGCAAAATGCGGGGCCAGCTTGAAGATGCGGGCAACGCCACTACGCTCGTCCGGTATCTGAACCTTCTCTCCCAGGCGGGCCTCATTTCTGGCCTCGCCAGATACTCAAAGTCACCCTATCGAGTACGCACTTCCACCCCCAAACTCAACGTCCTGAACACCGCCTTGGCGACTGTCAACTCCGGCTACACCTTCACCGAAGCGCAGGCAGACCGATCATTCTGGGGCCGCCTCGTCGAAAGCGCTGTTGGCGCCCATATTCTCAACGCGCTCAACACGGCCTCAACCAACTTGCATGCCTACTACTGGCGGAACGACAAACTTGAGGTCGACTTCGTCCTCAGCCGCGGGCCGAAGACGATAGCAATCGAGGTCAAAAGCGGCCGAAAACGACATTTGCGGGGGATGGACGCCTTTTCGCGCGAGTTCAGTCCGCACCGCACGGTGCTTGTCGGTGACGACGATACACCATTGGACGACTTCCTAACCTCACCCCTCGACCGATGGTTCGACGACTCATGACCATCGTGCCGCGAACATGCACGGAACTCCATGACGAGAAGGAAACCGCTAGTTCACGCCCAGCCTCCAGCAAGCCGCTCGCCGTTTTTCGCGATCGCGCCGCTTATGTACTACTAGGCGATCCGGGGATGGGCAAGAGCACCGCCTTTCAAGTAGAAGCGGATCATCTCGGTCGGCAGGGACTGTTCGTCAGCGCCCGAGATTTGGCGACCTTCGATGCCGACAAGCATCCCGAATGGCGAGGAAAGACGCTTTTCATCGACGGCTTGGACGAGATTCGGGCCGGCGGGCCCGATCCTCGAACGCCGTTGGACAGCATCAGGCGCAACCTAGACAAGCTCGCCAAGCCGCCTTTCCGGTTGTCCTGCCGGCACGCCGATTGGCTGGTCACCGACCAGAAGCGCCTCGCCACGTCCTCGCCGGCACAGAACGTGACCGTGCTGAGTCTCGATCCGCTCAGCGAACAGCAGGCCACCGCGCTGCTGCAGGCTGACTCCAACGTTGACAACGCTCGCGTCTTCCTGAAGGAAGCAAAAAACCGCGGCATGGAGGGCCTACTCTACAACCCGCAGTCCCTAAGCCTGCTCGCGCGCGCCGTTCACGACGGCGAATGGCCCGCCGGGCGCAAGGAGACATTCCACAAGGCGTGCCTTGCGATGGCCGGCGAGTACAACGAAGAGCACCTCAGCGTTGGACCGCCTCAGGACCCGAACCGGATCCTAGATTCAGCAGGACGCTTGTGCGCCGTGCTGCTTGTCTCCGGGGCTTCTGGATACACCACCGGCACAAGAGACGCTGCGAACTACCCATACATGACCGTTTGCGGACGCTCGCACGAGGACTGCCGTCAAGCGGTTTCGTCAAACCTGTTCCGCCACGGCGAAGAGGGTCGGGCCGAACCCGTCCACCGCCAGATCGCCGAGTACGTCGCGGCCCGCCACATCGTCGCACTCATACACGAGGGGCTTCCCGTCCTACGGGTACTCGCCCTCATCTCCGGCCCCGACGGCGGCGTAGTCTCGGAACTACGCGGTTTGTCCGCTTGGCTTGCTGCCCTCTCGTGGCCTGACCGCGATGGTTTGCGCCATCATTTGATCGAACGCGATCCGGTGGGCGTAGCCCTTTACGGAGACATTCAAGCGTTCTCCGCCAACGAACATCGAGACCTGTTCGACTCGTTGGTCCGCGAGCCCCGTAAACTTGAACCGACCTACCGAACCGCCCCCGCCTTCGCTTCGCTTGCCACCCAAGCCACGAAGCATGTCCTCGAACAGAACATACGCAAACCGCCCGACGGCCCCGACGGGGAACTCGTCGCCGACTTCGTGTTGCGGCTCCTTTGTGAAGCGCCCCCGCTGCCCGACCTCTCGGAAACCTTCCTGGCTGCGGTTCGCGACAACAGTCGGTGGCCTCGCGTCAAGAGCGCCGCGCTGACCGCCCTCGTCCGCTACAACAAGCAGGCCGACAACAGCGGGGACCTCTTGGCCCTGCTTCGGGACATCCGAGAGCGCCGTATCGCCGACCCGACCAACGATCTCCTCGGACAACTCCTCATCTTCCTCTATCCCCGCCACATCTCACCCGATGTGGTTTGGGACTACGTCAAAGAGCCAGCCAAGCGCCACGTTGGCGCATACCAGCACTTTTGGGTCTCGTACCTGCCTGGCGTTTCGTCCGACGCGGCCATTGCCGAACTCCTCGACCGGTGCAGCAGCCGCCTGTACGAAATGGAGCGAGCGGGAAGTCCCACGTTGGAGTCCTGCATTGCCCATCTGCTCGTGCGCGGCCTAAAGACCCACGGCGACGACCTTGACACCACCAGACTCTACAACTGGCTTGACGCCGGCGTCAGGCTCCACGTGGGCGAAAACGTGAGCCGCGTCGACGCGACCACCATACGCGATTGGATAGAAGCACGTCCCCACCGCCACCTCGATCTTCTTCTAGCGGGAATACGGCGACTCCCAGATGACCATTGGCACGCCCCGTACGACGCTTTCCAACGGCTTTTCGGTGCTCTTGTTACCTCGGAGTTCTTCTGGGAGTGCGCCGCTTCCGCCAAGTCAATCTATGGCAACCATCGCCGACGTGCCGAGTCGTTGCTCAGATTTGCCGCGCAATCCGGCGACCTCGATCCGCAACGGCTGCAAAGTCTAGTGGCAGATAACCCCAGCCTGACTGGCTTCCTGCAACGCGTGCTCAATCCACCGCGTCCCTCGCCCGAAGTCGACAGGTTCGAACAACAGCAGATCGACGAACTGCAACGACAGAAACAGCGCGAACTAGAAGCCCTGCGGTCGAACGAGAACGCGTTACGGAACAACACAGCGCCCCCGGCGTTGCTCCATCACCTCGCCCAAACCTATTTCGACATCTTTATCAATTTCACACCCAGCTCAGGTGTGCAGCGTCTGCAGCAACTCCTGACGCCGCACAAGAGCTTACTCGACGCCGCCCAGATCGGACTACGTTTGACTCTAGAACGCCACGATGTCCCAGACGCCGATGAGATTCTCAAGCAGTGCCTTGAATCAAGGATGCACTATCTGTGCTGGCCCTACCTCGCGGGTCTGGCTGAGGCGGAACGAACAGGCACTCTAGAGGGAACTTGGTGGACCGGCTCCCACATTCGCCAAGCGCTTGCGATCTATTTCGGCTACGCCCACGGAAACTACGAGCCGAGTTGGTACCGACACCTCATTGCCGAGCACCCCGAAGCCGTCGCCGAAGTTCAGGTCCAATTCGCCGTCGCGTTGTTTCGCAAGGGCATCGACACCGGCAATACCAACCTCCAGCATCTGGCCGTCGACCGCTCTCATGCCAAAGTCGCGAGACACGCCTCGCTGCCATTGCTTCGGGCCTTTCCGGCTCGCGCCAAGAGCAGCCTCCTCCGCATTCTCGAGTCCCTCTTGTTTGCCGCACTTCAACATGCCGACCGAGGCGAGTATGAAAAGTTGGTCGCTCGCAAACTCTCGGGGAAGAGCCTGCCGCCCCGTCAGCGTGGTCGTTGGCTCGCCGCTGGCTGCACGATCGCGACCGAGAAGTTCGCGCCTTCCGCAAGAGCCTATCTTTGCGACGGTCGCCGGCAAGCCCGTACGCTCTACTTCGCCAGTTTCTTCTGCTCACAGGGACCTAAGGTCTCGCCGGTGAAGCAAGCGGGCGCCGAACTAGCCCACCTCCTCGTCCACTTTGTCGGCCGAATCGTCGCCCCGGACGAGTTGCGCACAGGATTCCAGACGCCCGCAATGGAAGCATCCTTACTCGTCAGTCTCTGCATCCGCATTCTCGCCAGTGACCCCGACCAAAGAGCCGCCGATGCGCTAGCGGACCTCCTCGGGCAGCCGGACCTCTCGCGTTGGCGAGATGCCTTGGCGCGCGCGACAGACGACCAGCGCGTATGCCAGCGTGATCATGCGTACCGCCATCTAACAGCCGCCCAAGCGGCCGAGACACTCCAAGGCGGTCCGCCAGCCAGCCCCGCCGACCTTGCCGCCCTCGTGCTGGACCGCCTAAGCGCCCTAGCCGTTCAAATGCGTTCTGGGAGCACCGACGACTGGAAGGAGTTCTGGAACGAGTCCGGCCATGGCAGGCCGACCGATCCCAAGCCCGAGGAATCCTGTACGCAAGCACTTGTCCGTGGGCTT
This sequence comes from uncultured Pseudomonadales bacterium, assembly GCA_964348085.1. Classification (GTDB taxonomy): domain Bacteria; phylum Pseudomonadota; class Gammaproteobacteria; order Pseudomonadales; family Azotimanducaceae; genus VXYL01. The sequence goes on along the minus strand of CAYGBI010000062.1, from coordinate 1,911 downwards.
CGCCGTATCTTCCCTGAGTACATAAAGGTCAACCGAGAGGTGCGCTATCCAAATGACGCGAGGCCCGACATCAGCGTTTCCTGCCGCGACTACCGAGTCCCCATCGAGGTGAAGCGAAACGACAACCGACATCTATGGCGTGCTGCAAGAACCCAGCTCATGGCCAAGTACACCATCGATCCGGCCACGGACGGCCACGGCATCTACGTCGTTCTATGGTTCGGCCGCCGCCGTACGCAGCTTTCGCCATCGGGCACACGACCCGATGTTCCCGCAGACCTGCAAGAGCAGTTGGAAGCCACGATTACCGATGACGAACGACGAACCGTCCATTTCAGAGTGATCGACGTAGCCGTGCCGCCGAACTCCGCAACATAGCATCGGCGGGCGGCCCCGTTTTAGGCATTGCAGCACGGTCGATGTCCTCACTCAGGCGTCCAAGCGTCGCCGCCTAACCCACCCGGCCAGTATACTTAGCGCTTGCGGCGTCGGTCGCCGAGCGAGGTTCCCCCTTACCGTTGGCACGAGGCGCGTCGTGAAACTCCACATGTTTCTGTACGACGACTTGGCGGCGTCCTTTGACGCTGGGCCGGGCCCGCTCGCAAAGATCGAGGACATCCACTGGACCACGACCGGCGCCTTGGTATCGGCGGCTTGGGACCGGGTACCCAACATGGAAGCCTTGGTCCATTGGCTCGAAGCCTGCCTACCGGAAAACGGTGCCCGCCTCGCCTTCGAGGATCGCGCTCGGGCACTGAAGTTGAAGCGTGGCGAGCCCCCGCTTCTCGATGGTGCGGTCGACATCCTGTGGGGAAACGCCGACGCCGAGTACCCCGGCGCAATCCGCTTCCGACGGGACGAGGAAGCGCCCGACGAGGCGGCCCATGGGTATGTACGCCTTTCGGACAAGGACATCGGCGCTCGGTTGCACGACGCCTGGCGTCTCGCAAGCCAAGCTGGGAGGGGGTCCGAACCCGGGTTTGCCGAACGGCGTTCCTCCTTGTCGGGCGTGCGCGGAAAAATCGCCCTGACCCAAGCAGACGATGGCGCGTGGCTCGCCGCGCAGGGCTCTGCGCTCAATACATGGATCGCAAAGCGCGAGGACGATCCGAAACTGGCGGGGGAAGCCGGCGTCGAGAGCATCTGCCAGCGCACGTTGAAGCTCATGGGAATCGCCGCGGCACGGACGCTCTCACGGGTATTCGCCGGCGAGCAATGCGTGCTGAGCGAAAGGGCCGACCGGTACTTCGACCAAGAAAGCGCTCGCGTCCGACCGCGCCACCAAGAGGAGTTCTGCCAAGCCTGCGGTTGGCCATCCGCCCTCAAGTACGACTTGGGTCTGAGTACAGAGCCACGCTGGGATCAGGCCTATGAGATCCTCCGGCGACACAGCCGAGATCCGGGCGCGGCGCAGGAACGCCTTTCGCGGATTCTCGCAGCGACTTGGGCACTCGGACACACCGATCTGCACCGACGAAACCTCGGATTCGCGCATGCCCTGCCAAGCGAAGATTCCGGCGTTGACGTCGCACCAATGTACGACGTCTCAAGCGGGGTCGGCTTAGAGCGGATGATCGAGTTCAAGATGGCGATCGGAATCGCCCGTCAGAGCAACTTCCAGAAGATCGGCCCGGTTCAATGGCTGGAACACGCCAAGCGCACGAAGCAAGACGGCGAATCGATGCTCGCAATCGTGACGCAAACCTTGGCCAACTTGCCCGATGCCTTGGCCACGGCGCGCCAACAGGCCCGAACGGAAGACGAGAACCGAGACCAGCAAGCCGTGGACCGGCGTGTCGAAGCGATGCTGGCCTATGTCACAAAGCGTCGCCGAGTGTGGCAGGAAACCCTTGCCCCAGGGCAATCGCTTTTGAAAAAGGTCATTCGCGTCGCCGCATCGTCCGCACCATG
>CAYGBI010000061.1:0-23548 GCA_964348085.1 uncultured Pseudomonadales bacterium | reverse complement strand
CTGGCGGAGTTCGAGGCGGAGATCCGCGCCGAGAGCGAGAAGAGGGGCCGGGCGGCAGGCCGAGCGGAAGGCCGCGAGGCCGGTTTCGGAGAAGGCATTGCGCTGGAGAAGGCGCACCTCTGCCGGATGGCCGGGCGGCGGTTCGGCGCCGCGGCCGCGGAGAGCTTGGCGGCGGCGCTGGCCGACGTGTCGGACCCGGATCGCCTGGCGCGGGCCGGCGACTGCATAGTCGACAGCGGGAGCGCCGGGGAGTTCGTCGCCGGTGTCCATGCGACCATCGGCGACGCCGACCCGCCCGACACCGCAACTACATAGGCGGTCGCGCTCGGGTCGGGCCGGTCGTGCCAATGCTGTCGCCCTCGCAAGTGGCATTCTCGCCTTTGACGGCAGCGAACGCGAACTCCGTCACACCTCCGCCACGAATGCCCGCGTCCCGCACGCCCTGTTCGACAGGGCGGAGCATCTCCCGCGCACACTAGTGTTTCGATTCACAAATAAGTTTTATTAATGGTTGTCCCGTGCCATGGTCGCGGTCGGGCACAGGACGGCGAATGCGATGGCGCGATCTCGGTTTTGAAGCTGACGGCGGAAGAGGAGGCGGAACTCGACCGTCGCGTCTGCGCGCCGACGACCGCGCGGCGGGCGCATCGTGCTGCTGCGCGGCAAGGGGACGAGGCAGAAGGACGTGGCGCGGGCGGTGGGCCTGTCAACGACGACAGTGAACAAGCAGTCGCGGCGCTTCGAGCGGCTGGGGCTGGCCGCCCGGGGCGAGGCGCCAAGCCGTCCATTTCGCCGGCGGTGGTCGAGGAGGTGGTCGCCAAGGCCGGCCGGGAGGCGCCCGGCATGCGGCGGCGCAGCACGCGCGTCACGGCGGCGGAGGTCGGCATCTCGGCGTCGAGCGTCCTTGTCAACCGCCGGTCCCCTCGCTGCGTTAGCGGCAAGGGTGGCGGGCTGATACGCTTACATTCCAACACAGTCGGATGGACTTGAATGGCCACATACAACGCACTCGCAGCGTTGCCCGAAGGGGCGCTTGGCCCATGGGGCGAGTCGGTGCCGATTACCTACGACCAACGCGACGTGTTGCTGTATGCCGTCGGCATCGGCAGCCGCGACCTGCGCTTTGTCTACGAGCGCCACCCGGCGTTCGCGGTATTCCCAACCTTCGCCATTCGTTGGGGTGGAGCCGGTGCGCCACTCGACACCAACCTAGTGCCGAACTCGCCGGGGCCACTCAACATCGACGCCGAGCGTTACCTCGAACTCCTGCGGCCGCTGCCCGTCTCCGGCGAGGTGTCGGTGCGTTCGCGCGTGATCGGCATACATCCCCGCGGCCGCGGCAACGGCTTCGTCGAGTTCGAGAGCGAGGTACGCGACGGCGACGGCAATGTCTGCGTCAAAATGGTAAACGGTTCGTTCCGTCGCGGCGTTGTTGCGCTCGGTGACATCGAGCCTTTCGAGGGTGCCGGTCGCACGCTGTCGCAGAAGATCGCCATGCCCGAGCGTGAGGCCGATGTCGCCACCGAGGCGCGCGTAGCGGACAACCAAGCGCACATCTATCGCCTTTCCGGCGACTACAACCCGCTGCACATCGACCCGAAGGCCGCCCGTTTCGGCGGCTTCGACGCGCCGATCTTGCACGGCCTGTGTACCTTCGGGCACGCGGCCCACCTGTTGTTGGACGAGTTGGCCGGAGGCGACCCAACCCGCTTCCGCAAGATCAAAGTGCGCTTCTCGGCACCGGTGATGCTGAACGACGTCCTGCGACTGCGGGCTTGGCACGGCGGCGACGGACGGGTTGTTTTCGAGGTGAAGGTCGATGATCGAGTAGTCGTCTCCAACGCCTACTTCGAGTACACCGCCTGAAGCGTCGCGCTGACAACGCCGCCGCGCCGCTTGCCGGGCGCGGCGGCGTGCCGCGCCCATCGCGATGAAAACGTCGGCCCGCCCACCCACACGCGGCTTCACCGGTGGGCCGGTAGGCCGGCACTTGGTGCGCTTGGGCTCGGCGATGGCGGCGGGAGCGGTGTTGATGACCGTTGCCCAAGTCATGGAAGCGGTATATCTCGGCTGGTTAGGCACCGATGCCTTGGCGGCACTCGGCTACGCCATCCCCGTCACCATGACGCTCTACGCTTTTGCCGTCGGCCTCGGGAGCGGTGCTTCATCGGTAGTGGCCAGGACCTTCGGCGCCGGCGACCGGGAGCGGGTCGCCGTGCTGGTCACCCATGCCCATTTGCTGATTGTGGCGGTCGGTGTCGCGATTGGGCTCTTGTTCGCGCTCTTCGCCGGGCACCTCGCCGCGCTGCTCGGTGCCCAAGGCGAGGTGCATGCGATGGCGGTGGACTATCTCACCGTGTTCGCCGTCGGTTTCCCGCTGTTCATGGTGTCCATCGCCGGTTCGGTGCTGTTGCGCGCCACTGGCAACGCCTTGAGCCCCGGCCTTCTCATGGCCATCGGCTCGTTGCTCCAAGTGCTGCTGTGTCCGATGTTCATCTTCGGCTGGTGGGGGGCACCGGAGCTCGGCGTTGCCGGCGCTGCTTGGGCGTATGTGTTGTCGCGCGGCATCACCACGCTGTTCTACGGCTTCCTCTTGGCGAGACTGCGCTTGGTGCGTTGGACGCTCGTCGGATTGACCGCGTCGTGGCGAAGCATCCTGCATGTCGGTGGACCCGCGGTCGCCAGTGGCCTAGTGATGCCTGCGTCCATGTACATCATCACCCGCCTGCTTTCCGCGCATGGTGACCCCGTGGTCGCCGGTTACAACGTCGCCTCTAGGGTCGAGATGATGGCGCACATGATCCTCTGGTCCGCATCCTCCTCCGTCGAGCCGTTCGTCGGCCAGAACTGGGGCGCGGGCCTTTACTCGCGGGTACGTCGAGCGCTGAAGCTCACGAACAACTTTTGCCTTGCTTGGGGTGTTTTCACCTTCGCGCTGATGGTCAGCGTGGGCGATTGGATAGTGATCACATGGATCAATGATGATCCGGTGGTCGTGGACGTGGCGGTTTGGTTCTTCTACATCATCCCGTTGAGTATCGGCTTCATGGGCATGACGCAAGTGGCGAGTGCTTGCTTCAACGCGCTTGGCAAGCCGGTTCCATCGCTGGTGATTTCGATCATGCGGGCGCTGGCGGTCTACATTCCGCTGGCGCTCGTCGGCGACTACCTCTACGGTTATGTCGGCATCTTCGTCGCCACCGCGGTCACCAACGTGCTGGTGGGCTGGCTCGCGTGGCGTTGGAACCGGAGCTATGTGCGCCGAGCGGCGGCGCGTGCGCTTGCGACGTGACCGCGCGATACCGAGCGAAGTTGTGCAATGATTTCCATTCCCTTAGAGACGCATCTCATCGAATCCGAGGAGGCCCATGAGTTACGAAAGTTTCGTCGTTGAAATCGCAGACCAAGTCGCCCACATCCAGCTATCCCGCCCGGAGAAGCGCAACAGCATGGCGCCCGCCTTCTGGCGGGAACTGCCGGAAATCGTCGCCGACATCGACGGCAACGCCCGCGCCCGCGCGATCGTCATCTCCTCGACCGGGCCGCATTTCTCCGCCGGCATGGACCTCGCCTCCTTCGGCGGCGGCGACGCAGGTGGCGCGTCGGACGACGAGGCGCGTAGGGCGCGCATCCGCCACGGCGCCGCGTTCTACGACAGCACATCGCATCTGCAACGCAGTTTCAGTTGCTTGGAGGAATGTCGCATACCGGTACTGGCGGCCATTCAAGGCGGCTGCATCGGTGGCGGGGTGGACATGGTCACCGCCTGCGACATGCGCTACGCCACAAGCGATGCGTACTTCACCATCTTCGAGATCAACATCGGTTTGACGGCGGATGTGGGCACCTTCCCGCGCTTGGTGAAACTCATTCCGGAGGGCATCGTGCGGGAACTGGCCTACACCGGCAGGCGCATGTCCGCGGACGAAGCGCAAGCGGTGGGATTGGTGAATCGCGTATTCGACGACCACGCCGCCATGCTCGACGGCGTATTCGAGATGGCGCGGGAGATCGCCGCCAAACCGCCGCTGGCCGTATACGGCTGCAAGCGCATGATTAACTACGCCCGCGACCACAATACCGCCGACGGGCTGGACTACATCGCCATTTGGAACGCCTCGTTCCTGCAAAGCGCCGAAGTGCGGGAGGCCATGCTCGCCAACCGGCAAAAACGGCCGGGCGACTTCGTCGACTTGCCGAAGAGACGTTCGGCGTAACGCGGCGCAGGGGCAGGGCATGAAGTTCGCGTTTACGGACGAGCAGGTTCAGCTTCGAGCCGCACTGCGCCGTTTCCTTGCCGACCATTCGCCCTCCACCGAGGTGCGGCGTTTGATGGCCACCGAAGCGGGCTACGACGCAGCCGTTTGGCGGCGGCTGTGCGACGATTTGGGCGTGGGCGGCGTACACATCCCCGAAGCCTACGGTGGCGCCGGCTTCACTTGCCAAGAACTCGCCGTCGTCGTGGAAGAGATGGGGCGGGCGCTGTTCTGCGCCCCGTACTTCTCGTCCACCGTGCTCGCGGCCACCGCGGTGCTTACGGCGGGCACCGAAGAGGACAAAGCCGAATTGCTGCCGTCCATCGCCGCCGGCGAACGCTTGGCGACGCTGGCCCTGCTGGAGGGCGGTGGTCGTTGGCACGGGAGTAGCGTCGAACTCGTCGCCCGCGATGGCCGCCTGAGCGGAGTCAAGACGCATGTCTTGGATGGTGGCATCGCGGACGCCATCCTCGTCGCCGCCCGGCAACCGGGCAGCCGGGGCGAAGACGGCATTTCGCTCTACTGGGTCGACGCCTCGTCCGCCGGCGTGTCGCGCCGGCCGCTCGCCACGTTGGACCCCACCCGCAAGCTCGCGCGCATCGCCTTCGACAATGCGCCGGCGCGGCTGATCGGCCGAGAGGGCGAAAGCGGGCCGGCGCTCGCCAAGACCCTCGATCTCGCCGCCGTCGCGCTTGCCAACGAGATGGTCGGCGGTGCCGAACGGCTGTTGGAGTCCGCCGTGGACTACGCGAAGCTGCGGATGCAGTTCGGACGCCCGATTGGTTCGTTCCAAGCCGTGAAGCACTGTTGCGCGGACTTGCTGCTCGAAGTGGAGTTGGCCAAGTCCGCCGCTTACCAAGCCGCCAACGCCGCCGCGGAAGACGACGAAGACTTGCCCGCGCTCGCCAGCCTCGCCAAAGCGGCCGCTTCGGACGCCTATATGCGTGCGGCGAAGGACTGCATCCAGATCCACGGTGGCATCGGCTTTACTTGGGACCACGACACGCACCTTTGGTACAAGCGGGCGAAGAGTTCGGAAGTTTTTCTCGGCGGCGCCCACGAGCATCGCGAGGTGCTGTTGTCGCGCTGGCGCGAGCCGAGTGGAACCGTCCCTCGGGAATCATCGCCGGCGCGCCAAGCCGAATCGACCGACGACGCCGATGCCCATGAAGTGCGCGCCGAAGTGCGTGCTTGGCTGGCAGCGAACTGGAACCCGGAAGCGAGCTTGGCAGCTTGGCGCGGCAAGCTCGCGGACTCCGGTTGGGGCGTGCCCACTTGGCCGAAGCAGTGGTTCGGGCGCGACCTGCCGCAAGCCTTGCAGCCGGTGGTCGATGAGGAGTTCCACCGCGCCAAAGCGGTCGGCGTCGCCAAGACCGGCATTCGCCTCTTGGCCGCGGCGACGCTCTTGGAGCACGGCGATGATCGGCAGAAGCACAAGTACCTGCGCCGCATCCTCACCGGCGAAGACACTTGGTGCCAATTGTTCAGCGAACCCGGCAGCGGCTCGGACTTGGCGGGGGCGACGACCCGCGCCGAGTTCGACGGCGACCGGTGGATCGTCAACGGCCAAAAGGTGTGGACCACGAGCGCGCATCATGCCGACTACGGCCTGCTGCTGGCGCGCACGAACTGGGACGCGCCGAAGCACCAAGGGCTCACCTACTTCGTCTTGGACATGCGCCAGCCCGGCGTCGAGGTGCGTCCGCTGAAGCAGATGAACGGGCATGCGTCCTTCAACCAAGTGTTCTTCACCGACGCGACGATACCGCCGGAGAACCGGGTCGCCGACGTCGGCAACGGTTGGGCGGTAGCCATCACCACGCTCGCGCACGAACGACGAGCCGCCGTCGGGGCCCGCGTTGGGCAGGCGCACGACGGTTTGCCGGGCCGCATATACGAAGAAGAGAGCCGGGAGACCGCTACCGTGATGGCGCCTTACAAGTGGTATCCGCAGCGCGCCGGGCGGGTGGACTTGGTGCTGGACCGCGCGAGGGTCACCGGAGCGATCGAAGATCCCGTAGTGCGCCAGGAGATCGCCCGTTTGCTGACTTTGTCGCGCACCTCCGAATGGACAGCGCTACGCGCAAGAGCGGCGCAAGAACAAGGTCGCCCGCAAGGCCCCGAAGGCTCGCTCGGCAAGTTGGCCGGGAGCAACATCGCTCGCCTCGCCTGCCATGTGCATACGCTGATCAGCGGCGCGGACGCCATGCTCGACGGTGACGACGGGCCGTTGGACGGCGTGATTGCGGAGATTCTCGTCTCGGTGCCCGCCACCTCCATCGCCGGCGGCACCGATGAGATTCAACGCAACATCATCGCCGAGCGTGTGCTCGGCATGCCCAAAGAGCCGCGGCTCGATCGCGGGCCGTTTCGGGACGTGAAGCGTAACTAGCCCAAGGTCTGGAGTGCCGGCGCGCAGGCGGGGGTGGTCGATGGTGGCCCGGTGAAAACTGGCGCCGAAAAAAATCTGTATTTTTGTCGCATGACCCCTTGCGCCAACTGCGGCCACGAGCGCTCTGGACGTTACTGCACCAACTGCGGTCAGAACGACCGCGACTACACCCGCTCCCTGCCGCCGGTGTTGGGGGAGATCCTGAAGGAGACCTTCGAGCTCGACTCCCGCGTTTTTCGCACCATCAAGCCGATGTTCCTGCGTCCCGGAGAACTGCCGAAGGAGTTCTCCCGTAATCGCCGGGCCAGCTACATTTCGCCCATTCGGTTGTACATATTCGCCAGCATCGCCTTTTTCTTTCTGCTCTCCTTCACTGCGGATTTACGGCCGCGCATGGGTCCGGAAGCGGGCGACGCCACGGAGGTGCGACTGGGGCGGGAAGCCGGAGAAGACACCGATGTGGGGCCGTTGAAGGCGCTCCTGCCGCCGCCGCAGAAGCGCAAGGTGGACGAGATCATCAGGCGGCCGGGGATGCCGTTGGCGAAAAGCCTGTTGTTCGGTATGGCGGACGGACTTGCCGAACTCGAAGAACCGCTCGGCCGCTGGGAGCTGTTCGGGCTCGCCCGCGTCGTCGATCTCTTGGAGGATCCGCGTTCCGGTTTCGGGCTCCTGCTCGACAACCTGCCGTTCGCCATGTTCGTCACCCTGCCGGCGTATGCGCTGCTGTTGATGATCTTTTTCGTCGGCAGCCGACGCTTCTTCACCGAACACTTGGTTTTCGCCGTGCAGCTACACACGTTCGCGTTCATCATCTTCACCGTGATGTTGATGCTGCCGGATGGCGACAACGACCGTCCGCGCCCGCCTCCGGCGGCGGTAACGCAAGCGCCCGGCGAAGCGATGGCGAAGCGCGACGTGGCTGGCGTGGTCGACGCCGTAGCGGAAAACGACCCGACCGCCGACCGGGAGCAGGCGGAGTCGGAGGACTCGCCGAACGGCGATGTTGATATACAAGTGAGTCTCAAAGACGAGAGCGGGGTGTTTGCTTGGCTGCAAATGGCGCTCTTTCTATGGGTTTTCGTCTATCACTACTTGGCATTGCGTCGCTACTACGGGAATGGCCGCTTCAGAACCGCCGTCAAATGGGGTCTCTTGACCTTTTCCTACGCGATCTTGCTGATTCCCGGCTTCATGCTCTCGGTCGTGGTGACGTTGTTCGAATTGTGAACCGTGTCGTGGGTGGACTCTTCAGCGCCAGTGCTCGCAGCCGGCGACCGCATCGAGCGGCAGCGCCTGCACGTCTTCGCCGATCGGATAGGCGTTCGGCGTACGGCAGAAGATCGACAGGCTAGCTGCTCGGTCGGCGGGCAGTTTCGCCGCGACCTTGCGCAATGAATTGGCGTCTCGGGGGCGGGCGTGCGCCGTCCACTTCGCCTCGGCGAGATGGAACCACCCCGCTCGGTGCAACAGGAAGTCCACCTCGCAGGTACGGTCGTGCCAGAAGTTGAAGTGCCAGTTGCCGTGTCGATTGAGTTGCGAACGGCGCAGTTCCGCGCACGCCAAGGTTTCCCAGAGGGCGCCCGCCAACGGCGAGGCGTAGAGCGCCTCCGCCGACCGCACGCCGCACAGGAAGGCCGCCAACCCTGCGTCGCGTAGGTACAGCTTCGGCCGCTTCACCATTGCCACGTTGGTATTCCCGTACCAAGGCTCCAAGAGCACCACTTGGTGGGAAGCTTCCAACGCGGAGAGCCACGCGCCGGCGGTGGCGCCGCTGATACCGACGTCGCGCGCCATGTCCGCGCGGTTGAGCAACAGTCCCGAGCGCAACGCGGCGGCGCGTAGGAAACGCTCGTAGTCCCGGAGGCTGGTCACTTGCAGGAGCTGACGAAGATCCCGCTCCAGATAGGTGGCGACGTAGGATTGCAGGAAGCCGCTGTGGTCGATCGTCATGTCCTCGTAGAGTTCCGGGAAGCCGCTGCGCAGCAGAAACTCCTCTGCGGCGAGTTCCGGGTACGCCGCCCTCGCTTCTTGGAAGGACAGGGGTTCCAAATCAATGACCGCAGCGCGTCCGGCCAGCGACTCGGAGACGGACTTCATTAGCGTCAGCGGTTGCGAACCGGTAAGCAGAAAAGCGCCAGCCCTGCGTCGATCACGGTCTACCGCGGCTTTCAGGTGGCGAAAGAGGCCCGGTGCGTATTGCACCTCGTCAACGATCACGGGCGGTGGGTGGCGGGCGAGAAACGCGGTCGGATCGCCCTCCGCTTGCTCCGCTTCGCTCGGCAGATCCAACGTCACGAAAGCGTGGTTGGGGAAGAGCCTGCGCATCAGGCTGGTTTTGCCGGTTTGCCGGGCACCGGTGAGAACGACCACGGGTCGCGTGCGAGCGCGCTGCAAGAGCAGCGGTTCGATGTGACGGTCAATCCACATTTGTCAGATTCTATGATCGGATTGAACGATTTTCACGTTTTGGTGCTTATTAATCGATCAGTTGAGGGGCGACGATAGACTTTTCGCTCGTGCGAGTCGCTACGGCGTAGGCGCCTATGGCCAGCATGACACGACGATGGCGCATCACTTCGTGCTTGAGGAGGGTGGCACGAATTGCGCTAAAACAGTTCGCGCAATGACTTCCACAGGCTGGCGCGCTCCTGCACACCGTGGAGTCTGCCGTTGGGTCTTCCCCTACCGCGCTCCATCCAAGGCATCGCCGATCACGCGGGCAAGGTTAGATCCCGTCTGCCTGAACCCGAATAAACGACTCACCTCGCGGATCAGGTCCTCTCGCTCGACTTGACCGCACTCGCGTTGGATGAGGTCGGCGGCGGCGACGATTTCCATGGATGGCAACATCGCGGCCTTGGCCACCTCGGCGCCCGCTGCTGATCGGTCTCGCACCGGGACTTGCTCGCTTTGGTCTCGCGTCAGCCAGAATCCACGATCCACGAGCAGGTCGCCGTTCGCCTTCCTTCGGGCGGCTGTCAGTGCAGTCCAAGTGATGTCCGCGATACGCCCGCCAACGCGGGACTTGCCGAATGCCTCCGCGATTCGGCGGGCGACCAACTTGGTATGCATAGGGCCTTCCACGCCAACGATCCCGCGGACCAATTCCACGAGGTGCTCCAAGGTGGCCTCGTGCGGCTCCGAAGTCGTCGCCACGGAGACGCCGGCTTTGTGGTAGACCTGCGGCGCAGTGATCGCCGGCAGCGACAGGTCGTTGTTACTCTCCGGCGCCGATGGTGACGACCCTCCCTCCGATGGGGTGATCGGGTTGCGGTTGCCATTGCCGCCCGGCGTCTTCGGCTCCGATGGCAGATTCTCCGGCTTGGCTTGGCCGCCGCCGTCGTTAGCCCCTGGAACCCGCGCTTGGCCGGCGGCCCGCGCCTCGTCGAGGGCTTGCGCAAGTCGCTGCGACTCCTGTTGACGGCGATGGAACCAGTCCGTGCTCCAGATGCGGTGGAACGTCCAGCCCAACCCTTCGAGGACCGCCTGACGGTGCCTGTCCCGTTCGCGGGCGGACAGGGCGGCGTGGTACCTCGCGCCATCGCATTCGACCGCCAGCAGGTATTTACCGGGGGAATCGGGATGCCGCACGCCGAGATCGAGCCGAAAGCCTGCGCTGCCCACTTGGTGGTCGACCAAGTAGCCAAACGACCGGATGACATTGGCCACATCCTCCTCGAACGGGCTGTCGGGCCTGCCGTCGCCGGAAGCGGTGTGTGCCACTGCGTTGCCGGTCTTGGCGAAGTCGAGGAACCGTTTCAGCACTCTCGGACCATCCCGAGAGACGCGGGCGAGATCCATGTCCGCCGGGTCGAACGAAGCGAAGATGCGACAGCGGGCGCGGGCACGGGTGAAAAGAACGTTCAACCGCCGCTCGCCGCCTTCCGCGTTGACCGGACCGAAGCGCATACTGCTGAGCCGACCGCCCGCTTCGCCGGGTCCGTATCCCACGCTGATGAAGATCACGTCGCGCTCGTCCCCTTGCACGTTCTCGATGTTCTTGACGAAAACGTCTTCCGAGCGACCTTCGCGCAGGAAATCGTCGAGCACCTCGTCCCGCCGCCTTTCGTATTCGAGGAGCTCCGTGACCATGTCCGCCTGCGCCTTGGAGAAAGTGACGATGCCAAGCGACATGCCGGGCCACTTTCGCGCGTGGGCGGCGACCGAGCGCACGACGTGTTCGGCCTCGATCTGGTTGGTGCCGGGACGTCCGTTGGCGCTGCCCCGAGTGGCGTAAACACCGGGCACGCGCTCGAAGGCGAGACCGTAGGAGCTGTCCAACTCCAACGGCGATGGCGGCAGGATGAGGCGACTCTCGTAGAACTCGTCGTTGGAAATCCGAATCAACGACGGATCCCGCGACCGGTAGTGCCATTCGAGCATCCGCTGGTTGATGCCCCGCGCCTCGCACAGCGTGAGGATGCTCTCCATTTCGGTGGCCTTGACGATGCCATCTCCGGGGTCTTCCTCGTCGATTGGTTCGTCCGCCCCCAAACGATCGAAGAACGTAGTGGGCGGCAACTGCTTCTGGTCGCCGACGATCACGATCTGTTTGCACCGCGCAATCGCCCCCAATGCGTCCTCGGGTCGCACTTGGCTCGCCTCGTCGACAACCAGCAAATCGAATCGCAGCACCCCTGGTGGCAGGAACTGGGCAATGGACAACGGGCTCATCAGAAACACCGGCTTGATCCGCTGCACCATGCCGCTCGCCTTCTCCATCAGACGCCGGATCGGCATGTGGCGGCGCTTCTTGGCGATCTCGCCGCGGATGATGCCCATCTCGCCCGCGGCGCCGATTGGCAGGTGAGCGAGGTGGCGAGAACGGATCAGATCTTGAACGTTCTCAACGTGCTTGGACTCCAAGTCGTTGAATGCGGCCACCAATTCGTGGCGGTTGAGATCGGCGAGTCCGGCGAGATCCGCTACCGAATCTTGGGCCAGATGCCAGCGGGATTCGGCCGCGGCGTAGGAGAACTCTTGCACCGCGTCCGCCGGTGCCAGCGTCTCCCCGTCGAGCATCGTGACGAGTTCGCCGAGACCTGCTTGGCTTAGCCGTTCGACGAGCCTTTGGATACTGCGCCACTCGTTGTAACGTTCCATGCTCGCCGCCATTCTTGCGAATCGGTCGCGCACGGCAGACAGCGGAACCTGATCGAGTTGTTCGCCGAACCCCAGCCCATCCAAGTCCAAGCGCAGGCGCTCCACGACCGCACCGATGCTTGCCAAGGCAGTCTCCGCTTTCTCCTCCAAGTCCTTGGCGGTCTTCCCGGGGTGCGTGAACGCGGACTCGAAACGTTGCAGGTCGGTCGTCGAACCGGCCATTTGCGTCGCCTCCACCTCGGCGATCCAGAGCGCCGCTTCGTGGAAACCGTGGAAGTCCGTTCGTTCGCCACGCCAAGCGTCGCCGAGGTGCTGCGCGAGAAACTCCTCCTCGTCGGCCAGTTTGCGGCGCCGACGTTGCACATCCGCAAGCTGTTCGGCTAGTTTGACCTGATCGGCGGGGGAGTCCGGCAAAGCGGTCGCGGCAAGTTGCGCGAGGGTCTGGCGAGCACGACGATACCTGCCGCCCAGTCGGGTGAGAAAGCTACCGGCCGCGCCACGTTCAAGGTCCATCTGCAGCGTTTGCAGCGTTGCCGACGGAACCTCCCAAGCGTTGTCCCGAAACTTGGACTCCGCGTCCTGTCTCGCCGCCGCCCATTGGCTGCCGACACCCAGCGACTCCGCCAGATCACGCGCCGATTCCTTGCCGAAGACCGCAGCCAAGATTTGCGACGTCCGTTGCGGGCGGCGTCCGATCAGATCCAGAAACCGGGCGCTTCGCCGCACACTGGCGACGGAATGGGGTGTCGAGGGCCGAGCTTCCCCTTGCGTCGCTGCCGGCGTGTCCGGGTTGCCGGCTACGGCGAACGCGACGCCTGCCAACCGCGCGGCATCGAGTGCCGCGACTGCCGTAGTCAGTTCCTGTTCCGCCCGCTGCAATGCGACTGGTTGCAGGTCCAACTCGCGGCAACCCGCGAATGGATGTTGCGGGCGAGGGTCGTCGGCCAGCAGACGAGCCAGTTCGGCGATGTCGTTTTCGATCCGGCCACGCTGTTCGGCGTTCAACTCGCCCAAGCCCTTGCGGCCTAGGACGGGTGGTCCGTCGGCTTTGGCGAGGAAGCCGACCAAATCGGCTATCGCATCAAACGGAGTGAAGTCGCGACCCTCGATCGTCGTGTGCAGAACATCGGCGATCCGATTCAGCTCGTCGCGTGTCTCCTGAAGTCGCGTCGCATCGATTCCCGGCGGCGACTGCTCCTCCTTGGATCGGAGCGTGCGACCGATCTCCTGCACGACTTCCCTGCTGTTCGCATGCCGGGAGTGAAGTTCGAGACAAAGATCACCGAGGCCGCACTTGCGCAACCGGTCGAGAACCACGTCCAAGGCGGCCATCTTCTCGGCCATGAACAACACGGTCTTGTTGTCGTGCGCCGCGCCCGCGATGATGTTGGTAATGGTCTGCGACTTGCCCGTTCCCGGCGGGCCTTGCACGACCAAGTTGCCGCCGCGACGGACCTCCTCGATGACTTTCGTCTGCGGGGCGTCCGCGTTGATGACCTGTACGATGTCCTGTGGCGACAATTGCCTGTCGAGGCGTTCGCCTGTCCGGAACGGGCTTGGCACCGTCGCGAATCCAGAGTGCAGGAGGCCGCGGATGGTGGCGTTTTCGGCGAGACCGCCTTCGGGCCACGCCGCCGGATCCAAGTCCCGTTGCAGCAATTGCTTCGCAAACGAAAAGAACCCGAGCAGTATTCCGTTGCGGTCTATTCGCCAGCGAGGCTTGGGCGATAGCGCAGCATCGACCGCATCGAAGTACGCTGAGGGGAGGATTTCGTCCTCGGCACCGATCTCCGGCAAAGCCAGCCCGAAATCCTCGCGCAATCTGGACTGAAGGGACAGATTGGTGACGATGTCCTCTTCCCGTGCGCGGATGTCGTAGGTAGATGTACGTTCGTTGCGCACCAGTTCGACGGGAACGAGGACCAGCGGCGCTTCCCGCAGCATTTCGGATGTCTCGTCTTCGAACCAGCCGAGAAACCCCAGCGCGAGGAAAAGGACGTTGATCCCCTGTTCTTCCTCAGCGGTCCGCGCATTCCTCGCGAGCTGTAGCAGCCGCTTCTGCAACGCATCCGTGCCGAGGTTGGTGTCGAGGAGGCGATCGGTGTAACGGGATTCGTCGACTTCCTCGGGGCCGCCAAGGTCCACATCGTCAAAGTGGATGCCATCGCCACCTTCTTCATCTTCTTCATCTTCGGGCGCAGCTTCGGAAGCGTGGAATCGCATCTTCCGCCGCTCGGTACGCAGAGTGCGAAAAACATCATCGGACCGCTCGTTGACGATGTTCAGGAATTGCCCGCGCCCGGTGCGGTTCACATGCACCAAGCGATTGCGCGTGCCGGTATCTACTAGCGTCTTCCGCGCATCCTCGATGCCCGCCAGCACAGGGTTGGCCGCGACATTGGCGTCCGCTTCAGACATGGATCCGGCCACGATCATTCATGCGAAGAGAGGGCACTCCCCGAGCGGCCCGTGGCGAAAAGGGCGACTTCAACTGCAAGGGCAGGTCGGCCTTTGCCGGGCGTATCGGCGAGAAGGTGGCCAGCGAGTCCCGCTGCGTTCGACCGCCGACGCAACTCGGCCGACGGCGTGGCCAATCGGTCAGACATTCCCGATATTCCCCTCCTCGCGCCTTGCCGCCCTAGGCGCCTCGCCGGTCGCCGCGCCACACGAGGCTTTCGCCACAGGACACTAACTATCCCTAGCTATCCATTGAGATGTAATTATGCGGGCAGTATACGGGAAAGGGCTCGCCCGTCACGGCATGTGCCCGGACTCAAGGAATCTAGTTTGGCGTTTTTCTGGCGGGCATGGGTTTTTTGGACTGTCGTGTTGGATGGGGTGGCGGTTCACTTTGGGGGAGCGGCTAGGAACTTACGTTGTACACTCGACAAGGTAGAGGGATGGTATTTCCCACACTCACTTATCCCTTTAAGGGAAGAGTCATGTTCAAGTCCAAGTCGTGGTGCGCAAGCTCGACGCCCGACCTCATCGCCGCCCTAAAGCGGCGTGCGAAACGCGCTGGTCGGTCGCTTGAGTGGGAGCTATGTGCCATTCTTTCCCGTGCGACACGCCCGAACCGGAACGAACTTACCGCGGAAGCCAGCCGCATTCGCGCCATGACTCCCGGGCCGTTGTCGGACAGCGCCGGACTCATTCGCGAAGATCGGGATCGGCGGTGACCTGCGTCGGCCAGTATTCCGGCAATCACAGACACCATGGACACAAGGATGCGCTGGGTAAAGTCTCGTGAACGCCCAGTGCGGGAATGATCTGGTTCTATTCGGCCCCGGACCGATACTCCAGAATCGCCGAGCGGCCCATGATGCCGACAATTCGTATCTGCCGCGTTGTTCCATTCGAGTCGGTGAGGCGTAGCGGCTCGCCCAGCAGGAAGTACACCGGTTGCGGCTGACCGTCGTTGATGGTGATGTTGGTCGCGTAAAGGTAGGCGCGGCCATGCGTATCGCAAATGGGGTTCAGTTTTCCCGACAGTCCCGGGATGCTTCCAGTTGCTTCCGCAAAGATGACGGCGCCCCCTTCGGAAAGTTCTTCCAGACTGATCGCCAACGCGCCCCGGGCAGGTATCCAGTCGTTCACAATGCAAGGCGAGTATCCCTGCGCGGCCGCGAACACGGTCATCGGCAGGTGTGTCGTATGCAACTCCAAGCGCACCTCGCCGAACTGGTCGGACCGGGCGCGTTTCCACGTCCCGTTCGGGAACAGGGCAAGCACATCGATGCCCCGCAGTGGCTCACCCCCCGAGCGAACCGTCACGGTGGTGACAGCGGGGCTTGGCTCCAAGGACGCGGCCGGGATCGTAAGGAGAGTCTCCGAACCGTCGATCAACTCGTACACGGGTGGCCTGCCGACAAGCGCCAAGGTTTCCCGCATGATGATGGGAACACCGTCGCCGCGCCGTTCCATGAAGTACTGCCGGTCCTCGCCCCCGCGCACGCCGCCCACCGGCATGCGTCCGAGCATGGACGCCAACACTTCGTTTCTGGTGGCCTGTCGCCTCGCCATGCTGTCAACCGTGAGATTGTTCGGCAGCGACCCGGGCGATTGGATCTCCAAACGGTCCGCAAACATCGAAAGGCGTGTCGCTTGGGCGCGCATCGAATAGTCGCGGTGGACAACCGCGTTGACCACCGCTTCGAATACCGCCCTCATGCTATATTGAGGCAAGTCCACGCGACTTGGCTCCTTGCGGGCGGCGACACGCATGTTGCGGGCGACGAACGCCGAAGCGGTACCGATCTGCCGGTTGATGGGGCCGACGACGTCTTGCGCGTCGGCCTGTCCCGAGGCGCGGTCCCGTCCTTGGTAGCACGTCGCCCTGATCCGCGCTGCGGGCAGCCATCGCTCGGGGTTCGCAGTGCATAACAACACGCCCGCCACCGTAGCCCGAAGAGTGCCTGTACCGTCCGGCGCCAAGAGCGCAAGTTTCTCGAGGGCCGCCGGCGGGTCGGCGGCTCCTTCGGCGGTCAACAGCGGTTTCCACAGGCTCTCGTCCAAAGTGCGGAAGCCGGTTTGCGGAATTGTCTGTTCGTCGAATGAGCGGAAACGGGCTTGTCCTCGCCGCTGCGCCAGACGCAAGCGTTCGTCGCTGGTCATCCGTTTCTTGCGCGCGCCAACGCGTATAAAACCGCCGCCGGGACTGTCGTGCTGCGACTCGCCCTCGGGAATGTCCACCACCAACAATCGCCTGCCTTCCAACTCCCGGTGATAGGTGCGAATGCGCACCGCGGGCTTCACCGAATCAGTGCTGATCTCGACCAGCAAAGAGTCGAGCGCCACGATCTGGGCACGGGACATGCCGGGCACGTCGCCCTCGTCGGTCACGCCGCATAGGAGCACGCCGCCGCCTGCATTGGCGAAAGCGGCGATTTCGTCAGCCAAGTCGTCGCGCCGCGGTCGTCGAGGCAGGTTTCCCGAGAACTCGATTTGCTTGAACTCGCAGCCGCTGTCCTCACCGGCCCGCAAGCGCGCTCTTATCTCCGACTCGCCATGGATCATCTTTGCTGCCTCAAGCGCGGCAGTCTCTGCCACGGTCGTCACTGCGTCAACGCCGGTCGGGGCTTGATGTGTTCCTCAACTCCCCCGGCCATCGACATGAACCATCCGGAGCAGGCGCTGCGACCGATTCCTCTGGAGAAACTGAGTTAGAGCGGAGGCGACGTGCTACGGGGTCATCCAGAGTCTGCTGGTGAAGCGCTGTTGGCCCTGGTGGCTCCTACCGTGTCCAGTCGATGTACTCCAGCGCATCCGCACCTGGGCAAGAAGACTATCGAGCGCTCCCCCCCGGCGGATGTGGGAATCGATGCACGCCGACACCCGTTGGACTCTGATCGCGCCTGCACCACCACGACCGCCTTCACACTGAGCGCTGTCCGTGCCGCGGCCCCCTTGCCCGCATACGGTACTCCGTTTGGTTGCCCCGGAGTTCCAAGACCCAACCTGATGGCGCCGGTTGGGCAGCGAACGCCCCTTGGCTCCTGTCTTGAGACAGCAAGCTACTGGACGGAACGAGTGGGAGGGCAGCGCGGGGCAACCTCCCCAATGTCCGGGTGTCGCCGGGTTGTGGGACAATCCTTCCGAGCCCGATTCCGGCTCGGCGGCGTGAGGGCGTTGTGCTCCTCACCTCACGACCCCGGTGGTTCGGCAGCCTAAGAAGGAAGCGGCCGTCGGAAATGTTCGGCTAACCGAGCTCTTTCAACAAATGTGGAGGCTGTACCGGCAGGTCTAGCGAGAAGGGACAGGAAGAGGCAGGCGATGGCGGTCAACAGGGATAAGCCGGATCGGTGGAAACACGATATTGCGCAGTCCGTGGATATGTACAACGACTGGTTCATGCGCTTCGCACCGGATGCTTACCGGATGGCGAGGGTACAGACGACAAAGGATGTGCAGACCACGCTGAAAGCGACGAACAACCTGACGGATATCGGGGTCGATCTGCTGAAGGCGAAGCCCTCGGTGTTACCGTCATTGCGGATGTCAACCTGTCCGCCGCTTGCGGTTGACCGGCTGATTGGGCTGGCCGGCGTTTCGGGGAATTTGGTCAGGGTGATGGAAAAGGACAACAAGCTGCCGCCGCGAATGCCGAGGTCTGAGTTGGACAGTGACCTTGAGAAAGTCGGAGAGATCATCAAGAAGATGGCGGACCGGGACATCTTCGTCTGGCTTGAGCGTGGTGACGATCCGTCCGAACAGGAACTATATCGAGCCGCAACGATCGTGGCGGACCGGCTGTGCGGTGCTGTCGCCAATCCGATTATCCGTAATGCACAGGAAAAGCGGCAGCTTACTGCGATCGGCGAGTGGTTGACGGATCTAGGCTATCGGAACCTACCGGCAGGGGAGGGGACGAAATACAACGAGATGCTTCCGGGGACGTTCTCGTTCAGGCTAAACGTGCCGGTCGAGCAGGAAGGCGCTGGCAAGACGATCAACATTCCCGTGGATGCTGTCGTGACGCCGAAAGAGGCGAAGGCTGGAGAATTGCCGTTGCTGATCGAGGCGAAGTCTGCGGGTGACTTCACTAACGTTAACAAACGACGTAAGGAAGAAGCCGCGAAGATGAAGCAGTTGCGCGGGACCTTCGGCCCGGACGTACGCTTCATTTTGTTCCTGTGCGGCTACTTTGATAGCGGCTACCTCGGTTACGAGGCGGCGGAAGGCATCGACTGGGTGTGGGAGCACCGCATCCGGGATTTTCTGGAGTGTGGGTTGTAGATGACGAATAAAGAGGTTTCAGAATTGGAGACGCGGCGGCTGGCCCTGCAGAACCAATTGGACGCGGAGAAGGAGCCTGCAGAGCGAAACCGGATGGGTCAGTTTGCCACGCCGACCGCGCTGGCCGGCGACATACTGCGTTATGCGACGACCCTGCTCCAAGAGAGTGGGAAAGTGCGTTTCATTGATCCGGCGATTGGTACCGGTTCGTTCTATTCAGCCTTGTGCGAGGCGCTTCCGAAAACCCGTATCGACGCCGCTGTGGGCTATGAGATTGATCCGCATTACGGTGCGACGGCCGCGAATCTGTGGAGCGAGACCGGACTGGATTTACGGCTGTTGGACTTCACCAAGGCGGAGTGGCCAGAGGAGAGGGAGAGGTTCAACCTGCTGATCTGCAATCCGCCCTATGTGCGGCACCACCATATCGTTAACGGCGAGAAGCAACGGTTGAAGCGTCGCGTGCGGGAGTCTTGCGGTGTGGATGTCAACGGTCTAGCGGGGTTGTACTGTTATTTTTTGGGGCTGAGCCACGCATGGATGACGAACGGCGGTCTGGCTGGGTGGCTGATCCCGAGCGAGTTCATGGATGTGAATTACGGCGCCTCGGTGAAGCGCTATCTTCTCGACAGGGTGACGTTGCTGCATATTCATCGTTTCGATCCGAATGATGTGCAATTCGGCGACGCGCTGGTGTCGTCATCTGTGGTGTGGTTTCGCAAGGAAGCACCGCCGCCAAGGCTGAAGGTACGTTTCACCTATGGCGGCTCTTTACATAGGCCAAGGCTGGAACGGTTGGTGCCGGTCGAGACATTGCACCGTGATCCAAAATGGTCTCGCTACCCCATGAAAGAGAGGCACGAACTGGCTGAAGGATCGGTCTTGGGCGATTTCTTCAGCATCAAGCGTGGTCTGGCTACGGGTAATAACAACTATTTCATTCTGGCTGCTGAGGAGATCGAACGGCGCGAACTGCCGAAGGAGGCATTCAAGCCGATATTGCCGAGTCCGCGCTATCTGCCGAATGATGAAGTGAAAGGAGATCGAAAGGGGAATCCGATACTGCAACGGCGTTTGTTCCTGCTCGATCCTCCGTGGACGGAAGACGAGGTCAGGGAGCGTTACCCGAACCTCTGGGCGTATCTGGAAGAAGGCAAGGCGCAGGGGATCCCGGACCGTTATCTCTGCCGACACCGGAGGCCTTGGTACACGCAGGAGAACAGGCCCCCGTCGCCATTCGTATGTACCTATCTCGGCCGGAGTGATACGAAGAGCGGTCGGCCGTTCCGCTTCATACTGAACAACACGGAGGCGACGGCGGCGAATGTGTATCTGATGTTGTACCCGAAGGCGCCGATCAAACGTGCTTTGGCGACTAGCCCGGGCTTGAAAAGGCGGATCTGGAAGTTTTTGAACGAGATTTGCCCGAGAGCGATGCTCAGTGAGGGTCGGGTCTACGGTGGCGGCTTGCACAAGCTGGAGCCGAGAGAACTGGGCAACGTCCCGGCCTCGGCGATTGCTGAGCTCCTGCCGGAATCGGCGTGTTGGCGGCCGGAAGAGCAGGGGGAGCTGTTCGAAGAGGTGGTCGCCTAGTCTGCGATGAAGAGGGAACGAGTGACAGGTTCCGAATGAAGCCCTGACCGGTGGAACCCGCGACTCACCCCGCAGGCCCGCAGGCCGCCGACACGCCATGATCGCTTGGCGTCGCCTTGGCGACGGCGTTAATCTCCGTGGCAGCGGCAGCGTAAGGAGACGAACCGATGAAAGTCAAAAACGTGCGCTACACCCCCGGCGGTGGTGCCGAGATCATCGACGTGGAAGTGCGTGATCCCGGCCCCGGCGAAGTGCAGGTGGAGGTGGCGGCCTGCGGCATCTGCTCTTGGGACATCCAGACGTTCAGGGCGGGTGGCGACTCCGCCTACGCAGCCCCGCCCGGCCACGAAGGCGTCGGCTACGTCGCCAAGCTCGGCGCGGGTGTGCGAGGCTTTGAAGTGGGCGAGCGGGTGGTCGGCGGCGGCTTCGCCCGACTACGCAATCTGCCGGCGAATCGCGTGTACAGAGTTCCGCGATCGAACTTGGCGGACCAACATTGGATCGTAGAACCGGTGTCCTGCGTCGTCACCGGCATGGATCACTGCCATTTGCGCGCCGGGGAGCGGCTGGCGATGGTCGGCTGTGGCTTCATGGGATTGATGATGATTCAAGGGCTCGCCGGCGCCGGTGCGGATCAGTTGATCGCCTTGGACGTCGACGACAAGCGTCTCGACTTGGCGTTGGAAATGGGTGCGACCGAGGCGCACAACGTTGCGGACGAGGGGTTTGCCGAGACCAAGGCGGATTTGCAGCGTCGAGGCATCGATACCGTCGTGGACACGAGCGGCGCACAGAGTGGTTTGGATCTCGCCACCGACATCGTGCGCCGGGCGGGTCGCATCAACTTGTTCGGCTGGATAAAGGGCACCACGGCGACCTTTAATCCCAGCACTTGGCACGGCAAGGCGATCAGCTTGGTGAACTCGTCGCCGGCGGCGCAACTGCGCGATCCGTTTCCTCCCGCCATTCGCCTGATCGAGAACGGCGTCATCGACTTGCGCCCACTCGTGACGCATGTCGTGGACATCGACGACTACCCGTCGTTCATGCAGGGCGTCACCGGTGGCGAAGTGGACGGTTACATCAAGGGCGTCGTGCGCTTAGGGGAATAGGCGCATTCCCCGCTACGCAGAGGCAAGAGTCAGCGTGCGGTCAGTGGTATGTCGATCTCCGCCCCTGCTCGATTGACGATACTGATCGTGAAGTTGTCGCCGTCCCTCGTGTAGCGCAGCTTGGCGATCTCCGATTCGGTGATGGCCTCGAACGCCACCGTGTTTTCGCCCAACTCCACCAGCTTCATCACCGACGGTTCCGGCGTGCGGGGCTTGTAGCCGGGATCCCACTGCTGCAGGCGCAGGGTCAGCGTGTCGTCCTCCTCCTCGATGACGATCATCTCCACCATGCTGGTCTTGCCGCCGCCCGTCATGCGCACCAAGGCTTGGATCGAACCCGCCTTGGGCACCGTCCAATTCTCTTCAAGTTCGTTGGAACCCGCGGGACCGGCCCAAGTGCCGGTCATCCAGCCAAGCGCCGAAACCGAGGGCTTGACGGCCGGCGTGTTCTCCTCAGCGGCCATTGCCAACCCCGCGCTCACCAGCGCCAGCCAAGCCACGGCCAGCGCGCGAATTGCTTTCACCATAGGTATGTCCTCGCACAGCACGCGGCAGCATGGCGGACTCGAAGCCTGAACGCAACTGCGATGCGTGGGCGCCGCGCCCATGCGCGAGCGTTACACTAGGTCTACCGCGACACGTCCTCTTCTCGATGCCTAGCCGAGCCGAGGGCGTGAGGAGACGAAATCGATGTCCGAACTTATCGATCCGAGGCCGCGGTTGGTATTGGTGATGGGCTGCAACGGCTCGGGCAAAACCGCGTGGAAGCGGGCGAACTACGACCGCTTGCCGGAAAAGTACTTCGATCAGGACAGCATCGCCGGCGGCATTGGCGACTGGGACGACCCGGGCGCCCGGGCGCGAACACGCGAATACGTCGATGCGGAAATCGCCAAGTGCTTTGCCGCAAGCGAGAGCTTCGGTTCGGAAAGCACGTTCTCGGGGCGGCCGGGCCCGCTCTTGGTGGCGCGAGCAAAGGCGGCGGGCTATCGCATCGAAGGCTACTACATCGGCACCGAGTCGCCAGAGATCAACATACGGCGGATCGACGAGCGGGTGCTTGCGAATACCGGGCACTACGTAGCAGCGAAAGAAGGGCCGGCGCGGTATCGATGGTCGCTGTCGAACCTGCGCAAGGGACTGGCGGATTTCGATCTGGTGGAGGTGGTGGACAACAGCGCGGAAGCGGCGGACCGAATCCCGCTGCCGCGGACGCAGTTCGTCGCGGAGCGTGGTCAAGTGACCATTATGTGCCCCGCCGACGAGATGACGTCTTGGTGCCGGGAACTGCTGCGCAAGCGGGAGCTGGATCTGCGCCGCCAAGAGATCCGGGAGAAGGCGAGTGCCGCAGCGCCCACGGGCGACGGCTCTTGCGGGGCTGGAAGATGATCGCTACCGACGCTGAGGCAGCCGCTCGCCTAGAGGAATACCGTGCTGAGAGTCGCCATGCCCCTTTATTCGTCGTCGGCGACTCGTTGCAGGTGTTAGCCGAGTTCCCGCGAGACACATTCGACTGTTGCATGACGAGTCCACCGTATTGGGGCAAGCGAGAGTACGGGGCGGGCGGACTCGGGCTGGAAGAGCGCCCACAAGACTACGTCGAGGGCCTAGGCAAGGTGCTCGCCGAAGTGCGACGCGTCTTGAAGCCGACCGGTTCGCTGTGGCTGAACATCGGGGACACGTACATCAACAAGACACTCGCCGGGATTCCTTGGCGAATGGCGATCGACTTGGTCGACCGGCAAGGCTGGACGCTGCGCAACAACGTCATATGGCACAAGGTGAAGGGCGGCCCGGACAACACGCGAGATCGTCTTCGCAACGTCCACGAGCATGTCTTCCACTTCGTGAAAAGGGCCAAGGGCTACTACTACGACGCCGACGCCATCAGGAGCACGCCGAAATCGACAAGAGTCGTGAACGGTTCCGTCGTATCGGCAAGCGGCGTTCGGGGCGTTCGCTACCAAAGGCAGATCGAGTTGTCGACGGAACTTGACGAGCAGGAGAAGAAGCGTGCTTTGGACGCGCTGAATGGAATGCTGGATTTGGTTCGTCAACGGCAAGTGGCGGACTTCAGGATGATCATCCGTGGCCAGCAGCGGGTTACCCACTCCGATTCGGAAAAGCTGTCCGGGCGTGCGAAGGAGCTGAGGGACAAGGGCTATTACTTCCTCAAATACCACCCGCACGGCAGCAAACCGTCGGACGTCTGGGACATCTTGCCCGAGGACACGCACAAGCGCGCTCGACACTTCGCACCGTTTCCGGAGGAGTTGTGCCGCATACCAATCCTCGCCACATCGCCCCAGGGCAATCGCTTTTGAAAAAGGTCATTCGCGTCGCCGCATCGTCCGCAC
>CAYGBI010000060.1:0-25021 GCA_964348085.1 uncultured Pseudomonadales bacterium | reverse complement strand
CGCGCGGCCGTCGGCGACGCCGACCCGCCCGACGCCGCCACCGCATAGGCGGTCGTGCCCGGGGCGGGCTGGCCGTGCCGATGCATGCCGCCGCCGTCGCAGGTGGCGTTCTCGTCTTCGACGGCAGCGAACGCGAACTCCGTCACGCCTCCGCCACGACGGACGTGCGTCGTTGGCGGATTGCGACCGGAACCAGCGATGCGGCTCCGGAGCGTATTACCCGGTGAGGTTAATCGGGGTTTGTGGACACGGTTGGAGTGAACGACCACTCGCCGAACGTGCGACCAGGGAACGGCGGGTCACGGCGTGATGACCAGCCGGTTGGGGCAGCAGCGGCGCCCGGAGGACGCAAGCGTTAGCGACCGTCACCCGAATGGGCCGAGACCATGGAGTTCCTCGTCGTCAAGTAGGCCACGGGCGTCAGCAGAGTCCTACTCGACGACAAGCCATTTGACCGCGACGCTCGCGTCGATCACCAAAGCTACTGCGGATCAGTGTCCGTGATCGCGGTCTTCGCGGATCAAGATCTCCGCGGGAGTCTGGGCGCGTCCTCCGGATGCGCAGCGCAGTTCGGCCGTTCGGGCAAGAAAGGCGGCGCTCTTGGCAGACAAATCGTCCTTCACAGCGTCCACGAGAATGTGACGCACCTCGCCTTCGAGCGACCGATTGTTGCGAGCCGCGCGCAGCTTCAGGTTGTGTACCACATCGTCGGCGAGCCGCCGGACGTTGATCGTTGCCATGGTCGGCTTCCTGCGAGCGCCGTCATTTCGATAGCGTGTCAGGAGCGCGACCGATACGCAATCCGCAACCGTTGACTGAAGAGTGTTGGCCAAGAACGCGCATACGGCGGCCTGCATTGGTGAAGCCGACTAGGGCGGGGCCGTCAGCCAACAACGAGGCCACTCGTCTACTTGGCCCGCCCCTTCGCCAGCCGTCACTGCACCACGAACTGACTTCCCCCATGCATTCGCATGGAACGCAACCAAGTGAAGTGACCCCAGAAGGCCATGGGGATATAGAGCGCATACAGCGCGGCGTACCAAGGCAGCCCTTGGGAGTAGTAGAGCGGCACGGAAATGACGTTGACGATGAACCAAACGGTCCAGTTCTCGATTTTCTTGCGCGCCGTCAGCCACATGGCGGCGAGGCTCATTAGCAGAATGCCGTTGTCCCAGTAGGGGTAGGCCGCGTCGGTTTGGCTCGCAAACCACCAGCCCAGCGCCAATGCGCCGACGAGGCAGGTAGCCGCCAAGGCCACGAGGGTCGGCGTAGCGCAACGGGTAACCGGCAAGTCGTCGCGCTCCTCGCCGCCGAACAGCCAGTGGTACCAGCCATAAAGGTTGAGCGGCAGGAAGCCGATGATGTGCAGAATGGCGTTGGCGTATAGCTGCGCTTGCCAAAGTTGCGGCACCGTCACCAGCACATAGGCGACGCCGAGCGGCCACGCCATGAGCTTCTCGCGCACGAGGCAAATGACGATGAGCACGCCGAGAACGACGCCGACGTACTCGTCCGCCCAAAGCCAGAACGGGCCGATGGTCGCGAGAACGTCCAAGTGTTGCGCCCGCGTTGGCTACGCGCGCCTGCGGGCGCGTCTTGGCGTTCGCGTCACTTAGCCCGCCGCTTTGGGGCGTTCGTAGATCGACTCTTCTTGCTTGGACTCCTCGGACACCTTGCGGCCGAGCGACTGGAAGACGGGAATGTCGTCGTCGGCGAGCTCCTTCATCCTCACCTTGCGTGCCATGGCCGCTTCTAAGTAGGGCGCGAGTTCTTCCATCTTCTTGCGTTCCCGTTCAGCTTCCCGCTCTTTGAACTCCGGCATCACTTCGGCGGCGAACAGTTCCAAGGCTTCGCAGATGTGCTCGTGCTTGTTGCGCCCGGCTTGTTGAATGAAGGTGACTTGATCGACGCCACAGTCGTCGAACTTGCGCAGGTGCTCGCGCAGGTCGTCGGGTGTGCCGATGCCGCCCCGGCTGCCGGACAGCGCTTGCGTGATGTCCATGGTCTCCTGCTGGGCTTTACGCAACGCCTCGAACTGCTGCCAGAGATTGGTGCGCCCGGGCTTGTGCTCGCCGAATGCGTATAGGCTGCCGAGCGCGAAGCCGAAGAACTCGAACCCGGCGAGGCCGCGTCGCACCGCCTCGTCGCGGTCTTGGTGGCACGAAAAGCTCGACACCATGCAGATGTTGGGATTGATGGCGTGGCCGATGGGTACGCAAGCGTCGCTCTTGATGATGCCGTAGTACTCCTCCACCCACTCCGTCGCCTCCGCCGGATCGACGAACGCGAAGGTCAACGCGCCGATGCCGAGCCGGGCCGCCATGCGGATGGTCTCGCGCTGCGAGCAGGCCACCCACAGCGGCGGGTGAGGACGCTGTACGGGCTTTGGCACGATGTTGCGGCAGGGCATCTCGAAGTATTGGCCCTTGTAGCCGGGGTAGGGGTCCATGGCCAGCATGTTGCAGATCTGCTCCACCGACTCCATGTAGATCTTGCGCTTCTTCTCCACCGGGATGCGGAAGCCGCCGAGCTCCAGCTCCGCGGACGATTCGCCGGTGCCGAACTCCACCCGACCGTTGGACACCAAGTCCAACGTCGCAATGACTTCCGCGGTGCGGGCCGGGTGGTTGTACTCGGGAATGACTTGGCGAATGCCTTGCCCCAAGCGAATGTTCTTGGTGCGCTGCGAGCAGGCGGCGAGGAAGACCTCCGGCGCCGACGAATGGGAATACTCCTCCAAGAAGTGGTGTTCCACTTCCCAAGCGAAATCGATGCCGAGTCGATCCGCCACTTCGACTTGCTCTAGCGCGTCGTTGAAGAGCTTTTGCTCTTCGCCGTCGGTCCAAGGGCGTGGCAGTTGGTGCTCGTAAAAGATGCCGAATTTCATGCGCGAGGCTACCGTTGGCGAGACAAGCGCGTAAGTCAACCGCCTTATGCGTCGGAATGCAACCTGCGCTCAAGTTTCGCCTGTGCGCACGGCCACGGATTTGATGAGCGCCTGCACGGGCTGGCCCGGCGCCAAGCGCAGCTCGTCGACGGAGCGACGCGTAATCCGGGCGAGCAGGCGCTGCTCGCCGCAGCGTACCCGGGCGAGCACGGATTCGCCCTGCTCGCGCAAGGCGTCGATCTCCCCGGCCACGCGATTCAGGATGCTCAAGTGATCGACCGGACCGGTAGCGAGGCTCACGTCGCGCGCGGGTATGTGCAGCAAGATCGGTGACGCCGACTTGCCGAGATCGCCCGGCACGAACAGCGAGGCCGTGTCGAACTCGAGTTCCGAAAGCCGATAGCGGGCGTCGTAGCGCTTGAACCGGCAGGCGATCACGGCGCCGGCTTCATCGCCGAGCAGCGGATTGTCGAAGGCGGTCGAAAACTCGGTAATGGACGCCACTGGCGCCACGCGACCGTCCGCCGCCACCAGCGCTTGGTCGGCGAGGGCAAGTACCTCCGGTAAGGAGTGGGAAACGTAGACGATGGGCACGGCGTGGCGCCGGCAAAGACGGTGCAGATACGGCGCGATCTCTTGCCGGGACTTCACGTCCAGCGCGGACATCGGCTCGTCGAACAGCCACAGCTTGGCCGGGGTGAGCAGCGTTCGGCCCAGCGCCACGCGCTGCCGCTGGCCGCCGGAGAGTTGCTGCGGACGCCGCGTCAACAGGGGCGCCAGATCTAGAAACGTCACCACCTCGTCGAACGAAAGACGTGCGCCGGGCCGGCGTCGGCCATGCGCCGCCGCGAACTGCAAGTTGCCCTTGGCGGTGAGGTGAGGAAACAACCTCGGCTCTTGGAACACGGTGCCGACGGCGCGGTCGTGCGCCGGCGTGGCAGCGGCGCCGCCGGCATCCTGCCACCGTTCGCCATCCACTTCGATGGTCACCGGTGCGTGCGGTTCGAAGCCGCCGATCAAGCGCAACAGCGTCGACTTGCCGGCACCGGACACGCCGACCAGCGCTGCCACCCCGTCGATGTCCACATCCACATCGGCGCATAGCGAGAAACCGCCGCGGCGGATCTCCCCTTGCACGCGCAGCCGCATCGCCTAGCCGCCCGTGGTGGTGGTCGCACCGGGAACGGTCAGACCGCCCGGCAAGGCGCGACGAGTGAGCACGTCGGGGCCGATGCGACCGAGAAACGACGCCGGGCGCCATGCAGGGCCGTTCGACTGCTGCGTAACTTTCACCACGGCCCGCTAGCTTCGCAACCAGCGGTAGGTGAACGTCAAGACGGCAAGCGAAAACACCACTAGGCCACCGGCGATGATGTGCGCGGAGGCGTAGTCGAGCATCTCCACGCGGTCGAAGAGCGCGATGGACAACACGCGGGTTGCGCCCGGAATGTTGCCGCCGATCATCAGAACGATGCCGAACTCGCCCACCGTGTGCGCGAAGCCGAGCACCGCGGCGGCAAGCAGCGCCTTGGCGTGCAACGGCAGCACCAGACGAGCGAAGCGCGTTGCCGGCGTGACGCCGAGGCTGGCCGCCGCCTCCAGCAATCCGACATCGGTGGTGCGAAATGCGGCGCTCAACGGGCCGGTCACGAACGGCAGCGAATAGACCATCGAGCCGATCACGAGCCCCGGGAACGTGAACGCCAACGGTGCGCCGACGATAGTCTCCGACAGCGCGCCAAGCGGCCCTGACGGTGCCATCGCCAACAGCAGATAGAACCCCAGCACGGTCGGCGGCAACACCAACGGCAGCGCCGTCAGCGCCTCCACCGCCGGTCGCCAAGGGGACCGGGTGCGGGCGATCCACCACGCCAAGGGCGGCGACACCAAGAGTAGTATCGCCGTGGTGGCGAGGGCGAGAAGCCCCGTGACCCACGCGGCTTCGGCGATGTCCGCGCCGGCGCCCATCAGCGATAGCCGGCGGCACGGATGCGCGCTTGCGCTTCGTCGCTTGCGAGATGGCGCAGAAAAGCGCGCGCCCGCGCCTCGTCGCCGTCCCGAATCACCACGGCCACTTGCCGAATGGGCGTGTGCAAGTGCTCAGGCACCATCCAGTAGCGTTCGGTCGGCACTTGCCTCGCTACCACCTGCGCCAGCGCCACGAAGGCGCCATCCGTGGCGCCGCTGACGGCGAAGTGATATGCCTGCGCGACGTTCATCGCGGTGATGCGTCGCGGCGTCGCCCCTAGCGCGGCGAGTGTTTCCACCGCTGCTCTGCCGTAAGGCGCGGTTTGCGCATTGGCGATGGCGACACGCCGATCCGCGGTGAGCCAAGCCGTCCCCGGCGGATCGGTGTTGGCGTGCAGCACCAACCGGCCAACAGCGTAGACCACTGGCGCGGACGCTCGACCGGCTGCGATGAGCGCCTGCGGCCTCGCCTCGTCGGCGGATAGGAAAGCGTCGAACGGCCGTCCTTGGACGATCTGCGCGTACAAGAGGCCGGACGAGCCGTAGGTGGGCGCGAGTTGGTCGTTGTAATCGACCGTCGCCGCGGCGAGGCCGGCTTGGAAGTTCGCCGCGACGGCGAGTCGCAGTGGCTCGGCGACGCCGAAGCTTGGCGCGACGAGGGCGGTTGCGGCGAGCGCGAGCTTCCGCCACGATGTCGCTGCCTTCCGCGTACTTCGGGCTCGGGGCCGCGTCATCCAGCGTGACCAACCGTCTTCGCGGCCACCCACACATGCACTTCTTCGACACCGCTCGCCAACAGCGCTTGCGTGGCGGCGCGCGCCGTGGCGCCGGTCGTGGCGACATCGTCAATCAGTGCGACGCGCCTTGCCGGCGGCGGGCGACGCACGGCGAACGCGCCGCCTACGTTGCGCAAGCGGGCGGCTCTGGGCAGCGTGCGTTGCGGTGGCGTGTTGCGGGTTCGAACTAGGCAGTTGGCGCAACGGGGCAGTTTGAGCGCGCGACCGGTGACCCCGGCCAGCAGTTCCGCTTGGTTGAAGCCCCGTTGCCGGCGGCGGCGCTTCGTCAACGGCATGGGAATCAGCGCCTCCGGCAACGGTTCGTCGGCATAGCGCTCGGCGACGAATGGCGTCAGCAGATTGCCCAAGATGCGCGCCTGCAGCAGGCCGTTGCCGAACTTCAGGCCCTCCACCACCTGCGACAGCGGCGGGGAGTAAACGAACGGCGCCACCGTACGCGTCCATGGCGGCGGCGAGGCGATGCAGGCCCCGCAAATGCCGTCCTCCGCGTTGGCGGGCGAGGGCTCCGCACAGAGCGGGCAAGCCCGCTGGTTGGTTTCGAAGGCCGACTCGCATTCGCGGCAGAGGTCGATATCTCGCTTGGAACGTCGGCTACACAGCACGCAGATGCCGGGAAAGAGATAGCGCAACGGATTCACTACATCCCCTCGACGGCGCCATCGTTACCGGCTGCGCGGGCTTGCAGCCAGTCTTGCGGATCGATCGGTTCGCCCGCCTGCCGCATCTCGAAATACAAGCCGACGCGCTCTTGGCCGCCGCTTTGTCCAGCGGCGGCGATCACCTCGCCCCCTTCCACCCGATCGCCGACGCGCTTGTAGAGGGAGTCCGCGTAGCCGTACAAGGAAAGTTGCCGGCCGCCGTGGTCGACGATGGCGAGCAGCCCGAAGCCGCGCAGCCAGTCCGCGAACACCACGCGGCCGCCGGCGACGGCGCGCACGTCGCTGCCCAAGGGTGCGAGGATGTACACGCCCTGCCAATGCATTCTGCCGCCGGCGCGGGGCTGCCCGAAGCGCCGAAACAACTGGCCGTCGACCGGCCAAGGCAAGCTGCCCTCGGCGCCGAGGCCGGTGTCTGCGGGTTCCTCCGCCTGCCGTTGCAACTCCTCCATCAAGGACTCTAAGCGTTCGCGGTTTGCCAATAATTGTTCCCGCTGCTCGCTTAGGTTCGACAGGTCGGTGCGCAGGCCTTGGACGAGTCGGCGGCGGTCGTCGCGCTCCGCCACGAGGCCGGCGCGTGCGTCCTGCGCCGCCGCTTGATCGTTCAGCAGTGCTTGTCGTTGTTCTTGGCTGCGGCGTTCGTTGTCGGCGAGTTCGTCGAGCGTGGTGCGCAACT
The DNA here is from genome assembly GCA_964348085.1 of uncultured Pseudomonadales bacterium. Taxonomy (GTDB): domain Bacteria; phylum Pseudomonadota; class Gammaproteobacteria; order Pseudomonadales; family Azotimanducaceae; genus VXYL01. The sequence continues at coordinate 18,037 of CAYGBI010000060.1, read as the reverse complement.
TGGCGACCTCCGCGGCACGCGCCTTGGCGAAGTAGCCGTGGTAGCGAATTACCCGTTCGAAGGTGGACGGATCTTCGTGTTCGAGCAGCATTCTCAACGCGTCTTGGTCGGAGAATCGCCAAGCGTCGCGCAGGTGCTCGGCGATGGCCTCGACTTGCCGTTGGCGCTGTTCGGCTAAGCGTTGCCGCTTAGCCGCGAGTTCGTCGAGCGCGGCTTCGGTTTCGTCGATGCGCGCGCCCAAGTCGTGGAGGTGTCGTGCGCGGTCCGCGACGGCTCGGTCGGCGGCGGCGAGCCGCTCTTGCTGGCCCGCGAGTTGCTTGCCGGCGTCGTCGAGCGACGTGTCGAGGGTGTTCAGGCGCTCGACGACATCCTCGAGCGCTTGCGCTGGATCTGCTTGCGTTACGACGTCTTCGCCAACGCCGACTTCCTCGCCATGCGCGGCCACTAGGGCGGTCACCAAGCTGGCCACCAAGTCAGCCACCAGAATAGTGGTGAGCGCGAACGAGCGCATTCGCTCAAGCGCTGCGAACGTTCGCCAGCAGCGAGCGGCCGGTCATCGCCGGCAGTGCTTTGATGTCCATCAGCGCGAGCAAGGTCGGCGCCACATCGGCGAGGATGCCGCGGTGGCGAAAACGCACTTGCCGGGGACCTGCGTAGACCAGCGGCACGGGGCATCCGGTGTGCGCGGTGTGCGGCGTCGCGCAGTCGCCGTCCACCATGCGTTCGACGTTGCCGTGGTCGGCGGTGACGAGACACTGCGCGCCGCTTTCCGCGATGGCGTCGAGCAGCCTTCCCAGGCACTCGTCGACGCTCTCGACGGCCTGCACGGCGGCGTTCAATTTGCCCGTGTGCCCGACCATGTCGGCATTCGCGTAGTTGCAGACGATCACGTCGTGGCGCCGGCTCACAACAGCGTCGACCAAGTGGTCCGTGACTTCTTGGGCGCTCATGGCGGGCGTCAGGTCGTAGGTGGCGACTCTTGGCGAAGGTACTAGGATGCGTTCTTCGCCGGGGAAGGGCCGCTCCCGACCGCCGGAAAAGAAGTAGGTGACGTGGGCGTATTTCTCCGTTTCGGCGATGCGGAGCTGCGTAAGGCCACGCGCCGCCAAGCATTCGCCGAGGGTATGCGTTTCGGGCTCGGCGCCGAATGCCACCGGCGCGTTGATGTCGTCGGCGTAGGGCGTCAGCGTGGCGAAAGCGGCGAGCCGTGCGCGAGAGCCGCGGTCGAAGCCGGGAAACTCGTCGGCGACTATGGCCCGGGCAAGCTGCCGGGCGCGGTCGGCGCGGAAGTTCATGAACACGGCGGCGTCGCCGTCGACGAGGCGCGCGGGTGGTTCGTCGGCCACGTGAATAGCCGTTGGCTGGACGAATTCATCACTCTCGCCACGCTCGTACGCCGCCTCGAGCGCCGCTTGCGGCGTGGCGAAATGAAACGGTGCCTCGCCGCCTTGAATCAGCTTGTAGGCGCGCTCGGTGCGTTGCCAGCGGAGGTCCCTGTCCATGGCGTAGTAGCGGCCGGTGATGCTAGCAATGACCCCGGGGAAGCGGTCGTCGATTGCGCATAGGGACCGAAGCGCACTGCGCGGCGGCGTATCGCGGCCGTCTAGGAATGCGTGCAGGCGCACCGTTGCACCGCGTCGCGCCGCCAACGCGAGGAGGGCGGCGATATGCCGCTCATGGCTATGTACGCCACCCGGCGAAAGCAACCCCAACACATGCAGCGCGCCTTGGCCTCGACAAGCGTCGATGGTGTCGTTGAGCACCGGGTTGGCGTCGAAATCACCGCGCTCGATGGCGTGGTCGATGCGCGTCAAGTCTTGGTGGATGACGCGCCCGGCACCGAGATTCATATGACCCACTTCGGAATTGCCCATTTGTCCGACCGGCAGTCCGACGCTCGTTCCGGAGGCGTCCAGCAGCGTTTTGGCCGGGCTTTGCCACAGTGCATCCCAGTTCGGCGTTCGCGCCACGTGGATGGCGTTGTGCGCATCGGCCTCGCCGATGCCCCAACCGTCGAGCACGACCAACACGGTCGCGGCCGTCGGCCGAGGGGGCGCGGCTGGCTTGCGTTTGGGCGCGTGGCGGACGGTGGCTTTGGGCACTTAGGAGACTCTCAAAAGGCGCACGCGGCCTACGCTGGCGAGACGGCGGCGCGTACGTTTGCGACTTCGACATTTTACGTCAACGCTCGGCGGCGGTCTCTTAAGCGCAAGGCGTACTCGGCGTTATAATCCTGCGCTATGGAGCAGTTGTTCGAGTTCATTGGCAATCACCCCATCTTGGTCGGGGCGTTCGTGGTGATTTTGGCCTTGTTCGTGCGCAACGAGGTCGCCCGTGGCGGGCGCTCGGTGACGCCGCAGGAACTCGTCAACTTGGTGAATCGCGACGGCGCCGTGGTGATCGACGTGCGCGATGCCAACGAATACGCCCAAGGCCACATCGTCGATGCGGTCAATGTGCCGCACGCAGCGCTCGCCACCCGCGTCAAGGAGCTCGAAAAGTACAAGCAGAAGACCGTCGTCTTGGCCTGCAAGATGGGTCAGCACGCCGGCGCCGCCGGTACCGTGCTGCGCAAAGCGGGGTTTGCCGACGTGGCGCGGTTGAAGGGCGGCGTCGCCGAGTGGCGGAATCAGAGTCTTCCGGTGGTCAAGGGCTAGGCGACTAGTCGAGGCTCGGAGTCGACATGGCGGAAGCTGACCTGAGGCCGCAATTGGCCATAGAGCGCGTTTATCTGCGCGATGTCTCCTTCGAGTCGCCGAAGGCGCCGGATGTGTTCAGCAAGGGGTGGCAGCCGAAGGTGCATTTGGATATCGACACCCGCAACAGCCATCTGCGCGACAGCCGCTACGAGGTGGTGCTGACACTCACCTTGGAGGCGAAGGTCGGCGACGACGTGGCGCTGATCGTCGAACTGCAACAGGCCGGTGTATTTCGCTTGCAGGGCATGGACGAGGCGATGCGCCAGCAAGTGCTCGCTACGGCCTGTCCGACGGCCTTGTTCCCCTATGCCCGGGAAACCATCGACAGCTTGGTCACCAAAGGCACGTTCCCGCCTTTCATGCTGGCGCCGGTGAACTTCGACGCGCTATACGCCGAGGCCAAACGCCGCTTTCAGGCGGAGCAGCGGCCCGCCGACGAAGGCGACCGCTTCATCAACTAAAGCCGAACTGCCGCCAAGCCTCGAATATCGCGACCGAGGCGGCATTGGCGAGGTTCAGGCTGCGCGAGCCGGGGCGCATGGGAATGCGCAGCCGTCGAGCGGCGGGGAACATCGCCAATACGTCCTCCGGCAAGCCCCTCGACTCCGGCCCGAACAGCAGCACATCGTCGGCCCGGTAGACCACCTTGTCGTAACGTTGACGACCGCGGGTAGAGAAGGCGAATACGCGCCGTTCGCCGGTCTGCGCGAGAAATGCCTCCAAGGACGGGAACACGGTGGTCGTGGCGAGGTCGCGGTAGTCCAATCCGGCGCGGCGCAACCGCGTATCCGTCAACTCGAAGCCGAGCGGCTCGATCAGCGCAAGCTCGGCGCCGGTATTGGCGGCGAGTCGCATGATGCTGCCGGTGTTGGGCGGAATCTCCGGCTCGAACAGCGCGATCGTGAACATCGTCCGCCGTCAGTCGCGGCGTGGGGCGGCGACGCGAATGCCGCCGGCTGGCTTGGTCATACTTTGATGCCGAGGTCCGTCAGCTTGCGCGTCAGCGTGTTGCGCCCCCAGCCGAGCAACTCGGCGGCTTCCCGCTTGCGCCCGTTGGTGTGCTTCAGCGCGACCTGAATCATCGTCGTCTCGAACGCTGGCATGGCCTCGTCGAGAATGGCGGCGTCGCCGGCGCGTAGCTTCTCCCGCACCCAAGTGGCGAGCGAGGCCTGCCAGTCCGGGTCTTGCGGCTTGCTTGCCGCGCGTAGCTCCCCAGGCAGGTCGTCGACGTGGACTTCCCGCCCCGGGGCCATCACGGTGAGCCAGTTGCAGGTGTTTTCGAGCTGTCTCACGTTGCCCGGCCAGTCCAGCGCTCGCAGGTGATCCAGCGTTTCCGGGCGCAGTACTTTGCTTTCGCCGCCGAAGTCGCGGGCGGCCTTGGCGAGGAAGTGCTTGGCCAGCACGGGAATGTCCGAACGCCGTTCGGCCAAGGTCGGCACATGCACGCGGATGACGTTTAGCCGGTGGTAAAGGTCTTCGCGGAATGCGCCGTTGGCCACCAAGGCGCGCAAATCGCGGTGGGTGGCGGTGATGATGCGCACGTCGACCTTGACGCTGGTGCGTCCGCCGACGCGAAAGAACTCGCCTTCCGCCAACACGCGCAGCAGGCGGGTTTGCGCGGCCGCCGGCATGTCGCCGATTTCGTCCAAGAACAAGGTGCCGCCGTTGGCTTGTTCGAAGCGGCCGATGCGTTGTTCGCGAGCGCCGGTGAAGGCGCCACGCTCGTGGCCGAACAACTCGGACTCGATAAGGTCGCTCGGAATAGCGGCCATGTTCAGCGCGACCAAGGCGTTGGCGGCGCGGGGACTATGGCGGTGCAGGGCGCGCGCCACCAACTCCTTGCCGGTGCCGGATGCGCCCTCGATCATCACCGTGATGTTGGATTGCGCCAGCCGCCCGACGGCGCGAAACACCTCTTGCATGGCCGGTGCTTGGCCGATGATCTCGGTGCCTGCGCTAGCGCTCGCCGGCTCGGCGTGTTCCGCTTGCTCGCGCCGGAGCAGCACGGCGCGGCGCACGGTGGCGACGGCATCGTCGATGTCGAAAGGCTTCGGCAGGTACTCGAAGGCACCGGCTTGATAGGCGCTCACGGCGCTGTCCAAGTCCGAGTGCGCGGTCATGATGATGACCGGTAGGTTGGGGTGACCCTCGGCGAGGTGCCTGAGCAATTCCAATCCATCGGCGCCGGGCATGCGAATGTCGGAAATCACCGCGTCGGGTACTTCGTAGTCCGCCCTCGCCAAGACGTCTTGCGCGTTCTCGAACGACTCCGTCTCGTAGCCGGCCTGTGCCAGCGCCTTCTCCAGCACCCAGCGGATGGAGCTGTCGTCGTCGACGATCCACACGCACTCGGTCGTCATCGTCACGCTCCGGACGGCGCCGGTGCCTTGCCAGACGCCGTGGACGCTTGGCCGTTTGGCGGCAGGACGATCGGCAGGTAGAACGAGAACACCGTGCGCCCGGGTTCGCTGTCGCACTCCACCAAGCCGTTGTGCTGCGCGAGGATGGTCTGGGTAATCGCCAATCCGAGCCCCGGGCCGTCCGGGCGACCGCTAATCATCGGATAGAAGATGCGCTTGGCGATGTCCGGCGGTACGCCGGGCCCGTTGTCGATGAAGTCCACGTTGGCCACCAGCCGGTGGCGCACCGGGCCGATGGTGAACTGCCGGAGCACTCGGGTTTGCAGCTTGATTTTCGGGTCGGGTATATCCCGCAGGGCCCATGCCGCGTTGCGGACCACATTCAAGGTCGCCTGCACCAGCTTCTCGAAGTCGCCAGTGACCTCCGGCAGGCTCGGGTCGTAAGCCCGCTCGAAAGCGATACGCGAGGGCGCTTCCGCTTCCAACAGCTTCACCACCCGCTCGATGACGTGATGCACGTTCACGGGCGCGAACTCGCACTTGCCGTTGGGGCCTAGGATGCGGTCCACCAAGTTCCGCAAACGATCCGCCTCGGACATGATGACGGAGGTGTATTCGCGTTGGCCGGCAGCCGCCAACTGCCGTTCCAGCAACTGTGCGGCGCCGCGTATGCCGCCGAGCGGATTCTTGATTTCGTGGGCGAGGCCGCGGGCCAGCTTGCGCACGGTCTCTTGCAGGGCGATGTGCTCTTCGTCGCGATCGATGCGAATGAAACGATCCATCGGCTCGAACTCCACCAACAGTTCGGTTTCAGACAGCGGTGAGATGGAGTAGTTGACGCGCACCCGCGCTTTTGCCACGGGGAGCGACACCTCCCGTTTGGTGAACGGCGCACCGGTCTCGAGCACCTGCGCGAGCGCCCCGGGAGTGGTGTGGGAATCGGTCACCAACTCGTCGAGCGGGCGCCCGACGGCGCGCGCGTGGCTGCGGCCGAGCAACGACTGCGCGGACTGATTGAGATAGGCGACGCGAAAGGAGCCGTCCTTGGCGGCAGCCGCCACGACTACCGCGGTGTTGAGTTGATCGAGGATGTCGCGGGAGGTGGCCACGGAGTGAGACTCAGCAAAAGCCGTTCCATCGCGTGAAGTGAGTACATACTACGGCGGGTACGTCTGTTTTACGGGCGGAACACAGTTAGTTGTACGCACCAATTTAGGGCATAGAAAGGGATACGGTCAAAAATGGTGCGCTCGCGGGCTCGTCGGTGGGTGCGTTGAATCGGTAGGGGATAGTACGGCCCGCCACCAAAGGCCTGCTCGACAACTGGGCTTCTTCGCATCGAGTTGGACAGAACTTCGAGAACGCGCAGGCGCGCGAACGCACGCAGATTTTGTTCGACACTGCCAACCCGGCAAACGGCTACTGTCATGACAGCGGTGGGAGTCCTGCCGGCGATATCCCGTTCCCAGCCCATGAGCCCGCCCGCGCCGTGGTCCCGCGCATCACGCCGCCTACTTGGCTTTTTCGATCCGAAAGTGGAACTCGGCGCCTTGCCTCGCCGATTCGAGAATGCGCTGACCGTTTACCCGGCACCAAGCCGGGATGTCGTGCAACGTACCGGGGTCGGTGGCGACCACCTCCAGCACGTCGCCTTCGTCCAAGCGTTTGAGTCGGTCTTGGGTGCGGATCACGGGCAGCGGACAGAGTAGGCCGCGCGCGTCGAGCGTATGTGTGCCGCTCATGCCGCGCCGATTTGCCAAGCGGGGTCGAGTTCCATGGGCGGCAGCGGCTGAACGCGCAGCTCTTCTTTCGCGCCGCCGAGGTGATGCACATCCACGCGCACTTCGCCGGCGGTGCGGCCTTGCGAGTAACGGGCGGCGATGCGGGCGGCGAGCAGCAAGTCTTCGTGCTTGGGAGTGCCGTCGATCAGCGTCAGCGGGCCGAGGTGGCTCACCGTGCGCAGATGCGTGTATTGCTTGCGATAGCCGGCCAGAAAGTTGTTTTCGCCCTCCTCGCGGCCGACGATGAGTTTGTAGTGCGGGGCGGGGCGGATATGGCGACCCACCTTGAGCAGCATGATGTCGTCGAACTCGTAGCGACGCTCGCCGCGCGCCCGCCACAGATCGGCGAGCTTGCCCGAGTACTTGGCGTCGGTAAGAAAGCAGCAGCCGCCGGCGGGTTGCGCGTAGTCGGCGAAACTAAACTTCGCCGCCAGCGCCATCTGCGGTTTCCGGTCGCGCCCGTGGAAGCCGTAGAGCTTGCCGCGATCCACCCATCCCTCGCGCTCGGGCAGGGTCGGCGGCAGGTTGAGCGCCGTCAACGGGCGCAGCAGTCGGTCGCCGGCGCCAGACTCCCGGGCGATCACCGGCATGGTGTCGGCGCGTTGCGATTTCGGTCGCTGGCCGATCACCTCACCGGTGATGACGAAGTCGAAGCCGCCGTCGAGCACGTCGGTCACCAGCGCCTTGTTCACCATGAATATCTTGCAGTCGAGGCACGGGTTGAGATTCGCCCCGTAGCCGTGCTTGGGGTTCAGCACCACATCTTTGTATTCCTCGATCACGTCGACGATGTGCAGCTTTATGCCGAGTTGCTCGGCCACCCAGAGCGCGTTGTTGCGCTTCTCTTTGGCGCGGTCCTTCTTGCGGATGGCGTGCGTATGCCCCTCGACGCAGAAGCCGGTGAAGAAGTTGACGCCTTCCACCGCGACGCCTTGATCGAGCACCACCTTGGCCGCCAGCATGGAATCCAATCCGCCGGAGATGAGCGCCGCGGCACGGGGAGGTTTGTTTGCCGTTGCCATTGCTCTATTTTAACTGCTTTGCGAAACGGGGCTGACGCTGTGCGTGCGTTGTTGCAGCGCGTGAGCCGAGCGGCCGTGGCGGTACGCGGGGTGGAGATCGCCGCCATCGAGCGTGGCTTGTTGGTGCTGGTCGGTGCGTTCCGGGACGACACCGAAGCCGGCGCCGTGCGGCTGGCGGAACGCACGCTCGCCGCGCGAGTGTTCGCGGGTGACGGCAAGCCGATGAACCGCGCCGTACTCGAGGTCGCCGGCGGCGTGTTGGCGGTGCCGCAATTCACGCTCGCAGCGGACACCCGGCGCGGCAATCGACCGAGCTTCGGGCCGGCGGCGCCGCCCGAGCAGGCGCGGCGGCTCTACGACATCTACCTGACGACCCTGCGCGAGCGCTGCCCGAACGTGGCGACCGGCGAGTTCGGTGCGGATATGCAGGTGTCGTTGGTCAACGACGGGCCGGTGACTATCTTGCTGGAGACGGCCTGATTCGCTCGCACACTTCGGCGGCGCTTACGGCACACTAACCCCGCCACCAGCTTACGGGAGAACAGCAATGGCCAAGGTATTCATCACTTGGGGCGGCTGGAGCGGCCATGAACCAGAGCAGACCGCCGGCATCTGCCAAGACCTCCTCGTCGCCGAAGGCCACGACGTGACCGTCTCGGACAGCCTCGATCTCTTGGCGGACGAGCGCTTCATGGCGTCGTTGGATCTCGTGGTGCCGGTGTGGACCATGTCCCGCATCAGTCGCGAGCAGGAGGCGGGGTTGCTCAAGGCGGTTCGCGCCGGCACGGGCTGCGCCGGTTGGCACGGCGGCATGGGCGATTCCTTTCGCAACAACGTCGAGTACCAGTTCATGGTGGGCGGGCAGTTCATCTGCCACCCCGGCGGCATCATCGACTACCAAGTGAATATCGCCAGCGCCGATCCCATCGTCGCCGGCCTAGGCGACTTTCAAATGCGCTCCGAGCAGTACTACATGCACGTTGATCCCGCCAACGAAGTGCTCGCCACCACCACGTTTCGTGGCGAACATTGGGGCATCGACTGGGTGAGGGGGGTGATGATGCCCGTGGTGTGGAAGAAGCAGTACGGCGCCGGCAGAGTGTTCTACAGCTCGCTTGGCCATGTCGCGGCGGACTTCGACGTGCCGGAGGCGAAGGAGATCATGCGTCGCGGCTGCTTGTGGGCGATGCGTTAAGGCAGAGTCCGCAGTTTCGAGCCGGGGCCGCTCGTCGCCGCCTATCTCATAATCGCACGGTTACCTTCTCACCTCGCTGGGCGCTGTCGATGGCGGCTAGCACCATGCCTAGGCTCTTGGCGTTGTCGGCGGCGCGGGTCATGGGTTGTTTGCCGTCAATGATTGCCGTGACCATCTCCTCGAGGCAGCCGGCGTGGCCGCTCGGCCCATTCCAGTCGAGGGCTGGGTCGACCCGTTTGGTCGGCCACAGGAACCCGTCCGCGGCGTCTGCCACTTCGGCGTAGGGTGCATCGACGCCGTTCCAAATCGCCGAGCCCTTGCTGCCGACGACGCGCCACTGCGCCTCCCAAGAGGTGCGCGCGCCCTCGGCGGACCACGATCCGCGGTAGCAATAGCGGACGCCGCCGGTCATCTCGAAGACCGCGAGTGCGGATGCGTTGCCGCGATACCAAGAACCCGGCACGTTGAACTCGTCGCAGTAGACGCTCTCGGCATCTCGGCCGATCATGAAGCGTGCTTGGTCGAAGGTGTGAATAGCCATGTCCAAGAGCAGCACGTTGGCCATCTGCTCGCGGAAACCACCGAAGTGGGCACCTAGGAAGAAGTCCGAGCAGACCAAGCCCACCTCGCCGATCACGCCATCGGCGATCAACTGCCGCATACCGCGTGTACCGGCCAGATAGCGGCGGTTCTGCATGACGGCGTGGGTCTTGCCCGTGCGCTCGGCGATGTCGATCAGCGCCCGTGCTTCGGCAGCGGATGTGGCGAGCGGCTTTTCCGAGAGCACATGGCAGCCGGCGGCCATCGCATCGCCGGCGATCTGCCGCCGAGTTTCCGGCAGCGCTGTGTCCAGCACGACATCCACGGTCAGCGCGTCGAGCGCAGCGTGCAAGTCCGTGTACGTCGGTACGTCGAGACCGTGGCGTGCTTTGAGCGCGTCGGCAGCGGCAGGCGCAACGTCGACCAAGGCGACGATGGCGATGTCTTCCCGGTCGGCGAGCAGGCGCGTCCAATTGTTGCCCATGCCGCCGCAACCGACCAGCACCGCTCGTAGCGGCGTTTGCGTCATGTGCTCCCTCCTTGTGTTCCCGCCAGCGGACTTTAGGATGGACCTGCGGGGCGGATTGACCTAGGCGGCTCCTACGAGTTTCAGGGGACTATATGACAGTTACGAGTTTCCGGCCGACACTAATTGGCATATTGTCAGTCGTCGGAGTCTGCTTCGCGGAGGACGGCACGCCCACCGTAGGTACTACGGGCAGCCCGCTGACGGCCGCATTCGAAAATGTGCCGGTGGAGTACGGCGGCGAGTGCGGCTTCCGCTTCCAAGTCGCCTTCAGCCAAGACATCGCTACCAGCTTCAAGACGTTGCGCGACGAGTCCTTCACGGTGACGGAAGGCGAGGTAACGGCGGCGCGGCGGGTCGACGGCCGTGACGATCTGTTCGAGATCACGGTCGAGTCGGACTCGCGCGAGGCGGTGACGGTCATGCTCCCTGGCGGCCGGGCCTGCGGCACGAGCGGGGCCGTATGCACCGACGGGAACGGCTCGGGGCCGCTCGGCAACAGCCCGTCGGCGACGGTTCAGTATGCAGATGTGGCGCTATGCACCTACTTCTATGTTCTGGGAGTAGAGACTGTGAGGTTCGAACAGTTCGCCGATCAGAACACGGGCGGCGCCATCGAATCCCTGGCCGACGACCTGCTGCTCGCGACGCCGAGCGGCAGGCTTGCGCTGATTAAGTCGAACGGAGCCGTGGAGTATCTCGGCGGACAGGTTCCGATGAATCGTAGCGCTTTGGAGGCACTGGATCTCGAACCAAAAGTCAAAGGTCGCTTTCGAGTCGCGGACACTCTACTAAAGAAAAACTCGACTGGAGAGCTTGATCTGTTTGTCACCCACCACTACTTCGCTGAGGAATGCGGCTATCGGTTCAGGTTGTCATCCACGACGCTTTCCTGGGACGAAGAGCACATCCCGGTACTGTCGCCTTGGAGAACGATCTTCGATGCACAGCCATGCCTGACCATCCCTACCCTTGTCATGGGGAACCAAGCGGGCGGAAAGATGCTGACGGATGGTCCCGATCACTTGCTGGTCATCATTGGAGATCACGGCCAAGACGGGTTTGGGAGGAATAGAGTCCCAATCCTGCCTCAAGATCCCAACTCACACTTCGGGAAGCTCGTTCGTATCGAGATCGAAACCGGTGCAGTGGAAATACTGACTATGGGCCATCGTGCTCCATCAGGACTTGCTCGAGACCGGGACGGCAATTTGTGGGCAACGGAGCATGGGCCGGAAGGCGGCGACGAACTCAACCTGCTTTATCCGGGTAACAACTACGGCTGGCCTCATGTCAGCTACGGTCTCAAATATGATCTCGGAGCATTGAGCGGCATTCGCGAGATGGGCCACCACGACGGCTTCGCACAGCCTGCTTTCGCTTGGGCGACCGCGATAGGGATTTCTAGCATGGTTGTGAATGACGCACGCCAGTTCCCTTTGTGGCGAGACGACCTTTTGATCGCTTCGTTATCCGCTCGTTCGCTCTTCCGGGTTCGCCGTTCCGGCGACATCGTACGGTATGTCGAGAAGATTGAAATCGACCCCGAGGCACGAGATGGGAGGATACGGGACATAACACACATGGCTGACGGCCGTCTGGCCTTATTGGTCGACCGATCCAAAATTGTTTTCTTGCATCCGTTGTCGGCGGGCTGAGGTGGCCACGCTTTTCGGACAGCCGCAGCGTCCCGTTCCGGACAACGGATTACTGAAGCTCAGCTAGAAACCGCGGCCTAGCGCGTAAGTTTGACTTACGCGCTAGGCCTGTTTGGGCCGGGCTGAAAGACGGTGCCCTGAGCTGGTTTTGTAGTCAGGGTATGATCCCCAACCCGCCCCTACCGTCCCGTCGGCACCTCGCTGAACGGAATCCCTTTGTCCACCCGCACGTCCTGCGGCAACCCCAACACGCGCTCAGAGAGGATGTTGAGCATGATCTCGTCGCTGCCGCCAGCGATGCGCCCTCCGGGCGAGGCCATGAAGGCGCCTTGGAACAGGCCGTGGGCTTCGGCGTAAGCGGGGTCGGAGACCGCGCCGGAGAGTTCCAATAGGTCCATGGCGAACGAGGCCATGTCTTGGGTCTTGGACGCTGCCACCAGCTTGCCGATCGAGTTCTCGGGCCCCGGCGTCGCGCCCTTGGAGAGGGCGGTCATGGATCGGTAGCCGGTGTACTTCAAGCCGGCTTCTTGGGCGTACCAAGTGGCTAGCTTGGCGCGCACGTTCTTGTCGCGAATGGCGGGTTCGCCGTCCATCTCGACCTTTTGGGCTAGGTTGAACACCTGCCGGAAGCCGACGCCGCCGCCACCGCCGCCGATGGCCATGCGCTCGTTCATGAGGGTAGTGAGGGCCACCTGCCAGCCTTGCCCGACCGCGCCAAGCCGTTGGTCGTCCGGCACCCGTACATCGGTGAAATACACCTCATTGAAGTTGGCGCCGCCGGAGATCTGCTTGATCGGACGGATTTCGATGCCCGGCGACTTCATGTCCAAGAAGAAGTAAGACAGTCCCTTGTGCTTCGGCACGTTGGGATCGGTGCGCAACACGATGATGCCGTAGTCCGAGTAGTGGGCGCCGGAGGTCCAGATCTTCTGCCCGTTGATGACCCACTCGTCGCCGTCCTTCTCCGCCCTGGTGCGCAACGCTGCCAAGTCGGAGCCGCCGGCCGGTTCGCTGAACAGTTGGCACCAGATGTGCTCGCCGGATGCGAGGGGCGGCAAGTGCTTGCGCTTGTGCTCCTCGTTCGCCCAAGCCATAAGCGTCGGCGCCGCCATGCCTTGGCCGATGGCGAACACGCCCCCGGGCGTCGGGTGCTTGCCTTCCTCTTGATTCCAGATCACTTGCTCGATGGCGGATGCGCCGCGCCCGCCATACTCTTCCGGCCAGCGGATGCAGGCCCAGCCGGCGTCGTACTTGCGCTTTTGCCAGAGCTTGGCGGCTTGGATCTCGTCCAAACCTTCGAGTTCATCCCGGCTGGGCGCGTTGGCCTCTAGCCAAGCCCTCGCTTCGTCGCGAAACGCCGCTTCTTCGGCGGTATCGTTGAAGTCCATGGTGTTCTCTCCTTGCCGGTCCTTGCCGGCGGCCTATGCCGCGTTGCTCTCTTCGATGGCGGTGATGAGTTTGTCCTGCCAAGTCGCTTCGCTGCCGATGTTCACCGACAGCAGCTTGGCGCGCCGATAGTGGAATTGACAGTCGAACTCCCAAGTGAACCCCATGCCGCCGTGGGTTTGGATGTTCTCCTTGGAGGCGTAGTAATAGGCTTGGGTCGCACTGACCCGGGCCGTGGCCGCGGCGGTCGGTAGTTCGGCGGCGTCGCTGGCCAAAGCCCACGCGCCGTAGTAGCAGTTCGAACGCGCTAGCGTGTTCTTGACGTAGGCTTGGGCGAGCTTGTGTTTGATGGCTTGATAGCTAGCGATCGGGCGACCGAACGCATAGCGTCCGAGGGCGTATTCCTTGGCCATCTCCAAGGCCGCTTGGGCACCGCCCACCTGCTCCCAAGCGAACGGTACGGCAGCGCGGTTCAACAGGCGCTCGGTGAGCGTCCAACCTTCGCCGTCGGCGCCCAAGGGCTCCCCGGCGGTGTCGTCGAAGGCGATGCGGGCGTGGGAGCGGGTAGGGTCCAGCGTGCGTACGGGTTGCCGATCCAACCCATCGAGCTCGACCAAGAACAGGCTCGCGCCGTCGCCGGAATCGCTCTTCGCGACGACGACCGCGAGGTCGGCGATATCGCCGTCCGCCACCGGTAGCTTGACGCCGGTGAGTCGGTCGCCTTGAGTAACCGTCTTGAGACCGGTCGCTTGAGGTTGGCCGGCGCCCTCGCCCAACGCGAAGGTGCCGATGACCTCGCCACTTGCGAGCTTGGGCAGCCAACCCGCTTTCTGCGCGTCGCTGCCGGCCATGAGGATCGCCTCGCTTGCGAGATAGACGGAGGACGAGAAGGGCACCGGCGCCACTGCTCGTCCGAGCTCCTCGGCGATGACGCAGAGCTCCAAGTAGGTGAGACCGATACCGCCGTATTGCTCTGGAATTACGGTCGCCATCCAGCCGAGCTCGGCCATCTTGCGCCACAGCGCCTCGTCGTACGACGCATCCCCATCAAGAATGGTGCGCACGGCCGCGGGAGGACAGTTTTCCGTAAGGAAGCCGAGCGCCTGTTCGCGCAGCAGGTTCTGCTCGTCTGAAAACTCGAAGTTCACCAGCCCTCCTCGGGTACGAAACTTCGGCGATTGTAACGGATTGGTACGGGCGCACGGGGTAGCTCGGACCGAGAGCGCCGGCTTGGTATTCCCGCCGATCCTGAGCGAGGCCGGCTCGCAGTGGGTGTCCTTCAGCTACGCGATCACGCCCAACACGGTGGAAGCCGCGGACTACCGGGACGACCTCGGGCGCGGTCACCTTCACCGCCGGCGACATCACGACGACAGCATGTAGGAAGCCGCGCTGAGGACGGTCGGTCGCGGCCGCTTGAAGCACCGTTGGGCGACGCCCTACGATTGCGCGATGGCGAACTACGGCGACTTCGGCTTCGTGAAGATCGCAGCCGCGGCGCCGCCGGTGGCGCTCGCGGACCCGGCGGCCAACGCGGATGCGATCTTGAACGCCTACCGGGCCGCGCCGGAGGACGCCGCCATCGTGCTGCTGCCGGAACTCGCCGTCACCGGCTACACCTGCGAGGATCTGTTCTTCACGGACGATTTGCGCACGGCGACCTTGGCCGCGCTGCGCCGCATCGCCGGCGCAAGCGATCAGCGAACTTTGGTGGTCGGCGCGCCTTGGTGGTTGCCCGACGGCCGCATGTTGAACTGCGCGTTCGTATGCCGCGCCGGGCGCATCAGAGGCGCGGTGCCGAAGGTCTCGCCGCCGAACTATGCGGAGTTTTACGAGAAACGCTGGTTTGTGTCTGGCGCCGATGTCAGCGTCGACGTCGACCAAGACGTCGGCAGGTTCCCTCTGCGGGGCGAATTGCTCTTTCGGCTGGGAGACACGGCGTTCGGCATCGAGTTGTGCGAGGACTTGTGGGGGGTCGAACCGCCGAGCGGCAAGTTGGCGCTCGCTGGCGCGGAGATCCTCTTGAACCTGTCGGCGAGTACGGAGTTGGTGGGCAAAGCGGACTACCGCCGGGATCTGGTGCGCATGCAGAGCGCCAAGGCCGTCGCCGCCTACGTCTACGCCGGCGCCGGCGTTAGCGAATCCACCAAGGATGTGGTGTTCGGCGGCCATCTGCTCGCCGCTGAGAACGGCTATGTGCTGGCGGAGTCGTCTCGTTTCGAGTTCGCGGGTTCGACGCTCTGCGTGGAAGTCGACTGCCAGCGCATCCGTCGCGAGCGGGCGAGCAACAACACCTTCGCCGCCAGCCGCCGGACTCGCTGCGTGTCGGTGGTCGAACTCGGCGCCCCGGCGAAATTGTCCGCGCTGACCAGGCGTTACCCCCGTCAACCCTTCGTGCCTGCGGACGAGGCGGAACTCAACGCCCGCGCCCGGGAGATTCTCGACATCCAAGCTACCGGGCTGGCGCGGAGAATGCGCGCGGCTCGCGCCGAGCGATTGGTGATCGGGATTTCCGGCGGCTTGGACTCGTGCCTTGCGTTGCTGGTCTGCGTCGATGCGTTGCGCAGGCTCGGTGGCGACATGACCGGCCTCCTTCCGGTCACCATGCCGGGTCCTGGCACCAGTGCGCACACCCTCGAGTCCGCGCGCCTGCTCGCTCGCGCCATTGGCGCGAGGCTGCGGGAGATACCGATACACGAGGCGGTGGTCCAGCATCTTGAAGCCATAGGACACCGTGGCGAACTGGACAGAACGTTCGAGAACGCGCAGGCGCGCGAGCGCACGCAGATTCTGTTCGATATCGCCAACTTGGAGAACGGCATCGTGGTGGGCACGGGCGACCTCTCCGAGTTGGCGCTCGGCTGGTGTACTTTCAACGCCGATCAGATGGCGAACTACAACGTCAACGCCGGCGTGCCGAAGACGCTGGTGGCGTATTTGGTCCGCTGGTACGCCCGACACGAGGCGCACGCGCGGCTGGAGGAGGTGTTGGAGAGGGTGCTGGAAACGCCGATCACGCCGGAACTGACGCCGCCCGAAGACGGCGCGATCGCGCAGCGCACGGAAGCCATCATCGGCCCGTACGAACTGCACGACTTCTTTCTCTATCACTTTCTTCGCCATGGCGAGTCGGCGGACAAGATATTCGCGCTGGCGCGGGCGACGTTCGCCACAACCTATGACGCCGCGGAAATCAAACGCTGGCTGACCGTGTTCTTCGAGCGTTTTTTCAGCCAACAGTTCAAGCGCACGACATTGCCTCCGGGACCCAAGGTGGGTACGGTGAGCCTGTCGCCGCGCGGCGACTGGCGGATGCCGGACGAGGCGGGCGCGGGGGCGGTTCTGGCCGCGCTTAAGAAAATCGAAATCACTGAGGAGCGCGCATGAGTCGTCCTCTGCTATTGCTCGTCACGCTCTTCGCCTTCGTCGGCCCGGTTCGCGCGCAGGATGTACCGTACTGTGGCGACGAAGGCGTGTGGCTGCAAATACTGGGGTCCGGCGGCGCCGAGATCACCGACCAACGCAGCGCAGCGAGCTATCTGGTTTGGATCAACGAAAACGCCCGGCTGTTGGTGGATGCCGGGCCGGGCACGACGCTGCGCTTCGACGAGGCGGGTGCCGACTTCGCGGATTTGGACGCGATCGTTTTCACTCACTTGCGCCCGAAAAGCACGGTGGACCTGCCGGCCTTACTCGAAGGGTCCGCAGGTGCCGAACGCAAGCGCCTGTTGCCGGTGTTCGGTCCCGCCGTGCCGGACGGGGAAACCACAACCGCCTTTGTCGAGCGCATGATCGGCGTGGACGGCTTGTACCCGCACTTGGCGGACTATCTGACCTTTCGCTCCGCCGGCGGCTACAAGGTGTCCGTGCGCGATGTGCCGGCCGTCGGCGGTCGTCGTTGGGCCCGCTACAGCACCGAGAATATCGCCCTCTCGGCCGTGCCCGTGCATCACGGCGAAACTCCCGCGCTCGCTTGGCGCGTGGAAGTCGGCGACTTCGCGCTGGTTTTCGCCGGTGGTTTCAGCAATCAGAAGAACGTCGTGGCGACATTCGCCAAGGACGCGGACGCGCTGATCGTCCATCATGCGGTGCAGGAAGATGTCCGCGGCACGGCGCGGGATCACTACGCCATCCCTTCGCAGCTCGGCCGCATCGCCGCCCAAGCCGATGTGCGCATACTCGTGCTCGGCCACCGCACGACGCGCACCATGGGGCGGGAAAGCGCGAGCCGCGCGATGATCGAGCAGCATTACGAAGGCCCCTTGTTGTTCGCCAACGAACTCGAATGTTGGGGCCTGTGAGTCGAACGCCCGTGGCAGGTATGATGGTGCGTTGATAACTGGAGGGGCGTAATGGGCAAAGGCGACATTCGCAGCCGACGCGGCAAGATTATTCGTGGCACGTTCGGCAATGCGCGGCGACGCAAGAAGAAGCGGCCAGCCGAAGAGCGAAAAACCTAGCATCCCGTCGGCCTTGGCGGCGATAGCCGCGAAGTCCGACGGGATGCTAGGGCGGCTTGGGCTGGGGCGAAAGGCGGCGCCGAATGGCGCCGGCTTTCGTGGCGCTAGCACTCCGACGGACTTGGCGGCGTTGGCGGCGAAGTCCGACAGAATGCCAGGGCGGTCTGGGCTGGGGCGAAAGGCGGCGCCGGACGGCGACGGCGTTCGTGGCGCTAGCGGTCCGACGGACTTGGCGGCGTTGGCGGCGAAGTCCGACGGGATGCTAGGGCGGCTTGGGCTGGGGCGAAAGGCGGCGCCGGACGGCGACGGCGTTCGTGGCGCTAACAGTCCGTCGGACTTGGCGGCGTTGGCGGCGAAGTCCGCCGGGGTGCTAGGGCGGCTGCGGCTGGGGCGAAAGGCGGTGCCGAGAG
>CAYGBI010000059.1:0-25337 GCA_964348085.1 uncultured Pseudomonadales bacterium | reverse complement strand
TATGCCACAGGAAGCAGCCTTCTTCCACCCTCTCGGTGAGATATCCGGGCTAGCGCCACGAAAGCCGTCGCCTCCCGGCGCCGCCTTTCGCCCAGCCCAAGCCGCCCTATCACCCCGTCGGACTTCGCGGCTAAACGTCGCCAAGTCCGACGGGGTGATAGCCGCAACCACCGGTGACCCGGGCGTTCGGGTCGAGCCGGACAACGCGACGCATTTACACCCCAGCCCAACGCGCGTATAGTCCACAAATGTCCACGCAGGGGGTCGCAATGCTGAGGATCGCTCACGAGGCCCTAACCTACGACGACGTTCTTCTGCTGCCCGCCTACTCCCAAATCCTGCCTTCCGAGGTGGGCCTCGAGACGCGTTTAACCCGCGACATCGCGCTCAACATTCCGCTCCTTTCGGCCGCCATGGACACCGTCACCGAGGCCGGTCTCGCCATCGCCTTGGCGCAGGAGGGCGGCCTCGGCGTCGTGCATAAGAACATGCCGCTCGAATGCCAAGCGCGGGAGGTGAAGGCGGTGAAGAAGTACGAGACGGGCGTTATTAGAGACCCCATCGTCATCGGCCCCGACGCCACCGTTTACGAACTCTTGGCGCTCACTCGGGAGCACGACATCTCCGGCGTACCGGTGGTGCGCGGGTCCGAGTTGCTCGGAATCGTCACCGGCCGCGACATCCGCTTCGAGACGCGGATGGACGCCAAAGTGGCGGAGGTCATGACGCCGAAGGAACGCTTGGTGACCGCCGACGAAGACGCATCGCTGACCGTGGTCACCGAGTTGCTGCACAAACACCGCATCGAGAAGGTGCTTTTGGTCAACGACCGCTTCGAGCTCAAGGGCATGGTGACCGTCAAGGACATCACCAAGGCCCAGGCGTATCCCAACGCCTGCAAAGACGAACGCGGACAATTGCGCATCGGCGCCAGCGTCGGCACCGGCGACGAAACCGACGATCGCGTGGCCGCTCTGGTGGAGGCCGGCGTGGACATCATCGTCGTCGACACCGCCCACGGCCACTCGCAACGCGTGTTGGATCGCATTAGCTGGATCAAGCAGAAGTACCCAACCGTACCGGTGATGGGCGGCAACGTGGCCACGGCGGACGGGACGCGGGCGCTGTTGGACGCCGGCGTCGATGCGGTGAAGGTAGGCATCGGCCCAGGCAGCATATGCACGACGCGGGTGGTCACTGGCGTCGGCGTGCCGCAGATCACGGCTGTTTCCGAAGCCGCGCGGGAAGCGGAAGAGGACAACGTGCCGGTGATCGCCGACGGCGGCGTGCGGTTCTCCGGCGACATCGCCAAAGCGATCAGCGCCGGGGCATCCGCCGTGATGGTGGGTTCTCTGTTCGCCGGCACGGAGGAAGCGCCCGGGGAAACCGAGCTCTACCAAGGCCGCACCTACAAGTCCTATCGCGGCATGGGGTCCCTCGGCGCGATGTCGGAACGCCACGGCTCCTCCGACCGCTATTTTCAAGAACCGTTGAGCGACGGCGGCAAGCTGGTGCCGGAGGGCATCGAAGGCCGCGTGCCGTATCGCGGGCCGGTGTCGCCGATCATCCACCAACTAATGGGCGGCTTGCGGGCGTCCATGGGCTACACGGGCTGCGCGGACATCGCCAGCATGCGCCGCGAGTCCAAATTCACCAAGGTGTCGTCCGCGAGCTTGGCGGAGAGTCACGTCCACGACGTGGCGATCACCAAGGCACCGCCGAACTACCCCGGCGCTTAACCGATCATGGCAGGCGATGCGGTCGGCGACCGCGTCTTGGTGATCGACTTCGGCTCGCAAACCACCCAGCTCATCGCCCGTCGCGTTCGCGAGCAGGGCGTGTACTGCGAGATACATCACTACGACATCGACGTCGCGACCTTGCACACGTTCGCCCCCAAGGCGGTCATCCTTTCCGGCGGCCCGGAAACGGTAACCCGGGGCGCCGCGCCGCGTATTTCCGCCGCGATCTTCGATCTTGGCGTGCCGGTGCTCGGCATCTGCTACGGCATGCAGGCCATGGCGGCAGCGTTCGGCGGCGACGTGGCGAGTTCCGAGCGGCGCGAGTTCGGGCACGCCGACGTGCGGCTCACCGGCGAAGGCGGAGAACTCTTTGCCGACCTCGGCGGCCAGGACGGCGCACTCGACGTATGGATGAGCCACGGCGACAAGGTAACCGCGCTACCGCTTGGCTTCCGAGCGGCGGCGGCAAGCGCCAACTCGCCGTTTGCCGCCATGGCGCACGTCGAGCGCAGGCTTTACGGGGTGCAATTTCACCCCGAGGTTACCCATACCCGATGCGGTACCGAGCTCATCCGACGTTTCGTGCGCGAAACGGCCGGCTGCGACGGCGACTGGACCGCCAGCAACATCATCGACCGTGCCATCGTCGGCGTGCGCGAGCAGGTGGGGGAAGGACGGGTAATCCTCGGCCTCTCCGGCGGCGTCGACTCGAGCGTCGTCGCCGCGCTGTTGTCCCGGGCGATCGGCGAGCGTCTGACCTGCGTATTCGTGGACAACGGCTTGTTGCGCAAGAACGAAAGCGCAGAGGTAGCGGCGGCATTCGAGGGCGCCGGCGGCAACGTGTTGCCCATCAACCTAGTCACGGTGGACGCGAGTGACGAGTTCCTGCGAGCCTTGGCGAACGTCGCCGACCCGGAGACCAAGCGCAAGGTCGTCGGGCGTACGTTCATCGACGTATTCGAACGCGAAGCGTCACGCATCCCCGGCGTCGGCTGGCTCGCCCAAGGAACGATCTATCCTGACGTGATCGAGTCCGCGGCGTCGACGCATCGCTTGGCGCGGGTCATCAAGTCCCATCACAACGTCGGCGGCCTGCCGGAACGCATGAACTTGGAACTCGTCGAGCCGCTGCGGGATCTCTTCAAAGACGAAGTACGCGCGATCGGCTTGGCCTTGGGGCTGCCTGAACGCCTAGTGCATCGCCACCCTTTCCCGGGACCAGGCCTCGCGGTGCGGGTGCTCGGCGAGGTTCGACCGGAGTATTTGGCTGTGCTCCGGGACGCCGACGCGATCTACTTGGACGAACTGCGTCGCGCGGGCTACTACGACAAGGTGGCGCAAGCATTCGCCGTCTATCTGCCTGTGAAGTCGGTGGGCGTGGTGGGCGACGTGCGCCGCTATGAACACGTAATCGCGCTCCGGGCCGTCGAGACCACGGATTTCATGACCGCTCGTTGGGCGGAGCTGCCGCACGACCTGATCGCGCGCGTCAGCAACCGCATCATCAACGAACTCGAAGGCGTCTCGCGAGTGGTTTACGACGTAACCAACAAACCGCCGGGCACCATCGAGTGGGAATGACGACAAAGCGTTCGTTGGTACTATGTCATTTTCGTCATGCAGTCGAGGTGCGTTCCATGAGGCAGTTGTTGGCCACGTTCGCCGTGGCGGCTATCGCGGCAAACACGGTCGGCTTCGCCGCCGAGGAAGAGATTACGCCGCCGCAGGTCTATCAGCTAGTTGAGCAAGTCGGCGCCGACATCGAGCTGATTCGAGAGACGATGGGCGGGCCGCGGCTCGCGGCACCGCCTTGGGTCGTCGAATACGCCGAGCCCCGGCATGTGTTCTATCAAGCGCAGGTGTTGTTTCGCAAAGCCAATCGCCTAGCGGTGCAATTGGATGGCAATGAGCGCGTCTCGCCGGCGGTGCCGGAAGGCGAAATCCGACCGGAGCATGTGTTTGGCGTCATCCAAGGCGTCAAAGCGCAACTCGACTTAGTCCGCGAAGAGATCGATCTGCCCTACAGCGCCGAACTTCCGGAGTTAGATGCCGACAGACAACCCCGCGACGTGCTGCGCGAGGTCGTGCAAGCAGGCCGCCAGTTGAATCTGCTGCTCAATCGGCCCATTCGCCCGGAAGACGTTTACGGGCGGCTGGAACTCGCCGCCGCCTATGTCGCCGGGGTATTAACGGAAGACGAGTC
Source organism: uncultured Pseudomonadales bacterium (assembly GCA_964348085.1). Classification (GTDB taxonomy): domain Bacteria; phylum Pseudomonadota; class Gammaproteobacteria; order Pseudomonadales; family Azotimanducaceae; genus VXYL01. Next base: position 21,392 of record CAYGBI010000059.1, on the reverse strand, counting down.
GATGCCGGTGTACGGCACGCTGCCGCCGTTCGATGCCGGCAAAGTGCCGTCGGACGTATATCGCCGAGTGCTCGAATGCCTAGCCTTGACGCAGGTGATCGGCGAAAGACAGGGCATCGACGTGTTGCGGCTCAACGTGCGCCGCGAGTTGCGCCGGCGGGACATCGCCCCGGCGGACGTCTACCACCTAGCGACTACGCTGTTGGCCGAACTCGCCCATCTCACCCTCGAACTGGAGGGAAAAGATGTGGAGCTGCCGCCGCTGGAGCGTCCGAAGCACATATTCCCCTCCCACGTCTATCGCTTGGCCGGCATGCTGCAGGACGAGTTGGCCACCTTGGAAGCTCGGCTCTAGGTGCTCGGCTTGCAGTGACGGACGACGAGCGATGGATGCGCCAAGCGCTCACCATGGCGCGTCGGGCCGACGCCGCCGGCGAAGTGCCGGTAGGGGCGGTAGTGGTGCGCAACGGCGAAGTGATCGGGCGCGGCGCCAATGGCCCGATCACCGCCGTAGACCCGACGGCGCATGCCGAGATCGAAGCGCTGCGCGACGCAGCGCTTCGAGTCGGCAACTACCGGCTACCGGGCGCGGACTTGTTCGTCACCGTGGAACCCTGCCTGATGTGCGCCGGCGCACTGTTGCACGCCCGCGTTAGGCGCTTGGTCTATGGCGCCGCGGAACCGAAGTTCGGTGCCGTGGCGAGTACCAACTGCGTCCTACGCAAGGCGACGAATCACCGAATCATCGTCGACAGCGGGGTGCTCGCCGCCGACTGCGCCCAGTTAATGGTGGACTTCTTCAGCGCCCGTCGCGCCGCCAATTCGAGCGGCGCTTGAGTCGACCAACGCCGGCACCGGTAGTTGCGAAGTCGCCGACCGTTCAGGCGCTGAACGGGCCGCCGGCCTTCTCCCGCGCTCGTCTGGCGCGCAAGCTCGCGGAGATTCGTCGAGTCGACCCGGAAGTGCGGGGGCTGTTCGCCGAGTTCGTGCATTTCTTGTATCTAGACGGCGAACTAGACGCCGGAGAGCGCCACATCGTCAATGCGCTGTTGCGCTACGGCCCCCGTCGCGACTCGCCGCCCCGAGTAGGCGAGCCGTATTGCGTGGTCGTGCCGCGCGCGGGCACGGTCTCGCCGTGGTCGAGCAAGGCGACGGACATCTTCCACCGCTGCCGGCTCGATGCGGTGACGCGCGTGGAACGCGGCGTGCGCTGGCATATCGCCGGCGCTTCGCGCGATGTCGCGCCGTTGCTGTATGACCGCATGACCGAAGCCGTGGTGTTCAACGAGGACTTCCGCACCTTGGTCGCGTCGCCGCCGCGACCCCTCGAGGTCATCATCTTGGGCGACGAGCCCGAGGCGGCGTTACGCACGGCCAACAGCCGCCTAGGCCTCGCGCTTTCGACGGACGAAATCGACTATCTGGCGGACGCATTCCAACAACTTGACCGCGATCCGACGGACGTGGAACTGATGATGTTCGCGCAAGCCAACTCCGAGCACTGCCGGCACAAGATCTTCAACGCCGAATGGCGCATCGACGGCGAGCGGCAGCCGAAGACGCTGTTCGACATGATTCGCAACACCTACCGGGCCATCAACGGCGAAAACATCCTCTCGGCCTACGCCGACAACGCGGCCGTGGTACAAGGCGCCATCGCACAGCGCTTCTTCGCCGATGCCGACCGGGTGTACCGCGGCCACGCGGGGGCGGCCCACCTGCTAATGAAGGTGGAGACGCACAACCATCCCACCGCCATCGCTCCCTATCCCGGCGCCGCCACCGGGTCCGGCGGCGAAATCCGCGACGAGGGCGCCGTCGGCCGCGGCTCGAAGCCGAAGGCCGGCCTAGTCGGCTTCACCACCAGCCACTTGAACTTAAGCGACACCCCCGAACCTTGGGAACCCAGGACCGAGACACCCGCTCGCATCGCTTCGGCACGGGACATCATGCTCGAAGCGCCCCTCGGCGCCGCGGCTTTCAACAACGAGTTCGGGCGGCCCTGCCTGACGGGTTATTTCCGCACCTTCGAAACGCCGGGCGAGCGCGTCAGCGAGGTTTGGGGCTACCACAAACCGGTGATGATCGCCGGCGGCGTCGGTACCATCGCCGGCGAACACATCTCCGCGCAGCCGGTGCCCGTCGGCGCCAAGCTCATCGTCCTTGGCGGCCCAGCCATGCTAATCGGCTTGGGCGGCGGCGCCGCGTCCAGCATGGCGGCCGGCGAGAGCGATTCCGAATTGGACTTCGCCTCCGTGCAGCGCGACAACGCCGAGATGCAGCGCCGCTGCCAAGAGGTGATCGACCGCTGCCGCGCGCTCGGCGAAGCCAACCCGATCCGCCTGATTCACGACGTGGGCGCCGGCGGCCTCGCCAACGCGCTGCCGGAATTGGTACGCGACGCGGGAGTGGGCGGTCGTTTCGACCTCTGCGCGGTGCCGAGCGCCGATCCGTCGCTTTCGCCGATGGAGATCTGGTGCAACGAGGCGCAGGAGCGCTACGTGCTGGCCATCGCCGGAGACGATTTAGCGGACTTCGACGCGATTTGCGCCCGCGAGCGCTGCCCCTACGCCGTGGTTGGCGAGGCGTTGGCGGCTCCGCAGTTGCTCGTCAGCGACCACCGGCACCCGCAAACGCCTGTGGATTTGCCGCTGTCCACGCTATTCGGCAAGCCGCCAAGAATGACGCGCCAGTTCTCGACTCGCCGACGGCCTGCGAGCCCCTTCGACCACCGCGGCATCGACCTGCAAGACGCCATCGGCCGGGTGCTGCGGTTCCCTGCCGTCGCCAGCAAGAAGTTCCTCGTCACCATCGGCGATCGCAGCATCACTGGTCTCGTCGCCCGCGACCAGATGGTTGGCCGCCATCAAGTACCGGTGGCGGACGTCGCGGTGACACTCGCCGACTTCTCAAGCTACCAAGGCGAGGCGATGGCCATGGGCGAACGCTCGCCGGTGGCGGCAATCAACCCAAGCGCCGCGGCGCGATTGGCGGTCGCCGAAGCACTCACCAATGTGGCCGCGGCACCCATCGGAGACCTTCGCCGAGTGGTGCTTTCCGCCAACTGGATGGCGGCCGCCGGTCACGATGGCGAGGACCAGGCGCTCTTCGAGGCGGTGCGAGCCGTGGGCGAAGAACTCTGTCCGGCGCTCGGCATCGCCATTCCTGTGGGCAAGGACAGCCTATCCATGCGCACGGGGTGGCACGACCGGAGCGTGGTGTCGCCGGTGACGCTGAACGTCTCCGCCTTCGTCCCGGTGACCGACGTGCGGCGTACGCAAACGCCCGTGATCCGCGGACCCGACCACGGGTTGTACCTTATCGAGCCGCCGTTCGCTAAGCGCCGGCGATTGGGCGCCAGCGCACTCGCGCAGTGTTACGGCGCCTTGGGCGACGAACCGGCGGATATCGACGACGCAGCGGCGTTGAAGGCGCTGGTGGAAGTCATCGGCACGCTAGTCGAACGCGAGTGGATCAGCGCGTACCACGACCGGTCCGACGGCGGCCTAATCGCAACTTTGCTGGAAATGGCGTTCGCCGGCCGCGTATACGGGCTCGACATCGAAGTCGGCGAAGATGCCGTAGCCGAGTTGTTTGCCGAGGAGGTCGGCGGGGTGGTCGGCATCGCGCCAAAGAAGGTTGGCGATGTGGCGCAACTGGCAGAGGACGCCGGGCTGCTCTTCTCGCATGTAGCCAGGTTGCGCCAAGATCAACGAGTTACCGTTCGCTCCGCGGGCGAGTCGTTGTTCACTTCGACGCGCGTCGCGCTGGAACGCGAGTGGGCGTCCACCAGTCACGCCATGCAGCGCCTGCGCGACGACGCCGACTGCGCCGACCAAGAGTTCGCGGCAATCGCCGACGACGACCACGGCCTCGTGTTCGCCGCCACCTTCGATCCCGCGGAAGATGTAGCCGCGCCCTTTGTCGCCACCGGTGTTCGTCCCAGAGTGGCGGTGTTACGCGAGCAGGGCGTGAACGGCCAACTGGAAATGGCGGCGGCATTCCACCGTGCCGGCTTCGAGGCCGTGGACGTACACATGTCCGACCTGTTCGCCGAGCCCGAACAACTGCGCGGCTTCCAGACCCTCGCCTTGTGCGGCGGCTTTTCCTACGGCGATGTGCTCGGCGGCGGCGGTGGCTGGGCGAAGTCCATCCTCTTCGAGCGCCGGGTGCGCGATGCCTTCGCCGCCTTCTTCGCACGCGACGACACGCTAACGCTCGGCGTCTGCAACGGCTGCCAGATGCTGGCGGAACTGAAGGCGCTCATTCCGGGCGCCGAAAACTGGCCGCGCTTCGTCCACAATCGCTCGGAACGCTTCGAGGCGCGCACCGTGCAAGTGCGCATCAACGACCTGCCCTCGCCTTGGCTCGCCGGCATGGCCGGCGCTTTGCTGCCGGTGCCGGTCGCTCACGGCGAAGGTCGCGCGGAGTTCGACGAAGGCGCTGCATTCGCCGACTTGGCACAAGTGGCGGTGCAATACGTCGATGGCGCCGGTGCGCCGACAATGCGCTATCCGCACAACCCCAACGGCGCCGAACAGGGTTTGGCCGGCATCGCCGCCGCCAATGGCCGGATACTCGCCATGATGCCCCACCCGGAGCGCGTCTTCCGGGCGGTACAGAACTCTTGGCTGGACAAATCCCTCGGCGAGGACGGGCCGTGGCTACGGCTGTTCAGGAACGCGCGGGTGGCCTTGGGCTGAGCGGCCGGCGCGGGATGGTGGCAGGTTTATTCAACTGACGGCCGAGGTGGCGTGCTGTGGTCTGATTGGGGTTGGGCAGCGGCCTTGGGGTCGCCGGCGTTGGAGAAGCGAAAAAGTGCGCCCGCAGACCACAGAAGGCGGGCGACGGGGCGTGACCCTATTGTTATCGGCGTTTCGCGCACTTTTCGTCAAATCGTACGGCGGTGGTCTCGTTTTTCGAATCTCCTGTCAAGCGCCGAAACCTCACAACCGCCTTGGCAACCGAAACGCCACTTGATCGGACTTTCCCTAGGGCGGTGCCGGTCACTACCCGCGGCCGTCGCCGTTGATGCGGCCAAGCGGATCGAATGCGAAACGGTCGCACGACTCGAGGCGGCGATTTCGCACACCGCGACGGGGCGATGTCGCTAACGACCGAGTGCCCGTTACGCCTACGCTGGCGGGATGGGACGTGTTGCGGCGCCGGCGGGGCGGACCGGGACTGGCCGGCCGCCGCGTCGGCGCGGCGTGCTATGGTCTGGGCGGGACGCCGGTCGGCGCCGGCGTCCTGGGGAAGCTGCCCGAACGGACGGACAGGAGGAGGCGCGGATGGCCGAAGCGGGAAGCGCGCGGATGCGGACCGGGCGTGCGGGATTGCGCCCGGTCCACAGGGAAGCGCCTGCGGGCGGGGACGTCGAGGACTACGTGGCGTCCTTGCAGGGTCGCGTGCTGGCGGAGGACGAGCGCGTGCCGATGACCGCGCCGAACGCGGTCGCGGCGAACTACTGCGCGCCGGCGCTGAAGGCGCACTTCGAGGGCCGGGAGGTCGAGGTGGGCGACGACCTGCAGGTTCGCTACCTGGCGCAAGCGCCAGGCGGCGTCCGCGTGGAGCGGTTCCTGTACCCGGACGTGTTCGTGGCCAAGGGCGTGCGCCGTCGTCCGGGTCGCCGGCAGTACGACGCGGAGGCGGAGGGCAAGGGGCCGGACTTCGTGCTGGAGGTGCTGTCCCGGGGCACGCTGGAGAACGACGTGTCGGTGAAGCCGTCGGCGTACGCGGCGTTGGGAGTGAAGGAGTACTTCCTGTTCGACCCGACGGGCGCGCTGCCGGTGCCGACGCTGCACGGCTACCGGCTGTCGCGGGATTCGGCGCCGCGGCGTCTGCGGGAGGCGTCGTTGCCGAACGGGAAGCGGGGGCTGTACAGCGAAGAACTCGGGCTGTTCGCGTACGTCTTGGACGGTCGGGTGCCGCCGAGCCGGGCGGAGGACGAGCCGCTGGTGGAGATGCGCTGGTACGACCCGGCGGCCGGGGCGGACCTGCCGTCGTTGCTGGAGTCGATGGACCGCGCTCGGCGGGAGGCCGCCAAGGCCGAACGGGAATCCACCCGGGCCGATCAGGAATCCGCCCGGGCCGATCGGGAATCTGCCAAGGCTCAACAGGAGGCGGCGGCCCGCCGAGCGGCGGAGCGGAAAATCGCCGAACTGGAGCGCCGGCTGGCGCGTGCGCGGTAGCGACCCGATGCCGCCGCCATTGGATCACCGCCCCTAGACCTACACCACTTGGTCGGACTTCCCGTAAAGCAAATCGCGCTGCCTCTCTACGAGGCTCGGGGTTGGATGAAGTTCCTCGGCGTCGTCATGCTGCTCCTCGGCGTCGGCATGGCGCTGTCCATCGTGGGCATCGTCATCGCTTGGTTGCCAATTTGGTTGGGCGTGCTGCTGTTCCAAGCGGCGGGGCACATCGACACGGCCTTCGCGACGGAAGACGCGGGGCTTTTCCGGGAGTCGCTGGCGAAGCTCAAGACGTTCTTCGTCATCCAAAGCGTGCTGCTGCTGATCTATCTTGTTGGCGTTGCAATCGCACTCCTCGCGATGGCAGTCGTCGGCGTGAACGCGCTTTGGCTTCCTTTCTTTGTGCTGGCCCAGTTCGCCTATTTTGTCGTTGCAATCGCACTATCGGTAGGTGCTTAGCGGTCGGCGCGAGCATCGCTTGACCTTGCGCCGGTCGCCCAACGCCTATGCGGCAGCGCCGCTGCACATCACGCGCGCTGGGCAATCACCCATAAGTTCGTCGTTCTTCAGCAATGTGCCGTTGCAGACGGTGGCCTTATAGCCTTGCACATCAGCGACCCGCCCTCGTCTTGGCTCGTCGGCATGGCCGGGACAGGTGGCGGCAGGCCTATTCGACTGAGGCCGAGGTGAGTGCTATGGTGCGGTTGGGGTTGGCCGGCGGACATGGGGTTGCCGGCGCTAGGGGAAACGAAGTGGACCTAAAAGAAGTCGCGCTGCCTCTCTACGAGGCTCGGGGTTGGATGAAGTTCCTCGGCATCGTCATGCTGGTCATCGGCATCGGCACGGCGCTGACCATCGTGGGCATCGTCATCGCTTGGTTGCCAATTTGGTTGGGCGTGCTGCTGTTCCAAGCGGCGGGACGCATCGACACGGCCTTCGCGACGGAAGACGCGGGGTATTTGCGGGAGTCGCTGGCGAAGCTCAAGACGTTCTTCGTCATCCAAGGCGTGCTGCTGCTGATCTACCTTGTTTTCGTAGCACTCGCAGTGTTGGTACTGACCTGAGCGGCCGGCGCAAGCATCGCTTGACCTCGCGCCGGCCGTCCAACGCCTATGCGGCTGCGCTGTTGCGTAGCACGCGCCCTGCGCAATCGCCGGTGAGCTCGTCGTCCGTCAGCACCACGGTGCCGTTGCAGACGGTGGCCTTATAGCCGGCGGCGCGTTGGATGAAGCGTGGCGCACCGAACGGGAAGTCGTGGACGATCCGCGGCTGGCGTTCCTCCAAGCGGTCGATGTCGAAGACGTTGATGTCCGCGCGCTTGCCGACGCTAAGCGTTCCCCGATCATGAAGCCCTAGCACATTCGCCGGCACGGCACTGATGCGTCGCACCGCCTCTTGCATGGTGTAGACGCCGCTATCCCGGTGCCAGTGCGAAAGGATGAACGTCGACCAACCCGAGTCGATCATCTGACTGACGTGGGCGCCCGCGTCGCCTAGGCCGGGCATTGCCCAATCCGTGGTGATGAGTTTCGCCAAGGCGTCCAAGTCGACGTTGAAGCCGCGCATGTGGAAGAGCGCCTTGCCATCGGTTTGATCGCTGATCCGCAGCCACGTCTCCACCGGATGCTCGCCTGCGGCTTCCGCCAACGCCACCAAGTTCTGCGACAAGTCTTGCGTGTAGCACGGCCGTTCCGCATCGCCCATGTAGAACCAGCGCTTCATGCCTTGCACGGCTTGGTTCTGGCTCTTCACCTCTTGCACCAGTCGCTCGCGCTTGACCGGATCGCGAATAACCGCCAAACGACCCGCCAAGTCCAGTTTGCGCAGTTCATTCCACGCCGGCGTGCGGAAGAAGTTGTCCGTGGCAAGCCCACCGACGCCACCGCCGCTACGCGGCACCGTCACCGAGGTCACGTTCAAGCCTTCGGCGCGCATCGCACTCACCCGCTCGTCAAGGCGTTCGGTGCCGATTTCAGCGGCGGAACTGAACAGTGCGCCCCGGGCGCTACGCGCCTCGTCGCGGATCAGTTCCATCTCGGCGTCGAAATCGCTGAAGTCGGAAACGGTTTGCATGATGCCGCCGTGCTTGCCGACCTCTTTGGCGACCGCGCGCAATTCGTCGCGTTCGGCGAACGTGCCCGGAATGGAGCGGCCATCCGGCAGGCGGTGCGGCGGGAATCGGTTGGTGGAGAAGCCAACGGCGCCGTCCTTTACAGAAGCACCAGCGAGTTCGGCGATCTGCCGCACCTCGTCTTCGCTGGCGGGTTCCTCGACGGCCCGTTCGCCCATGACGTAAAAGCGCGTCGCGCAATGCCCCACCAAGCCGCAGATGTTGATCGCCGGACCGAGTTCCGCCAGCGCGTCGAGATAGCCACCGTAGGACTCCCAGTTCCACGGCAGACCATGCAGGATGGCATTCTTCGGAATGTCCTCGACGGTTTCCATCATGCCGGCGAGGAACTCCCGATCAGACGGCCTGCACGGGGCGAAGGTGACCCCGCAGTTGCCGAACAGCGCCGTGGTGACGCCATGCCAGCTAATCGACGTAACCTGCTTGTCCCAGCCGATTTGCGCATCCAAGTGCGTGTGCAGATCGATAAAGCCCGGCGACACGGTGAGCCCGTCGGCGGTGATCTCCCGCTTGCCCTTGCCGTCCACCTTGCCGACTTCGGTGATGGTGTCGCCGTCGACGGCGACATCCGCAGAGAAGGGTTCAGCCCCGGTGCCATCGACAACGGTGCCGCCCCGAATTACGAGATCGTGGCTCATGGTTGGGTGTTTCCCGCGTTTGAAGAGGCGTTCGATCATAGAGCACGCCGTAGCGAATGACCATTGCCGCCGTCGGACTGCCGTCTTCGTGCCTTCGTCAAGCTCCAGTTGAGGTTCGCCGCCGCCACCACCTCGACCTACGCGTCGACCACCGAAGATCGTCGTGACGGCGGACCGCGTCCCGGTATCAATAGGGCCGAAATCAGCGGTTGGAAGTCTTCCGCGAACTACAGCCGCGACCGCTGGTTCGCCGCGCTCACGGCGCAAACGATGGATGGCAGGGACACCGAGACGGGCCTGAACCTGCGCGATTTCAGCCCGCACAGCACCAACGCGTCCGTGGGCGCCTATCTGATCGGCGGCAAGGCTCGCATCGGCCTCGATAGTGCGGAACGCACTCAACCAGTCTCCCGCGCCTCGAATCGGATCACGATCCCGGCGAGAGATGTCGGCGTCACACTCGCCATTAGTGACAAGCTCTCAATTGGTTGTACGGTCGTTCACCACGCTGTTGTGGTCTATTCAGTAGGAGACTGATATGCGGTTTGACCCGCCGATTGCAGGGGTTCTGCTTCCCCTTGCGGTTATTCTTTTCATATGCACTGCATGGTGGTGGTACAGAAAGAAAGGAATTCCCCGCCTTCGGACACGGGTTCTAATGTCGGTGGTTGCGTTGGCGGTGTACATTGGCATCACCATCCACGTCGTGGAATGGAACGCATGAACACGAAGGAGATGGACCGCATCCACGACGAGACCCATCAAGGCGGCCCAGAGGTTCTCTCTACGCTAAGAGCCCGCACCTAGGTCGCCTTCGACCCCGCTGCCGCTCGCCAGCGGCCTCCTTGGCGGCCGACTTACGCCGAGTGCTACGCGACCTCGGGGTCGCGAAAAGACACTTATAAACAGTTGCTCGCCGACCTCGGCATCGACAAGAAGGAGTTCTAGCCCACACGCCGGCAAGCGATTCGAGGATGGAGATTCCAACCGATGTCTGACAACTACGACTATCCCGCCGACATCGAGCGCGACGAGGACGGCCGCCACGTGGTCACGTTCCCCGACTTCGGCTGGGGCGCGACGGATGGCGCGACCCGCGACGAAGCACTGTCCGAGGCCCGCGACCTCCTTCGAGAGCTCATCGCCGCAACGATACGCGAAGGCAGCGATCTCCCGCGACCCTCGACCGCGACCAGCCGGCAGCCTCTCGTGGTCCCCCACTCCCGATCGCGTTAAAGCGGCACTCTACGAAGCCTTCCGCGAGGCCGGCGTATCCCAACGCCATCTCGCCCGCAACCTCGAGGTGGCCGAGAGCGAAGTGCAACACATGCTCAACCCCGGCCATGCCACTAAGGCGGCCACGGTCAACCGCGCCCTGCACCGATTGGGCAACCGTGTGAGCGTCTCGGCCGTCCGCCACGACGCCGTCATGCGCCACGCAGGCACCACTAAGAAGAGTTGGCCGCCGATGTTGCCAAGCACTACGGCCGCGGACACCGCGACGACATGATCGCAATCATCGTCCCGCATTGACGTAATAGCTTCTCCGCCAAGCAAGTTGACGCTTTTCAATTTCCTGATTCATTCCTATCCCTTTTTGTTTGGTGTTCATTCGTCAGTCCACCGGATTGAGCACGGCTGTGCGTGGCTTTTGCGGGGATCACCAACCGTTTAAGCCAGATACAACCGCAGTGGCTTGCATCCGGCTTGCGCACAGCCCATAATGCCCTTGAATCAATCCAACGGCATATAAAGGAAAACTGCAAATGAACACCCGCAAACGCAAACCCAAGGTCATAACCGTCGATACCCGCCATGTCGCCGCGTTCAAGATTCAAGCGCCCGGCGTCACGTCGCTGGTGGTGCTCGCCGAGGACGAGGACGACGCCTACCGCGTCGCCGACAACCTGTATCCGGATGTCGATGGACCGTGGACCGTCACGCAGGCGCCTTTACCTACATCGCTGACAGAGGAGACGACGGTATGAAAGAGGCGCGTGAGCCGGTCGATCTTGACCTAAAGCTACGGCTGCGGCTGTACAACGGTCTAGCCCGCGTAGCCGACCGCGAGGGACTCGACATCAACGACTTCGTGAAGGTCTTGCTGCTGCAGGCGGTAGAGGAGGGCGAGACGAGGGCAAGCATCGACGGCTTCGGCTAACCCAACCGGCGGGGTCGCAAGACCCCGCCTTCACGCCTCGAGGAGACAATCAATGACCGTATACGAATGCCTTTATTGGGGCGGCATGGGGCAGCCGCCGTTCCACCGCCAAACCGCCATGGCCCCGGACCAATATGCCGCCTACCGCCAAATGTGCGCGCTGTACCCGGAGATCGGCCCGGCGCCACCCGACGATCCGATGGACGATATCGATTACCGCCGGTGGGAAGAGGTGGTGCTGGTAGTGAGCCGTGCCGAGTGCAGGCGCGTCCTACGCGAGCACGGCGAAAACGACTTGGCTTGGCTGGGCACCGAAACCGGCAAGCGGGCAATAGCGGAGGCGGTAGGCGAGCTACCGGTCAGCCAATGAGCAACGCCAACTACACGGTTCGGCTCAACGAAGCCGTGCGTGCGCGGGCCGACCGTCACGCCAAGGCGCTAGGCATGAGCCGCGCCGAGTACTTCCGCTTCGCCTTGGTGAAGGAACTCGAGCGGGCGGACGAAGCCGAGCGGGTGAGGCGGGCCGCCGCAAGCGACGACATGGGGCGCCGCACTACGGGCGACCTTCACCCGCCCGCGCACGATTGATGCAACTGGAAGCCGCCGACGAATACAGGCCGGCGGGCAGTCGCTGTCGCGGCAGTGCGAACTGCTCGGCGTGAGCCGTTCGTCGCAGTACTACGAGCCGCGGAGGGAGAGCGCGGAGAACTTGGCGCTGATGCGGCGGCTGGACGAGCTGCATCTGGCGTACCCGTTCTACGGCAGCCGGCAGATGGCGCGGCACCTGCGCCGGGAGGGCGTGGCGGTCGGACGCCACCGGGTGCGTCGGCTGATGCGGCGGATGGGCGCGGAGGCGATCTACCGGAAGCCGCGCACCAGCGCGGCCAACCCGGAACACCGGGTGTACCCGTACCTGCTGCGCGGCCTAGCGATCGACCGGCCGGACTAGGCGTGGTGCGCGGACATCACCTACATCCCTGTATCGAGCGGCTTTTTCTACTTGGTCGCGGTGATGGACTGGGCCAGCCGCCACGCCCTGTCGTGGCGGTTGTCGAACACCATGGACAGTTCCTTCCGCGGCGCCGCGCGTCGGCACGCCGGAGATCTCGATACGAACCACCTCACCCGAACGGGAGTCTCGCTCCCTTTTAGCCAACTCACGAGGCGACGAAGCCCCAAGCAACCGAACTGACCTTGTATGCGTCGTTTGGTGCCGAGGAGAGGACTTGAACCTCCACGGGGTTACCCCCACTAGCACCTGAAGCTAGCGTGTCTACCGCTTTCACCACCTCGGCGAGGGCGAGTGACTTTACATCAAGGGCTACTGCCGGGCAATTGAGGGTACGGCGTCAGCCCGACATGGCGCTCGGCACTCAAACCCAAAACACCCCTTGCCGTCACCGCATCAATCGGCGAAGCTGAAGGCAAAGGCATGGCCGGGAGGGGAAGATGCGTCTGCTCTGCGCTTTGGCTGTCGCCGTCTTGGGGACGGCGTCCACATCCGCTGAGTACTCGCCGGTAACGGACGAGCGGTTGCTGAATCCGGAGCCGGAGAACTGGCTCATGTACCGTGGCACGTACGACTCTCACGGTTACAGTCCTCTCGCGCAGATCAACACCGAGAACGTCAGCGGCCTCAAACCCCTGTGGACATTCTCCACCGGCTTGCGCGAAGGGCATCAAGCGCCGCCGGTGGTGAACAACGGGCGCATGTTCGTCACCACGCCGCAAAACCACCTGCTGGCGCTCGACGCCGCCACGGGCGAGTTGCTCTGGCGCTACGAGCGCGACTTGCCGGAAGACCTGCAGCAGATGCACCCCACTAACCGGGGTGTCGGGCTGTACGGCAAGCTGGTGTTCATGGCGACCGTGGATTGCTTCGTGGTCGCCTTGGACGCCACAACCGGCGAAGTGGTGTGGGAGACCGAAGTCGAAGACTACGCCGCGGGCTACTACATGACGCTGGCGCCGCTAGTCGCCGCCGGCAAGGTAATGGTGGGAGTTTCCGGCGGCGAGTGGGGCATTCGCGGCTTCGTCGCTGCGCTGGACGCGCAATCCGGCGAGAGCGCTTGGAAAACCTACACCATTCCCGCCCCCGGCGAACCGGGCAGCGAGACTTGGCCGGGCGACAGTTGGAAAACCGGCGGCGTTCCGGTGTGGATTACCGGTTCCTACGACCCGATGCGCAAGCTCACCTATTGGGGCACCGGCAACGGCGGCCCGTGGATCGGCGATACTCGGCCGGGCGACAACCTCTACGCCACCTCGCTGCTCGCGCTCGACGCCGCCACCGGCGAGATACGGGGTTATCACCAATACCACTGGAACGACTCTTGGGACTGGGACGAAGTTTCGGCGCCGCTCTTGATCGACTTCGACCGCAACGGCGAAACCATCGCCGGTCTAGTCCACCCGGGACGCAACGGCTACCTGTGGTTCCTTGCCCGCCAAGACAACGGCATCGGTTTCGTCGACGCCCAACCCTACGTCAAGCAGGACGTATTCACCGCGCTCGACACGGAAACCGGCCGCCCCACCTACGACGAGAGCAAAAAGCCCCGCACCGACAAGGGGGCGACGTTCTGCCCTTCGCACTGGGGTGGCAAGGATTGGCCGCCGGCGGCATTCTCGCCACGCACGCGGTTGCTCTACATTCCCGCCAACGACAACGTTTGCGCCTACATGAAGGGCGAGAAGATCGAGTACCGCAAGGGTCGCGAATTCATGGGTGCGGAGACCGAGACCTTTACCCTGATTGTCGATGAAGAACCGGGGTTCATCGGCGAACTGCAGGCGTGGAACGTGGACTCGGCCGAGCAGGTCTGGAGCATTACTTTCAAGAGCCACAACTGGGGGCCAGTGCTCGCCACCGCCGGCGACCTAGTATTCATGGGCGGCACGAGCGACCGTTACTTCCGCGCTTTCAATGCCCGCACGGGAGACGAACTCTGGCGCCAGCGCACCAATTCCGGCATTACCGGCGTGCCTTCGTCGTACTCGGTAAACGGCAAGCAATACATCGCCGTGCTATCCGGCTGGGGAGTGGACGCGGAGCGGCAACAACAAGCCTTTCGAGACTTGGGCCGCACCGACCAGAACGTGCCCCAAGGCGGCGTGCTTTGGGTATTCGGCTTGGACTGACGAAGGGACGGCGACCGATGGACGAGGCGACGCAGCTACGAACCTATCTGTACGACTTACAAGGCTACATCGTCATTGAAGACGTGCTCGATCACCACCAAGTGGCGGAACTAAACGCCCTGCTTGACGAGCACCTGCCGTCGCTTGGTGGCGCCGGGCGCGAACCCGGCAAAAGCACGCCGAGGGAATACAACAACTACCGCTTCGGTATGGCCGGCGGCTCCCACGGCACCAACCCCGGCTTTCTCGCTTGGGGACAACCGTTCGTGGATCTGATGGACCATCCGGTAACCATGAGCATGATGCGCACCCAACTCGGCGATTGCTTTCGCTTGGACCGTATCTTCGGCATGCGCATGCGCGAAGGCATGCCCAGCGGCCGCCTACACTCGGACTACGGTGCCTCGGAGCCGTTTACTCGCGCCGAACCCGGCAAGTTCTACCCGCAACCCGCTCATCAGGCACTGCACGGCTTCGGCGTCGCAGCCTTCAACTTAACCGACTGCGGCCCCGAAACCGGGGGCTTGTGCTGCATACCCGGCAGCCACAACGGCCACTACAAGCTGCCGCGGCAGATTCGCGAGGGCGAGTTCACCGACGTCGTCATCGTGCCGAAGGCGCCGGCCGGCAGCGTTACCATTTTCACGGAAGCAACCACCCACGGCACCATGGCGTGGACGGCCAAACACGAGCGGCGAAGTCTGCTATACAAGTACTGCGCGTCGCAGCTCACTTGGTCTCGCGCCCGGGTGACGCCACCGCAGGGAGTCGAACTGACGCCGCGGCAGAAGTTACTGCTCGCCGAACCGGCCGGGGCGCATTGGTTCTTTCCGTCGCTGTTCGCCGAGGCGACTTGAGGTTCCCGAGAAGCATAGGTCTTATTCCTTAATCTATTGATTTTTATTTGGAATAACACTTAGCGACGGTCCAAGCTCATGCCGCGTTGTACGGGGCCGAGAGTTGACCGGGACACCGCAAGGCTATAGGGTGCGTCCATGTCCCGGACAGCCCTCAGTCTATTCACGTCGGGAGGGGTTGGGGACTTGGCTATTCGCCAAGCCGGCTACGAGATTCTCGTTTCCAATGAGAAGCTTGAGGATCGCCATTCGCTGTTCGCGCTCAATTTCCCCAACACATGCGCCATAACCGGGGACATCTGGCAGCACATTGACCAAATAGAGTCCGAGACGCGAAGGCGGCTCGGGGGACGCGGGTTGAGCTTGCTGTACGCGACGCCGCCCTGCCAAGGCATGTCGAAGAACGGGCGGGGCAAGCTCCTGAGTGCAGTTAGAGCCGGCCGCAAACCCCCGCACGACGAGCGCAACCGACTGATTGTCCCTGCGATGGAACTTGCCTGCCGGCTGCAGCCGGAGACCCTCCTACTGGAGAACGTTCCGGAGATGGCGAACACCCTCATTCTGGATGAGCAAGGCGCCCCGACACCGATCACCTGCTACATCAAGCAACGACTAGGACCACGCTACAGCGGCCGTGCCGAGGTTGTCGAGTTCGCCGACTACGGGGTGCCCCAGTGTCGGCAGCGCATGATCACCGTTTATTCCCGCAACCCGCATATTGCAGACTGGCTTACGGTGTGCAGTTCTTTGATGCCAGCGCCAACGCATTCAGCCGATGGGTGTGGCGGCACAGCCCCATGGGTAACCGTCCGAGACACTATCGGCACCGTACCGTCACTAGATGCCGGTTCGCCGAGCGGCGCTACATCCGAGATCCCGTTCCATCGCGTGCCATTGTTAGATGAGATGAAGTACTGGTGGGTCGAAAACACCGCACCACAACGGAGTGCTTTTGACGATCAGTGCTGTGCCTGCGGGTTCACCGGCAACAAGACACACAGCTCGGCTCGCGACAATGCCGGTGTCAATCGTGCTTCGAAGACGACGCCACTATATTGCCAGCGTTGCGGCGAGATGCTTCCTAGGCCCAGTGTCGAGCGGAACGGCAAGCGGGAGCTCATGCGCGGCTACACGTCGGCGTACAAACGCATGTCCTACGACAAACCTGCCAGCGCTCTAACCCGCAATCTCTCTTACGCTTGTAGCGACAACAAGCTTCATCCCGAACAAAACCGTGTGCTATCCCTGTTCGAAGCCTTCCGCATCCACACGTTAGACCGCTACAACTATGTTTGGCGACGCGCCGACGGCAAGAAGGTCAGCGACAAGACGATCAGGGAGGTAGTTGGTGAGAGCATTCCCCCGGCGGGGTTGCAGGCGATTGTCGATCACTTGGTGGCCGTGCTGCACGGAGAGAAGTTGCCCTCGGAAGACCTACCCCCTCTCTTGAGACAAGCGGAGGCAGCGCCGGCGGCCTAGCCAATGTAGACTATAGTCAGTGGCGCTGTCACGCCGACGCGGCAATGCTGCGAGGCGTGGCTACCAACGCAGTCTTCGCTAAAGCCCTTAGACACTATCGGAAGTTGGCCGAGTTAAGTCAGGAAGAACTGGCTAGTGCAGCGTCGCTCCACCGCACCTACATCAGCCAATTAGAGCGAGGCCAAAAGAGTCCCACACTCGCGACCATGGCGAAACTCGCCGATTGCTTGGACACGACCGTCCATCACTTGCTGCGCGAGTTGGCCACCAGTAGCCCAAGAATGCGGGCGGACTACATCGTGAAGGACATCGAGCACGTCGCAGTAGTTAGGGATCCTACGGACCATGCCAGCTCTGCGACGATACCGACGAAGCACCTGCTCTCCGCCGTCAACGTTACCCACGCCCTAATTGATGACCTCTACGGCGCCGAATTGGATATTGCAGCCACCCTTGGGTTACGGAATCTAAGCGCGTTCTTTGGCGAACTTTTCAGTGCTGCGCTGTGCAAGTCTAGCGACGGGCTGCTTGCCGCCAATCCGCACCAAGATGGATACCCCGATCTACTGCTACTTGACCGGGAAGGGAAGCGGAATTGGCAACAGGTACAGGAGCGTGTGGACGAGAAAGCGCCCTTCAGCCCCTTTGCCAGCGGCGGCATAGAGGTCAAGGCCACCGGCGGTAGCGTTCCCACACCCGTCGAATGCAAGCGCCGAGGCATCGAGAGACCAGAGATTGGCGTCAGCAGAATCGGGTGTCTGATGAGCTACGACTGGAAGGCCCACCATCGAGAGACGAATAATCTGGTGGGTCTGCTTTGGGACTTCCTTGATGGACGGCCTCGCGTTGCCGCCATGTTCCACGCGAGCAATCTCGCTAAGAGCGATTGGGGGAGAATCGTTCAGCCTCGTTCCCGTGGAGGCCGTACTACAAGTGTCTCGATCATGAATCGATCCAGCATCAGGAAAATGTACGAGGGCTGGCTTTGCGTACTCTCAAGTGGTGGCTATGCAGAGTTCTTGAACGCCCGCAACCGAGATGACCTGATCGGCTAGTCAAAGGAGCGCTTGTTCGAGCGTCTCTTTATCCCATTTTTTGCTAGGCGTCTTGGTGACATCCGTGAGATGCCGTATGTGACCACCCAATCAATCTAGGTCATCGTATCTCGCAAGCGGCTTGAGACGCCTTCCGTCCCGCTCGATGAATCCGCGTCGAATGCAGCTATTGATGGCTGACCGGATTTGCTCCCTAACACCCCTGACAAGTTTTTGCCGGTCGATTCCGTAACGGGAGCGAGCCTCGTTGAACGCGTCGCTTATGGCCACATTACGTTCGACCGAACCGTTCCTGATCGACAGCGTTCTCATCACGCAATCGCGCCACGCCTCGTCTGACATTTCCGAGAATAGACGATACGCTCGAACATATTTACGTGTCGGTATATCAAGCCAGCCATTTCCCTTCTGAGTCGCCCGACCTAAGGTATTCTCGATGTTCCGATACAGTAGGCTTCGCCCGTCCAATGCGACGAAGTTAGCCCAGTTTTGCTCTTTGAGTCGCTCAGCGCACTTCCTGATCGTGGAGTCATCGCGACGCAGCAGCACTCCATCTCCATCGAGAACGCACCAAATCGCACAGCATCTACCCTCTATATCTAAGTCGTTGAACTGTCTACTATCCGGCAGCGCGATCCCATTCGACCTGAGTATCCCGGCGATGTCGGGAAGGGATCTCTGATAGGCGGGTTGTTGTTCAGAAGGCAGCCATGCCCTTAGGTCCTCGTGCCCGCGCCATAGGTCGAAGACTCTCTCCTGCTGCCGCCGCAGCCTCTCAAGGAACGCCTTTCGCTCGGTCGGCAGATCGATGACCTCCAACACATCTTCGACGTCCAAGTCCGGGAAGTTCTCAGCCGGGTCCGCCACATCGTAGCCAGACACCGGATCCTGTCGCCCAGCCGCCCACAGAATCCGCATCCAGAGGCTCACCCATCCCAACAGTTCCTCGGCGTCAGCCGTTCCGTTGAGCAGCCGTACTTCCACATGCGACTCGTCACTCTCCCAAAGCGGGCTTGGATTGAAAGTCACCGTTCTCGGCGAATCGTCCCGGTCCATCTGCGCCATCTCGTCCAAGTCATCCAACGTCGTTGCGTCGTCAAGCTGCTCAATCGGATACACGGACGAAACCGGCCGGCAATACGGATTGGGACGCTCCGTGTCGTAGCTGTCCTTGCGCTCGTCGTACGCCGCGAACCGCGAAGGATGAACCAGAGTTCGAAGCAGTGGTTCGAGGAGATGCGTTAGCTCTATCGCCTGCGCCGCCCCTTTGTCGTCCGCCAGCCAGCCGATATGCACATGGGTACCGGTTCTGTGGTTCAGTGTGAGGCTGAGATCCTCATCATCGAGAACATCCGTCAGCGCCTCGCAAGCAACCACAAGTTCCACCAAGCCCTTTTCTCCGCAAAGAACAGGAGACACGACCTCCCAGCCCGCCGACGAATCGTACTCAACCTTCCACTTCTCGTAGCCGGGTGTTCCGTACTCCTTCACGGTTCTGGAACGAACCCGGTCCGATCCTAGGCACCACTTAAGCCGGTCCACCAAAGCCGATGCGACCCGATGCCAATCATCATCATCTGGCTCCGCCTCGTCGTATCCCTCCCATGTGAGTTCGAACTCGACTCCGAACGTCTGTCCTTCGCGATACCAGATGTCCTGTGCGGCCTCAGGCACGCCCTCCCAGGTCCATGTGGGTGCGCCCTCTGGGTCGAATCTATGGGGCCATCTCCGCGACCCCAAGTACGTTCCGCCATCCAGCCCCAGCTCCGCCCCGAAAAAAGGCGGACGCACTCCAAACGTGTTCGAAACGAACCACGTTGTCGGTGAACTCCACGATGTTGAACGACTCCTGCCCATCAGTGCGCCTAGCACCACGTCCGACCATCTGCGCGAACAGGATGTCGCTCGCGGTCGGGCGGCACAGGAAGACCGTCCGTATGTCCGGGATGTCGACGCCGGTGGTCATTTTTGCCACATTAACAAGCACTTCCACCTCGGAAGACGCTGAAGCGAACTGGCGAATCGCGCGTTCGTTCTCTTCCTGCTCCCGTCGGCTGTGGACGGGGCGTGCGGCGACTCCGGCTTCGGCCATAAGTTGGGCAAGGAGTTCCGCGTGCTCGATGTTGCACGCGAACACCAGCGTCTTGCCGTACTGGGCGGCGTTGTCCCGGTACTCTTGCACGATCTGTTGATTACGGCGGTTATCCGTCGCCAACTCTCTTAGAGATGCGTCCGTGAAATCGCCATCCCTGCTCCACTTCTTCGGCTCCCAACTCACGCCAGTTCGCTTCGATAGGGGCTTGGGACGCGCCAAGTAGCCTTCGTCCATCAAGTCCTTGAAAGTGTGTCGGCACGCCAACTTGAACTCGTGGGGGCTCTTGGGAGTTCCGGTTAGCCCGAGCACAGGGACTGCTACGTCTTTGGCCCATTCCAACAGCGCTTTGCCGGTCTTTCCGGCGTAGCCCCAATGGCACTCGTCCCAGACCACCAACTTTGGAACGACTTCGAAGAGGTCGTCTCCATCGTCTAGCCGGCGCTTGAACGTCTGCAGAGTCGTATAGACCACTCGTCCGGGATTACCGCTAACAGCCCTCGGCAGGTCGCGTAATGCCTCCCCTTCGCCCCCTAGACGCCTCAGACGGTGCGCCATCTTCTTGTGGCGCTGCGCCATGTCCAATGCCGCCTGCCGGAGCAACCACCAATCCTTAGCTACCCACAATGCGTGTCCCCTGTCCGACAACGCATTGGCTACGGCATTGTTCGCGATGAACGTCTTCCCTCCGCCCGTCGCGACATGGAGCAGCGCAGGCCTCTCGACCGCCAATGCATCCGCGATCTGCGCTTCGCATTCCTTCTGATAGTCACGTTTCTGTGTTTTGGCGCGGTCAGGGTCATACCGGAATGCCGATCTTCGTCGTTCGGCAGTGGATAGCCTTGCTTTGCTCTGGCGGTATCGCGCCCGCCGGTTGCCCGAGCGACCTCTGCTCGTGCGTAACTCCGTCATTCGTCATCCTCCTCGGGTAGGCATAGCGCAACACTATCATCACCGCGCTGCTTCTGGTCCGTCCTCACCCGTCCCAACCGGTCGATTCGCCCATGCGGTGATGGCTCAGTTTGAACTTCAGACCGTTGTTTCCGTTGGCAAGAGTCTTCAGATCCAGCGACTACCAACAAGGGTGTACGACAAATCCTTGGTGAACGACCTCCGGGGGCGTCATGCGGCCGATGCGAGGTGGTCGTCCCAGCAGCCGCCGAACCAACCGTTCAGATGCACGCAGCGGACTTGGAGCACGGGGTTGTCCCCGGCCACTGACCAGCACATGCCGGTGCATTTCATGCGCCGGCCGACGACGGTCTTGCGCGCCGCTTCGACCCGAACCGGTCGGAAACCACTCGGCGTACAGCCGGCGCAGCCAGTCGGCCCCGTCGCCGAGGCACACGCCGACGTCGCGCGGCGCGCGGCCGAGCGCCGCCAGTTCGCGCAGCAGGCGCCGCGCCACCGGCGACCGTCCGCGCCGTCCGGCTCCGTGAGCCACGGCGCCCCGACCCTCGCCTCCCGCGTGCGCGCCGCCGCCGCGTCCCGGCCGGGCCGGCGGTACGAAGGCCCCCGCCCCGGGGCGTCGCCGCCACGCGCCGCGTCTCCAGATCCTCTCCCACCGCCCGCGTCGCCCGCTCGATCCGCTCCGCCCCGTAGTTCACGCCCGCCAGCTCCGCCAGCAGCCGGTCCGCCTCCGCGTAG
>CAYGBI010000058.1:0-25527 GCA_964348085.1 uncultured Pseudomonadales bacterium | reverse complement strand
TGGTCGGCGTTGTCGGCGCAGGTCCGCCGCCAACTGCGCCGGATCTCCTCCCGGGCCCGTTCGAGCAACGTCTCGTTCCCCGTGTTCTCCCACTTGACGAGTTGCCGCAGAATCTCGAACAGGCGCTCCCGCTCGGCCTCCTGAGCCTCCGGCGTCGGGAACTCCTCCGGCACGGCCGACGGGTCGTCCACCAGTTGCGCGAAAATCACCGCCCGAGCGACTGCCAACGGCTTACGCGACCACCACAAGTGAAGGGTCGAGGGATGTCCATGCCGGATGGACTTCTCCCTAGCACCGGCCGCGTTGATGTCGTCCAGCGGCAGCGCAACCTCGATCAGCTTCCTGCGCACATTGTCTTCTTTGTTCTGATCGAAGAGTTAGGGTTACGTTCGCACCCGTTGAGTGCGTCGAAGGCAATGCGTACGCTGACCCGATGGGTTGGGGCCAACAGAGTCTCCACCAAGGCAGGCGCCGCGTCAACCGCCAGCCAAGACCGACAAAATCGCGCACCCGATCCGCTCGGCAGCAGCCTCCGTCTCCCGGTCGCCGACATGGGCATAGCGAAGTGTCATACGCAGGTGGGCATGACCCAGCAGCCGGGAGACAACCGGTAGCGGCACGCCGGCCATCACGGCATGGCTGGCGAACGTGTGGCGCAGGTCGTGGAGACGGACGCCTTCGAGATCCGCGGCTTGGCGGACCTTCCGCCAGAGGGACAACTCCAACGAACGGTGCTTCTCCGGATCACGCCTCGACGGGAACACGAACAACCCGGTCCGCGGCTGCCGGGCGATGATCGCCCGTGCCTCGGTGCTGAGAAAGACGGTGCGCGGTCCGGCCTTGGCGTTGCGGAGGAACAGCCTGTCGCCGTCCACCTCAGCCCAGCGCAGAGCGACGAGCTCTCCTTTACGACAGCCGGTCAGCAGGAGTAACCGAATGATGTCGGCCTGTTGCGCCCCGGTTCCCCTAGGCCGGTGCGCGTCGAGCGCCGCACGCAGACGTTCCACCTCGGCGAGCGTCAAGAAGCGGGTCGGCTTCGGCCTCGGGTTGCGTCGGACGCGTCGTGCGGGATTTGCGGAGAGGCTTCCACAGGCGACGGCATGAGCGAGCACTTGGGCCAGCACGTCGAGAGCCCGGTTCGCGCCCGCCGGGGCGGCGATGGAATAGCGGTCGAACCACGCATGTACGGCTTCCGTGGTGATGCGTTCGAGTGGCAGCGTCCCGAAGGTGGGGAGGAGCTGCGTGCGGAGAAGGCTTTGGACGCGGCGCTGCGTGCTGGGTGAGCAGCGTTCGAGGCAATCGTCCGTCCAAGGATCGGCGATGAACGCCGCGAAGGTGGTTGCGGGCATCAGGGCGAGACCGCCATCGCGTCGGCCACGGTCTGGACGGCACGCGACGCGAGCGCGTCGTCGAAGTGGAGGTATCGCAGCGTGCTGGCCGGGTCGCGGTGACCCAAGAGGCGCCCGATGGTGAGGACGGTTTCGCCGTGGCGAAGGGCGAAACTCGCGTAGGAGTGGCGCAGGTCGTGCAGGCGAACGTCGGGTAGGTGGGCGGTTTCGCGGAACGCTCGCCAGTGCCTATACAGGGTCTCGGTCCGCATCGGGCCGTCTTCGCGCGCGGCGGGAAATATCCATCGACTCGGCCTCGGCAGCGCATCGAGGACTTGGCGGGCCGCTGAGCATAGCCAGACCGTTCGGGGGCCGGTCTTGCTGTCCCGCAGGAAGAGGTTGCCTTCGCGGTAGTCGTCCCAGCGCAGGCTTCGAACCTCCCCCTGCCGGCAGCCGGTGAGCAGAAGAAGCCGGACAGCGGCGCGCGGTTGCGGGGCGTCGTCGTCATGCTCGGCGAGGGCGGCGTCCAGCCGACGCATTTCCTCCGCCGTGAGGAAGCGGTTGCGCGGCGACACTCGGAAGCGCCGGATTCCAGCGCAGGGATTGTCACCGTCGGTGCGATGGCCGAGGAATACCGCTCTGCGCAGAATCACGGAAAGCACCGGTAGGGCCCGGTTGGCTGCGGCGGGCGTCCGGTGTAGGGACGCGAACCAGCGCTGGACATCGACGCGCGTGATGTCGCAGATGGAGCGGCCGCGGAAGAAGGGCATGATCTGGTTGCGGAGGTACGACTGGTTCACCGCAAGGGTGGCGGGCTTCCAGAGTCGTTCTTGACTGCTGAAGGCGTCCGTCGCCACGTCCTCGAAGCGTGGCTTTTCAATCGGTCCGTTGTATTCCATCATATTGTCGCTCGGGCTTTGGGGGCGCAAAGAGTGCCGCGGCTGCGCACCGCTCGGGGCCAGTACGAAGCCGCCGGGGTACACGCCCAGAACACGCCCAAGAAGGAGAACAATGGCAGTAACGAATCGCGAACGGATGGACAAGGCACTGGAGCTGCTGCGCCAAGGCCTCGTTCCCTTTGTCGAACGAGAGATCCGGGCCGGAGCGAAGCGCGTGTCCCAGTCCCACGTGTCCATGGACCGGATCATGCGGTACAACGAGAATCCCCGGCTGGCGGGCAAGCCGCTCAGCGAGTGGGACGCCCCCGCCTTGCTGAATCTGATGATCGACACTTGGCGCGAGGTGTTCCAGAAGACGCTCGGACACAGCGGCCGCAATCTGGCCTTCGAGTTGCGGGACTGGCGCAACAAGTGGGCGCACCAGGAACGGTTCTCCAGCGACGACACAGACCGGGCCCTCGACTCCGTGGAGCGAATGCTAAAGGCCGTGTCCGCGCCGGAGGCGGTGGAGGTCGGCAGGATGAAGATGGAACTCCGCCGACGGGTCTTAGAGGAGCAGGTTCGAGGCCAAACCCGTCGCGTCGCGCCGCGCCAACTGGACGCCTTTTGGACGGGCGGAATGCGTGCATGGCGAGATGTCATCGAACCGCACGACGATGTCGCGAACGGCCGCTATCAGCAGGCCGAGTTCGCGGCAGACCTCGGCCAAGTACATCGGGGCGAAGGCGTTCCAGAATACCGTGACCCTACGGAGTTCTTCCGGCGCACCTTCATCACCGGCAGCTTGAAGACCCTTCTGGTGAGCGCGATCAGTCGGCTGGCGGGCCGCGAAGGCGATCCGGTGATTCAGCTCCAGACGAACTTCGGCGGCGGCAAAACGCACTCGATGTTGGCTCTCTACCACCTGTTCTCCGGGATCGACGCGCAGGTCGTTCCTGGACTCGACGCGGTTCTCAAGGAAGCGGGCGTCGATCATGTGGACCGGGTGCGCCGAGTGGTTCTCGTTGGGACGCAGATATCGCCCGGGAACCCCGTCAAAAAGTCCGACGGCACGGAAGTGAACACGCTCTGGGGCGAACTCGCGTATCAGTTGGGCGGGCGCGAGGCTTTCGATCGGCTGCGCGTCGACGACGAGCGGGCCACCAACCCCGGCGACAAGCTGCGCGAGCTATTGGTCGACTACGGCCCGTGCGTGATCTTGATCGACGAGTGGGTGTCCTACGCACGGCAACTTCACGATGAACCGGGCCTGCCGGGCGGCACCTTCGAGACGCAATTCACCTTCGCCCAAGCGTTGAGCGAGTCCGTCAAACTCGCGGACAACTGCCTGCTGATGGTGTCGTTGCCGGCCTCGGACCAAGGTGCGAGTTTGGGTGGCGGCGTAGACGACTCCGAAGTGGGCGGCAGGCGCGGTCACGACGCGCTCGAACGGTTGCGCAACGTCATCGCCCGGGTCGAGTCGCCTTGGCGCCCTGCGACGGCGGAAGAGGGTTTCGAGATCGTCCGTCGCCGATTGTTCAAACCGCTCGACGGCCACCAGTACAAGCAGCGTAACGTCACGGCGCGTGCGTTTGGGGATTTGTACCGGACACAAAGGGTCGAGTTCCCGAATGACTGCGGGACCTTGGAATACGAGCGCCGGATTCAGGCGGCCTATCCCATTCACCCCGAGGTGTTCGATCGCCTCTACACCGATTGGTCGTCGTTGGCGAAGTTCCAACGTACCCGCGGCGTTCTCCGTCTGATGGCCGCAGTGATTCACAGCCTTTGGGAGGCCGGCGACGGTAGCCCGCTGATCCAGCCTTGGAACGTCCGCATGGACGATCCGCGCGTGCAGAACGAACTTACCCGATACCTCTCCGACAACTGGACGCCGGTGATCGAGAAGGACGTCGACGGCGGCAACGCGCTGCCGCTGGCGATCGACCGGGAAGCGCCCAACCTAGGCAAGCTCAACGCGACTCGACGAGTCGCGCGCACCATCTACTTGGGCTCCGCGCCAATCTCCGAGGCCGCGCGACGGGGTATCGAGGACACCCGGTTGAAGCTCGGCTGCGTGGTGCCGGGCGAGTCGCCCGCGGTGTTCGGGGACGCGCTGCGGCGGCTGGCGGCGCAGGCGACGTACCTTTACCAAGACGGCACCCGGTACTGGTACGACACGCAACCGACGGTCGCCAAGCTGGCGGCGGACCGCGCCGAGGAGTTACGACGGAACGCGGACGTGATCGCCGCGGAACTGGAGAGGCGTATCAAGGAAAACGTGCGCGAGCGCGGGGCGTTCGCGCGTGTGCATCCGCTGCCGAAATCGCCGGCGGACGTGCCCGACGAGTACGAAGCGCGGCTCGTGGTGCTGTCGCCGGAATCTCCGTATGTGAGAGGCCCGGAGAACCTGGCGGAGACGGTGGCGACCAATATCCTAGACAGCCGAGGGGCGTCGCCGCGCATCTACCGTAACTCCCTTGTCTTTTTGGCGCCGGACAAGGTGCGCTTTCAGGATCTCGAAGAGGCCTTGCGCCGTTTCCTTGCTTGGGACTCCATCGTCAAGGATGGCGAGAAGCTGAATCTCGACCCCCATCAGACAAGGCAGGCGCAAGCACAGAGGACGGCCGCGGGCGATGCGGTGTCGGCTCGGATTCCAGAGACCTATCAGTGGCTTCTCGTCCCCGCACAGGACGAGCCGAGCGCGGCCGTCTCGTGGAAGGCGCTGCGTCTTGCGGCATCCGGTCCGCTGGCCGTAAGAACGGCGCGGCGGCTGTTGAACGAGGAACTCCTTGTTGACGATCTTGGCCCCACCGTGCTCCGGCTGCACTTGGACCGGGTACCGCTTTGGCGTGGCGACCACGTCGGCGTACGCCAGCTCGTGGACGATTTCGGCCAGTACTTGTATCTGCCGAGGCTCAAGGAGCCGAATGTGCTCGTGCGCACGGTCAAGGATGGCGTAGGCCTCCTTACTTGGGAACACGACGCGTTCGCCTATGCAGATGGGTTCGACAATCGTGTTGGCCGCTACCGCGGATTGCGGTTCATGCAAGCAGTTGAAGTTACCCGTGACAGCGCCGGCTTGGTCGTGAAGCCGAATGTCGCTTCGGCGCAGATCGCAAAGATAAAGGAAGAACAATCGAGGGCACTTGAGGTTCGGGAAGCGCGGCCCAGCCCTGAGCCAACGCCGGGGGGCGCGCCTAGTCCCGGGCCGGCAACGGAATACGCCCCGCCACAACGGGTTGCTCCCCGGCGGTTCCATGCGACAGCGACGCTCGACCATCGCCGCATTGGCCCGGACGCCAGCCGGATCGCCGAGGAAGTGGTCTCGCACTTGGACGGGCTTGTGGGATCGGACGTCAAGGTCACGCTGGAGATCGAGGTCATCGTGCCGGACGGCGTGGACGAACGTGTGGAACGGGTGGTTACGGAGAACTGCGCGAGCCTTCGATTGGAGAGTCACGCCTTCGAGGAGTCTTGACAACCGCGAGGCGGCAGTGAGGCATTGAAGGGCCATCCGGCCCCCAAGGTACGCTGCCCCGCTATTGTTGAGTTATCCCCGGCCTGCTCCCAGCACTAGAGAGCGGTTGCCCACGCCTTATCCTTTGACGCGGAGCAGGGGTAACGGAATCATAGGGGCGTAGAGTCCTTTGAGGCAGTACCGATGGCCGATCCGTCACCCGTTTCGGAAGCGCCCCGCGCGCCTACCCGTCTGAAAGTTCCGCCGCATTCGATCGAGGCGGAGCAATCCTTCTTGGGCGGCTTGATGCTCGATGAAATCGCTTGGTTCAAAACGTCGGACAAGGTGCGCCCGGAGGATTTCTACCGTCCGGCGCACCGCATCATCTTCGAGGTGATGGGCGAACTGGCGGAACAGAACAGCCCGCTGGACGAAGTGATCCTCTCGGAGGCGTTGTCCTCCCGAGGGCTGCTTGAGAAGGCCGGTGGCAACGCTTATTTGGCCGAGTTGGTGGAGAGCACGCCGGGCGCCACCAACGCCGCCGCCTATGCGGCGATCGTCAAGGAGCGGGCGACCCTGCGACGCTTGATCAGCGCGGCCAACGAGATCGCCGAGAGTGCCTTCCTACCCGAGGGGCGAGACAGCGCGGAAGTGCTGGACCATGCGGAGCAAGTGGTGTTCGAGATCGGCGAGGGCCAGATCAAGGACACCATGCCGCGCCCCATCCACCAGCTCACCGACGACGTGGCGAACAAGCTCGAGTGGCTGGAGAAGTCCGGCAAGTCGATCACCGGGGTGCCATCGGGGTTCGACGATCTAGACCGCAAGACGGCAGGCTTTCAGGCTTCCGACCTCATCATCGTGGCGGCGCGGCCGTCGATGGGCAAGACGGCGCTGGTGGTGAACATGGCGGAGCACGCCGTAATGACCAACGACGACGAAGACGGCGCCGTGCTCATCTTCTCCATGGAGCAGCCGGCGGATCAGCTCGTCATGCGCATGTTGTCGTCGCTCGGACGCATCGATCAGACGCGCATGCGCACCGGCGACTTGCGCGCCGATGATTGGGATCGGTTCGGCAGCGCCCGTGCGCAGATCAAGGACAAGCCGCTGTATATCGACGGCACGCCGGCGCTTACGCCGAATGATCTGCGCGCGCGTGCGCGACGGGTGGCCCGGGAAGCCGGTGGGCTGAAAATGATTATGGTCGATTACTTGCAGCTCATGCGCCCGTCGTCGAAGCAGGACAACCGTACCAATGAGATTTCGGAGATCTCCCGCTCGCTGAAGGCCGTCGCCATGGAAATGAAATGCCCTCTGGTCGCGTGCTCGCAGCTCAACCGCAGCTTGGAGAGCCGCCAAGACAAGCGCCCGTACATGTCGGACCTGCGCGAATCCGGCGCCATAGAGCAGGATGCGGACTTGATCCTCTTCATCTATAGGGACGAGGTGTACAACCCGAACACGGAGGACAAGGGCCTCGCCGAGATCATCATCGGCAAGCAGCGCAATGGGCCGATCGGCATGGTCAAGCTCACATTCACGCCGGAACTGACCAAATTCGACAACCATATCGACGAAGAGGCCTTGGGCTACGGGCCCCCCGGCGCCCCGTACGACGGCCCGCCGAGCGACTACGGGCCTTGAGGCCGCGCGACCGGTCGCGTGCCGATGGCTAAGTCCAAGGTCGCCTACGTCTGCGCCGAATGCGGCGCGGAACATGGCAAGTGGCAGGGCCAGTGCTCCGCCTGCGGCCAATGGAATACGTTGCGCGAGGCGGTCGTGGTCAAGGCCAAACCCGGCGCTGGCGGCCAAGGCTATGCCGGCGGCGCCGCGCGCGCGGCCAAACTGAAAGACATCGACGCGCCGAGCAATGTGCGCATCGCTTCTGGCATCGGCGAACTCGACCGCGTGCTAGGGGGTGGTTTCGTGCCGGGCTCGGTGGTCTTGATCGGCGGCGATCCGGGTGCCGGCAAAAGCACGCTCTTGCTGCAAGTGGCGACCTCGTTGGCGAGCGACACGCCGGCGCTCTACGTCAGTGGCGAGGAGTCGTTGGGGCAGATCGCCGAACGCGCGCGGCGTTTGGCGCTGCCGGCGGCGCACTTGACGGTGGCGTCGGAGACGAACGTCGAGCGGATCGCCGAACTGGTAACGGCGGGGCGGCCGCGACTCGTCGTCGTCGACTCGATTCAGGTCATGCAGGCGGAGTCTTCGCCGGGAATGCCCGGCAGTGTCACGCAAGTGCGCGAATCGGCCGCGCTTTTGGTGCGCCTCGCCAAGCAAACCGAGGTCGCCATCGTGCTGGTCGGTCACGTCACGAAAGAGGGCAACCTCGCGGGACCAAAGGTGCTGGAGCACATGATCGATTGCTTCTTGATGCTGGACGCACCGCCCGGCAGTCGCTACCGCACGTTGCGCGGGCAGAAGAACCGCTTTGGCGCGGTCAATGAACTGGGCGTGTTCGCCATGACCGAAGGCGGTATGAAGGAGGTGAGCAACCCGTCCGCGATCTTCCTGCAACGGCCGAAGGTGACCGCGCCCGGCAGCGTGGTGACCGTGACTTGGGAAGGCACCCGCCCGTTGTTGGTGGAGATACAGGCGTTGGTGGACGGCGTGCAGGGCGGCTACCCCAAACGGGTGGCGGTGGGCTTGGATGCGCAGCGGCTGGCGATGCACTTGGCCATCCTGCATCGCCACTGCGGCGTCTCCTTGGCGGATCAGGATGTCTTCGCCAATGTGGTCGGCGGCGTGCGCATCGGTGAGACGGCGGCGGATTTGGCGCTCATGAGCGCTACGTTGTCGAGCTTTCGCGGTCGGGCGCTGCCGCGCGACCTCGTGGTTTTCGGCGAACTTGGCCTAACTGGCGAAGTGCGTCCGGTTGCGAACGGCCAAGACCGCCTGCGGGAGGCGCAAAAACACGGTTTCAGGTGCGCCATCCTCCCCGCGGCCAACCGCCCTCGGGAGGCGGTTGCAGGCATGGAGGTGCGCCCCGTGTCGTCGCTCAAGCAGGCGCTCGACGTGATCGAAGAACTGGCTTAGGAACCCGTGGTGGAAGTTCGCGTCGCATCGAGAGCGGTGAGGCGCTGCGTGGCAAAGTGCGACGAGGGAGCGTATCGCGCCCTATTTGATCGAGGAGCGACGATAGCGCACACGATGAGTGGCGAATTTCTTACGCGGTTTGCAGCCGTGGACCGTAGTTTGCGCATGACGACTCCCGCCACAATGTCCGAACTCAACCGGACAGGAGCGGATCATGAACTGGCCGCGCTGGATGCTGCCGTCGGCGACGCCCCGCCCTTCGAACCAAGTGTCGGTTTGGAGTGTCGCGGCTGGCGACGCGCGCATGTTCTTCGGGCTCGCCGGTGCGCTGTGGCTTGCCGCCCTGGTCCAAATCGTCTACAAGACCGTCAAGGCATGGCCGTCGGCCGCGCCTTGGCCAGACGCCGCCTTGGCGGTGCTTGCGGATTTGGGAACGGTGGGCTTGGGAGCGGCGATCGTCTCGATGCTGCTCGCTCGCGCCGTCAACATGATGGGAGGAATACTGTTGTCGCTGTATCAAGCAATGGTGAACCGCTTCGTGCTCCCGGTGATCGAGGAGCACGAAGCCCGAGGCCTGGAGAAAGGTCTTGCGATGGGCCGCGAGGAGGGTCTTGCGGAAGGTCGTGCGAAGGGTCGCACGGAAGGTCGCGCGGAAGGTATCGACGAAGGCCGCACCGTGGGTATCGAGGAAGGTAGATACAAGGCCATGGCGGAGTGGGCGGCGTGGAACCAGCGCCGCCTCGCCGCCGAACTGGCCGGCCAGGCGTTCGCCGAGCCGCCGCCGAGCAACTAGCCGGCGCCGACTGATCGCGGTAGCCCGCGGCACTCCGCCCCCGGACCAAGTGTGTCGGTTTGGCGTGTCGCGGCACGCCTGCGTTCTTCGAGCTTGCCGGCGCGCTGTGGCCTGCCGCCATGGCGGTGCTCGCGGACTCGGGCACGGTGGGCGCGGGAGTGGCGATCGTCTCGATGCTGCTCGCTCGCGCCGTCAACATGATAGGAGGAATACTGTTGTCGCTGTATCAAGCAATGGTGAACCGCTTCGTGCTCCCGGTGATCGAGGAGCACAAAGCTCAAGGCCGAGCGGAAGGTCTTGCGAAGGGCCGCGAGGAGGGTCTCGCGGAAGGTCGTGCGAAGGGGCGTGCGGAAGGTCTTGCGAAGGGTCTCACGGAAGGTATCGAGGAGGGCCGCACGGCGGGGATCGAGGAAGGCCGGTGCAAGGCGATGGCGGAATGCACGGCGTGGAACCAGCGCCGCCTCGCCGCCGAACTGGCCGGCCAGGCGTTCGCCGAGCCGCTGCCGAGCAACTAGCCAGCGCCGACCGGGCTCCCGGGGCGGCGTGCCGTGGGGCTTGTGGCGGCGTTGCGCCCCTTGGCGATGGGGCAGGACACTCCCGGCGGGCCGCGCCCTCGCCGAAGGTTCCGTGTAGTCCACTGAAACACGAGAAATCAATCGGCCAGGACACCGCCACCGCGGGATCCTATGTGGCTGGCTGCCCGGATGCTGCCGTTGGCCGTCGGCTCGGTCGGTTACAATCGGCGCATGCACTGCCCGTTTTGCCAAGCTTCGGATACTCGCGTGATCGACTCCCGCTTGGTGGCTCGGGGCGAACAGATCCGTCGGCGGCGCGAGTGTCAGTCCTGCGCCGAGCGTTTCACCACCTTCGAGACCGCCGAACTACTGATGCCCCGCGTCATCAAGAGCGATGGTGCGCGCGAACCCTTTGACGAAGCCAAGTTGCGTTCGGGATTGGCGCGCGCCTTGGAGAAACGGCCGGTGTCGGTTGAAGACCTTGAAACGATCGTCAACGCCATTGGTCACGATTTGCGCGCCACCGGAGAGCGTGAGTTGCCCTCTCGGACCATCGGTGAAGCGGTGATGCGTCACCTCAAGAAGATCGATCAAGTCGCCTATGTGCGCTTCGCCTCGGTGTATCGGGACTTCCAAGATATCAATGAGTTCCAAGACGAAGTCGCGCGCCTGCAAACGGAGATGAACGCCGACGAGCGAGGGGGATCCCTCGCGCCCAATCTCTAGCCGCCCGTGGTGGAAGTCTGCGTCGCACCGAGAACGGTCAGGCGTCCGCCCGGCAAAGCGCGACGAGGGAGCGTATCGGGCCATATGCGACCGGGGAGAGGCGCTGCCGGGTGGCAGGCATGGCCGTTCGAATGCCGCGTGACTTCCACCGCTTGCCGGCTAGCGCCACGAAAGCCGTTGCCTTCCGGCACCGCCTTTCTCCCCAGCCCAAGCCGCCCTGTCACTACGTTGGACCTCGCGGCTGGCGCCGCCAAGTCCAACGTGCTGCCAGCGTCACGAAAGCCGTTGCTTTCCGGCACCGCCTTTCGCCCAGCCCAAGCCGCCCTATCAGCACCTAAGGCTGGCCGTTGATCGGGAAAGCGGATCGGTTGTTCCTCCGCCGCACTGTGGAACTTGCGGAACGGGGCCTCTACGGGGTCGCCGAGAACCCCCGGGTCGGTTGTGTGATCGTGCGCGACGGCGCGGTGATCGGACGTGGCTGGCATAAGCGAACCGGCGGCCCGCACGCCGAGGTCAACGCAATTCGCGACGCCGGTGGCGATGTCCGAGGCGCGACCGTGTACGTCTCCTTGGAACCCTGTTGCCACACGGGCCGCCAACCGCCTTGCGTGTCGGCGCTGATTCGCGCCGGCGTGGTCCGTGTGGTGGCGGCGATGCGGGATCCGGATGCGCGTGTCGCAGGGCGGGGGATCGAGGCATTGCGGGAGGCGGGCATTGTGGTCGATGTCGCCGACTCGTCGTCGGCGCGGGCGTTGAACGCCGGATTCGTGCAGCGCATGACGGCCGGGCGGCCGCTGGTGCGGATCAAGCTGGCGGCGTCGTTGGACGGGCGCACCGCCTTGGCGAGCGGTGAAAGCCAGTGGATCACGTCGCCGGCGGCGCGCGCGGACGTGCAGCACTGGCGGGCGCGGAGTTCCGCCATCGTCACCGGCATCGGCACGGTGCTCGCCGACGATCCGCGGCTGACGGTGCGCGACTCGCGCTTCGCCCTCGACGGCGATATTCGTCAACCGGCGGTGGCGGTGGCGGACAGCCGAGCCCGGACGCCGTCGGACGCCGAACTGTTCGCTGCGGATCGGCCGGTGTGGCTCTTTGCCGGCGAGCAGGCGCCAACGCATCCCCGTGCCGTGACGGTGCGCCATGCCGGCGCGACGGTCGATCTTGCCGCCATGCTGCGCACCTTGGGCGAACAGGGCTGCAATGAAGTCTTGGTCGAGGCCGGCGCGACGCTGGCCGGCGTGTTCTTCCGCCAAGGGTTGTGGGACGAGGCCATCGTCTACCTAGCGCCCAAGTTGCTCGGCGACGCAGCGATGCCGCTGGCGAGGCTGGCTGTGGATCGCCTCGTGGGCGCGATTACCGGCGTCGTCGAGCAGCTCGACCCCATCGGTGGCGACATTCGCGTGCTACTGCGACGCAAGTCCTCCGGCGCATGACCAAGCGCGCCGGCAACGTATGGGCGCGACGGCGCGCCCGCCGATCTTTGCTGCAAGCGCTGTACGCTTGGCAGATGACCGGCGCTTCGCTGACCGAGTTGCGCGATCAGTTTTCGTCGGAAGAACAGACGCGGGGCGTGGATGACGAGTACTTCCGCGCTTGCCTTAGGGGAGTGCTCCGCGACGTCGAAGCGTTGGATCGCTTGTTCGCAAGCCACCTCGATCGCGCCGTAGATGCATTGGACTACGTCGAGCGGGCGATCCTTCGCGCTGGCGCCTTCGAACTCAAGGAGCGGCTGGACGTGCCGGCGCGGGTGGTCATCAACGAGTGGGTGGAGCTTGCCAAGGGATTCGGCGCCGAAGAGGGGCATCGCTACGTCAACGGCGTGCTCGACCAAGTGGCGCGTGAGCTCCGCGCCGTGGAAATGGAGCGTGTCGATTGAGCGGCGAGTTCGAGCTGATCGATGAGATGGTCGCCGTGCTCGGGGATTTGGCCGAGGGCGATGGCGTCGTGCAAGGGCCCGGCGACGACGGGGCGGTATTGCGCTTGCCGCCCGGCCACGAACTGGTGGTGTCCACGGACACGCTGATCGCCGGTCGGCATTATCCGGCGGGTGCCGCGGCCGAACTCATCGGCTACCGCAGCATGGCGGTGGCGACCTCGGATTTGGCGGCGATGGGTGCCGCGCCGGCGTTCGCCACCGTGTCGCTGAGTGCCGCCGAATTGACGGTCGTTTGGGCGCGCGACTTCGCCAGAGGCATCGCTGGTGCCGCGCGCGCGTTTGGCTTGGCGGTTGTTGGCGGCAACTTGGCGCGGGGGCCGCAGAGCGTGACCGTCACCGTTCATGGCCAAGTTCCAGCGGGGTTGGCGATTCTGCGCGGCGGCGCCGAGCCGGGGCACAGGGTGTACGTCACCGGTGCGCTCGGCGGCGCCAAGCTCGCGTTGCGGGATTTGGCCGCGCTCGTCTCGGCCCGCCCGGAGGAACTATGCTCCGGTTCGCCGGCCGAACGGTTCTGGCAGCCGCGCCCACGGCTCGACATCGGCGTTCGGCTGCGCGGCGTTGCCAGTGCGGCCATTGACGTCTCGGACGGGTTGGCCGCCGATCTGGAGCACTTGTGCCTAGCGAGCGGCGTCCATGTCGATGCGGATCTGGCACGCGTTCCACCCGCCGCCGGCGCATCGGGTGGGTTCGCGGCTGCCGCCGGCGACGACTACGAGTTGGCGTTCACGGCGGCGCCGGAGCACGACGCTGCGATCCGCGAATTGAGTTCCGACGTGGGCGTGCCGATCTCCCGAGTTGGCGCCGTTGTGGGGCGTGCGCCGGTCGGCGTTAGCTGGTTCCGCAACGGCTCGGTCGTGACGTCGCCGTCCGGTTACCGCCACTTCTGACGGTCAACCGACGGTCAACGCGACTCTTCGGACAAGTCGACTTCCTCGCCTTCTTGCGTGAGCGCCTTGACCCGCAACTCGGCGTTGCGCAGCGCGGACTGGCAGGCGCGAGAGAGTTTGACGCCGCGCTCGAACGCCGCCAACGACTCCTCGAGGCTTAGCGTGCCGTCCTCCATCTTGCTGACCAGTTCCTCCAGCTCCGCGAGAGCTTTCTCGAAGTCGACCGGCTCGTCCGTGTCCACTAGCGCACCCTATATATGTCGTTCGCCGCGTCGATGGAAAACGCGGCGCCGTTGACGAGCCGCCAGGTGGCGTCGTCTTCGTTCAGGGCGACAAGGCCCAGGCTCGCCAGATTGGCGAGTTCGCCGCGCACCTCCCAAGCCCCGAAGGGCGTGCCCAGTTGCCGTAAATACGCGGTCACGTCGCCGGGGCGAAAGTCCGTGCCGCCGGCATCGTGCAACGCTGTCACCGCATCGAACACGGTTTTCGTGCGCCTCGCTCGTTCGCTCACTAGTACAGTGGGGCCTTGAAGAACTGCGCTTTTTACCAGAAATCGCCGCGTCTTTCGCGGTCTTCCGATCCGCGCTACCCGACTCCCGCTGTCTAGGGTGTAGGATAGTTGGTCGTTTTGCATGGCAAGATGGTGGAACGGATGGATGCGATCGCAGGCGAAAGCTGGGATCTGACCAGCGAATACCCGGGCGCCGACTCGCCGGAGATCGATGCGGACTTCAAGCGCATCGACGAACTGCTTGCCGAGATCGAGACGCGGAGCGCACTGCTCGCTTCGCGCTTGCCCGAGGCATCCGAGTCGACAGCGGACGACGCCGCCATCGCCGAGGCGCGCTCGGTTTATCTACGCATCGAAGACGCGATGCGGCTGCTCGGCGATCTTGGCGTGTTCGCCCAATGCAGCCTGAGCGTAGACAGCCAAGACGAGGCCGCGCAGATGCTCCTAGGCCGTCTGCAGGCGGTGACGAAGCGCTTCGACGCCGCCGCGGAACCGTTGTCGCAGTTCTTGGATCGTGTCCCGAAAGAGGTCGTCGAAGCGTATCTCGCGAGCGATGATGTCGCCGCGTCCCGATTCCAAGTCGGCCACTCGCGCAAGCGACGGCACGAACTGCTCCCGCTCGAAGAAGAGACGCTGATCGCCGGTCTCGCCCAAGACGGCATCCAAGCTTGGGAACGCCTGTACGAACAACTGTCCGGCACGCTCAAGTGCCACGTTCGGGTTGGTGACGGGACGCGCGTCATGGGCTTGGCCGAAGCCGCCGGCCTCATGCTCAAACCCGACGATGGGCTGCGCGAGGCGGCGTGGCGGGCGACCAACGCGGCTTGGCAAGAGCACGAGGAGACCTGTGCCGCGGCCATCAACGCCATCGCCGGCTGGCGATTGGAGTTGTGCCAGCGGCGCAGCGGCACAACGCCCGTGCATTATCTCGACGCGCCTTTGCATATGAACCACATCGAACGGCGGACGCTCGATACGCTCCTCGGCGTCGCCGAGGAAGGCATTCCCTTGGCTCGCCGGGCGGCGCGTCTACAGGCGAAGGCGTACGGCAAGGAACTCCACGGGCCGTGGGATATGCGAGCGCCGGCGCCGGCCGCGCCGGGGCGCGACGGCGAAGCTGTGCCCTACGCCGACGCCGTCGATCTCATCAGCGAATGCTACGGTGCCGTCGATGCCGAGATGGGCGACTTCGTGCGCACCATGGCGGCGAACCGTTGGATCGAAGGGACGGTCGGGGCGCACAAACGCCCGGGCGCCTATTGCACCGGGTTTCGCAAGTCCCGCACACCGCGGGTTTATATGACCTATACGGGCGGCCAGAGCGACGTCATCACCCTGGCGCACGAACTCGGCCACGGCTTCCACTCGTGGGTGATGCGCGACCTGCCGGCCAGCCAACGCGGCTACGGCATGTCCATCGCGGAAACGGCGAGCACGTTCGGCGAGAGCGTGGTCCGCGATGCGCTGCTACGTGAAGCGAAGACGCCGCAAGCGAAGCTCGGCATCGTCTGGGAGGATGCGAGCGCCTTGGTGGCCTTCGTGTTGAACATTCCGACGCGCTTCGAGTTCGAGCGCAACTTCTACGACGCGCGCGCCGAGCGTCCGTTGCGCCCCGCCGAACTCAACGACATGATGAGTGCGGCGTGGCGCAAGTGGTACGGCGACTGTTTGGCGGAACCCGACCCCCTGTTCTGGGCCAGCAAGCAGCACTTCTACTTCAGCGGTTTGGGCTTCTACAACTTCCCCTACCTGTTCGGTTACTTATTCAGTTCGGGCGTATACGCCCGGCGCCAAGTCTTGGGGGACGAGTTCTTTCCCCGCTATCGGGCGTTGCTGCGCGACACCGGGCGCATGACCGTGGAGGAGCTCGCCGCCAAGCATCTCGATGTGGACCTTGGCGAGCCGGATTTCTGGCGGGCCACCCTGTCCTCGTTGGAAGGACGAATCGACTATTTCGAGGACTTGGTCGCGGGGAGAGCGGCTTGACGGCGATGCGGTGGGCGGCAGGCGCCGTCCTCCTAGCCCTCTGCGCCGTCGCCGGCGCAACCGAGGATTACTTGGCGCCGGAGCTGCGCGCCCGCGTCGAGGCGTTGAAGGTCGACCTCCGGCAAGTGCCGAGCAATCGCGCCAACGCGCAGGCGCGAGCGCGAACCCTGTGGGAGTGGGTGAACGCCTATTCGCTCACGGGGCGCTACGTGCCGGTTAACGCCACGTCGATCGCCTCCGGTGTGCTCGCGTATCCCGACCGCGCCGGGCGCATCGCCGCCTTGGATGCCGCCGTCGCCGAGCTCGCCCTGCTCGACGAAGAACCAACCGCCGTCG
Source organism: uncultured Pseudomonadales bacterium (assembly GCA_964348085.1). Taxonomy (GTDB): domain Bacteria; phylum Pseudomonadota; class Gammaproteobacteria; order Pseudomonadales; family Azotimanducaceae; genus VXYL01. The sequence goes on along the minus strand of CAYGBI010000058.1, from coordinate 9,132 downwards.
GCGAGCTCGAGGCGGATGCGGGACCGTTCGAGGCGGGCGGTTACGCCACCGTCCGCCAAACCTATACCGTGGGCGGCAAGGACATCGAACCCGGTGGCGGATTCATCGTCGCTCGACACTTCATGACCGGCTTGCGCCTGCAGGCCGACGATGAAGGCGAAGACGACTACGTGAGCATTCGCTCTTCAAACGCCAGTGTGCGGTTCTCGAGAACGACCTTGCCGCTCGGCGGCATGCACGGCGGATTCCGCGGCGCCTCGGACACGCTCATGTTTCGCGTTACCTCGGGACGGCTGACCGCGGGCGACACGGTCACGGTGACCTACGGCGATACCGGCGGTGGCGGCCGGGGATTGCGGATGCCGAGCTTCTCCAGCGATCGTATGCCGCTGCCGCTGTATGTGGATTTCGACGGCAGCGGCCTGCTCGTCAGCGTGCCGATCCAACCCATCGTCGTCACCGGTGGGCCGGTCGCCGGCGTGCATGGCTTCGCGCCGTCGGTGGTGGCGGTTGGCGAGCCGTTCACGTTGGCCGTGCGCGCCAGGGATCGGTTCTACAACCGCGCTACCGGGCGCATACCCGCTTGGCGCGTCAGCGTCGACGGCGAAGTCTTGGCGACCACCAAGGCGGGTGGCGACGCCATCACCTTGATTGAGAACCTCTCGTTCGAGTCGCCCGGCGTAAAGCGGTTCGCCATCGTCTCCGATGACGGGCAGATCGAGGGCGTCGCCAACCCCGTGTTGGTGGAGCCGGCGCCGACGAGGCGGATATATTGGGGCGACACTCACGGCCACTCGGGCTTTGCCGAGGGGGTCGGCACGCCCGACCGCTTCATGGCTTGGGCACGCGACGACGCGCGGCTGGATTACGTCACCCACTCCGAACACGACATATGGATGGATGACTTCGAGTGGCGCGTGCTCATCGACAACGTCCGTCGCTTCTCCGAGGAAGGCGAGTTCGTCGCCTTCCTCGGCTACGAGTGGACGGTTCAGAACACGCAAGGTGGCCATCACAACGTGCTGTTCCGCACCGCCGACGGCAGGCGCCGCATCCCGGCGCAAGAGTTCGGCACGCTGTCGCTGCTCTACCAAGGCTTGCGCGAGCATCACGACCCGAACGACGTGGTGGTCATCCCGCACGCGCACCAAGCGGGCGACTACCGGCTGAACGACCCGCTGCTCGCGCCGTTGGTGGAGATCATGTCGCAACACGGCACGTTCGAGTGGTTCGGGCGCATGTACCTGCGCCAAGGCCATCAAGTGGGATTCACGGCCGCCAGCGACAACCACTTGAGCCAGCCAGGGTACAGCGCGCCGCTTGGCGGATCGCTTTCCCAACGCGGCGGTCTAGGCGCGTTGCGGGCGACGGAGAAAACGCGCGACGCGCTGTTCGACGCTATGAAGAATATGGCCACCTACGCCACCAGCGGCGAGCGGATGATCCTCGACGTGACGGTGAACGGCGCGCCCATGGGCGCCCGTACCGAGTTCGCCGAGAGCCGGCGCATCGAAGGCCGGGTCGTCGGTACGGCACCCATCGACACCATTACGGTGGTCCGTGGCGACGAGGAGATTTGGCGGCGCGAGTATTCGCCGGCGGTGAAAGATCGGGCGCGGGACGGCGACTTCCTGCTCGTCTTCGAGTCCGCATCGACGCCGTACCACCGTGGCGACAATCCTCGCGGCTGGCGTTGGTGGCGGGGCGAGATCGCGCTCGAAGGGGCGGTCGTCGTCGCGGCGCGCGGGCTCGATTTCTACAACGTCAACACGCAAACGCTGGACATCACGGATGGCGCCAATATCGCATTCAGCACCCATACCCGCGGCGACACCAGCACCATTGCGCTGACGCTCGCCGAAGTGCGGCGGGGCGCGAAACTCACCGTGAAACTGCGCGCCGGTCGCGAGTTTGGCGGCGGGCCGCCGCGCTATCGCCAGCATGCGCGGGTGCCGGCTTCGGAAACCGTGTTGCCGTTGCGCGAGCTGGAAGAAGGCGCGGTGCGGCGCGAGATTCCCTTCGACGGTTATGTGGACCTGGTGAAGTTGCGCCGCATCGTCAAGGAGGGCGAAATGGATGTATCCTTCGTGGTCGAAGACGAAGGCGAGCGGCAAGGCGACTATTACTATGTGCGCGTCAAGCAGGTCGACGACGCCATCGCGTGGTCGAGTCCCGTTTGGGTGGGTGGCTTCGCCGCCCGGTGACGTGCGGCGCGGCGGCTAGAGAACCATCTTGGCTTTTTCGCTGCACGAGAAGCTCGCCGCGGATTGCGTGACGCTCGGCGATTTGCCGCTTTGCACCGCGCTCTTGATGCGCGACGACCGCTTCCCATGGGTCATCCTCGTGCCGCGGGTCAGTGGTTTGCGGGACTTCCACGACCTGCCGCGAGATCATGTGCCGACGCTGTTCGAGGAGATTTCCGCGGTCTCCCGGGCGCTCATTGGCGAGTTCGGCGCGGAGAAGATCAACGTCGCCGCGCTCGGCAACCAAGTGCCGCAACTCCACATTCACGTCATCGGCCGTTTCACGCGCGATGTCGCGTGGCCGGGGCCGGTGTGGAACGCGGGTGCCGCTTCGCTGGCGGACACGGCGACGATCCGAGAGCGCGCCGCGGCGTTGCGTCGCGCCTTGGACTTGCCGCACGGATAGCTACCGCGTTGGCGTTCGTTTTCCGGTAGTGTTGCGTCTTGGCGGTGACTTGCTGTGGCGACTTTGACTATGGTGACTCTGACTGTATTAGGGAGAGCGAGAATTGAACCTAATTGACTGGTGGTACGGGGTGGTCGGTCTGTCGCCGTGGGTGGCCGTGGCCTACACGCTGGTGGTCACTCATATCACCATCGTCTCGGTGACGGTATATCTGCATCGCCACTCGGCGCATCGGGCGCTGGATTTGAGCCCGGGCTTGAGCTTGTTCTTCCGTATTTGGCTGTGGCTGACCACGGGCATGATTACCAAGGAGTGGACTGCCGTACACCGCAAACACCACGCCTATACGGAGACCGAGGACGACCCGCATAGCCCGAAGATCCACGGCTTGAGGGAGATTTTCTGGAAGGGCACGGAGTACTACCGCGCCGGCAGCACGCCGGAGACGCTTGAGAAGTACGGCAAAGGCACGCCGGACGACTGGTGGGAACGGCGCGTTTTCGTAGGGCATCCGTATCTCGGCATCAGCATCATGGCGGTTGCGGACATCTCGCTCTTCGGCAGCGTGGGTATCATCGTATGGGCGGTGCAGATGCTGTGGATACCGATACTCGCCGCCGGCGTCATCAACGGCGTTTGCCACCACACGGGCTATCGCAATTTCGAGACGCCGGACGCAGCGAAGAATGTCGTCCCTTGGGGCATTCTGATCGGCGGCGAGGAACTGCACAACAACCATCACACCTATCCCAATTCCGCCAAGCTGTCGGTGAAGCCTTGGGAGTTCGACATCGGCTGGATGTGGATACGCCTGTTCGCGCTCGCCGGTTGGGCTAGACCGCGCTCCACTGGCCCGGTGGTGGCGCGCGTGCATGGCAAGGCGCATGTCGATATGGACACGGTTTGGGCGGTGCTGAACGACCGCTTTCGGGTCATGGCGCGTTACGCCGAGCATGTCGTCGCGCCCATGGCGAAGCAGGAGCTGCACCGCGCCGACGCCTCCGCTCGCCGTTTGTTCCGACGCGCCAAGCGTGTGCTGTGCCGGGAAGAGATCATGGTCGGCGACCGCGAGCGGCGCGACATCTCGGCGATACTTGAATCGAGCCCGGTGCTGAAGACGATTTACGAAAAGCGCTTGGAGTTGAACGCGGTGTGGGCGAAACGCGGCGGCAACGGCGACGACCTGCTGAAGGCGTTCAAACAGTGGTGCGTCGAGGCCGAGAACACCGGCATCAAGGCACTCGGCGACTTCGCTCGGGAGCTCAAGTCCTACACCATGCCGTTGCGGGCGACGGCGTAGCGTTCTCCTTACGTCACAACATCACATCCGGTCCACGGTCTCGATGCCGAGCAAGTCGAGACCCGTGGCCAGCGTTTCGGCCGTGCGACGGCAGAGTACGAGACGACCCGCCATCTGCTCGCTGCCGAGCACCGGACAGCTCTCGTAGAAGCGCATGAACGCCGTCGCCAAGTCGTGCAGGTAGCCGCAGAGATAGTGCGGCATGACCGTGGCGGCCACTTGTTCCAAGGTCTCTTGGAAGCGAGCCAAGCGTAGCGCCAGCGCATGTTCCGGCGCGGTGTCGATGGCGGGCACGGCCGTAAGCGCTGCCGCGTCAACGCCGCTCTTGGCGAACAGGCTTTGGATTCGGGCGTAGGCGTATTGCAGGTAGGGCGCGGTGTCGCCCTCGAACGACAGCATCGCGTCCCAGTCGAATAAGTAGTCGCTCGTGCGGTTCTTCGACAGATCGGCGTATTTCACCGCCCCGATGCCGACGGCGCGTGCCACTTCGTCCCTCTCGGCCGCGTCGAGGCGTGGATTCTTGGTTGCCACCAAGGCCCGCGCTCGCGCTTGCGCCTCGGCCAGCAAATCCAGTAATCGCGTCCCGCCGCCTTCGCGAGTCTTGAACGGCCGCCCTGAGCGATCCAGCATGGCGCCGAACGGGTGATGTTCGAAGGCCGCGCCCTTGCCGTAGCCCGCCGCCTCGGCGACGGCGAAGAGCTGGCGGAAGTGCCGCGCTTGGCGGGCGTCGACAATGTACAGTACACGCTCGGCGCCAAGCGTCTCCGCTCGGTAGCGCAGCGCGGCCAAGTCCGTCGAGTGATACAGATAACCGCCGTCGGATTTGCGCACGATCACCGGCGCGACCTCGCCGTCCTTGCCCTTGAACTCGTCCATGAAGACGCACAGCGCGCCATCCGACTCGGTGAGCAGCCCCTTGTCGTCGAGGTCGGCGACGATGCCGTCCAAGTCGTCGTTGTACGCGCTCTCGCCGCGCACGTGCTCCGGCTTCAGGCTGACGCCCAAGGCGTCGTAAACAGCTTGGCAGTGCGACATGGAAATGTCGATGTAGCGCCGCCAGCGGGCGAGGGTGTCGGCGTCGCCCCGCTGCAGATCAACCACCACTTGCCTGGCGCGGGCGGCGAACGCCGGGTCGCTGCCGAAGCGGCCACTGGCTTCGGCGTAGAAGTGCTCCAGGTCGCCGAGTCGCGCGGAGTCCTCGCCGATGTCGTTCAGATGGGCGACCAAGCGCCCGAATCCCGTGCCCCAATCGCCGACATGGTTCTGGCGGATGACGTCGCAACCGAGGACTTCGAAGGTGCGCACCACCGAGTCGCCGATGATGGTGCTGCGCAAATGGTGGACTTGCATCTCCTTGGCGAGGTTGGGATGCGAATAGTCGACGACGACGCGGCCGTGAAGCGTGGCCTCGATCAAGGGACCGGCCAACGCCGTCGCGAGCGTCTCGTCGGCGAGGGTCAGGCTGATGAAACCCGGGCCGGTGACTTCGCAACGACTCGCCACGTCGGTCAATTCGGCGGCAGCGATGACGCGCTGCGCCAAGTCCCGTGGATTGGTCTTCAGGCGCTTGGCGGCGGCCATCGCGCCGTTGGCCTGGTAGTCGCCGAATTCGGCGCGCGTCGCCGGGCCGACGATGGCGGGCGAACCCCCTGCGCCGACCCGTGCGAATGCCGCGTCTAGGCGGCTGGTCAACAGCGCTTTGAGGTTCACTGGTCGGTGGCCGGCGCGTTCGTCTCGTCGGGCGCGACATCTTCCGCCTGCCAGCCCCGCTTGCGCTCGACGGGGACGAAGCTCACCGTCTGTCCGTCGCTTAAGCCGGGGCGGCCTCGGCCGACCCGTCTAACCGAACGGTGGTGAACGAATATCTCCTCTCCGTCTCGACGGATGATAAAGCCGTAGCCCTTGTTGCGGTCGAACCACTTGACGGTGCCCTGTTCCCGCTTGGCGCTGGCTGGCGGTCCCGTCCGACGGTCGCGGACTGGGCTAACCGCCTGCTTTGCTTCGCGTGTCGATGTGGACGGGGTGGCCGGCTCGTCGGCCTTCTCGGCGTGTCGGACAGCTAGCCGCGAGGCAAGCAGCGCCGTGCCGAGGCAGGCGAGGAAGACGAGCGCCAGCAGGACGACTTCGTTCGCGGCGAAGCCCAAATCGGAGTACGTCGCGTAGGTTTGGGTGGCGATGGCGGCGATGAGCGCCGCGCCGACGATGATGGCGATGGTTTTCTTCATCGGTGAATGAGCGCATTGAGCGTTGGCGCGGCATCATAACCGCTAAACGGCGCGCCTTGAGCGTGCGCGTCGGGCGCCAACGCTTAGTAGATCACGGCTCCCCGTCGCTCCCGCCCGCGTTCGCGGACGACTCGATACGTCGCATCGACAAGATGGTGATGGGCTCGAGCGGCACATTGACCCGAGGGCCGCTCAACTCGGTTTCCGCGAGTTCGATGGCCCCGGCCACATCCTCGCCGGCGACCAACTTGCCGAATACGGTGTAGCCGAATTGGCCGGGCGGGGCGTCCAAGTGCGCGTTGTCCACCATATTGATGTAGAACTGCGAGTCCGCCGAGTGCGGGTCCGCGTGGCGGGCCAAGGCGAGGGTCCAGCGCAAGTTGCGCAAGCCGTTGGCGGACTCGTTCGGCACCTTGCGCGGTGCCGGCCGAAGGTTCATGTCGGCGCCGTAGCCGCCGCCTTGGATCATGAAGCCGGCGATCACGCGGTGGAAGATGGTGCCTTCGTAGAAGCCGTCGTCGACCAGTTTGAGGAAGTTGTCGACGCTCAGCGGCGCCTGGTCGGGCCAGAGTTCCACCACCATGACGCCAAGGCTGGTGTCGATGGCGACCTGCGGTCGTTCTGCAGCAGTCACGATATGGGCTCCTAAGACGAGGCACGCCGCCGCCAAGCGGAATAAGGATTTCATGGTGCGGGCGCCTCGTCGCAAGAGGGGTCTTCGGCACCTTGCAGGATCGCTACATAGCGTTGCACGGTGTTCGCCAAACCGAACTCCAAGGCGTCGGCGATCAGCGCGTGACCGATGGAGACTTCGGCGATGCCGCCGATCGCGACGAAGTGCGCCAAGTTGGTCAGGTCGAGGTCGTGGCCTGCGTTGACGGCGAGGCCCAACTCGCGCGCGTAGCGAGCCGCGCGACGGTAGTTGCGCCAAGACGCCACCGCGTCGGCGTGATCCAACCCGTGCGCGGCCACCGCTTGCGCATACGGGCCGGTGTACAACTCGATGCGATCCACCCCGGCCTCCTTGGCGTGTCGGATTTGCGCATCCACCGGATCCATGAACAAGCTCACTCGCGCACCCCAAGACCGATACCGCTCGGTCAGTCGAGCGACGGTTGCGAAGGCCTCCTCGTCCGCCAAGTTCCAGCCGTGGTCGGAGGTGAGCTGGTTGTCGTCGTCCGGCACCAGCGTGCATTGCTTTGGCCGTACGGCTTCGATTAGAGCGTCGAAACCGGGGTAACCGGGCCTCGGTTGCGCGACGGGGTTGCCTTCGATGTTGAACTCGGCCTCGGGATATTCGTCGAGCAGCGCCTTGAGCGCGTAGACGTCGTCGGTGCGGATGTGGCGACCGTCCGGGCGGGGATGCACGGTGATCCCGTCGGCGCCGGCAGCCAAGGCGATGCGGGCGCACGCCACGACGTCCGGACGTGAACCGCCGCGCGCGTTGCGCAACCAAGCGACCTTGTTGACGTTGACGGAAAGCGCAGTCGAGGACATTGCGGGAAAAACTCAGGTTTCGGCCTTGGGCGCGACGGACTCCGGCGTGTGGGGCATCTGCCCACTCGCCGCCAAGTAGATGAAGCTGCCGACGGTTAGCAGCACCGGAATCGCGAACGCCGAAGCGAACTTGTAGCCCACCCAAACGGACTCGCTGAACTCGAGGGCGACGTAGATGTTCACGCATCCGGCGAGCACCATCGCCGCCGCCCAACCCCAGGAGAGCGTGCGCCAAGCGCGGTCCGGGAGAGTGAGCACCTTGCCGAGTGCTCGCTTGATGTGATCGCCCTTGCCCACGAACCGGCTGCCGACGATGGCAATGGCCATGGCCCAATAGACGATGGTGGGTTTCCACTGGATGAAGAGCGCGTTGCGAAACAAGAGCGTCATGGCGCCGAACACCAGCGCGCCCCAAAACACCATCCACATCTGTCCGCCGATGCGCCAGCCCTTGAGCTTGAAGACAACGACCTGCAGCACGGCCGCCACCATCAGCGCAACGGTGGCGATGTAGATGTCGGTCGCCAAATAGACGCCAAAAAAGGCGAGTACCGGCAGAAAGTCGATAAGCTGCTTCATCAGGTTTGGGAGCAGGCACGGCGGGAAGTGGGGCTATGTTAGCGCGTGGCGCGGAATCCGCCTAGCGGGTAAGTCGGACTTGTCGGACTTGGCGGCGTTGGCCACGAAGTCCGACGCGATAAGATGGCTAGGGCTTAAGGTGAAACGGCGGTGCCGAGAGGCAACGGCTTTCGTGGCGCCACCGGCTCATACTCCAAGACCGATGAGTCTCCGATCATGTCTATGATTCGAACGAGCAACTCCGCGCCGTTCACGTCCGTAAGGCGTAGCGGCTCGTGCAGCTTGAAATGTACTGGTTGCTGCCTGCCTTCGTTGATCGCGATATTCGATGCATAGAGATACATCCTGTCCCGTCTGTCGAGGATGGGGTGTAGTCGTCCCTTCAGTGCCGGCAGGTAGCCCGTTCGTCTAGGGAAAACAGTCGATCCCCCTCCGCCTAGCCCTAGCAACGGGAGCTCGACCTCCAACAGCGACGGCGGGTGCCAATCCCGCTCGACATGGGCATGATGGCCGCCGGCCGCGCAGAACACCGTGATGGGCAGTCGCGAATGGAAATCAAAGACGGCGCGACCTAGCGTGTCCGTCTCTTGGCGCATCGAGGTCTTGTTCGGGTAGAGCGCGAGCACCGTGGCGCCCGCTAGCGGCTGGCCGTCGTTGGTGACCAACACGACGCCAGTGATGCCGGCGGCTGGCGGATGGGCCGAGGGTACGGTCAGGCGAAGTTCCGCGCCGCCGATCATCTCGTAGACGGGCTCGGTACCGGTCAGCGCCAAGGTTTCCTCGTAGATGATAGGCACACCCTCGCCGCGCTGCTCCAAGTAGTACTGCCGGTCTCCGGAGCCGTGAACCTCCCCCACCTCAAGCATGTGCAGCAGCGAGGCC
>CAYGBI010000057.1:0-25850 GCA_964348085.1 uncultured Pseudomonadales bacterium | reverse complement strand
CCCCCCCCCCCCCCCCCCCCCCCCCCCCCCCCCCCCCGCGCCCCCCCCCCCCCCCCCCCCGCCCGGCGGGCGCCCCCGAGCCGGGGCGCTTAGCTATCGAGCACCCGTAACGAGTCCCTGATGCCCACTGTGAGGTGCTTCGTTGGGTGAATCCGGTCCGACGGATGAAGCCTTGCGAAGTTAAGCGTTCAACGATTCCTCCACATTTGCCCGCCATACTTGTCTGATGGACTACTTCCGCATCGATGGCGGTCACAAATTGGCAGGGGCCATCGCACCCATGGGCAACAAGAACTCCGCATTGCCGCTCATGGCCGCCGCCCTGCTTACGGATGAGCCGCTAGTCATCGGCAATGTGCCGAACATCGGCGACGTTCACACCAAGCGTACGGTGTTGGAGAGCATCGGCGTGGACACCCGCTTCGCCGCCAATCGTTGCGTCCTGAACGCCACGAATGTGCGCGACCAAGCTCCGGATGTCGAGTTGAGTGGCCGTATTCGCACTGCCGTGCTGCTCGCGGCGCCGTTGTTGGCGCGTTTCGGCAGAGCGGAAATCGCCCGCCCCGGCGGTGATCGCATCGGCCGCCGCCGGTTGGACACGCACCTCTTGGCTTTGGAGGCGCTAGGCGTCGAAATCGCCACCGAGCGGAACCGCTATATCCTGCGCGCCGATCGTTTGCGCGGCTGCGACTTGTTCTTGGACGAGATGAGCGTGACCGGCACCGAGCAGGCGATCTTGGCGGCGGTGCTCGCCGACGGCGTCACGACCATCGCCAACGCCGCCATGGAGCCGCATGTGCAGGATGTTTGCCGTTGCTTGAACGCCATGGGCGCGCGCATCAGCGGCATCGGCACCCACGACCTGACCATCGAAGGGGTGACGTCGTTGCACGGTGCCCGTTACGACATCGGCCCGGACTACATGGAGGTCGGCTCGCTGATCGGCCTCGCCGCGGCGACCGGTTCCGGTATTCGTATCGTCGGCGCCAAGCCCCAAGAACACCGCATGACGCGCATCATGTACGGACGCTTGGGCGTCACTTGGCAAAACGAAGGCGACGACATCGTGGTGCCGGCGGACCAAGAACTCGCAGTGCTGCCGGATCGCGATGGCGCGGTGCCGAAGATCGACGACATGCCGTGGCCGGGATTCCCGCCGGACCTCATCAGCATCGCGCTGGTGGTGGCGACGCAGGCCCGCGGCACGGTGCTAATCCATCAGAAGATGTTCGATCGCCGCTTGGTGTTCGTGGACCGGCTGATCGACATGGGCGCGGGCATCGTGCTCTGCGATCCCCACCGGGCGTTGGTGATGGGGCCGACCCGGCTGCGCGGCGAGCGTCTCGTATCGCCCGACATCCGCGCCGGCATGGCGTTGGTGATCGCCGCGCTGTGCGCGGAAGGCGTCAGCACCATCGACAACATCGCCCAGATCGACCGCGGCTACGAGCACTTGGAGGTGCGGTTGCGGAAACTCGGTGCGGTGATCGAGCGCTTGCAGGACTGAGGCAGGGTTTAGGTTAGTCGATCAACTTGAATCGGACGCCGCAGACGTTCACCTCTTCATCGGAGACGTAGGCGCCCCGCTCCTTGGCGGCAGCCAAGATATGCGCGCGGTTCGCCACCTTCAGATCCAAGCCGCCGAGACCGTATCCGCGACCGTCGGTTGCTTCGACGAAGCGGATGACCACGTTGTTTAGCGCCATATGTAGCGTGGCGCCGTCCCGGCTCACGGGCAGACCGGCGACCTTGCCCCATAGCTCGGCCAAGCCCACCGGGTCCGGCCCTTGTAGTTCGACCGCCGCGTAGTCCACGGTGACGGATTGATCCACCTTGTCCTGCCACTGCAGGCCGCCGGCTGGCGCCCAGTTGCCGTTGAAGTCGTTCGCCTCGTCCCAGTCCACTTCGAAGAATGCGGCCTTCATGTCGCCGGGGTGGATCTGACAGATGTTCCAGTCGCCTCGGTCCGCTTCCCAAGCGATGCGCACGCCGTTGTCCAAGGCGCGTTGGCGAACTTCCTGTTGCTCGTCGCTGGAGTCCGCTTGGCAGATCACCATATAGCCGCCGTCGCCGTTGCGGCGATTCAGATAGCGCCCGGCGGCGGTGTTCTCTTCGACCGGCGCCACCACTTCCAGCATGTTGCGGCCGATCGGCAGCAGCGTATTGACCAAGCCCCACTTGCCCACGCCGGCATCGACATAGCAGCGGTGGATGCCGAAAATCTGCTCCAAGTCGTCGATGGTGGAATCCAAGTCTCTGGCGACGAGACAGATTTGCCGTAGCTGTATAGCCATCTATTGGTCTCCGTGGCATTTGCCGTGCGGGCAATCCGTTCAGCCGATCACGCCCGCTTGGTCGGCGATAGGCCGGTTATCATCTGCGCGATGCAGGTACATTGCCACAAATTGTGCGCATTGGCAGCGCTCGTGGCGACCGGCGCGGGCGCGGACGGTTTCATCGAGCTCGGCGGCGGTCCGTTGCGGCAGAGCGGCTTTCTGCAAACGCCCGCGGGTGGCCAGCCAAGCACGGCGAGCCATCAGCGGCCCAGTTTCGGCGAACTCGCGCTCGACGAGGGAGCGCATCGCTGGCTCGCCGGCGGCGTGGACTTCGGCGGTTACCGGTTGCGCGTTCGCTACGACACCAGCAGCGACGACGGCGATGCTCGTTTGGCGACGGCGTTGACCAGCCAAGGGCGCGCGTTTGCGACGGCGGAGTCGCTGCGTGCCAGCGTTTCGTTCGACGGCTTGGCGCTTGCCGTGACACGCTCGTTCGAACGGGACCGCGTGTTCGCCGAAGTCGGCGGGCGGGCTGCTTGGACGGAGTTTGACTTGGCAATACGCGGTAGCGGCGGCGCTACGGTCGATCGCCGCTATACGGTCAACGCATTGGGGCTGGTGGGCATCATTGGCAGGCACGTAGGCAAGCGCCTAAGCGTGGCGGCCTCGCTCGTTCTGTCGCCGGGCTTCGATGGCGGCGGCGTTCACCATGTATTCGAGCCGCGAGCGACCCTGCTGGTCGCTGACCGTGTGCGACTCGTGGCGGGTCTGCGGCTCGAACGTTTCCGCTACGACGATTCGCACAAGCAAGCACTACCCAACCGGCTGCGTGCGAACCGCAGGATACCGATAGTCGCCGTGGTGAAGCGGTTCTAGCCGGCTGTCGCTAAGTGGGGCTTGCAGCCGGTAGCGGTTAGCACGGCGTCCAAAGCCGGGTCGTCCGCCACGGCGGCGTACTTCGCCTTCAGAGCCGCCAAACTGCGGGCGTGGTACTTCTGCGGCCGCTGCGTCCAGCGCTTGCCTTTCAAGGTGACGTCGAACTCGGCGTCGCCGTTGGCGATCGCTGCGGCGTTGGCGTTGCTCCAAGGCAGGAAGATGCCCGCGACTTGATCGCTCAAGAGTGGCGCGAGGGTGCCTTCCAGCGCGTCCCATTCCTCGAAGTCGCCCAAGTTCTCTGGATTCGACATGCGTTTCACCCAAGCGACCACGTTGCCGGCCTTCGACACCAACGCGCCGGCGGTGGGATCCCGTCCGCACTCGTAGATCTGCCCCCAAAGCCCGAAATCAGCGAACGCCGGACGAGCGCCGAACAGGTAGGGCCGGGCGGCCAAGTGCTCGTCCAAAAGCGGCAGCGTGTCGGCGAGGCTCTGCTCGATTTGGGGAGCCGTGATCTCGTTCGATCCCACGAACCAGACGCGCGGCACCATGCGCTCCCGAATGTTGGCAGCGACCGCTTCCACGTTGTCGCCGGCGTCGCTGGCGAAACGCCGCGACACGGTCACTTGGTCGATCTCCCGCGCCCAGCGCATGTGGAACATCCATTTGTTGCCCCACTCGTCGCCGAACTCCTCGAGCAGCGCGGAGACGAAGCCTGCGACCACGCCCGGCGGGTGAACGCCGGGTTCCGGGAAGGACGCTTCCATCGCTTCGATGATGGGCGTGGAATCTTGGATGCCGGCGTCGTCCGGAGTCACCACGAGCGGTACCAGCGGCAGTCTGGCGTGTTTGGCGAACAGCTCTTGGGCTTGCTGCCGCGGGCGCCACTCGTGCGGGATACCCTTGTAGCGGAAGTAGGCGCGCACTTTGACCGAGTAAGGCGACTCCTCGGAGCCGATGACGATGTAGGGGTCGGCCATATCCGGGTTAGACCTTGCGTTTACCTTGAATGCTCGCGTTGCCGAATGCGCCGAGCTTCACGTTGCCGGTCATTTCGTCGCCGTCGACGGTGACGCTGAACTCCAACGTCAACGGCATGGGATTCGTCATCTGCGCCTTCCAAGTCGCCTTGTCGCCATCCGCCGAGCCCTCGCTTATGGCCATGCTGCCTTGTGCCCCGGCCATCGTGCCGGTCAGCGAGTCGCCGTCGGCCGCCAACGTGATGGTGGCCGGCTGTTGCCCCATGGGCGAATTGACAACGACGTCCCAAACTCCTTCCACGCTCATCGCGTCTCCCTGTGTCTATGCAAAGTTTCGGCAAGTATGACAGACCGCCGTAGGCAACGCGAAGGTGCTTTGACGGCGGCAACTGCCCCGCGGTACGACGCCCCGTTCCCGTATCCCGCCTACAAGATGAGCCCGAGCCATGCCGAGGCAGGTTCCAACGCTGCGGACGCGCCTTGGCGAGGGTGCTGTCTCGGCACTGTCGGCCGCGGGCCGAGCGCTTGTTTCCTCAGTTGGCCGTGAGCCGCTCGTAACGCGCGCCGGCGCGGGCCTTCAGCGCCTCCGCCGCTTCCGGCAAGACCGCGCCGGATGCCACTACTTTGGCCAATGCCGACTCGTAAGCCGTGAGGTACGCGGCTCGGCTAGGGTAGAGCTTGGTGATTTCCTCGGCCGGCATATCGTGCGCTTGGCCGTACAGAAACGCGAACCGGGTGCCGCCTTGCCGCGGGCCCATGCCGCTGTGTACCGCTGTCGGCACCGCCAACTCCGGCAGGCGTATGCCGCCGAGCGCGTTGCCGCGTTCGTCACGTCGCACCACGGGAGGCATGCCGGGTTCGACCTCGATGCGGGGCAGCACCGGTGGCGCCTTGCCGGTGGTCAACCAAGTGTGCATATGGCGCAGGGCCGAGTCGTACACGGGCTGATAGGACAGCCAGTTCGCTCCGCGCGGCCCCGGCATCGCGCTGCCTTCCTGGACCGAGACGTGGGAGGTTCCCGCCACTTCCCAGAACCGAAATCGGTCACTGTCCGGTTCGCGGACACCGAAGTAGGCTTCCGCCTCGGTCTCCGAGTTGACCACCAGCACGGGCGCGTCGAGATCGTCCCGGATGGCGGCTTGCTCCCGTGTGCCGCCAGGTCCGCCGGCTCGGTTCTCGAACGGCGTCAACATGCCGAAGTCGATATACGGAATGAAGCCGTCGAATACGCCTTCCAGAGGATGTACGCCGTTGATGTAGGTGCGTAGCCTGTGCGCCGACTGCGAAGCCCCCGCCGCCACCAGATGTTTGACCTCGAGGCCGCCCATCGGGTCCACGCCGTTGGCGTGTTTTCGGTCGGGGCGCAACGCTTGACCGGCCTGCGTGAAGATGTCGTAGGAGTAGGCGTCGCCGGGGTGATTGAGACTGCCGTAGCGTTCGCCATCCCACTGTTTCAGGCCTGCGGGGCTTTCGCCCATGCCGTCGACGCCGATCTTCTGCGCGGATACGCCCACCCAAGCGTAGCCGTTCAATATCTCGCCGCCGGACACCGTTCCGAGTTCGAAGCCGGCGGTCACGTTTTGCCAATGCACGATGACCGTGCCGTTGAAGGCGGCAGCCTGTTCGGGGCGGACGACCAATATGCGTGAGCGAAACGGCGCACTTGCTTCGGCCACGCGCGTTTGCCATCGGCCGTCCCGGGTCCGTTCCCCGGCGGCGAGCTCGTAGGATTTGGCGGTGCCGTCGAGATAGAACTCATGCACGACGTAGCCGTGGTCGGCCACGTCGACCTGCGGCGCGGAGAACGGGCCTTGGGCGCCGGCGGTGACCGGCGTCACCTGTGCGGCGCTCGTCGCCACGCAAAGGGCGAGCGTCAGGCAGACGATATAGAGCTTGCTTTGGTTGGCTGGCATTGCCGTCACCTGTTGTATGGGTTGCGGTGTAGCTTAATGCAACGCAGTGGCCTTGACGGCGCCTATGTCCCGCCTACACCCCCAACCGCTTGTGCATGATGGGGCTCGTCGTCGTGTACTGCAGATGCACTTTCTCCTCCGGGTTCAGCCGCGCCTTGATGGCGAAAGCCGCCAACGCGGCCTCGTGGAAGCCCGACAGGATGAGCTTCTTCTTGCCTGGATAGGTGGCGATGTCGCCGATCGCGTATATGCCGGGGACGTTGGTCTCGAAACGTTCGGTGTCGGTGACGATCTGATTCTTGTTCCGGTTCAGGCCCCAGTCGGCGATCGGGCCGAGCTTCGGCGATAGACCGAAAAACACCAGCGCGTGATCGATGTCGAGCTTGCTGACCGATTCGTCCGTGTGGCGAATGTGCAGGCGGCGCAGGCTGTCGTTCTCCGCGTCGAAGCCGACGCAGTTGCCGACGAGGAAACGCACTTCGCCGCGCGCCTCGAGTTCGCGCATTCGCGCCACCGTGGCCGGCGCGGCGCGGAACTTGTCGCTGCGATGAACGAGGGTGAGGGACTTGGCCTTGGGCGCCAACTCAACCGTCCAGTCGAAGGCCGAATCGCCTCCGCCGAGCACCAATAGGTCGCGGCCGTGGTGGGCGGTGGGATCTTTGACGCGGTAGAACACTTGTCGGTCGACGAACGACTCGATACCGGGCACGCGCAACGGCATCGGTTGGAACGAGCCGACGCCGCCGGCGATGACCACGGCGCCGGCGTCGAAGCGCTCGCCTTGGCTGGTGGCGATGTGAAAGCGGTCCCCCTTTGCCGCTACTTCGGTGACTTGGCTATCGAAGTGCATGCCGGGTTCGAACGGTTGTATCTGCTCGAGCAGGCGGTCCACCAGTTCTTGGGCGTCGCAGACGGGAATGGCCGGAATGTCGTAGATCGGTTTGTCGGGATAGAGCTCGGCGCATTGGCCGCCGGGCGCGATCATGGCGTCCACGATGTGCGCTTTGATCCCGAGCAGGCCCAACTCGAAGACTTGAAACAAGCCGCAAGGTCCCGCGCCGACGATGACGACGTCCGTGTGAATGGTCAATGTTGCTCCCCGTTAGTGGATGAAACGTCGGTTCCGCAGCAGTTCGATGATCGCTTCGGCGCAGGCGTCCAAGTCGAGGGCGTGCGTCTTCAGCACCAAGTCCGGCGCCGCGGGCGCCTCGAACGGCGCGCTCACGCCGGGCACGCTCGCTTCGCCGCGCTCGGCGGCGGCGTAGAGGCCGTCTGTGTCCCGGGTGCGCAACACGTCGAGCGGCGCGGTAAGGTAAACCTCCACAAAGCGATCAGTGCCGATGGCATCCCGCGCCCGCTCCCGCACCGCTTCCTCCGGCGCGACGAACGAGGTGAGGCAGATCAACCCGGCGTTGTTCATCAGTCGCGCGGTTTCCGCGGCGCGGCGGATGTTCTCGGAACGCTCTCGGGGCGAAAAGCCCAGGTCGCGGCTCATGCCGAGCCGAAAGGTTTGCCCGTCGAGCACCGTCGCCAAGCGGCCAGCGTCGAACAACAGCCGTTCCACCGCATGGGCGATCGCGGTTTTGCCGGTTTTCGCCAAACCCGTCAGCAGCACCGTCACCGGGCGCTGGCCGAGCCGAGCTTCGCGTTCGTCATCGCTTACCCGGCTGCTTGTGGCGCGCAACTCGCCGTGGGGGCGTTCGTCCCAAGCGGCGGCGACGGTGCCGTGCGGCGGCAGCGCCATGCCGGCGGCGACAGTGGCGTTGGTGACGCGGTCGATGACGATGAGGCCGCCCAAGGCGCGATTGGCTTGGTAGGGGTCGAAGATGATCGGCTCGGCTAGGGCGAGTTCGCCGCGGCCGATTTCGTTCAAGCCGAGGGTGGCGGTCGGTTCGCGCCGCAAGGTGTTGACGTTGACGCGGTAGCGAATCGACGCCACGGTGCCCGGCGCTTTCCGCGTGCCTTGCTTGATGAGGTATTGGCGGCCGGGCACCAATGCGTCCTCGGACATCCACACCAGCATGGCGTCCAAGCGGTCGGCGACGAACGGCAGTTCGCCGGGTGCCGCCAACACGTCGCCGCGGCTGACGTCGAGTTGGTCCGCCAAGGTTAGCGTCACCGACATCGGCGCGAACGCCTCGTCGAGGTCGCCGTCCATAGTGACGATGCGCTCGACGTTGGTGGTCTTCCCCGACGGCAGAACGGTCACCGCGTCGCCGGGCCGCACCACCCCGCCGGCCACGGTACCGCTGTAGCCGCGAAAGTCCGCGGCCGGGCGGTTGACATATTGCACCGGCAAGCGAAAGTGGCCTGCGTCGCGATCGCTGGCGACGTGTATGTTCTCCAACAGATGCATCAAGGTCGCGCCGCGATACCAAGGCGTGTTGGCCGACTGGTCCACTACGTTGTCGCCGTGCAGCGCGGAGATGGGTACGAAGTGCAGGTCGTCCAACGACAGTTGCGCCGCGAAGGCGGCGTAATCCGCGCGAATGGCGTCGAAAACGGATTCGGCGTAATCCACCGCGTCGAGCTTGTTCACCGCGGCGATGATGTGGCGGATACCGAGCAAGTTGGCGATGAAGGTGTGGCGGCGGGTTTGCGCCAAGACGCCGTTGTTGGCGTCGATGAGGATGACGGCGACATCGCAAGTGGAGGCGCCGGTGGCCATGTTGCGCGTGTACTGCTCGTGGCCCGGCGTGTCGGCGATAATGAACTTGCGCTTGGCGGTGGAGAAATAGCGGTACGCGACGTCGATCGTGATGCCTTGTTCGCGTTCCGCTTGCAGGCCGTCCACCAACAGCGCGAGATCCACCCCGTCGCGTTGCGTGCCGGTGGTTTTGCTGTCGCGACGGACCGCGTCGAGCTGATCCTCGTAGATCATTTTGGAATCGTGCAGCAGGCGGCCGATCAACGTGCTCTTGCCGTCGTCCACGCTGCCGCAGGTAAGGAAGCGAAGGATCTCCTTGCGTTCGTGCTGCTCCAAGTAAGTGAAGATGTCCGTGGCCAGCGCGGCGCCGGTGGCCATCAGAAATAACCCTCGCGCTTCTTCTGTTCCATGGAGCCGCTGCCGTCGTAGTCGATTACCCGGCCTTGGCGCTCGGAGTGCTTGGCGATGAGCATCTCCTCGATGATTTCCGGCAATGTCCCGGCGGTGGACTCGATGGCGCCGGAGAGCGGATAGCAGCCCAAGGTGCGAAAGCGCACCGAACGCAACTCCGGCCGTTCGTTCGGGGCCAGCTTCATGCGTTCGTCGTCCACCATGATGAGCGTGCCGTCGCGTTCCACGATGGGGCGTTTGGCGGCGAAATAAAGCGGCACGATCTCGATGTTCTCCAAGTAGACGTACTGCCAGACGTCCAACTCGGTCCAGTTGGAGAGGGGGAAAACCCGCACTTCCTCGCCGGGATTGACGTTGCCGTTGTACAGCCGCCAAAGCTCCGGGCGCTGATTCTTGGGATCCCAGCGGTGGTTGGCGTCCCGCACCGAGTAGACGCGCTCCTTGGCGCGCGACTTTTCCTCGTCGCGACGGGCGCCGCCGAAGCTGGCGTCGAAGCCGTATTTGTTCAAGGCATCCTTGAGCGCTTCGGTTTTCATGATGTCCGTGTACTTGCGGCTGCCGTAGGTGAACGGCGTGACGCCGGCGGCGCGACCCGCTTCGTTGGTGTATACGATGAGGTCGAGCTTCTTCTCCCGTGCGATGCGGTCGCGAAACGCGATCATGTCGCGGAACTTCCAAGTGGTGTCGATGTGCATTAGCGGAAACGGCAACGCGCCCGGGTAGAACGCCTTCTGCGCCAAATGCAACAACACGGACGAATCCTTGCCGATGGAGTACAGCAACACCGGGCGCTCGAACTCGGCGGCCACTTCGCGAATGATGTGGATGCTCTCGGCTTCGAGTTGCTGCAGATGCGTTAAGGCGTATCCCGGCATGGGTTGGGGCGCTGTCGGCGAAGTGGACGGGTGATGAGGCGCGTATTCTAGTGGGTCGCGGCGGGCCGCTTAAGTCGATGTAGTTATATGGTCAACCCGAACGCGCCAACGCCTCGCGCAGCAGTTCGTTCACCTGCCGGGGGTTGGCCTTGCCTTGGGTGGCTTTCATCACTTGGCCGACGAAAAAGCCGAGTACCTTGGTTCTGCCGGCGCGGTATTGCGCGACTTGCGCCGGATTGCGCGCGATCGCCTCCCGCACCTCGGCCCCGAGCACATCCGTATCGCTCTCCTGTCGCAAGCCGCGGCTGGCGATCAGCTCGTCCACGTCGGCTTCGCGTTCGGTGGTCAATAGCATCTCGAACAGCGCCTTGGCGATGCGCCCGGAAATCGTCTGGTCGTGGATGCGTCGCACCAATTTACCGAGCTGCTGAGCAGGCATGAGCGCCTCGGCGAGGTCGCTCTCGGACTCGTCTCGCCGCAAGGCGGCCGCGACTTCCCCCATCATCCAATTGGCGGTCGCTTGCGGCGCCCCGCTCGCCTCGGCCGCTTCCTCGAAATAAGCCGCTATGCCAGGGTCGGCCGCTAGGTACGCGGCGTCGCGGTCCTTGAGGCCGAGCTCGGCGACGTAGCGTCGGCGTTTGGCGGCCGGCAGTTCCGGCATCGCCGCCCGAGCGGCGTCGCGCATCGCCTCGGTGACCGCCACGGGCAGCAAGTCGGGATCCGGGAAGTAGCGATAGTCGTCGGACAACTCCTTGCCGCGCATGGGACGGGTCTCGTCGCGCTCGGCGTCGTACAGCAAGGTTTGGCGTTCAACCGCGCGGCCGGCCGTCAAAAGGTCGATTTGGCGGTCGATCTCGTAACGCAGGGCCTTTTCCAAGAAGCGAAACGAGTTCAGATTCTTGATCTCGGTGCGCTCGCCCAAAGCCTCGCCCGGACGGCGCACCGAGATGTTGGCGTCGCAGCGCATGGAGCCCTCGTTCAAGTGGCCGTCGCAGATGTCGAGATAGCGCACCAAGGCGTGCAGGGCGCGGAAGTATGCCGCCGCTTCTTCGGGAGAGCGCAATTGCGGCTCGCTGACGACTTCGAGCAGCGGTATGCCGGCGCGATTCAGGTCGATGCCGGTTTGGCCGCCGTAGTCCTCGTGCAGCGACTTGCCGGCGTCCTCCTCCAAGTGGGCGCGGGTGAGTTCGATGCGGCGCGTGCCGCCGTCGCCGGTGTCGATGTCGAGATGCCCGCCTCTGACGATCGGTTCGTCGAGTTGACTGACCTGATAGCCCTTGGGGAGATCGGGGTAGAAGTAGTTCTTGCGGTCGAAACGACAGCGTTCGGCGACTTCGCCGCCTACCGCCAAACCGAACAGCACCGCTTGCCGCACGACCTCGGCGTTCAACACCGGGAGTACGCCCGGCAACGCCAAATCGACGCCGCAGGCTTGGCTGTTCGGCGCTGCGCCGAATGTGGTGGCGGCACCGGAGAATATCTTCGAGCGCGTCTTGAGCTGGACGTGAACCTCGAGCCCGATGACGCTTTGCCAGGGCGCCTCGTTCATGCGAGCCCGGGCGGCGTGTGCAGGTGCCAATCCGTCTCTTGCTGATACGTCTCGGCGAGCGCGAGCAAGCGGTCTTCCGCGAAGTGGGGGCCGATGAGCTGCATGCCTACCGGCAGATGGCCGGCGCGACCGCAGGGCACGCTCAGCGCCGGCAGCCCCGCGAGGTTCGCCGGAACCGTGAACGCGTCTCGCTTGTACAACACCGTGGGGTCTTCGTCGCCGGCGTGCCGCTCGAACGCCGGGGTGGGCGTGGCGGGGGTGAGGATCACGTCGACTTCCTTGAACGCGTCCAAGAAGTCCTGCCGAATCAACCGGCGTACCCGCTGCGCCTTCTTGTAGTAGGCGTCGTAATAGCCCACCGACAACGTGTAGGCGCCGGTCAAGATGCGTCGCTTCACTTCGGTGCCGAAGCCTTCGCTGCGCGAACGGCGGTACAAGTCCTCGATGTCGCGCGGATTCGCCGCCCGGTGACCGTAGCGAACGCCGTCGTAGCGCGACAGATTGGTGGACGCTTCGGCACTGGTGATGACGTAGTAGGCGGGTACGGCGAACGCCGTGTGCGGCAGGGAAATGTCCCGGCGTTGGTGGCCCAAGCGTGCCAATGCCTCGGCCGCCGTCGTCAACTCGGCGGCCATCTCCGTGTCGATGTCGTGCCAATATTGGCGTGGGATGCCCACCGTCAACGCGGCGTGGTCGCCCCGCGGGGTCGCGCCGACGGCGGCGCTGGTGGAGTCCAACGGGTCGTGTCCTTCCATGTGACGCAGCAGGAGCCGAAGGTCGGCGGCGCTCCTAGCCATCGGTCCGCCTTGGTCGAGGCTGGACGCGAACGCGATCATGCCGTAGCGGGACACCCGACCGTAGGTTGGCTTCAGGCCGCTGATGCCGCAGAAGGCCGCCGGCTGGCGAATGGATCCGCCGGTGTCGGTGCCGGTGGCGGCCGGCGTCAAGCCGCTGGCCACGGCGGCGGCGGACCCGCCGGAGGAACCGCCCGGCACGCGTTCGGCATCCCAAGGATTGGCGACCGCGCCAAAATAGCTGGTCTCATTGGACGACCCCATGGCGAACTCGTCCATATTGGTCTTGCCCAGCATCACCACGCCGGCAGCGTTGAGCTTGGCGACCACGGTGGCGTCGTAAGGCGCCACGAAGTCGGCGAGCATCTTCGAGCCGCAGGTGGTGCGTACGCCGGCCGTGCAAAAGATGTCCTTGTGGGCGATGGGGACGCCCTCGAGGCCGTCGTGGCCATTTGCGGCGATCCTCTCGTCGGCGCGTTTGGCGCGGTCGAGCGCTGCTTCCTCGCAAACCGTGATGAAGCAGTCGGCGTCGTCGGCGATCCGCCGTAGATAGAAACGCGCCAGTTCGGTGGCGCTGACGGCTTTGCGGCGCAAGGCGGAACACAGTTCGCTGACGGAGGCGAACGGCGTCAAGTCCATGCTCATTCGACGACGCGGGGCACGAGATAAAGGCCGTCCCGGACTTCCGGCGCCACGCGCTGATAACGCTCCCGCGTCACGGTTTCGCTGACCACGTCGGGGCGCAACGGTTGGGTGCCGTCCAAGGCGTGCGCCAACGGCTCGACGCCGGTGGTGTCGACGGATTGCAGGGCGTCGATAAGCCCGACGATTTTGTCGAGGTCGGCGCGCAGGCGGCGTCGCTCGTCCGGGCGTAGACGCAAGGCGGACAGACGGAGCAACTTGTCGATGGTTTCGGCTTCGAGCGGCATCACTCGTTCCCGCGATTCGGGTGGCGGATTTTACGGCAAACCCGCCCGAGGCAGGAGGCGCCGACTACTCTGGCGGTGTGCTTTTGCGCCAAAGCATCCACAAGAAACATGGTAAGGTTTTGAGCCTCTTACTGTGCGCGGCTATTGCGACTCCTAAAGCTTCATGTTCAACCAATTGCGCGGCCTGTTCTCTCGGGACTTGTCGATCGATCTTGGTACCGCCAACACGCTCGTTTACGCTCGGGGTCACGGGGTCGTCCTCGACGAACCGTCCGTGGTTGCGTATCGCGAGGTGGGCAATCGGCGTCATGTGGTGGCGGTCGGCATCGACGCCAAGGGGATGCTTGGCCGCACCCCGCGAAACGTAACCGCCATCCGGCCGTTGAAGGACGGCGTGATCGCCGACTTCGACGTCACCGAGCAGATGCTTCGGCACTTCATCGACAAGGTGCATCGCTTGTTGCGGCCGAAGGCCGTTCTTCGCCCGAGCCCGAGGGTGTTGGTGAGCGTGCCGTGCAAGTCCACGCGGGTGGAACGTCGCGCCATTCGCGAATCGGCGCAGTCCGCGGGCTCCCGCGATGTGCGCTTGATCGACGAACCCATGGCCGCGGCGCTTGGCGCTGGGCTGCCGGTGAACGAGGCGGTCGGCACGTTGGTGGTGGATATCGGCGGCGGGACGACCGAAATCGCCGTCATCTCCTTGGGCGGTATCGTCTATGCGGACACCGTGCGCGTGGGCGGAGACCGCTTCGATGAGAACATCGTCAACTACGTGCGCCGCGCCAAGGGCACGCTTATCGGCGAAACCATGGCGGAGGGCGTCAAGCAGGAAATCGGTGTCGCCTATCCGCAGAAGGAAGAACACGAGATCAGAGTGCGAGGGCACAATCTCGCGCTAGGCGTTCCGCATGCGTTCATGCTCAACGACAGCGACGTCTTGGAAGCGTTGCAGGAGCCGTTGGCGATGATCGTGCAAGGCGTGAAGAACGCCTTGGAAGGGACGCCGCCGGAACTGTCCGCGGACATCGCGGAGACCGGCATGGTGCTCACCGGCGGCGGGGCGTTGCTGAAGGACTTGGACGTGTTGTTGGCGGAAGAAACGGGCTTGCCGGTCATCATCGCCGAGGATCCGCTAACCTGCGTGGCTCGGGGCGGCGGCAAGGCGCTTGAAGATTTCGAGGGGTACGCGGACCTGCTTTGGAGCGACTAGGGGCGTCGCCGGCGGACGCCCCCTACCGTATGCACGCCGAGGTGATTCGTTCGACGCGACGCCATGAAAGCGCTCTTTCTCCGCAAAAGGGTCGCCGGCTACAAACTTCTGGTTTGGGCGTTCGTGTCCTGCGTCGCGATCGTCGTGGATGTAGCGACGCCATACTTGCAGCCGTTGCGCTCGGCGCTTGGCTCGGCCTTGGCGCCGCTCTATTTCGTCGCGCGCTCGCCCTATGTGCTGGTCGACAAGGCGGGGGACGTGGTAGCTACTCGCGAACGGCTCATCCGACGCAACCAGGAACTGGAGGACGAGCTGTTGCACATGAAGAGCCTAGTCAGCCGGTACGATTTCGTGGCGCGAGAGTACGCCAGCCTGCGGCAGTTGTCCGAGTCGCGCGCTCAGGTGCGGAACGACACGCTCATCGCCGAATTGGTCGCGTTGTCGAGCGCGCCGGCGGAGGTGGTGATCGACAAAGGCAGCGCAAGGGGCGTCGCCGTTGGCCAAGCCGTCGTCGATGCGACGGGATTGCTCGGCCAAGTGGTGGCGACCTCCGCGCTGACTAGTCGCGTGTTGTTGATTGTCGACCCGGCGCATTCCGTGCCGGTGCAGGTGCTGCGCAACAACGTGCGCGCCATCGCCACCGGCGCCGGCGCCGGTCGCTTGGTGTTGAAGGACGTCGCCGTCACGCTCGATATTCGCGAAGGCGACCGCTTGGTCAGCTCCGGCTTGGGCGGGCGCTTTCCGAGAGGCTACGACGTGGGTGTCGTGCAGTCGGTCGTGCGGGACCAAACCGAACCATTCACCAACATCTCGGTGCAGCCGAGCGCCGCCTTGGACCGGGCCGGGCACGTGCTCGTGGTGTTCGCCGACGACGAGCCTGCGGGAAGACAGTGAATCCCCTGCGCGGCGGCTGGCTCGTTCTGCTGACGCTCGTTCTCGCCATGCTGCTCGATGTCGTCCGCGTTCCGGGGGGTGCGGTGGAGTGGCTGCATTGGCTGCGTCCGGATTGGGCCGTGGCGGTGTTTTTCTTTTGGAGCTTGACCGCGCCGGCGCGGTCGAGCTTGACCTTCGCTTGGTGCGTGGGATTGTTGTTCGACGCCTTGCATGGGCCAAGCTATCCCTTCGGACTGCACGGCGTCGGCTTCGCCTTTACGGTGTTCGCCGCAATCGGTCTGCGCGACCGGCTGTTGGCGTATGGCCTTTGGCAGAAGGCCGCGGTGTTGGTGGTGATCGACGCGATCGTGCAACTCTTCAACGGCTTGGCGCGTGTTGCCGCCGTGGATGTGCCGATGTCGCCGGGTACGCTGCTGGCGGCGCTGACGACGGCGTTGGTTTACCCGTTGCTGGCGTTGGCGTTGCGGTCGCCGGTGGAGCGGTTCATGGCGCGATGAACGGTCCGCGCTGCCTTGTGCTGGCGTCGGCGTCGCCCCGGCGGGCCGCGCTGTTGCGACAGATTGGCATTCCCTTCACTGTCGTTGCGACGGCGGTGGACGAGACGCCTAGAAGAGCCGAAGGGGCGGAGCGCTATGTACGACGGGCGGCACTGGCCAAAGCGCGCGCAGTGACGGCGGACTTGCCGGTATTGGGCGCGGACACCACCGTTGTCTTGGGGGACGAGTTGTTCGGCAAGCCGCCGGACCGCGCCGCGTTCATGGCCATGATGGGGGCGTTGTCCGGGCGCGAACACCGTGCGCTCACTGCCGTCGCCTTGCGTTGGCGCGGCCGAGAGGAGGTGTGCGTGGCGACGGCGACGGTCGAGTTTCGTCCCATCGAGCGGGATGAGCTGACCGCCTATTGGCAGACGGGCGAGCCGCTCGACAAGGCCGGGGGTTACGGTACCCAAGGCATAGGCGCTATATTCGTGCGCGCCATTCGCGGCAGCTACGGGGCCGTCGTCGGCCTGCCGCTCGCTGAGACCGAGCAACTGCTGCGTTCGTTCGGGATCGGCACATGGCAATGGCGGCGGCAAGGAACGACGTCGCTTCATGCGTAAGCCAACGGAGGATGCTGCCATGCACGACCGCATCGGGAGTTCGGCGGCGGCTTTTCATGCGCAAAGCGGGCAAGGTTCGGCGCAAGAGCGGCTGCTCGTCGATGTGACCGGGTTTGAAACGCGCGTCGCTCGGATGCGGGACGGTGAGCTGCGTGAGTTGCACTTGGAACGCGCGGACGCCGTCAGCCTAACCGGGGACATCTACTACGGCGAGGTGCGCCGCGTGGTGCCGAGCGTGCAGGCCGCCTTCGTCGACATCGGCCAGCCCCGCTTGGGTTTTCTGCGCCGGCGCGACGTGATCGGCGAGGATGCCGCTGGCCGGGATATCGACGAATTGGCGCACCAAGGCCAACGCCGCTTGGTGCAGGTGACCAGGGACGCGCTGAACGGCAAAGGCACCCGGCTGACGACCAATGTCGCCTTGACCGGTCGTCACCTCGTATTGCTGCCGTTCGACACGCAGGTTCGCGTCTCTCGACGGGTGACGGACGAGGCCGAGCGGACACGGTTGCGAGACTTGGCGGAGGCGGTCGTGGCGGACTCGGAAGTGCGTTGCGGCTGCATCGTGCGCACTGCCGCGGCAAGGGCGAGCGACGAACGGATCCGCACGGAGTTCGAGGGTCTCTTGCGACAGTGGCGGCAGGTCGGTCGACGCCTCGCCGCGGGCCCGAACCCGCCGACGCGGATCTTCGCGGGCCCGCCGCTTGCCATTCGCATCTTGCGCGACCTGCCGAGCGAATCGCTCGACTCGGTCGTCGTCAACGACGCGGCCGCCTTCGCGGCGACGCGCGAATACGCCGCCGAGCACCTGCCCCATCTACGGGGTCGCATACGTCGTTACGACGGGTCGCCGCCGCTGTTCGACGCCTACGGAGTCGAAGCGGCGATCAATCGAGCGTTGGACAAGCGAGTGCGTCTGCCGAGCGGCGGCCACTTCGTCATCGAGCATACCGAAGCCATGACCACCATCGACGTCAACAGCGGCAGCCATGTGGACTCGACGAACGAGGAGGATACGGCGTTCAAGACCAATCTCGAAGCCGCCGACGCCATCCCAAGGGAACTGCGGGTGCGGAACATCGGTGGCATCGTGGTGGTCGACTTCATCGACATGCGCCGCATCGCCCATCAAGACGCCGTAATGGCCGCCCTCTCGGCTGCCGCCGACGACGACCCGGCGTACTTTCGGGCGAATGGCTTCACGCCGCTGGGATTGGTGGAGATCAGCCGTCGGCGGACGCGGGAGAGCCTGCTTCGGCAGGTTGGCGAGCCGTGTGCGCAGTGCTCCGGGACGGGCCATGTCAAATCGGCGCAGAGCGTCAGCTACGAGGTGCTGCGTGCCCTGCGGCGGCGAGTGGGTGTGGACGGCCAAACCGTGACGATAGTGAGTGCGGCTCCCGAGGTGGTGGCGCGACTGCGCAACGAAGAAGAGGCGCATCTGGCGGCGATCGATCGCGCCGCCGGCGGCGCCATCCGCTTGCAGGCGGAGCGGAGCTATCGCGTCGACCAGTTCGAACTGGGGTAGCGGGATGCGGTCGTTGACGCGGTTGGTCGCGGCGGTCGCGACCGTCATCGCCGTCTGCTTCGCAGTCGCGCAGTTGGCGGGACGAACGCTGTTCTGGCAATTGCCTCGTTTCGAGGCCAGCGTCAACACCGTGCTCGCGTCGCGCGGCATCCGCGTGGCTGGCTTGGCGGGGCGCTGGCGTGGCTTGAATCCCGGCCTGCGTATCGAACGGATCACCGCGCCCGGCTTTGCCGCGACCGGCGTCGACTTCGAACTCGACTTGATCGAGAGCTTGGGGCGCAACCGGGTGGTGGCACGTCGATTGACGGTGACGGACGGCCGCCTGAGCGTTGAAAAGACGGCGGACGGCTGGCGCATCCCGGGCGCTCGCGGCGGTCCGGCGTTCGATCTGTGGGCGTTCCTCACGCACAGCGACCAAGTCTGGTTGCAGGGGCGCGTCGTGTTTCGCAACGCCGGCCATTGGGGCGCGTTGTATGTGGAGACGATGGCCAGCAACCAAGACGGCGAACATCGCTTTCAGGTCCATGTGAGGTCGGAGTCGCGTTGCGCGGAATGCGCGTTGGTGGTGGCGGGCGATTTGCGCGCTGGCGGCGAAGGCGCCATATCTTTGCGGGCGCAAAGGTTCGCGCTTGGTCGCGAACTGCTCGCGGCGTTGGGCTTCGCCGGGCTATCGCCCAACTCGCCGCTGCGAGGCGCGTATTTCGACATCACGCTCGAAGGGGATTGGCGGCGAGGGTGGGACGGTGCCGAGCAAGCTCGGCTGCGGGCGAATGCGGCGATGCTCGGCATGCCCGGCGAACGCGGAGAGGCAACCATCGCCGCCACGGCTTGGCGCGAGGGCAACGGGTATCGAGGCGCGATCGAAGACCTGTCCCTCACCGGCGGCGAGCAGGTCTTTCGTATTTCGTCAGGTGGGTTTCGGCTGCGCGTCCTTAACGGCGTGGACAGGGCCGCAGCGGACATGTGGTTGCCGCCGGTGGACATCTCGGAACTGCTGGCGCCGGCGGTGGCGGTCATTGGCGTCGAACACCCCGCCGGGCGTTGGCTGAACAACGTCTCGCCGGCAGGAACCCTCATCGATCCCGTGCTGCGCGTGGACGCCCATGGACTGGCGTTTCACTCGCGCGGCGAAGCGGGTTCGCTAACGGGTCGCAAGGGCGTGCCGTCGCTTGAGAACATCACCTTCGCCGTCGCCGCCCACCAACGGGCGCTGCGCATTCGTGTCGACGCGAGCGACTTCGAGCTTGGGTTTCCGGACCTCCTCGGCACACGCGCTACCTACCAACGCGGCGGCGGCACGCTGACGCTCGCTTTCGGTCCGGGCTTCCTTGGCTTGCGGGGGGAGCGCATGTGGGGCGTCAGTGACGGTATGCGCGCCGAGGCGAACCTCGCCGTGGCACGGCCGAACGACACCGATGAGCTGCGTGTTGCCTTAGACGGCGGCGTGGATCGCATCGACGTGGCCAGGGCGCGCGAATATCTGCCGCGGGAGTTGGCGCCGACCTTGCGCCGGTGGCTGCTCGACGCCGTGCGCGCCGGCGAGCTGGATGCCGTCCGCTTGCTCTATCGAGGCCATGTCCACCAGCGGGACGCCTTGCCCTTGCGCCGCTTCGAACTCGCCGCGAACGTCACCGCCGGCGTCTTGGACTACCACGCCGATTGGCCGCGGGCGAGCGACATCGACGGGGTTGTCGAAGTAACCGGTCCGGAAACCCGCGCGCGGGTGTCGGCGAGCGCTTTCGATACCGCCTTGGCGGGGGTCGAACTGACGGTGCGTCACCGAGAGCGCTTGGCCGCGTTGGCGTTGCAGGGCGAAACCGCTGTGCGGCGGCTGTTCGATTTCGCTTGGGCGACCCCCGTGCAGGCGGCCATGCCGTGGATTTCGGCGGCGTGGACAGGTAGCGGCGATGTCGTGTTCCGCAGCGAGTTGACCATTCCACTCGCGCAGGGTGACGTCCAGGAGCCGCTCCGCGATCTTCGCTTGTCCCTCGACTTCCGAGACGCGACGCTTGATTTCGCGGACTTGGGCTTGCGCTTCGAGGCGCTGAACTCGGCGGTTGCTTTCGAGCACCCGGCTCGTCTCGATGGCGATGCGTTCACGGCGGAGCTGTTCGGCGAGCCGGTGCGGGGCAGCATCGCGACGGACGACCAAGCCGTGCGTTTCACGCTGGCGGGCGCGGCGACGGCCGTGGACGCCTGTCGTTTGCTTGGCTTGGACGAGATCGGCGCCATCGCCGGCCGCTTCGATTTCGATGCGGTCTTTACCCTGTTCCCGTCCTCGGACCGGGCCACTGAATTGTATGTGGAGACGGATCTCGCCGGCGTGGATGTGTTCGCGCCGGCGCCGCTCGGCAAGACCAAGGACGAGCCGCGGCAAGCGGTCGCGGCGCTGCAGTTCGCGGCGGACCATGTTGCCGTGTCGGCGAGCTACGGCGACACCAGCGGCTGGCTGCACTTGGGCGACGAAGGCATCCGCACCGGCGCGATCGGCATTGGCGCGGCGGTGCCGATGATCGATGCCGATGTGGGCCGGGTGGTGTTTGGCGGCGGGATCGCGGAATTGGATGCGGAAACGATGACCGCGTTGATTGCCGAGAGCGACGGCGACGATGCGCTCCCGTTCGCGTGGGAACTACGCAAGTTCCGCATCGGCACGATGCGGTTCGACGAGGTGGCGTTCGACGACATCCTCGTAAACGGCTATGCGCGCGAGGACGAGGTCTCCTTTGAGGCGCACGCGCCGGCGGTTGAGGCCACCCTCTCTCGGGCGGGGAATGATCCTTGGCGACTTGAGATCGCAAGCTTGGAGTTGCCGGCCCCGGAATCGGACGATGATCCCCTCGACACCTCGCTGATTGATCGACTGGTCGCGGCCGATGTAGTGCTCGACAGCGTGACCGTTGGCGGCGAGGACTACGGCTCTTGGCGGTTTGGTCTTCGGCCAGGCGCGGACGGCGCGACGCTGGTCGATCTCGCGGCGGACATCCGCGGCCTGCGCATCGAGTCCAACGGCGACCTAGAGAACGGCGAGGCATTTTGGTCGAAGACGGGCGAGACCCGCTTCGTCGGGCAGGTGAGCGCGGGCAATATCAAGGAAGTTCTGCCGCTGTGGGGGTTCGCCGAGAGCGCGGAGTCCGAGAGCCTCGTCGCGAGCGGCAGTTTGCGTTGGCCCGGGTCGCCGCTCAACTTCGACTTGGCGCATCTGTCCGGTGAAGCGGCGTTGGAACTGCGCAACGGCGCTTTCTTGGATGTCGCCCCGAGCGGCACGCGCATTATGAGCCTCATCAACTTTTCCACCATCGCCAAGCGCATGAGCTTCGACTTCACCGACGTGTTCGGTCGCGGGGTGAGTTTCGAGCGCGTGCTGGCCGACTTGACCCTAGACGACGGTTTGGCGCGGTTCGCCAAGCCCGCCGAGATCATCGGCACCGGCGGCAGCTTCCTCATCACCGGCACGGTGGATCTCGACGAGGGCCACCTGGACAACGAAATGGTGTTCATCGCGCCCGTACTGAACAGCAACCTGCCGTGGTACGCTGCTTTTCTTGCCTTCTCCAATCCGGCAGGCGCGGCTGGCGTGTGGCTGGGTAGACAGGTGTTCAAGGACCAGATCAAGCGCTTGTCCAGCATCAAATACCGGGTCGGCGGCACCTACGACGAGCCGCAAGTGGAGTTCGTCAGCCTATTGGACAACGAGGTGGAAGTGATGCCGCCGGCCGACGAACCGCCCTTGTCGGCCGCAGTGAATTAGAGCAACGCACAAAGGAGCGAGAAGTGACAGCGAGTCCGATAGACGTCGCCAAGCGGGCGTTGTGGGCCGCCGGCGATATTGGTGAAACCGATGTGGACCGGTTCCTCGGCCAACTTACCGCCAAGACCATTGACGCCGGCGAGTTGTTCTTTCAACTCTCCCGCCAGGAGTCGTGGCTATTGGAGGACGGGGCGGTCAAGAACGGCGCGTTCGGCGTGGAGCGGGGCGTTGGCGTACGCGCCGTCAGCGGCGAGAAAACCGGCTTCGCCTACGCCGAAGACATAGCGGTGCCGGCGCTCGCCAATGCCACCGACGCCGCGCGCAGCATTGCCCGGCAAGGCGGCGCCGGTGCCGCCAAAGTGCTCGCCACCCCGTCGGCGCCCGCCCGCTATTCGCAAGCCGACCCGCTCGCCTCGGCGACGGAGGACGCCAAGGTGGAGTTGTTGCGTCGCATTGACGCCTTCGCCCGAGCGTTGGATCCGTGCGTGCGCGAGGTGAGCGTGCGCATCGCGTTGATGCACGAGACCAACTTGGTGGTGGCCACCGACGGCACATTCGCGGCCGACGTGCGCCCGCTGGCGCGCTTCGACGTGTCGGTGATCGCGGAACGCAACGGGCGACGGGAGCGGGGTCGGGGCGGCGGTGGCGGCCGCTTCGACGCGGCTTGGCTGTTCGACACCGACGCGGCCGAACAGTACGCCCGCGAAGCGGTGCGCGCCGCGCTGCTCAACTTGGAGGCGGTGGACGCTCCTGCCGGCGCCATGCCCGTGGTGCTCGGCCCCGGCTGGCCGGGGGTGATGTTGCACGAGGCGGTAGGCCACGGTTTGGAGGGCGACTTCAACCGCAAGGGCACGTCGGCCTTTGCCGGGCGCATCGGCGAGAAGGTGGCCAGCGAGTTGTGTACGGTCGTCGACGACGCCACGCTGGACAATCGTCGGGGTTCGCTCACCGTAGATGACGAGGGCACGCCCGGGCAGCGCACCGTATTGATCGAAGACGGCGTTCTCGTGGGCTATCTGCAGGATAAGCACAACGCCAGCTTGATGGGCGTTCCCAGTACCGGCAATGGCCGCCGCGAGTCCTACGCCCATTTGCCCATGCCGCGCATGACCAACACATTCCTCGAAGCCGGCGACAGCGACCCCGAGGAAATCATCGCCAGCGTGGACAAGGGCGTCTACGCGGTCAGCTTCGGCGGCGGCCAAGTGGACATCACTTCGGGCAAGTTCGTGTTCTCGGCGACCGAGGCGTATGTCATAGACGGCGGCAAACTCGGTGCGCCCATTCGCGGCGCCACCCTGATCGGCAACGGGCCGGAAGTGATGCGGCGGGTGTCGATGGTCGGCAACGATCTCGCGCTCGACGAGGGCATCGGCACCTGTGGCAAAGACGGCCAGAGCGTGCCGGTGGGGGTTGGCCAGCCGACATTGAAGATCGAAGAAATCACGGTCGGAGGCACTCGCGCGTGAGCGGGGTAAACCGAACGTTGCCGCGGGAGGAGCAGGAACAGCCCCAAGCGCGGGCGGAGACGCTGAAGAGCCTAGTGCGCAGCGTCTTGGACGAGGCCAAGCGTCAGAGCGCGAGTGCGGCGGAAGTCGCGGCGCGGGACAATACCGGGTTGGCCGTCACGGTGCGCACGGGCGAGTTGGAGACGGTTGAGTTCACCAACGATCGGGATTTCGGCGTAACCGTGTACGACGGTGATCGCAAGGGTCACGCCACTACGTCGGATACCAGCCCGGACGCGGTGCGGAACACCGTGCGCGCTGCGCTCAACATCGCCAAGTACACGGCGGAGGACGCCTGCAACGGCTTGGCGGCGGCGGAGTTGATGGCGACCACGCTGCCGGAGCTGGATCTGCATCATCCGTGGGAAATCGACGTGCCCTTGGCGACGCGGCTGGCGACGGAAGCGGAGGCCGAGGCGTTGGCCTTCGACAAGCGCATCGTCAACTCCGAAGGGGCGCAGGTCACGACCCACCGGAGTTGCCGCGCGTACGGCAACTCCCACGGCTTCGTGGAGGCGGTTTGGGGTACGCGCCATTCGGCGGCCTGTTCGGTGATCGCCGCCGACGAAGACGGCAAGCAGAACGACTACTGGTACACGGTCGGCCGCGACCCGGCCGACTTGCAAGACCACATCGCGGTAGGCCGGGAAGCCGCCGGTCGCGCCATCGCCCGACTCGGTCGCCGGCGCATCGCCACTGGCACCTACCCGGTGTTGTTCGCGGCGCCGATGGCGGTCGGCTTGATCGGCCATCTGCTGGCGGCGCTTGGCGGCGCCGCCCAATATCGCAAAGAGTCCTACTTGCTCGATTCCATCGGCCGCCAAGTGCTGCCTTCCGGAATCAGCCTCGCGGAACAACCGCACCGCCGCAAAGGGCTCGCCAGCGCCGCCTTCGACGGCGATGGCGTCGCCACCCGCGCCAAGGCGTTCGTCGACGATGGCGCGGTGGCGAGCTATATCCTCGGCAACTATTCCGCCAAGCGACTCGGCCTCGCAACCACCGGCAACGCCGGCGGGGTATTCAACCTCGACCTAGTCGCCCGGCAACGCCCGGTCGCGGACCTGCTGCGGGAAATGGGCACGGGCTTGGTGGTGACCGATCTTATGGGCCAGGGAGTCAACTTGGTGACCGGCGATTATTCCCGCGGCGCCGGCGGTCAGTGGGTCGTCGATGGCGAGATTGCGCATCCGGTGGACGAAGTCACGGTCGCGGCCAATCTCGACGAGCTGTTCAAAGGCATCGTGGGCTGCGGCGACGACGTCGACCTGCGCGGCAATATCCACACCGGCTCGCTGCTGGTGGCGGAGATGACGGTGGCGGCGTAGTCGAGTTGGCGCGCGGCCTGCGGCCTATACGGTGACGGTCTCGTAAGCGCTGGGGTCGTCCAATAGCCGGCGCAACAACCCGTTGTTGGCGCTGTGACCCGACTGGTAGCCGGAGAAAGCGCCGATGATCGGGTAACCGCAAACGTGCAGGTCGCCGATCACGTCGAGAACCTTGTGCTTCACCGGTTCGTCCGCGAAGCGCAGACCCTCGTCGTTGAGCACGCCGTCGTCGTCGATCACGATCGCGTTGTCCAAACTGGCGCCGAGCGCCCGGCCAGCGGCGTGCAGTTCCTCCAAGTCGCCAAGGAAGCCGAAGGTGCGCGCCCGGCAGATCTCGCCCACGAAGGTCTCGGTGGAGATGTCCACGGTCGCATGGCGACATTGCTCTTCGCAGTTGACGAAGAAAGAGTGGTCGTAGTGCATCGTGTACTCGACGCGAAAGCCATTGTGGGGAGAGAGTTTGGCGGTGGCGCGGCCGTCGGTGTAGGTGACTTCCCGCACCACCTTCAGATAACGCTTCGCCACCGCCTGCTGTTCGACTCCGGCGCGCTCGATGAGCTTCACGAAGGGCTCCGCGCTGCCATCCAAGATCGGTAGCTCCGCACCGCTCAACCGCACTTCGGCGTTGTCGATGCCAAAGCCGGCGAACGCCGCCATCAGATGCTCGACCGTGGCCACCCGTACATCGCCCTGTCCCAACGTGGTGGCGAAGTGGGTGTCGATCACGTTGGTCGCGGTGGCCCTTACGCAGGCCGTCGGTCCCAAGTCGACGCGCTTGAAGACGATGCCCGCGTTCGCCGGCGCAGGGTGAAGCGTCAAGTCGACTTGTCGACCCGAGTGCAGGCCAATGCCGGAGGCGTGCGCCTCGGTCTTAAGCGTCTTTTGTCCGTTCACTTAGGGATACTATCCGCGGCCATCGCGTCGCTGGCGCGAGGGGTGTCGAGGGCAAGCGCACATGAGGCCGCTCGCCGAGCTCGACCGTGATCCACACCCCCCGTTAGCCGCGCCGACGCTAGCAAATCGGCCGTAGGCCAATCTGTAACATTGTGTAACCGTGTCCAGGGGCGGCGCCACAGCCGTAGTCTGTGACGCCGCCTTTCGCCTTGGCGGCCCCGGTGGCGGAAGTCCGCGTCCCACCGAGAACGGCCAAGTGCCCGACCGGCAAGGTGCGACGACGGAGCATACCGGGTCATGCGACCAAGGAGCGACGCTGCCGCTAGGCAACGGCTCCATGGCGCTAGCAGTCTGTCGGACTTAGGGGGTTCGGGCTATAGTGGCGGAGTCGCGT
>CAYGBI010000056.1:0-25892 GCA_964348085.1 uncultured Pseudomonadales bacterium | reverse complement strand
CCACGTCGACCAGCCGCCGCCGGCGGTCGTCGGCGACGATCTCGGTGGGCGACGGAGCGAGCGAGGCGAGGTCGACGCCGGCCAGCCAGCCGTCGCCGCACCAGGGCGCGACGAAGCCCTCGATCAGGTCGCGGGCGACCCGGGGCTCGGACAACACGGCCTTGTACACGGCGTCGGACATGTCGTTCGCGTCGGTCCGCTTCCTGACGCGAACGACACTAGCGCCCCGAAGTCCCCGCGTCTGCGGGCCAAAGGCCGCTCTCGCCGTGCGAAAGGAGCCAGTCGTTTCGTGAGCGAAAAGCCCGAACCCGCGCGAAATGTCGGCCGGACGTACGGTGGCACGAATCTTCACGAGCCTCCGCAGCACCGAAAACGAGTGCTCGCCATCGGCCCCGCCGTTCTCGGCGCCGACTCGCGTGGCCTGCGGCGCCCCGGGGCGAACTTGGTCGGAGCGCCGCCGACCCCGACCATCGGCGAAGCGTTCGCCGATCTTCCAGCGGCCAAGAGAGCGGCGCGGGGCGAACCCGAGGATCACTGCTACATCCCGCCGACGGGGACGGGCCTTGAGAGGGCCAGAGCGCTCCGCGGCCCTGCCGTTGGACCGCCAAGGGTGAAGACGTCTTGGCGAAGATCAAGCGGGCACGGGCGCGGCTGGCGAAGGTCCAGGAGCCCCATCATTAATTCAAACCATTTCTGGTGAGGGACACTAGGTGCGGTGGGTGTCCCATGTCAGCGAGGTGCGGTGGGTGTCCCATGTCAGCGGTGGGTGCCCCACGTCGGTGGCGGGCTGCGTGGCGTTACGCCACATGTACAAACTGGCATTCGGCGTTTGCTACACCAAGAGCGGAGTGGGTGACGGGCGATGCACGAGACGACTCCGCGTGCGACGCGGGCTTCCACCACGGACACTGTTAGCGCCGCGGTAGCCGCGGTAGTGGCGGCGTCGAGCGCCTCGACGCCGGCGCGTCAGTTCGGTTTTGCGTTGGTCTCGAGTTCCCTCAGCTCGCGGTCGAGCTGATCCTTAGGGTCGGTAACGATGGCCTCCAGCGTTCGCACGCGGTCTTCAAGACTCCCATCGCCCTCCAGAGCGGCGATACGCGCTTCTAGTCTCGCGACTTCGCTGCCGCCGGCGGTCTTCGACTTGACGTAGGCGCGGTAGGCTTCTAAGGCGCAGACGCACACGACTGCAAGCGCTACGAAACTCCAAAAACTCATGGGACGGTCCCTCGTATGTCGTTGACGACCAAAATGCAACCGCTGTGCCAGAAGCGTCTCAAAGACTTCAACCTACTGATTTCTAATGTCTATGGTATGCAGTCGTCTTCGCGGTGCGGTGTGATCCGCCACCTGAGATTGCCGATTCCGCCACACGGTAGCCTAGTAAATCGGTAGTATGCTCGCTTGTTACGGGTTGATCCAAGCGTCTAGGCGACTGCTCAAGAAATGTTCGCGCGACCTGCCTTGAAGTGCGGTTGGGGCATCCTCGTGCTCGCCGTCGCCGCCGCTTGCGGTGATGCGCAAACGTCGTCGGAGTCGGCTGCGATCAAGGAGGCCATGGTGGACGTCCTCGACCCGGCGGCGGATGTCATCTGGGCTTCGGCGGGTTTCGTGCTTACCGATGCCGGTGAACGGAGCTTGGCGCCGACCTCGGAGGAAGGTTGGGCGGAGGTGCGCGCCAACGCGAGGACGGTGATGGCCAGTGGCGAGTCGCTCATTGCCGAGTCGTCGCTGCCGGACCAGCCCGATGCGTGGATCGAGTATTCGCGGGGCATGACCCGTATCGCCGAGCAGGCGCTCCACGCCGCGGAAAACCAAGACGCCGATGCGCTGTTCGAAATCGGCGGCAACCTTTACAACGTCTGCCTCGCATGCCATCAGGTCTACGCTCGCGACCAAGAATCGGCTTAGCCAAGCTGCCGACGGGGTGGGTGGCCGTCGCACTCGCCATCGGCTTGTCGCTCATCGCGGCGCCGGCGGTTTTCGGCCACGCCATCTCCGGCGACAACGCTTCCTATGTGCAAGCGCTGGACGGGCCTGCCGTGCCCGCGTTCGCCTATCTCGGTGCGAAGCACATGGTGACCGGCATCGACCACCTGCTGTTCTTGGTTGGCGTGGTGTTCTTCCTGCACCGCTTGAAGGACGTATTGCTGTACGTCTCGTTGTTCACTTTGGGGCACAGCATCACGTTGCTCGCTGGCGTGCTCGGCGCTTGGCGAGTGGACGCCCATATCGTTGACGCCATCATCGGCCTGTCGGTGGTGTACAAGGCGTTCGAGAACATCGGCGGGTTCGAACGCACGCTCGGGTTCGCGCTCGATACGCGCGTCGCGGTACTGGTGTTCGGTCTGTTTCACGGTCTAGGACTGGCGACGAAAGTGCAAGAGCTACAGCTCTCGGACAACGGCTTGGTCACCAATCTTCTGAGTTTCAATGTCGGCGTCGAGATCGGCCAGTTCGCTGCCTTGGCCGGCGTCGTCGGCGTATTGGCTTGGTGGCGCAGCCGGGCGAGCTTCGGGCGCTCGGCGTTCGCGGTGAACACAGTGCTGATGGCCGCGGGCTTTCTGCTCGCCGAGTACCAGTTGGCGGGCTGGCTCTTCGACTCCGCCGGGCAATCCGCATGAAACGCGTGGTCTGGGCAACCGCTTCGGCTTTGGCCGTTGCCAGCTTGGCGTTCTTCACGTTGGTGCTGCCGGCGGAGTTCGGGGTCGATCCCACCGGCGTCGGTCGTGCGCTCGGCCTCACCGGGCTAGCCGGCGTCGAACCGCAGGACTTGCGCCGCACCAGCACGACATTGACTGGCGATGTCCGACAGTTCGAGCTGGCGCCGTTCGAGTCGGTCGAGCTCAAGTATGACCTGGTGGCGGGCGATGGCGTGGTGTATGCGTGGACGGCGACCAGCGATGTGGTCTTCGACCTGCACGCCGAGCCCCAAGGTGCGGAGCCGGGTTTTGCCGAGAGTTTCGCGCAAGGCCGTGGTCGCGGAGACAGTGGCACCTATGTGCCGAGGTTCTCCGGCATCCACGGTTGGTTTTGGGAGAATCGCGGGGTCGATACCGTCACCGTGCGGTTACGGCTCGCCGGCTTCGCTACAGGCGCCACCCATTACCAAGGTGGCCGGGTGGAACGGGTTGAACCGATTGGCTCGTTCTAGGCGCCCGCCGCTCGCCGGCAGCGTCGTTGGGTGGGCTTGGCTGCTCCGGCCCGCCGATCGCCAAGTTCGCCCGGGCGTTTAGCGTTTGACGGGTCGAGCCCACGGAATCCGCTTGTATCGCTTCACTAAGGCGAGGAAGACCAATAAGGAGTACTGATAGCCGGCGAGTTTGACCCACCCACCCGGCATCGTAGCGGCCATAACGATGGACAATACACCGGAGAGGCCCAGAATCGAGAACACCCAAATTTGGGTATTGGCGTTCTCAAGCTCCGCATCGTTGAGGTCGAGGCGGTCTTGTCGCTTCAGGGCGTAAGCGAACATCGCCACCACGACGCCAGCCAGCCACGCCCAAGAAACGCCGAGCACGATGAAGATCACTTGGATCTGTTCCTTCCACAGCGGCCGGTCCAAGGGGAACGGCTGTGGTATCCAGCCATCGGTGATGTCGGAGGCGCCAAAGGCGTACACGATGCGCAAGGGAAAAACCATCACCAAGAGGCTGGCGACGAGCAACAGCGTCAGTACAACCGCCACCCGGTCGTCGAGTCCGTAAACACGGCTCCAATTGCGGTGCGCCAGCCAGAAGATGAA
This sequence comes from uncultured Pseudomonadales bacterium, assembly GCA_964348085.1. Lineage (GTDB taxonomy): Bacteria > Pseudomonadota > Gammaproteobacteria > Pseudomonadales > Azotimanducaceae > VXYL01. The sequence goes on along the minus strand of CAYGBI010000056.1, from coordinate 22,147 downwards.
GATCTGCGCAGACGCGAACAAGAACACCGGAATGTTCTTCAGCGCGGTGACCAGCTCGTCGAACGAGCGAGGCACATCGTCGACGGAAATGACGAGAAGGGTGACGGCGAAAGCAAAGGCCGCATCCGCGAAAGTCTCAAGTCGGGTCATCGGCAGGCCGCGCAAACGCAAGCCGTCTTCGGTGGGGAACTCGGTGGGCTTGGTCGTCATGCTGCCGCTCCCTAGGTCAGTCGTGTCTGATTGTAGTGCTCGGTCGGGGAGGTCTCGCCCGTGGCGGCAAATCGACGGGCCTCGGTAGGGCACCCGGTTTGAGCGGAGCGCGGCCCTATGCGCCGCCCTCGCCCTCGGCGTAGAATACGAGCGTGAACATCTTCAAACGCCTCACCGAAAAACCTTGGCTCAACGAACCGGGCGCTGTGGTGGAACTGCGCACCGAAACGTATGCCGCGTCCAATCAAAAAGTGGCGTTGATCTGCTTTCTCGCCATCGTCGGCGTTTTGTTCTTCCTGTTCTTCGCCGCCTACCACATGCGTCTCGAACCGCTGGAGATGAGCGCCGGTCAGCAATCGGACTGGGTCGCGTTGCCGGAGCCGCCCCTGTTGTGGTTCAACACCTTGGTCTTGGGATTGGCCAGCGTCGCCTACGAGTGGGCGCGGCGGCGAGCGAAGAGCGGTGACCAGGGCACGGCCAAGCTCGCATTCTTGGCGGCCGGTGCCGCGACGTTCGCGTTCTTGGTGCTCCAGTTGGCGGTTTGGAACGAACTGGTGGCGCGTGGCTACTATGCGCACGCCAACCCGGCCAACGCCTTCTTCTATCTGATCACGGGCGTCCACGGCGTTCACTTGCTCGGCGGCTTGGTAGCGTGGGCAAGGGCGGCGCGGCGCTTCGCCGGTACGCAGGTGGATTCCGAGCGACTCGTGCGCAGCGTCGATTTGTGTGCGCTGTATTGGCATTTTCTTCTCCTCATCTGGCTGGGGATGCTCGCGCTCTTTGTGAGTACCTAGTGGCCGCGCAGAAACTCGATCTCGCGATCGAGGGCATGACCTGCGCGGCTTGCGTTTCGCGCTTGGAGACGGCGCTGAAGCAGGCGCCGGGCGTGTTTGGCGCGGACGTCAATTTGGCGTTGGAACGCGCCAGTGTGGCGATCGACGCAAGCGCGACGGATGCGGCCGAGCTCACCGAAGTGGTGGCGCGGACGGGTTTCCACGCCCGCACGGAACAACGCGATTATCCAGTCGAAGGGATGACCTGCGGCGCCTGCTCGGCCCGCGTGGAGAAGGTGCTGCGCGGCACTCCCGGGGTGGTGGACGTGGACGTCAACTTGGCACTCGAGCGGGCGACCGTGACCGCGTTGCCCGGGACGGGATCGCCCCAAGCCCTCGCCGAGCGCGCCGCCGACGCCGGCTATCGACTGGTGGTGGCGGCGCCAGCCGAAGATGTCGAGCGCCAACGGGAGGCCGAAGAGCGGCAGCCGCTTGACGCCGAACGCCGGGTCGTCATCACGGCCATCATCCTCACGCTGCCCATGGTCGTGAGCATGATCCTGTACTCGCTCGGCTTCGAGGACATCCACCTCATGCCGGCGGCGGAGGTACTCCTTGCGACGCCGATTCAATTCGTCATCGGTGCTCGGTTCTACCGCGCCGCTTTCAAGGCATTGCGTGGCGGCAGCGCCAACATGGATGTGTTGGTGGTCATGGGCACCACAGCCGCCTACGCCTATAGCTGGTATCTGCTGCTTACGCTTGGCGAGGCGGCGGATGGCGAACTGTATTTCGAGGCGTCGGCGGTCATCATCACGCTGGTCTTGCTCGGCAAGCACTTGGAGTCCCGCGCCAAACGAGCCACCACCAGTGCCATCCGCCAACTCATGGATCTGCGCCCGCCGATGGCGCGGGTGCGTCGCGACGGCGGCGAAACGGATGTGCCGGTGGGTGAGGTGGCGGCCGGTGACATCGTCGTCATCCGGCCCGGCGAGCGCGTTCCGGTGGACGGCGAGGTGATCGACGGGCTAAGCGATGTGGACGAGTCGCTGCTTACCGGGGAAAGTTCGCCGGTAAGCAAGCGCCAGGGAGACGCGGTGATCGGGGGCACGATCAATACCGCCGGTTTCTTGGCGGCTCGCGCCGTGGCGGTGGGCGAGGAGGGCACGCTCGCGCGCATCGTTCGCCTAGTCGAAGACGCGCAACGCGGCAAGGCGCGCTTGCAGCGGCTGGTGGATCGGGTAAGCGCGGTGTTCGTGCCTGTAGTGGTGGCGGTTGCGGCGGCCACCTTTCTGGCTTGGTTGATCGCCGGTGGCGCGTTTGGCGCGGCGCTTATCGCCGCGGTCGCGGTGCTGGTCATCGCTTGCCCGTGCGCCTTGGGCCTCGCCACGCCGACTGCGGTGATGACCGGAACCGGCGCCGCCGCTCGCGCGGGCATTCTGATCAAGGATGTGGACACCTTGGAACGGGTTCCCCGCCTGACCACCGTGGCGTTCGATAAAACCGGGACGTTGACCGAAGGCACGCCGACGGTTAGCGACGTCGTCGCCTTGCGTGGGAGCGAAGACGAACTCGTGGGGCTCGCCGCCGGCGTTCAGCGGGCGAGCGAGCATCCGTTGGCGAAAGCGGTGCTTGCGCTGGCTCGCCGGCGAGGCGTCGAGCCGCCGCCGGTGTCGAACTTCGAGAACCATGTTGGTTTGGGCGTCAGCGGTTCCGTGGCCGGTGCGCAAGTGCGTCTCGGCAGTGCCGCATTCATCGGTGAGACTCCCGAAATCGCCGTTGGCGAAGACGCGCAAACGGTCGTTTGGCTCGCGGACCAGCACGGCGCGCGGGGTGCTTTCGCATTCCGCGACCCGGTGCGTCCGCAGGCCAAGTCTGCGATTGAAAGCCTTAAGTCCTTGGGACTGCGCCCGCTGATGCTGTCCGGCGACGCGCCGTCCACGGTTCGCCGCGTGGCCGCGGCCGTTGGCATCGACGACGCCAGAGGAGGGGTGCTGCCCGAGCAGAAGGTCGCCGTCGTGCGGCAGTGCGCGGCGAAGGGCGAGCGCGTGGCCATGGTCGGCGACGGCGTGAACGACGCGCCCGCGCTGGCGGCGGCGGATGTCGGCATCGCGGTCGGCACCGGCACGGATATCGCCATGGCGACCGCCGGCATCACGCTCATGCGCACGGACCCCAGGCTGATCCCCGCGGCCATCGACGCCGGCCGATCGACGGTGCGCAAGATCAAGCAGAACCTGTTTTGGGCCTTCGTCTACAACGTGGTGTGCATTCCGGCGGCGGCGCTCGGTTACTTGAGCCCCACGCTTGCCGGCGCGGCGATGGCGTTTTCCAGCGTGTGCGTCGTCTCGAACTCGCTACTGCTGAAGCGCTGGCGACCGGCGAGCTAAAAGCCGCGTCTCGTGTTGCTGCGGGGTCGCGACCAGAGCCGGTCCGCGTGCGCCGCGGCCATGATGAACCACATTAGGCTGTGCAGGTTGAGGCTGAACCCCCATAGCTCCCAGTGCAGGTGCTGATCGCTCGCCGCAAGAATGCCGAAGGCGAGAAAGACGAACGGCCAAATGCGGCCGTAAACGACGTTGAACACGGGATTGCCTATGCTCGAATGTGCTCGAACGTGCTCGAATGTGCTCAGATATGCTCGGGCGGCTCGTGGATGGGCTACGACTTCGGCAGTCGCGCCGTCGCGGTGCCGAACACCCGGGTTTCGCCGGCTTCGTTGGTGACCGTGATGTCGATCTCCACCGTGCCGTCGTCTTCGTCCACGTCGGTCACCACGCCGGTTATGGTGTGCGCATGATCGACGAGCACGGGTGCCCGGAACACGGTGTCGATGGCGATGATCTCGGCGTTCGGGGCCCAGCGATGGATCATTGCGCCGAGGAAGCCTTGGCTCATTACGCCGGGCACTATGGCGCCGGGCAGGCCCTCTTTGCGGGCGCCCTCGTGGTCGGTGAAGCGGGGGGTGTTCCAGCCGACGTGCTTGCCGAAGCGGCGGGTGGCGTCGATGCTGGTGTCCGGCACGAAACTCGGCAATTCGGTGCCGAAGTCCACGTCGGTGATCGTGTCAACGGTGCTGGCTTCGCTCACTTGATTCTCTCTCGGATGACGGTTCTGGTATCGGCATTGGCGATGTGCGTGCCCGCTTGGTCGTACAGCTCCATGCGGGTGACGAGAAACACCATGCGTCCGGAGCGCCCGGTCTTGGTGTAGATGTCGTGCAGGTGGCTGCGGCCGGTGAGCGTCGCGCCGCCTCGCACGGGCGCCTTCCACTCCACGGACTTGCCGGCGTCCATGCCCATGCCGCCGAGATTCGGGAAGTCCGGCGGCAGGCTGCGACCGCCCACCAAGGTCGAAACGAAGGTGGGTGGCGCTTGAAAGTCGGGGTCCGCCGGATCCGTGAACTTGCTCGCCGTTTCGCCGCATACCTTGGCGTACTCCGCGAACCTGGCGCCGTCGATGTCGAATGTCACTTCGTCGAATTCTTGGTTCAGGAATCGTGCGCGCAGGTTCTGAATGTCTTCGTCAACGGCTTCCTCGGCCATGGGTTCTCCTTTGCTCTGTCGGTGTTCTGTCGGTGCTTCCGTCGGGGATTAATGCGCTCTCGGGATGGCGCGGAAGCGCTCCGCCTTTAGCGCGTCGACGAGTTCCGTTTCGCTCCTCACCGGTTCCGGGAACTCGGTGGCGCAGCGGCCGATGTGGCTGACGATGTGCGAGTCGCTGCCGCCGATGCCGAGATAGCCGAGCCTCGCAGCCATGTCGCGGGCTACTTTGTCCTCGTCGCCCCTGCTGCCGCCGTTGTGAATCTCGACTATGCGCACGCCCTTGGGCACGCCGTGCTCCTTAAGATGGGCGGACATGCCCACCCTAGGGCGGCCGGGATGGCAGGGAACGGCGACGGCGTTGTGCGCATTGCAGAGCTCGATCACCTCCTCCAGGCGAAGGCCGATGCGGGAGAAGTCGAAGGAGTCGTATAGCGGCTCGCTGACTCCGTACACCAGCACATGGCCGTATTCGGTTTCGACCTCCGCACCCTTGAGAATCACCAAGTCGTGGCGCTCGGCGAGTTCGCTGTAGTCGGACTCGAAGTCGAACTGCCGGTGCTCCGTGAGCACGAAGCCGTCGATCGGCACGTTGCGGGTATGAATCCACTGACAGTAGTTCTGCACTTTCGCGCGCCCGTCGTCCGATTTGATGGAGTGCGTGTGCAAGTCGAGGATCATTGCGCTGCTCCCTCCGGTCGCGCGAGTCGCCGCCATTGGCGGTCCAGTTTGTCGATGAGTGCCGGCTCGGAACCGGAGTTGTCGATGACGACATCCGCCTTCTCCGCGCGTTCGGCATTGGTGAGCTGCGCGTCGATACGCGCTTGTACCGCTGCGGCCGCCACGCCGTCGCGCGCCGTCGCTCGGGCAACGGCGACTTCCGGGGCGACGGTAACGGCCCACACCTCGTCCACTTCGCTTTGCCATCCCGCCTCTAGGAGCACCGCCGCTTCGAGCACGGCGACGCCGGCGTGGGCGGCCTCGGCGGCGGCGATTTCTTCCTTCGCCAATGCCAGGATAGCGGGCCAGACGATGTCGGTCAGCCGCGTCAACTGCGCTTGGTCGCCGAACACCTTGCCGCCGAGGGCTTTGCGGTCGATCTCGCCGTCCCCGCCGACGACGTCCTCGCCGAAGGCCGACACGACCTGCGCGAACGCCGGTCTGTCGCGCTCGTAGGCGCGGTGGCCTAGCTTGTCGGCGTCGATGACGGCGGCGCCCAAGTTTTCAAGATGTCGAGCAGCAGTGGATTTGCCGGAGGCGATGCCGCCGGTGAGGCCGATGACGATCACGCGGGATGCAAGGTCCGTATCACGGAGCGGCGCAGTTTAACGGATTAGCGCCGTGCTCAACCAGTGCGCAGATACGCTGCCTCCGTTGATCGTCCAAGGCCGAGACGCGCGCCGCCCGAAACCGAGATTTCGGTAATCCCTTAGTGTTGGCGCACGGACCGCGGGACCATAATTTCCCGAAATTCATGCGGGCGAGGACACGGGCGTGACGCCTGTAGAAGCACAACAATTCCTCCTTGCCTCCTTGTCGGCGGCCGGCATTGTGGTGTTCGGCGCCGGTTATGCCGTGCTGTTGGCTCTCGGCCGCCTGAGCGGTCTCGCCGTGTTGCGGCGCGTGGCGCTTTACGTCTATGTCGGCGTGGTGGCGTCCTGTGGCGCGCTGGCGTGGTTTCTGCGGCTAGAAGGTGCGTGGCTTGCGCTGATCGCCTTGTTGGTGGTCGGCTACTTCATCGCGCCGAGAGCGATTTGGCGATTGTCGGTGGCCACCCACGAGGGCGTGGAGGACGACGCCGGCGAGACCCATGGGCGGTCGCCGGGCGGGAAGGCCAAGGCAGCCCCATAGGCGGATGGCGGAGGGTTTCATGGCGAACGCATTCCTAACCTTCCTAACCACGGTCAAGAACTGGATTTGGTCGGGTTCGGGGTCGGACGAGACGTGGTGGGCTAGCGAGGACTTCTGGCGCAAGTGCGCCATATTCGTGACCGCGTTCATGGCCCTCATCCTCATCCTGCTTACTTTCCATACCTTGTACGCCATAGAGAGCGGCGCCGGGCGCGTGCCGGCGTATTCGGTGATCAACTATCGCATCGACTACAAGTTCGATGAAGAACGCGACTTCCAAGTGCCGGTCATTGGCGAAGAGGCGCCGTTGTTCGGTACCGTGCTGAGCGAAGCCGAGGCTCGGGCGCTCGTCGACTTGGGCAAGCTCACGGTGCAGGCCAAGAACTGCATGAACTGCCATACGTTGCTTGGCAATGGCGCCTATTACGCGCCGGATCTCACCAAGGCGTGGCTGGACCCCGGTTGGGGCAATGAGCAAGCGCGAGAGTTGCTGATGACCCTCTTCCTCAAGGATCCTGTAGCCAACGCCCGTACCTTCGGCACCGGGCGGCGTATGCCGGATATGGGTCTCACGGATGCCGAAGTGCGGGGCGTGATCGCGTTCTTGAAGTGGCTCTCCGCAGTCGATACGAACGGTTTTCCGCACGGCTTCAAACCGTTGCCGCAAGGCGATGTCTGAAGCCGGGTTGACGAGTTGACGGGTTGACGATGGGGTGGTGCGATGAGTGAAGCGGTTTTGGTCGGCGGCGACGCGACGCAAGCGGCAGCGGCATCCGTCGCGACCAAATCCGTCGGCGAGCTTACCGCCGCGCAGCGCTTGGCGCTCAAGTACTTCGCCGTGTCGATGGTGTTGTTCCTCGCGCAGATGGTGTTCGGCCTGCTCGCGGGTTTGCAGTTCCTGTATCCGGATTTGCTGCACGGCGTCCTCGACTTCAACGTCAACCGCATGGTGCATATCAACGCCATGATCGTGTGGATGCTGTACGGGTTCATGGGCGCCATCTATTGGCTGGTGGAGGACGAAGCGGGCGTGCCGCTGGTGGGCGTGCGGCTCGCCAACATCACGTTCTGGGTGCTCACCAGCGCCGTGGCGGTGGTCGTCCTCGTTTATCTGCTGGTGCAGACCGGGCCGGGCGAGCACATGAGCATCTGGCTCATCAACGAAGGCCGCGAATACATCGAGGCGCCGCGCTGGGCGGATATCGGCATCGTGGTATGCATGGGCGCGTTCTTCTACAACATCTGCGCCACCTTCATGAAGGGCCGCTGGAGCGGCATCTCGGGCACGCTGGTGCTGGACCTCATCGCCCTCGCCGGACTGTATTTCGCCGGCATGTTCTACACCACCAACCTGTCCGTGGATCAATACTGGTGGTGGTGGGTGGTGCATCTGTGGGTCGAGGCGACTTGGGAAGTGCTGGTCGGCTGCATCATGGCTTGGGGCTTGATGAAGACGCTGGGCGCCCGGCGGAAGGTGGTCACCACGTGGCTCTACATCGAAGTGGCGTTGATGTTCGGCTCCGGCATCCTTGGCCTCGGCCACCACTACTTTTGGATCGGCACGCCGGAATACTGGCTTGGCATAGGCGGGTTCTTCTCGGCGCTCGAACCCATCCCGCTCGTGGCCATGGTGGTGCATGCCGTTTACGATGCCGGTCGGCACGGCTTCCAGAGCAACAACCATCCGGCGCTCGCTTGGCTCATCGCCCACGCCTTCGGCAACTTCCTTGGCGCCGGGGTGTGGGGCTTCATTCAGACGCTGCCGCAGATCAACCTCTATACGCACGGCACGCAGTGGTCCGCATCCCACGGCCATCTGGCCTTTTACGGCGCCTATACGACGATCATCGTCGCGTTCGTCTACCTTGCCCTGCAGCGCTGGCGAGGCGACGTTTGGATGTCGGGCGACTTGCCCGACAAGGGGTGGAAGTGGAAGTGGTCCCTGGGGCTCTTATCCGTCGGCGCGTTGGGCATGACCGTGGCGTTGCTCATCGCCGGCTACGAGCAGTCGTTTACCGAGCGCGCCATCGGCGGTTCCACTTGGCAAGCGTATTTCGAGGGACAGACGCGCCAGTGGTTCGTGCAGGCGATGCAATGGCGCATGGTGTTCGGCGTGATGATGACGGCGGGTCTGGCACTGCTCTTCTGGGACTTCCTCACCATCGGCCGCGGCGAGAAACGCGCGGCCAAGATCGTGCATGAGCCGGTAGCGGCATGAACGTCCGTGCGCGCGTCACTGCGCTCGTCGCGCTGATGGCGAGCGCGCTTACCGCATCGTTGGCGATTTTCGCGGAGAACGCTGGGGTGGCGGCGGACGGTGCCACCAAGGCCGCGCTCTGCGCCGCGTGTCACGGGCCGAAGGGGGTGAGCACCAACCCGCTTTGGCCGAGCCTCGCCGGCCAACAAGAAGCCTATTTGGTGAAGCAGATCAAGGCGTTTCGAGACGGCGAGCGCACCGACGCGTCGATGCAGCCGTTCGTTGCCAATTTGTCGGATCAAGACGTGGCGGACTTGGCCGCCTACTACGCGTCGCTGTCGCCTTGTCCTTGAATCCCTTGAACCCCTCTCTCAGCGCGTCGGCAAGGTAAGTCGGCCGTCGCTGCGACCGTGACGGCGAACCGGTGTCGCGTGCCGACTCTGGAGTGTTAGGGTAGCGCCCGACCGCACCCGGAGCCTCCGTGACCGCGCCTTTCCCTGCCGCCGACGATCTGTTCGAGAGTGCGCCCGCGGCGCTTTGCCTAGTCGATGCGTCGGCGACGGTGAGGCGCGCCAACCGGGCGTGGCTTACGCAATGCGCGGCGGCCGCCACGGGCACCTCGTTGCCGCGCGTGTTCACCGGTTTGGACGCGGCGTGGCGTCATTTGCAGGAGGCGCGGGTGCCCGTGCGCGCCGAAGTACATTTGGGCGCCGGCGAAAAGCGAACGCTGATCTTGGCGTTGAATCCGCTTGAGGATCCGGCCGACGGCCTCGTCGCCATTGCCCAAGCGACCGACTTGACCGCATTGCGCGCCGCGGAAGCCACGGCGCGGGCGATCATGGAGACCGCCGTGGATGCCATGATCACGATTGACGAAAGAGGTGTGATCCAGTCGGTCAACGCCGCCGCGGCGCACCTGCTCGGCTACGGCCGCGACGAAGCCGTCGGTCAGCGAGTGAATATGCTCATGCCGGAACCGTACCGCTCGCACCACCAACAATACATCGACCGCTACTTGCACACGGGCAAGAAGCGCATTATCGGCACCGGAAGGGAACTTGAAGCGGTGCGCAAGGACGGCACCCGGGTGCCGGTCTACCTCGCCGTGCGCGAGTTCGTCGTCGGCGGCGAACGCCACTTCGCCGGCGTTCTGCACGACATCTCCGCCAATCTCGAAGCGCGGCAGTTGCGCGATCGGCTCGCGCGGGCGGCCGGACTCGGCGCGTTGGTGGAGACCACGGCGGCTATCGCGCACGAGATCAACCAGCCGCTAACCGCTGCCGCCGCCTACGCCCAAGCCGCCCGCGGCCAGTTGCCCGAGGGGTCGCCGCGCCAGCTTGCGGACGCGCTCGACAAAGTCGTTGAGCAGGCGCTGCGGGCGGGTGCGGTCATTGATCGCGTGCAGCACTTGGTGAGGGGCAGGGGCCCCGACCGCCAGTGGCGGCTCACGGACATTGACGCCGAGATGCGCGCCGTGGTCGACTTGGCGCGGGTCGACGCCCATCGACACGGTATTCGCATCGACCTGCGTGTGCCGGGTGACCTGCCGAAAGTGCGCTGCGACCCGGTGCAGATTCAGCAAGTTGGCTTCAACCTGATTCACAATGCCGTTGACGCCATGGCGTCCCACGCAGGTCGTCGCGGCCACTTGATTCGGGTGGACATCGGCCGGTTGGACGACACAGACGCCATCTGCGTTGCGGTGGTGGACCAAGGGCCGGGGGTTACCGAGGGCGCGTGGGACAAGGTATTCGCCCCGTTTCACAGCGGCAAGGATGGTGGCATGGGCTTGGGTCTGTCGATTTGCCGCACCATCGTCGACAATCACGGCGGCAGGCTGGACTTTCGCAACAACGCAAACGGTGTCGGCGCGACCTTTCAGTTCACGCTGCCGGTTCGGGCGGAAGGTGGCGAGCATGACGATTGACCACGGCCAAGTCGTATTTGTCGTCGACGACGACGAGGCGGTGCGCGACTCCGTGGCGATGTTGCTCGCCTCCGCGGGGCTCGTCTGCGAGACCTACGACAGTGCGCTCGCGTTTCTGGGCGCCTTGGACGCCTGCCCGGCCCGGGCGGAAGCGGGCTGCATCGTGCTTGATGTGCGCATGCCGGGTATGAGCGGCTTGGAGTTGCAGCGGGAACTCAATTCCCGCCATGTCGGCACGCCGATCGTCTTTGTCACCGGCTATGGCGACGTGCCGATGGCGGTGGAGGCGATGAAGCGAGGCGCGGCGGACTTCATCGCCAAGCCGTTCGCCGGCGAAGAATTGATCGAGCGAGTGCGCGCTGCCGTCGCCGCCAGCGCGGACCAACGAGCGGCAAGCCAAGAAATAGCGAGTATTCGAGAGCGGGCGGCGACGCTGTCGCCCCGGGAGCGGGAGGTCTTCGAGCGCGTCGCCGCCGGCCAAGCCAACAAGGTCGTGGCCATCGACTTGGGCGTCAGCGAGCGCACGGTGGAGATCCACCGTAGCCGGGTGATGAAGAAGATGGGCGCGCGCAATCTCGCCAGCTTGGTGCGCATGAGTCTGGCATTCGAAAGCGGCGGACTTACGCCGAGCGCCGGTCGTCGTCGCCGTCCCGCGTAAGCTGTTCGTATTTCTTGAGGTAGCCGCGGAATTGGTGGTAGGTGAGCCCTAGCTGTTCGGCGGCTTTGCGCTGGTTGTACTTCGCAACCGCCATCGCTTGGTTGATGAGGTCGACTTCCAGTGTCTGCACCGTGCGTTTGAGGTCCAGCGGGAGCCGCATGTTCGCGCTCTGGGCGTTCTCGCGTGCGGCGGGACGGTACGGCGACTGAAACGGGTCGATGATGATCTCGTCCACCCGCTGACCGGCCTCGGTGCGGTAGACGGCGCGTTCCACGACATTCTTCAACTCGCGCAGATTGCCCGGCCAGTGGTAGCCGTGCAGGGCCCGTTCGGCGGCGTCGGTGAAGCCGGGGAAAAAGTCCCGCTCGAGTTCGCTGGCCATGTTGATGGCGAAGTGTTCCGCCAAGAGCGCGATGTCCTCGCGACGTTCGCGCAGCGGCGGCAGGGTGATGACGTCGAAGGCGAGCCGGTCCAGCAGGTCCAAGCGGAAGCGACCCGCCGCCGCGAGCCTCGGCAGATCCTCGTTGGTGGCCGCGACCACGCGCACGTTCGCGCGCAAGGTCCGCTTGCCGCCGACCCGCTCGTACTCGCCGTATTCGATGACGCGTAGCAGCTTTTCCTGCACGAGGCCGGAGGTGGTCGCCAGTTCGTCGAGAAACAGGGTGCCGCCGTCGGCGCGTTCGAATCGGCCGTGATGGGTGCGGGAGGCGCCGGTGAACGAGCCGGCCTCGTGGCCGAACAACTCGCTTTCGATCAACGAGTCGCTGATGGCGGCGCAGTTCAACTTAAGAAACACCCCTTCCCAGCGACTCGAAAGGTAGTGCAAGCGCGATGCGATGAGTTCCTTGCCCGTACCGCGCTCGCCGACTACCAGCACGGGCTTCTCCAGCGGCGCGACCTTGGAGACCGCTTCCAAAGCAAGGAGGAAAGCCGGCGATTCGCCGATCAGGCGTTCTGGTTGTTCAAGGCCAGGCACGGGTACTCCGCCAACCCCACTCCCGCGGACTCGTCTTCTTCCTCACCGGAGACGAGGTCAACATGTCCTCTTCAACCCGCGCGATTCTGCCAACAGTTGGCGGAATCCGCTACGCACTCCTTCGGTTCTTCGGGAACTATCTCTGGTTCCTCTTGTTTATCAATTAGTTATCAGCAGATGGGCAAGGTTGGCACGGTTTCTGAACGACATGTAGCAAGCGCAACCCTTACAGCGACACCAAAGGAGGCCACCCAAATGGGCGTTTTCTCACGCATCACGGACATCGTCAACTCCAACATCAATGCCCTGCTCGACAAGGCGGAAGATCCGGAGAAGATGGTGCGTCTCATCATCCAAGAAATGGAAGAAACCCTCGTCGAGGTGCGCACGACCAGTGCCCGCGCCATCGCCGACAAGAAGGAACTGGCGCGCCGCCAAGAGCACTTGGCGCACGACGCCGAGGAGTGGGAACGCAAGGCCGAGTTGGCGATCTCCAAGGGTCGGGACGACTTGGCGCGCGCCGCCTTGGTGGAGAAGTCGAAGGCGGAGGATACGGCCAGCGTCATGGATGTGGACCTCAAGGCCCTCGACGGCACGCTTGCCAAGCTCAACGAGGACATCCACGCCTTGCAGCAGAAGATCAAAGACGCCAAGGCACGGCAAAACGCCATCGTCATGCGCGGCCAAGCGGCGCAAACGAGGCTCGGCGTGCGACGGCAGCTCAACGATCACAGCATCGACGACGCCATGACCCGCTTCGAGCAGTACGAGCGCAAGATGGACGACTTGGAAGGCCAAGTGGAGTCCTACGATCTCGGCCAGCGCAGCCTGCGCGATCAGATCGAGGAATTGGCCGTGGACGAGTCCGTGGACGAGGAACTGCGACAGCTCAAGGCGCGGGTCAAGAACGGCGCCGAAGATCGGTCCAACTAGACCAAGCGAGGACCAGAACCGATGGAGGATGCCATCTTACCCGCGATAGTCGCGCCCGCCGTTCTGTTTCTGATCTTCGTGGCGCCAATCTGGGTCATCATGCACTACCGCTCCAAAAACCGGCACCAAGCGTCGTTGACCGAGAGTGAGCGAGCCGAGTTGGAGCGGCTCGCTGGGTTGGCGGTCAACATGCAAGAGCGGGTCGAGACCTTGGAGTCCATTCTCGACAGCGAAACGCCGGACTGGCGCCGGCGCAGCGCAGTCAACGAGTGACGGGCATCGACATGAATACGCCCAACACCGACAAGGCCAACGACCGCATCAAAGACGCCGTCAAACGGCTGGAAGGCGCCGTTGACGACGTGGTGGCGCTCGCCGGCAACCGAGCTGCCCACTACTTGGAAAACGCGGCCGACCGGCTGAAAGGCGGGGAGCGGGAGCGCGAGCGCTCTTGGCCCCGGGAACCCGCTTGGCTTTGGTCGGACAAGCCACGCACGCGCTCGCTGTACCGGGATGCCAAAGACGGCAAGATCTTCGGCGTTTGCGCGGGCATCGCCAACTACTACGGCATAGAGCGTTGGGTGGTGCGCAGCCTCGCCGTGGTCGGCTTGATCCTCTTTCACTGGGTGGTCTTCGTTGCCTATCTAGTCGCCGCCTTGGTGCTGGATAACGAACCCAAGGAGAGCGCACGAGCACGCAAGAGCGGCGGCGCTCGGCACCGGGGGCGTGCGGGCCAGATGCCGAAGCGGGCGCGTGGGGGCCACAGGCCGCCGAAGCGGGAGGAGGTCGCCATCTCGCCTAGCCGTCACCTGCGTCATGTACACGCCGATCTCGACCAAGTCGAGTTGCGGCTGCGGCGCATCGAGACGCACATCACCTCCGGCCAATACGAACTACAGCGCGAGTTGGCCAAAATTGGGAGCGCAACATGAACACGCGCACTTTCCATACTTCCCCCACTTTCGCAGTCTTGGCATGCCTCGCTTGCATCGTCGCCGGAGTAGCGCTCGGTTATGCCGCCATCGCCGGCGGCGGCGCGAACGCGGATACTGCTCCGGGCCGCAGCGTGACGGTCAGCGAGTCCTTCGAGGGCATCCACTTCCGAGGCGGAGCAGCCATCGAGGTCCGACAGATAGTGGACGGCGACGCCCGTATCGATCTGTCCGCGACCGACGATGTCTTGCGCCACGTCAAAATCGAAGTCCTCGACGGCACGCTGGTCGTCGCGGTGGATGACGACGACGTGACGGCCGAGGATCTGCTCATCGAGATCACCACTCCCCACGAGTTGTCGGAGATCGTCAGCTTGGGGGCGGTGGCGTTGGCAAGCGAAGGTCTGCGCACCGCCAGCCTGTCGCTTCAGGATCGTGGCGCCGGCAGCTATCGGTTCAAGGCGTTTAGCGCCGAGGAACTGCTCATCGAAGCACGCGGCGCGTCGCGGTTTCGGATCGACGGCGAAGTAGGCCGGCAAGTGGTGGATATCGCCGGCGCAGGCTCGTACGAAGCGCCGGCGCTCCGTAGCCGCACCGCCGAAATCAGTCTCAGGGGAGCGGGGCAAGCCAATGTCCACGCCTCCGAAACCTTAACGGTTCGAATCAGCGGCGCCGGGATGGTGCAATACGCTGGCGGCGCACGAGTCGAAGAGCGCATATTCGGCGCCGGCATGGTTCAAAAACGCGACGACGCCTGACGGCAGCGCGAATTGGCCAAGACTTGGCCTAAGAGAGGGAGCGAGACATGAACACGCGCACTTTCGTAGAGTCCTTCGAGGGCATCCACTTCCAAGGCCGGGCGGCCATCGAGGTCCGGCAGGTAGCCGACGGCGACGCCCGTATCGATTTGTCCGCGACCGACGATGTCTTGCGCCACGTCAAAACCGAAGTCGTAGACGGCGCACTGGTCGTCGCGGTGGATGACGACGAGGTAACGGTCGAGGATCTGCTCATCGAGATCGCCACTCCCTATAGGTTGTCGGAGATCGTCAACTTCGGGGCGGTGGTGTTGGCAAGCGAAGGTCTGCGCACCGCCGGCCTGTCGCTTCAGGATCGTGGCGCCGGCAGCTATCGGTTCAAGGCGCTTAGCGCCGAGGAACTGCTCATCGAAGCACGCGGCGCGTCGCGGTTTTGGATCGACGGGGAGGTAAGCCGGCAAGTGGTGGATATCGCGGGCGCCTGCTCGTACGAAGCGCCGGCGCTCCGTAGCCGCACCGCGGCAATCAATCTAAGGGGAGCGGGGCAAGCCAATGTCCACGCCTCCGAAACCCTAGCGGTTCGAATCAGTGGCGCCGGCATGGTGCAATACGCTGGCGGCGCGCGAGTCGATGAGCACATATTCGGCGCCGGCATGGTTCGAAAACGCGACGATGCCTGACGGCTCACGCTTAGCGAAACTCAGAGGAGAAAGGAAAAAGACATGCCTTGGTCCATAGCGGTAGTTCTGATCGTCGCGATGGTTTTGCTGATTCCGCTGTACGCGCTGCGTACCAAAGCGCAGCGCGGCAACCGCCGTCGCGGAGAAGCCAGCGAACGGGAACAGCGCCTGCAGAACGAGGTCGCCGAGTTGCGCGACCGCGTGGCGACTTTGGAGCGCATCGTCACCGATGGGCGCTACCACCTCGACAAAGAGTTCGAGAAGCTCCACGCCGGCGCGGACGGGGCACGCTAAGCGTTAATCCCTTGAGTGCCGTCCCCTAAGTGCGCGACTCGCGGGTGGGGCGGCTTCGAGATGCTCCGCGTAAGTGAAGCGGCCTAGGGGACGCCGGGCGACCGCCCCGCCGCGATGGTCGCGGATCAGAAAGCGGCCCGACGAAATCGGTTAACATCGAACCATCATGAGTTACTTGGTGTTGGCGCGGAAGTACCGGCCGCGCACATTCGCCGAGGTGGTCGGCCAAACGCCCGTCGTGCGGGCGCTTGCCAATGCGCTCGACAACGAGCGCCTGCATCATGCCTACCTTTTCACCGGCACCCGCGGCGTCGGAAAAACCACGTTGGCGCGCATCTTGGCGGCGTGCTTGAACTGCGAAACGGGCGTTACTTCGACGCCGTGCGGCGAGTGCGCCGCCTGCAGGGAGATTGCCGCCGGGCGGTTCATGGACCTCATCGAAGTGGACGCCGCGTCTCGCACCGGCGTCGACGACACCCGCGAACTGCTCAACAATGCGCAGTTCCTGCCGAGCCGAGGACGCTACAAGGTGTACCTGATCGACGAGGTACACATGCTCACCGGCCACAGCTTCAACGCTCTACTCAAGACCTTGGAGGAGCCGCCCGAGCACGTCAAGTTCGTGCTCGCCACCACCGAGGCGAAGAAGATTCCGGTGACCGTGCTGTCGCGTTGCTTGCAGTTCCACCTGAAGAACATGCTGCCGGAAGTAATCGAAGCGCAGCTCGCCAACGTGCTAGAGGCCGAGGGCATCGACGCGGAAACGCCGGCGCTGGCCGTGATCGCCCACGCTGCCGCCGGCAGCATGCGCGACGCGCTGTCGATCACCGACCAAGCCATTTCTCACGGCGGCGGCAGCGTCGAGCAAGCCAGCGTGCAAGACATGCTCGGCATCGCCGGGCGCGACGAAATCGGCGCGTTGCTTGCCGCGTTGGCGGCCCGGGATACGGCAGGATTGCTTGCCGCCGGGGACGACCTCGCCGGCCGCTCCTTGGACCTTGACGCGGTGCTCGGCGAGTTGCAGCGAGCGTTCCACGACTTGGCGATCGCGGCGGAGTTGGGTAACGCGGGCAACGTGGAAGACGGACCGTTGGCGCGCTTTCAAAACGCTTTCTCGGCGGAAGACCTGCAACTCTATTATCAGATCGCGTTGCTCGGTGGGCGCGACTTGGCGTTCGCGCCGGACGCCAAGGTCGGCTTCGACATGACCTTGATCCGGCTGGCGTCTTTCGAGCCGGCGGGCGCGGACGCCCGGAGAACGAACGAGGCGCCAGCGCCCTCGGCGACGCGGACACGGCCAGCGCCGGCCCAAGCTCGCAAGACCGCGACCGAGGCGACCGCTGCTCCCGATACCCAGCCCGATGTCGCCGAACCGGCTCCGGTTGCAAAACCGGCGATTGCGAGACCGGTGTTTGGCAAACCCGGCCCGGTTACCGAACCCGCTCCGGTTGAGAAACCGGCGGTTGCGAAACCAGCGGTTGCTGAATCGGCCCCGGCCACCAAACCGGCTGTTGCCGAACCGGCCCCGCCGGAGGATGGCGACCAGAACGACCGAACTTGGCACGAGATCGTCGCCGACATGAAGCCCGCCGGCGTCACCGCGATGATCCTCGACCACACCAATCTCGTGGCGCGCGACGGCGCGCATTGGACGATCCTGCTCGACGAGGGCCACGAGTCGCTGTTGAACGACAAGCGGCGTCGAGAGATCGCCGACCTCGCCTGCGAGGTCGAAGGCCGCCAAATACGCGTGGACTTCGAGATCGGCGCACCCGCGAAGGAGACGCCGGCGGCGTATAAGACGCGCCTGCGTTCCCAGCAACGCAAACACGCGGAGGCGGCGCTTATGCGCGACGCGAACGCGCGACGCTTGCTCGACGAGTTCGATGGCCGCTTGGAGTCGGCCCATCTGCGGCCTTCCGCACCGGCTCGCCAGACCACCGGCGCAACCGGTGACGACACTTCCCCCAACGCTTCCTTGGCAGGAGGGTAATGAAACTCGACGACCTGATGAAGCAGGCGCAGGCCATGCAAAAGCGGCTGAGCGAGGCGCAGGAGTCGCTGCATGCGGCCAGCGTCACCGGCGAGAGCGGCGCTGGCCTCGTCAAAGTCACCTTGAACGGCCGCTACGAGGCATTGAACATCGCACTTGACCCAAGGCTGGTCAACGACGACCTCACCTTGCTCGAGGACTTGATCCTTGCCGCCTTCAACGACGCCGTGCGCCGCATCGAAAGCAAACAGAAGGAACAAATGGGCGCCTTGGCGCGTGGGCTCAATCTGCCGCCGGGCTTCAAGTTGCCATAGGCGAGCTAAGCGCCCGTGCGAGCTTGCTAATGCGGATTAGTCCGCTGATCGACCGCCTGATCGAGTCGCTGCAGGCGCAGCCCGGCGTTGGCCCGAAGTCGGCCACGCGCACGGCTCTGCACCTGCTGCAACACAACCGTCAAGGCGCCTTGGCACTGGCCTCCGCGCTTGCCGATGCGGCCAACCAAGTGCAACGTTGCCGCTCCTGTCGGACGCTCACCGAATCCGACTTGTGCGCGATCTGCACCAATCCGAAGCGCGAGGGCGCCACGCTCTGCGTCGTCGAATCGCCGGCGGACATCGTCGCTATCGAGCAGGCCGGTGGCTACCGCGGGCGCTACTACGTGCTGCACGGCCGGCTGTCGCCCATCGACGGCGTCGGCCCCGCCGAGTTGGGCCTGACCACGCTGCCGCAACACGTGCGCGCCAACGGAACGGCCGAGATCATCCTCGCCACCAACCCGACGGTGGAAGGCGAGGCGACTGCTCATTTCATCAAGGAGTCCCTCGCCGGTACGGGCATCGCGGTAACGCGCATCGCCCACGGCGTGCCGCTCGGCGGCGAGCTGGAGTACATCGACGGCGGCACGATTGCCCACGCCTTGCAGGGCCGACGAACCGTCGAGTAAAGCGCCCGACGTCGCCATTTCAGGAACTCGAACTTTCCCCCTCGCGGTGGTCGTCCGGAAGCCGGTTGAGCTTGGCGTAGGGCACGGACCATACGACGTCGCCGCACCTCAGTTTGGCGCGCTTGGGGTTCATGCGCACGATGACGCCGGTGCGCGTGCGCCCGCGTGCGAAGAACGAAGCCGAGTCGCCGGCACGGAAGCCCGCTTTGGCGGCATCCGAGCGGCGGCGCGCCTCGGCGCTCTGCGGCGCGGACGACTTGGGCGTAGCGCCGATCTGGCGGGCGATCCGCTTCCAAGCGGGGCCGTGGCCCACCCCGGGGCCGGCCAGCGCGTGGGCGATCTCGTGCAGGATGGTATCGGTGATCTGCTCGGCGGAATCGGTAGCGGCGTGGGCACGGCTGATCAGGATGAGCCTTTGCTCCGAGCGGCATTCGCCCAGCCGCTTCCGTGCGCTGCTGAAGCGTAGCGACCACTTCGCCAAGCCGTGTCGGTCCATGAGTTCGCGGGCTTGTCCCGCAACTTCCTTCAGCCGCGTCGCGCGCGACCGGCGGTCCGCGGCCGTCGAGCCGCAAACGTGGTCGAGTCCGGCGTAAGGTACGACCCAGGCTTCGGCGCCACACCGCACCTTGGCGCGTGTCGGATTGAGCTTCTCGACGGTGCCGATCCGTGTGTCGCCGTGACTCGCGCGAAAACGCACCCGATCCCCGAGCTCGAAAAAGACCTGCGCGTCCTCGATGCGCAGCGCCCGTGTTCGAGCCGACTCCCGGTCGCCCAAGAGCGACTCGACCCAGTTGTAGTCCGGCATCCAATCCGTCCCCTTCATCTTGCCGCCGCGTGACCGGCTGCGAACGAACGGCAAAGCAGACTCCCGGCGTACGGCTACCGAGGCTGGGCGCGGTGCTCATTGCTCGCAACGAAATCGCGGCACGTTGACACTTCGATTTGGCGCGCGAACTGTGCCATGTCTGGACTTGGGAGGCCATGCCGCCAAACGCGTCGAGGTCGCGAGCGAGCTTACGTTCGCCGACGCTCGCCAAAGCGGTGCCAAAGGAATTGGCCGGCAACGCTTGCGTATGCTGACACTCGGCGAGCGCGACGCGATACCATTGACAACATGTGCGAAGGGCTCGGCGAACCGTGGACGGCATCCGCCGAACTCATCACTGACGACGCGACCCTCGATGCTCGCATCGCCGCCCTCGGCGCGACGGTGGGCGTTGACACCGAGTTCATGCGGGTGCGCACGTTCCATCCCATTCCGGCGCTGTATCAGCTCGCCGGTACGGGGGCCGACGATGCTTCGCCGGCCGATGTGGCCTTGGTCGACGCGCAGGCGAAGGCGTCCTTCACGGGGTTGGCGGCGTTGCTCTTGGATGCCGAGCGCACCAAAGTCATGCACTCTTGCGCCGAGGACTTGGAGGTGATCGCGGGCCATCTAGGGGTGCGCCCGGTCAATGTCGCCGACACGCAGGTCGCTCATGCCTTGTTGACGACGGACTTCTCGGCCAGCTACGCCGCGGTGGTCGACCATTATCTTGGCGTCAAGCTGAGCAAGCACGAGACGCGCTCCGACTGGTTGCAACGACCGCTGTCGCCGAGGCAACTCGCTTACGCCCGGGAGGACGCCGCGTACCTGCCGTTGGTTTGGCGGGAGCAGTGCGCCGAGCTGCACCGCTTAGGGCGCTTGTCTTGGTTTCACGAGGAAATGCGGCGGCGGCTCGAGACCGATGCGGCGACTCCCGATACTTGGTACCGCACGTTGAAGGGCATCGCCCGGTTCACCAGCCGAGAACTCGCGGTTCTGCGCGGCCTTGTGAGTTGGCGTGAACGCGAGGCTCGCCGCCGCAACTTGCCCCGGGCTTGGGTGGTGAAGGACGAGTGGTTGCTGGCCATGGCACGGCGCAAGGAATTGGCGGCCGCCGATATCGGGTGCCTTTTGCCGAAGCGATCCGCTGCCCGTTATGCGAGTGCTTTGGTGCGCATGCACGGTCAAGGCCTGCGCGACCCAGACCCGCCGGAGCGGGCGCCGCGCCCGTTGAACCGGCAGGAAGGCACCATCGTCAAGGCATTGCGCGAGCGCGTGCGCGTGGCCGCCGAACGGCTGACGATCGCCCCGGAGCTCTTGGCGCGTCGGCGCGACTTGGAGGAGGCGTACCGTCATTTCCGGCAACATGGCGAGTTGCCGGAGCGCTTCCACGGCTGGCGCGACCACGTCGTCGGAGACGCCTTGCGCCGTCACCTTCTCGCCGCCGTGTCATGAGCGAGGATTTGGCGTTCTGGCAGCGCAAGTCGCTCGCCGAGATGAGCCGAGAGGAGTGGGAGTCGCTGTGCGACGGTTGCGGGCGTTGCTGCGTGCTGAAGGTGCGCGACGAACGGACCGGTGTCGTGCATCCGACCACGGTGGCGTGTCGCCTGCTCGATTTGGACTCTTGCCGCTGCACTCACTACCCGGACCGGCATCGCTTGGAGCCGGATTGCGTGGTGCTGGACGCCGACACGGTGCGGCGCTACGACTTCTTGCCCCCCTCGTGCGCCTATCGGCGGTTGGCCGAAGGCCGCGGACTCGCTTGGTGGCATCCGCTGGTGTCCGGGGATCCGCGTACGGTCGTTGACGCCGGCGTCAGCGTGCTCGGCAACGTGGTGTCGGAGCACGGCCTTCACCCCGAGGAAGCCCTTGAGGCGCATGTCGTGCGCTGGGTGGACGATTGGGCGGACGAGGCGGGTCGTTGACGACGAGCTACGTCCTAGCTTGGTCGATCATCGTTGTCGCGGGGTTGTGCGGCACGTGGTTGGTGATGGTCGCGCTGCGCCGCTGGCCTCGCCTGCGCCTTCTGGCCGCCGGCTTGGTGCTGGCTTGGGCGCTGACGCCGTACCGATTCGACGGCGAGCACCTGGCGCCGGCGTCCGTAGTCGCGCTGTTTCGACTGTTGTTCGAGGAGAACGAGCCGTCCAACGCGCCCTTCGCTCTGCTCACCGCGGTCACCCTCGGCGTCGTGGCGGCGTACCTCATGTTGCTTGCCGGATGGGGGGTGTTCGCCGCCGCGCAAAAGAGCCGAAACAGGCGCCTCAAAACAGGTTAGAGTACGGCGCTTTCATCCGCGCTATCCGTAGCTTGCGCACCGTCCAACGGAACATTAGATGATCTTCGACAGCACCGACACCTACATTTCAACCGACGAACTGTCCATGGCCGTGGACGCGGCGGTGAAGCTTGAACGGCCGCTCTTGGTCAAGGGCGAACCGGGCACCGGCAAGACGCTCTTGGCGGAAGAGGTGGCCGGCACCTTGGGGCTCAGGCTTATTTCTTGGCATATCAAATCGCAAACCAAGGCGTTGCAGGGCCTTTACGAGTACGACGCCGTGTCCCGCCTCAGGGACTCGCAGCTTGGCGACGAGCGAGTGGCCGACATCCGCAACTACATCAAGAAGGGCAAGCTGTGGGAGGCCTTCGAGTCCGACGAGCGCGTGGTGCTGCTTATC
>CAYGBI010000055.1:0-26310 GCA_964348085.1 uncultured Pseudomonadales bacterium | reverse complement strand
GGCGGCAAGGCGCAGGTCGGCGGCCAGCGTTTCGGCGCGATGGTGGGGTGGGCGCTAGAAGCGTACGGCGCCGCCTACACGCTGCAAGAGATGCTCACCGTCAAATCCGACGACGTGACCGGACGCACGAAGATGTACAAGAACATCGTCGATGGCGACTTGGAGATGCAACCCGGCATGCCGGAGTCGTTCAACGTCCTCGTCAAAGAAATCCGCTCCCTAGGCATAGACATCGAACTCGAAGAGGAAAGACGCGTATGAGAGATCTGCTGAATCTGTTTAGGGCAACCCAAGGGGTAGTCGAAGAGTTCGATAGCTTGAAAATCGGCCTCGCCTCCCCGGACATGATTCGCTCGTGGTCGTTCGGCGAAGTGCGGAAGCCGGAGACCATCAACTACCGCACGTTCAAGCCGGAGCGCGACGGCCTGTTCTGTGCGCGCATCTTCGGCCCGAACAAGGACTACGAGTGCTTGTGCGGCAAGTACAAGCGTCTTAAGCATCGGGGTGTGGTGTGCGAGAAGTGCGGTGTCGAGGTGACACTCTCGAAGGTGCGCCGGGAACGCATGGGACACATCGAGTTGGCGAGCCCGGTGGCGCACATTTGGTTTCTGAAGTCGCTGCCCTCGCGTATCGGGCTGCTGCTCGACATGACGCTGCGCGAAATCGAGCGGGTGTTGTATTTCGAGTCGTTCGTGGTCGTGGATCCGGGCCTCACCGACTTGGAGTCCGGTCAATTGCTTACCGACGAGGAGTACATCGACGCCATCACCGAGCACCCCGACGAGTTCACCGCCAAGATGGGCGCCGAGGCGATCTTGGATCTGTTGAACGCCCTCGATTTGGACCAGGAAGTGTCGCGCCTGCGCGAGGAAATCCCGCAGACCAACTCGGAAACGAAGATCAAGAAGCTCTCCAAGCGCTTGAAGCTGATGGAAGCCTTCCAAGGCTCCGGCAACAAGCCGCAGTGGATGATCCTGACCGTGCTGCCGGTGTTGCCGCCGGACTTGCGTCCTTTGGTGCCGCTGGACGGCGGCCGTTTCGCCACCTCGGACTTGAACGACTTGTACCGCCGCGTGATCAACCGCAACAATCGCCTGAAGCGGCTTTTGGACCTCAACGCGCCCGACATCATCGTGCGCAACGAGAAGCGCATGCTGCAAGAGGCAGTGGACGCGCTGCTCGACAACGGCCGTCGCGGGCGGGCCATTACCGGCTCCAACCGCCGGCCGCTGAAGTCGCTGGCGGACATGATCAAGGGCAAGCAGGGGCGTTTCCGGCAGAATCTCTTGGGCAAGCGCGTGGACTACTCCGGGCGCACCGTGATCGTGGTCGGCCCCACCTTGAAGCTGCATCAATGCGGCCTGCCGAAGAAGATGGCCTTGGAGCTCTTCAAGCCGTTCATTTTTGGTAAGTTGGAAGCGAGCGGCCTCGCCACGACCATCAAAGCGGCGAAGAAGATGGTCGAGCGCGAGACGCCGGAGGTTTGGGACATCTTGGCGGAGGTCATCCGCGAGCACCCGGTGCTGCTCAACCGCGCCCCCACGTTGCATCGTCTCGGCATTCAAGCCTTCGAGCCGTTGCTGATCGAGGGCAAGGCGATTCAATTGCACCCCTTGGTCTGCGCGGCGTTCAACGCCGACTTCGACGGCGACACCATGTCCGTGCATGTGCCGCTGACCTTGGAAGCGCAGATCGAGGCGCGCGCGTTGATGATGTCCACCAACAACGTGCTGTCGCCAGCCAGTGGCGAACCCATCATCGTGCCGTCCCACGACGTCGTCCTTGGCCTCTACTACATGACGCGGGAGCGAGTCGGCGCCACCGGCGAAGGGTTGAGGTTCGCCGATGTCGCGGAAGCGACCCGGGCCTACGCCAACGGCAAGGTGGATCTGCACGCCAAGATTCAAGTGCGCATCGAGCGGGAGGATGGTGCCAGCGCACTCACCGAGACTACTGTCGGCCGTGCGCTGTTGTACGAGATCGTGCCCAAGCGACTGGCCTTCGATCTGGTCAACCGGACCATGGACCGACGCGCCATTTCGGCCGTGGTCAACGCCTGCTATCGGGAGGTGGGGCTTAAGGAGACGGTGATTTTCGCCGACCAGTTGATGTACATCGGCTTCGGTTACTCGACTGCCTCGGGCGCCTCCATCGGCATCGAGGACTGCGTGATTCCCGCGAACAAGGGGAAGATCATCGGCGACGCCGAGGGCGAGGTGGCGGAGATCGAAACGCAGTACGCCTCCGGCTTGGTCACCCAAGGCGAGAAGTACAACAAGGTGGTGGACATCTGGTCGCGCGCCGAGGGTTTGGTCGCCGAGGCGATGATGAACGGCATCTCGCAAGAGAAGGTGGTTGGTCGCGACGGCGAGGAGCTTGAGCAGCAGTCGTTCAACTCCATCTACATGTACTCGGATTCCGGCGCCCGCGGTTCGCCCACTCAGATCCGCCAATTGGCCGGTATGCGCGGCCTGATGACGAAGCCCGACGGCAGCATCATCGAGACGCCGATCGTCGCCAACTTCCGCGAGGGGTTGTCGGTGAACGAGTACTTCATCTCCACCCACGGCGCTCGCAAAGGCTTGGCGGACACGGCGTTGAAGACCGCCAACTCCGGCTATTTGACGCGGCGCTTGGTTGATGTGGCGCAGGATCTGGTGGTCACCGAGCAGGATTGCGGCACTAGCGAAGGGCTGGTCATGGCGGCGCTCATCCAAGGCGGCGACGTGGTCGAACCGCTGGCGGCGCGCGTGCTCGGCCGCGTGGTGGCGAGTCCGGTCTACGATGTGGACGGGGTCACTGAGTTGATTCCCGCCGGCACGATGCTCGACGAGACTTGGGTGGAACGCTTGGAACTACTCGGCGTGGACGAGATCAAGGTACGTTCCTCCATCACCTGCGAAACCCACCACGGCGTTTGCGTGGAGTGCTACGGACGCGATTTGGCGCGTGGCCACAAGGTGAACGTCGGCGAAGCGGTCGGCGTGATCGCCGCGCAGTCCATCGGCGAACCCGGCACGCAGTTGACCATGCGTACCTTCCACATCGGCGGCGCGGCGTCCCGGGCAACCGATACGGACAGCATCCAAGTGAAACACAGCGGCACGGTGCGCATGCACAATCTGAAAACGGTGGAGCGTGCGCGTGGCGACTTAGTCGCCGTGTCGCGTTCCGGCGAAATCGCCATCGTCGACGAGCACGGCCGGGAGCGCGAGCGCCACAAGCTCGATTACGGCACCGTCATCACCGCAAAGCCCGAAGCCAAGGTGGCGGCGGGCGACGTCATCGCGCAATGGGATCCGCATACGCATCCGATCATCACGGAAGTGGAGGGCAAGATCGTCTTCGAGGACATGGAGGACACGCTCTCCATCAATCGGCAAATGGACGAAATCACCGGCTTGGCCAGCATTACCGTCATGGAGGTGAAGGACCGTCCGAGCGCCGGCAAGGATCTGCGCCCCGGCGTCAAGTTAGTCGACAAAGACGACCAGCCGGTCAATCTGGCGGGAACCGACGTGCCGGCGCACTACTACTTGGAAGAGAAAGCCATCCTCAACTTGGAGAACGGCGACTGGTTGAACATCGGCGATGTCATCGCCCGCATCCCCAGGGAAGGCTCCAAAGCGCGCGACATAGTCGGTGGTTTGCCGCGCGTCGCGGACTTGTTCGAGGCGCGCAAGCCCAAGGAACCGGCGATCCTCGCCGAGGCGACCGGCACGGTCAGCTTCGGCAAGGAGACGAAGGGCAAGCGGCGCTTGGTGATCACCAGCACGGACGGCGAAGCCACGGAAACGCTGATTCCCAAGTGGCGGCAGATCGCGGTGTTCGAGGGCGAGCAGGTGGTGCGTGGCGAGGTGGTTTCCGAGGGCCCCGAGAGTCCGCACGACATTCTGCGCCTGAAGGGCGTGGCCGAGCTGGCGCGATACGTCACCTACGAGATCCAAGAGGTGTACCGGCTCCAAGGCGTCACCATCAACGACAAGCACATCGAAACGATCGTTCGGCAAATGCTGCGCAAGGTGGAGATCATCAAACCCGGCGACTCCGAGTACATCCGCGGGGAGCAGGCGGAGCGCGTCAACGTGCTGCTCGAGAACGAGCGGCTCGAAGCCGATGGCAAGACGCCCATCGAGTTCCAGCGCATCCTACTCGGCATTACCAAGGCGGCGCTGGCGACGGAGTCGTTTATTTCCGCGGCGTCCTTCCAAGAGACCACGCGCGTGCTCACCGAGGCGGCGGTCACCGGCCGGCGAGACAACCTGCGTGGCTTGAAGGAGAACGTAGTGGTCGGCCGTCTGATCCCCGCCGGCACCGGCCTCGCCTACCACAAGGAGCGCAAGCAACGCCGCGAGGAAGAGGCGCAAGCGCGCATCGCCCGCGAGGAAGGCAAGACCGCCGACGAGATCGAACAGGCGCTGTCGGAGGCTTTGAGCGAGAGTTAGCCGTCAGTCGGACTTGGCGGCATAGCCGCCAAGTCCGACGGGTGATAGGGCGGCTTGGGCTGGGGCAAAAGGCGGTGCTGTAGGCAACGGCTTTGTGGCGCTAACCGTTCGTCGGACCCGGTCGCAGTAAGCGACATAGGCCAACGGCGTTCTGATGCGGCTTGGGGTGGGATTAGGCTGCGCCAAAGTCACGCTTCGCTACCAACCGCGCTGCCCCGGCGCCGGCGGCTCTTCGGGACCGCCGGCGAAGCACTGCGCCATCGCCATCCAGCGGGTCGCCGTTTCGCCGGCCACGTCGAGGTCGGTGTCGTCGACGTGTCGCCCTTGCGTCACGACATGGCAAAACTCCACGGCCGTACCGATTACATGGTTGTCGGTGTTCGGCTCGTACCACTCCCAAAGCGCACCGGACGGGGCGGTTAGGCGCACGTAGGGGACGTCTTGCGGTACGGCCAGACCGCGATTGGCGAATGTCCAGCCAAAGGTGCGTACGCCGATGACCGCGATGTTCTTGATGCGGTCCTTGCTCGTGCGCGGCTGCCTTAGCAGGTCGTAGATGTCTTGGCCGTGCGCCCAAGTTTCCATTTGCCGTGCGGTCGCGAACATACGCACACTCATGTCCGGCCCGAACCAAGGCACGCGTGCCTTCGGGTCGATATCGCCGAGCTCGTCGCACAGTTCGCCGAGAAGAGCGTGCCATTGCTCGCCGAGCTCAGGGCCGTCGGCGACGTCTCGACGCCCCTCGCTGCCTCGGCCGGTGATGGCGCGTTCGCCGCGTCGCACCATGTCGCGAAATGCGTCGGGGTCGGCGAGCGCGAGGCGGGCGACGCGGTCCGTGGTGTGCAGGTGCGCGATCACATCGTTGACGGTCCAGTTCTTGAACGGCGTCTGGCGCCGCCAGTCCTTGGCATCCAGCGAACGCACCAAGGCGTACAGCTCGTCGCCTTCCTCGCGCAGGTCGTGGGCTTGCCGCATTTCGCCTCGCTCCTCCTCAATTGGGCCAAGTGGATGATATAGCCCTTGCGGGTTGTCGGCAGCCCGCCTAAAATCGCGCACCCGCTCGCTAGAGGAGCGGCACTAATGCGAAGTCTGCAAAGTCGACGCCAAGCAAGGTCGACGCAAAGGAATATGTGAGGAAACATGGCCACCATCAGCCAACTGGTGCGCAAGCCGCGCAAGCGTAGGGTTGCGAAGAACATGGTGCCGGCGTTGCAGCGCAGTCCGCAAAAGCGCGGTACTTGCACGCGGGTGTACACCACCACGCCGAAAAAGCCGAACTCGGCGTTGCGCAAAGTGTGCCGCGTGCGGCTCACCAACGGCTATGAAGTCAACTCCTATATCGGCGGCGAGGGTCACAATCTGCAAGAGCACTCGGTGGTGCTCATCCGCGGCGGGCGGGTGAAAGATCTGCCCGGCGTGCGTTATCACACGATTCGCGGCACCTTGGATACCGCCGGCGTCGCTGATCGTCGCCAGCGCCGCTCCAAATACGGCACCAAGAAGCCCAAGTAGCTCATGTAATCCCACCGAATCCTAGTAAGGCCGTCCTTGCCGGGTTGGGCATGAATGTCCAGCCAAGTGGCGGGTTTCCCTGAAATGTCCGTACGCAGTTATCCATGCGGCGAGACAAAGGAGAGTTGAGAAATGCCAAGACGCCGAGTCGTCGCCAAGCGCGAAATATTGCCGGACCCCAAGTACGGCAATCAGACCGTAGCCAAGTTCATCAACCATGTGATGGTGAACGGCAAGAAATCCGTCGCCGAGCGCATCGTCTACGGTGCGTTGACGCGCATTGACGAGCGGGATCGCCGGGCGCCGGTCGAGACCTTCGAGAAAGCGCTAGAGGCGGTAGCCCCGCAGGTGGAGGTGAAGTCTCGACGGGTCGGCGGCGCAACCTATCAAGTGCCGGTGGAAGTGCGTCCGTCGCGACGCCAAGCGCTCGCCATGCGTTGGCTTGTAGACAGCGCCCGGGCACGGAGCGAGAAGTCGATGGCGGCACGCCTCGCCGGCGAATTGGTGGACGCGGCCGAAGGGCGCGGCGCCGCGGTTCGCCGTCGCGAGGAAACGCATCGCATGGCCGAGGCCAACCGTGCGTTCTCGCACTATCGTTTCTAAGCCGCGCTTTCCAGACCTCCACACGTCCTACAGCTCCCACACCCAACCGCCCTCGCTGCTCTTGGCAGGGCGTAATTTGTCGAGGAATCAAAGAGATGTCCCGCAGCACCCCCATCCACCGCTACCGCAACATCGGCATTGTCGCGCATGTGGACGCCGGTAAGACCACCACCACGGAGCGCGTGCTGTTCTACACCGGCTTGTCGCACAAGATCGGCGAGGTACACGACGGCGCGGCGGTCATGGACTGGATGGAGCAAGAACAGGAACGCGGCATCACCATCACCTCGGCGGCCACCACATGCTTCTGGCAAGGCATGAATCGGCAATACGATCAGCACCGCATCAACATCATCGACACCCCGGGCCACGTCGACTTCACGATCGAGGTGGAGCGTTCGTTGCGCGTTTTGGATGGTGCCGTGGTGGTGTTCTGCGGCACGTCGGGTGTGGAGCCGCAGTCCGAAACGGTTTGGCGACAAGCCAACCGCTATGAAGTGCCGCGCATAGTCTTCGTCAACAAGATGGATCGCGCCGGCGCCGACTTCCTTCGCGTGGTGGAGCAAATCAAGGAGCGCTTGGGCGCGACGCCGGTGCCGGTGCAGCTTGCGATCGGCGCGGAGGAAGACTTCGGCGGCATCATCGACTTGGTGCGTATGAAGGCGATTTATTGGGGCGAGGACGACCAAGGCCTCAGCTACCGGCTTGAAGACATTCCCGAAGACCTCGTCGCCGACGCCGAACACTGGCGCGAGGAGTTGGAGGAAACCGCCGCCGAGGCCAACGAGGAACTGATGGTGAAGTACCTCGAAGAGGGCGAACTCACCGAGGACGAAATACGCGCCGGCGTCCGTATTCGCACGTTGGCCAGCGAAATCGTACCGGCGCTGTGCGGTTCGGCGTTCAAGAACAAGGGCGTCCAGGCCATGCTTGACGCCGTGATCGACTACCTGCCCGCGCCTCCCGAGGTAAAAGCCATCGAGGGCGTCTTGGCGGACGGCGAAACCCGTGCCTGTCGGCAGTCCGACGACGATCAACCGTTTGCCGCCTTGGCTTTCAAGATCGCCACCGACCCCTATGTCGGCACCTTGACGTTTTTCCGCGTCTATTCCGGCGTGCTCAACTCCGGTGATCAAGTGTTCAACGCCACTCGAACGCGGCGCGAACGGGTGGGTCGCATGGTGCAGATGCACTCCAACAGGCGCAACGAAATCAAGGAAGTGCGTGCCGGCGACATCGCTGCGGCGATCGGCCTGAAGGACACCACCACCGGCGACACGCTGTGCGATGGCGACAATCGCATCACGCTCGAGCGTATGGACTTCCCGGATCCGGTTATCTCGGTGGCGGTGGAACCGAAGTCGGTGGCGGATCAGGAGAAGATGTCCACCGCGCTCGGCAAGCTCGCGCAAGAAGATCCGTCGTTCGCCGTCGCCACGGACGAGGAGTCCGGCCAGACCATCATCTCCGGCATGGGCGAGCTTCATCTGGACATTCTGGTCGAGCGCATGCGGCGGGAATTCGGTGTCGTGGCGAACATCGGCAAGCCGCAGGTGGCCTATCGAGAGACCATTCGTGCGAGCATCGACCAAGAGGCCAAGTACATTCGCCAGACAGGCGGTCGCGGCCAATATGCCCACATTTGGGTGAAGCTCGACCCCACCTACGGCGAAGAGGAGGTGTCGAACTTCGAGTTCGTCGACGAAATCGTGGGCGGCGTCGTGCCGAGGGAATACATCCCCGCGGTCGCCAAGGGCCTCGAAGAACAGATGGGCAATGGCGTCATCGCCGGCTACCCGCTCATCAACGTGCGCGCCACCTTGCACGACGGCTCGTTCCACGAGGTGGACTCCAGCGAGATGGCGTTCAAGATCGCCGGATCGATGGCGATGCGCGAAGGCGCGTTGCGCGCCGACCCGGTGCTCTTGGAGCCGATCATGGCGGTGGAAGTGGTGACGCCGGAGGACTACATGGGCGACGTGGTGGGCGACCTGAACCGTCGCCGCGGGCTCATCGACGGCATGGACGAAAACCCCGCCGGCAAGATCATTCGCGCCTCCGTGCCGCTGGCGGAGATGTTCGGCTACTCCACGGATCTGCGCTCGGCGACACAAGGCCGCGCCACGTTCACGATGGAGTTCTCCCGCTATGCGGAAGTGCCGAACAACATCGCCGCGGGCATTCTCAAGAAGTCTTGATCGCCGCCGAGTGGACGCCGATGAGCTTGCGATGAAAAAACCGTTGAAAAGCGCCCGCGACAAGCGTATGGTGCGCCGTCCATTTCAACTGCTGCCACTTGCGTCTGCCTCAAGCGACGTAGCGTGCCTATTGGGTGCGAACGGCTTGGGCGCGGATTTGGCGTGTGCGGTTCAGCGAAGTCGAGCGTAAAGCAACCAGAAAATGGCCCAGAATCAGCGTATACGCATCCGCCTGAAGGCGTTCGATCACCGGCTGATCGACGTGTCCACGGAGGAAATCGTAGACACGGCGAAGCGCACCGGGGCGCAGGTGCGGGGGCCGATACCCTTGCCTACGCGCAAAGAGCGCTACACCGTACTCATTTCGCCATTCGTCAACAAGGACGCGCGGGATCAGTACGAGATCCGCACCCACAAGCGGCTGCTCGACATCTTGGAGCCGACCGAGAAGACCGTGGATGCGTTGATGAAGTTGGACCTCGCCGCCGGCGTGGACGTGCAGATAAGCCTGAATTAGTCGGGTCGGTTTGCAGGGCAACTTAGGCGAGGCGGAGCGAGAGTAGTAGAGCATGACTATCGGAGTCGTAGGCACCAAGAGCGGCATGACGCGCGTGTTTTCGGCGGATGGCGAATCCATCCCCGTGACCGTAATCGTCGCCGAGCCAAACCGCGTGACGCAGGTGAAGACCTTGGACGTGGACGGCTATGACGCCGTGCAAGTCACCGCCGGCAGGGTCAAGGCCAATCGCGTCAACCGACCGATGGCTGGGCATTTCGCCAAAGCGCAAACGGCGGCAGGACGCGGATTGTGGGAGTTTCGGCTACCGTCGGCGCCGGACGAGCCGCTGAACCCCGGTGACCAGCTTGGCGTGGACCAGTTCGAGAAAGGCCAAGTGGTGGACGTGGTCGGCGTCTCCAAGGGCAAGGGCTACGCCGGCGCCATCAAACGTTGGCACTTTCGCCGACAGGACGCCTCTCACGGCAACTCCCTCGCCCACCGCGCTCCCGGCTCCATCGGCCAATGTCAAACCCCGGGCCGTGTCTTCAAGGGCAAAAAAATGTCCGGACACATGGGCAACCGCCGGGTCACCATCCAGAACCTCACCGTCGTCGACATCCTCCCCGAAAAGCACCTTCTCCTCGTCCGAGGCGCTGTTCCCGGCGCCCCCGGCGCGAGTATCTACGTGCGCCCGGCGGTCAAGACCAAAGCCAGTTAATCAAAGTCAGTTAAACCGCACGACGATGAGCGTATCCGTAGCCCTAGCCCTGCCTCCCTCGGAGGAGGGCGCCGACAATGCAACCGTGCAAGTCTCGGCGGCGGTGTTTGGCGGCGCATTCAACGAGCCGCTAGTGCATCAAGCCGTGGTCGCCTATCTGGCCGGCGGGCGGCAGGGCTCCAAGGCGCAAAAGTCGCGCTCCGACGTGCGTGGCGGCGGACGCAAGCCGTGGCGGCAGAAGGGCTCCGGGCGCGCTCGGGCGGGCACCATCCGCAGTCCGCTTTGGCGTGGCGGGGGACGCACCTTCGCCGCCCGTCCGCAAGACCATTCCGTGCGGTTGAATCGCAAGATGTATCGCGGCGCGTTGCGGAGCATCATTGCGGAACTCATCCGTCAGCAACGCATTCTCGCTGTCCCGCCCTCCTTCCTATCCCTCGACGCCCCCAAAACCAAGCTCCTCGTCGCCAAGCTTGCCTCGCTCGATATTGCCGAAGCGCTCATCGTAGTGGCGGAGGTCGATCAAGACCTGTACTTGGCTGCGCGCAACTTGGTAGGAATCGAGTTGATAGCTGTCGATGCGCTGAACCCAGTGGCTTTGGTGCGCCACGAGCGGGTGCTGATTGCCGTGGACGCGCTCGAACGCTTGGAGGAGCGCTTGAAATGAGCGCAGTGCAAGCGAGGAACGAGCGCCTGTACACGGTGCTGTTGACGCCGCATATCACCGAGAAAGCCACCAACTTGGGCGACTCGAGCAACCAAGTCGTGTTCAAGGTGGCGAGGAACGCGAGCAAGCGCGAAATTAAAGTGGCGGTGGAGACCCTGTTCAAGGTCAAGGTGGTGAACGTCACTACCTTGAACGTGAAGGGCAAGGTAAAGCGCAACTTCCGCGGTGTGACCTCGCGCATGAAGAACTGGAAGAAGGCGTACGTCCGGCTCGCCGCAGGCGAAGAGTTGGACTATGCGGCGGTAGGCGACTAGGACGCAGTTATGCCTGTGGTGAAAGCAAAACCGACATCGCCCGGACGCCGCTTCGTGGTCAAGGTGGTCGATCCGGCGCTGCACAAAGGCACGCCCTACAAGCCGCTGCTACAGAAGCAAAGCAAGAGCGGCGGGCGCAACGCCAACGGGCGCATCACCACGCGGCACCGAGGTGGCGGCCACAAGCGGCATTATCGAAAAATCGACTTTCGCCGCGACAAGGACGGCATCCGAGCCACGGTGGCGCGCTTGGAATACGACCCCAATCGCAGCGCCAACATCGCCTTGCTGAAATACGCCGACGGCGAATACCGCTATGTGGTCGCCGCTCGGGGGCTTGCCGCCGGCGATGAGCTGATGTCGGGCACCAGTGCGCCGATCCGCGCCGGCAACGCCATGCCGCTGCGCAACATTCCGGTCGGCAGCGTCATCCACTGTGTGGAACTGAAGCCGGGCAAAGGCGCGCAGCTTGCCCGCAGCGCCGGTACGTCGTGCCAACTCGTCGCCCGCGAGGGCGCATACGCGACGCTGCGTTTGCGCTCCGGCGAGATGCGCCGGGCGCCGGTGGAATGTCGTGCGACGCTCGGCGAAGTCGGCAACGGCGAACACAACCTGCGCTCTTTGGGCAAGGCCGGCGCCAAACGCTGGCGTGGCGTGCGGCCTACGGTTCGTGGCGTCGCCATGAACCCGGTGGACCATCCGCATGGCGGCGGCGAAGGCAAGTCCTCCGGCGGCCGCCATCCGGTGTCGCCCACGGGCCTGCCGACCAAAGGCTACAAGACGCGCAAGAACAAGCGCACGGACAAGCTCATCGTGCGTCGTCGCGGGGCGAGGAGGTAAACGCAATGCCGAGAGCGCTGCGAAAAGGGCCGTTCGTTGATCTGCATCTGATGCGCAAGGTGAACGAGGCGGCAGCAGCGGGCGACCGGCGGCCCATCCGCACGTGGTCGCGCCGCTCCATGGTGGTACCGGAAATGGTCGGCCTCACGATCGCCGTACACAATGGACGCCAGCATGTACCGGTGTTCATCTCGGAGGACATGGTGGGCCACAAGCTCGGCGAGTTCGCGCCGACGCGCACCTATCGTGGACATGACGCGGACCGCAGGGCGCGGCGTTAGGTGACCGCCATGCAAGTGAGCGCCACAGCGAAACGACTGCGCATCTCGCCGCGCAAACTTCGCCTCGTCGCGGATCAACTGCGCGGCAAGGCGGTCGGCGACGCGATCGATATCTTGCGGTTCAGCCCGCACAAAGGTGCGCCGCTAGTGCGCAAGGTGCTCGATTCCGCCATCGCCAACGCGGAAAACAACGAAGGCGCCGATATCGACGAGCTCGTGGTGGAGGCGATCCACGTCGACCAAGGCATCACCATGAAGCGCATCCGCCCCCGAGCCAGAGGGCGGGCGGATCGCATATTGAAGCGCACCAGCCACGTCACCGTGACCGTCGCCGACGGCGTCGATTAAGGGGGATCGCACCGATGGGGCAGAAAGTGAATCCGACCGGGTTTCGGCTCGGCATCGTCAAGGACCACACTTCCGTGTGGTATGCGAGCAAGAAAGACTACGCGAGTTACCTGCTGAGTGATTTGGCGGTGCGCGAGCACATCGCGTCGCGCCTGTCCCAGGCGTCGGTTAGCCGCATCGAAATCGAACGACCGGCGCAAACCGCGCGCATCACCATACACACCGCCCGTCCGGGCATCGTCATCGGTAAGAAAGGCGAAGATGTGGATCGGCTGCGCGCGGAACTGACGCGCAAGATGGGCGTGCCGGTACACATCAATGTCGCGGAGATCCGCAAACCGGAAGTGGACGCGCTGTTGGTGGCGCAAAACGTCGCCCAGCAACTCGAGCGGCGAGTGCGCCATCAGCGCGCCATGCGACGAGTGATGCAAAACGCGCTGCGACTCGGGGCGCAAGGCATCAAGGTGCGCGTCGCCGGGCGTCTCAACGGCGCCGAGATCGCACGCGCCGAGGTTTACGCGGAAGGGCGCGTGCCGCTACACACGTTGCGGGCGGACATCGACTACGCGACCGCGGAAGCGAAAACCACCTACGGCGTCATCGGCGTCAAAGTGTGGATATTCAAAGGCGAGGTCTTTGGCGGCGAGCAAGAAAGCGAGAGCACTTGAGCCACCGGGATGTCGCCGGCTAGCAGGGCAAGGATATAAAACGCCATGTTGCAACCGAAAAGAACGAAGTTCCGCAAGCAGCAGAAGGGCCGCAACCGGGGCCTTGCGAACCGCGGCAATCGCGTCAGCTTCGGTGAATACGGCTTGAAAGCGATCGGCCGCGGGCGGCTGACGGCGCGGCAAATCGAAGCCGGCCGGCGCGCCATGACCCGCCATATCCGTCGGGGCGGCAAGGTGTGGATCCGCGTGTTCCCGGACAAGCCGATCACCAAGAAACCCTTGGAGGTCCGCCAAGGCAAGGGCAAGGGCAGCGTCGAGTACTGGGTGGCGCTTATTCAGCCCGGTCGCGTGCTCTACGAAATGGAGGGCGTGGGCGAGGATGTAGCCCGGCAAGCATTGGCGTTGGCCGCCGCCAAGCTGCCGTTTCCCACTGCGTTCGTCAAACGCGCCATCGCTTGAGCGCCGCGAAACGCGAGTACGCGAAGGCAGAGATTGAGCAGCGCGAGAGTGTGAAGGTGGCGAAAGGTGGCGAAGGTGAAGAGTGCGAAGGTGAAGAAGGCGAAGAAGGCAAGGATGTGAAAGCCGCGGAGCTAAGAGACAAGACGGCCGATGAGTTGCACGACGAACTCATCCGCCTGCGCAAGGAACAGTTCAACTTGCGTATGCAACGCGCCAACGAGCAGTTGCCGCAGACGCACCTCATCACGCAGGCGCGGCGCGACATCGCCCGCGTCAAGACGTTGATCCGGGAGCAAGCGCATGGCTGACAACGACCTCCAGTCCCTCGTCGCGGCACCCGCGCCGTCCACCGAAGCAGTGGCGGCTTCGGCCGCGCGGGCTCGGGAAATGACCGGCGTGGTTACCTCCTGCAAAGCGCGAAAGACCGTCACCGTGCGCATTGAGCGGCGCGTGAAACACCCTGTTTACGGCAAGTTCATTCGCCGCTCGACCAAACTCGCCGCCCACGACGAAAACGACGATTGCCAAGAAGGCGATGTAGTGACCATCGTCGAAACGCGGCCGATCTCGAAAACCAAATCTTGGCGTCTTGCTCGCATCAACGAGCGGGGGAGCGTGGCTGGAATCAAGCGATGATCCAGGCGGAAACGATGCTCGACATCGCCGACAACAGCGGCGCGAGGCGGGTGCAATGCATCAAAGTGCTTGGCGGCTCCAAGCGTCGCTATGCCGGTATCGGCGACGTCGTCAAGGTGGCGGTGAAGGAAGCCATCCCGCGCGGCCGGGTGCATAAAGGCCAGGTGATGAATGCCGTCGTGGTGCGCACCAAACATGGCGTGCGGCGCCCGGACGGATCCTTGATTCGCTTTGATCAGAACGCCGCGGTGTTGCTTACCGCCGGCCTGCAACCGGTGGGCACGCGAGTGTTCGGCCCGGTGACCCGAGAACTGCGCACCGAGAACTTCATGCGCATCGTCTCCTTGGCGCCGGAAGTGCTGTAGGGCGGCGCGTTGCCGCTGGAACGTGAATACCATGCGAAAGATACAAAAAGAAGACGAAGTCATCGTTATCGCCGGGCGCGACAAGGGCAAGCGGGGCGCGGTGACGCGCGTGCTGGCGAAGGACGACAAGGTGCTTGTCTCCGGCGTCAATATCGTCAAGAAGCACACTCGTCCGAACCCGCAAATCAACGAACCGGGCGGCATCGTCGATAAAGAGGCTCCGATCGCCATCTCCAACGTGGCGCTCGTCAACCCGGAGACCGACAAGGCGGACCGGGTCGGCATCCGCATGGAGAACGGCAAGCGCGTGCGCTACTTCAAATCCACCAACTCGCTTGTGGACGAATAAGCATGTCCAACCTGCGTGAACGCTATCTGCGCGATATTCGTCCGGTGCTGGTCGAGCAATTCAGCTTGTCCTCGGTCATGGCCGCGCCGCGCCTTGCCAAGGTGACGCTGAATATGGGCGTCGGCGACGCCGTGGCGGATCGCAAGGTCATGGACAGTGCCGTTGCGGACTTGGCGTTGATCGCCGGTCAACAACCGGTGGTGACCAAAGCGCGCAAATCGGAAGCCGGCTTCAAGATCCGCGAGGGGTTCCCGATCGGCTGCAAGGTCACTCTACGCCGGGACCGGATGTACGAGTTCATCGAGCGGTTGATCGGCATCGCCATTCCTCGAATGCGCGACTTTCGCGGCTTGAACCCTAGATCCTTCGATGGCCGCGGCAACTTTTCCCTAGGCATGGCGGAACAGATCAACTTTCCGGAGATCGACTACGACAAGGTTGATCGAATTCGGGGTTTGAACATCACCATCACCACTACCGCGAGAACCAACGAACAGGGTTTGGCGTTGCTGCGGGCCTTTAATTTCCCGTTTAGAAACTGACTCCGACCGAGCGTGGCACCACAGGAACCGACGAATGGCGAGTAAATCCCTCATTGAGCGTGAGAAGAAGCGCACGAAAGTCGTCGCCAAGTACGCGGCGAAACGCGCCGAGTTGAAGAAGATCATTGGCGACCGCCACGCCTCCGACGACGAGCGCTGGCAGGCGCAACTGCAATTGCAGATGCTGCCGCGCAACGCTTCCCCGGTACGCCTGCGACGTCGTTGTGGACTCACGGGACGGCCCCGGGGCGTGTATCGAAAGTTTGGCTTGAGCCGCACAAAACTACGCGAGGCCGCGATGCGGGGGGATGTGCCCGGCTTGGTGAAGGCGAGTTGGTGAAACCGTGAGCATGCAAGACCCCATCGCCGACCTGCTGACGCGCATCCGCAATGCCCAAAGCGTGGGTCACCGGGCGGTGACATTGCCGAACTCCAAGCTGAAGACCGCGATTTGCCGCGTGCTCAAGGACGAGGGCTATATCGGTGCGTTTCATGTGGACGAGGGCGTCAAACCGGAGCTCACCATTCGCTTGCGCTATCACGAGCGCGAACCCGTCATCGAGGAACTGCGGCGCGTGAGCCGTCCGGGGTTGCGCATCTACAAGGCGAGCGACGAGCTGCCCAAGGTGCGCGACGGATTGGGGGTGGCCATCGTCAGCACGGACCGGGGCGTGATGACCGACCGCGCCGCGCGGCGCGCCGGCGTCGGTGGCGAAGTGCTTTGCACGGTGTTCTAAAGGGGGCGGAACGTGTCGAGAATTGCCAAGACTCCGGTGCGCTTGCCGGAAGGTGTCGAGGTGGAACTCGGCACTGACGGCTTGACGGTGAAAGGGAAGAAAGGCTCGCTGTCGCTCACCGTCTCCGAGCAAGTGGAAGTGAAGCGAGAAGACAGCGCCCTTCTGTTCGCGCCGCGTTCGGCATCGCGCACGGCGCGCGCCTTGGCGGGCACCACCCGTTCTTTGGTGGGCAATATGGTCGTGGGCGTTTCCGAGGGGTTCGAGAAGCGCTTGGAACTGCAGGGCGTCGGCTACCGGGCCCAAGCGCAAGGTCGGCGGCTGAACTTGCAGCTTGGCTTTTCGCATCCGATCGATTTCGCGTTGCCGGACGGCATCGAAGTGGAGGCCACTTCGCAAACGCAAATCGTCGTCAAGGGGATCGACAAACGGTTGGTTGGCCAAGTATCGGCGGAGATTCGCGGCTTGCGGCCCCCGGAACCGTACAAGGGCAAGGGGGTACGTTATGTCGGCGAGCGCGTGCGCCGCAAAGAGGGCAAAAGAAAGTAGGGAAAGCGAGCAGGCTTTTCGAGTGGGCACAGATGGAAAAGCGCATCGACAAGAAATCCGGGCGGCTTAGGCGCGCCAAACGTACGCGGATGAAGATTCGCGAACTGTGCACGGCACGGCTGACCGTGCATCGTTCGCCACGGCATATCTACGCGCAGGTCATTCACGCCGGCGACCGCGGCGATCAGGTCTTGGCGCAGGCGTCCACGTTGGACAAGGCGCTTCGCGGTGGGGCGACGGGAAACGTGGCTGCTGCCTCCGCTGTGGGGCGGTTGGTCGCGGAGCGGGCCATCGCGGCCGGAATAACCGTGGTCGCCTTCGACCGATCCGGTTACCAGTATCACGGGCGCGTGAAGGCGCTGGCGGAAGCGGCTAGGTCGGCTGGCTTGGAGATGTAAGTAGATGGCGTATTCGGAAGAGATCAAAGAAGAAGGTCTGGTCGAGAAACTCGTGCAGATCAACTATGTCGCCAAAACGGTGAAGGGCGGTCGGCAGCGGGGCGTGACCGCGCTCGCCGTCGTCGGCGATGGCGAGGGTCGGGTCGGCTTTGGCCGCGGCAAGGCGCGGGAAACGCCGGCGGCGATACAAAAAGCCATGGAAGCGGCGCGCCGCGACATGGTGGATGTGGAATTGAACGGCAACACTATCTGGTATCCGGCGACGCAGAGTTTTGGCGCCTCCACCGTTTACATGCAACCCGCGTCCGAGGGCACCGGCATCATCGCCGGCGACAAGATGCGCGCTGTGCTGGAGTGCGCCGGGGTGCGCAATGTATTGGCGAAGTGCTACGGTTCCACCAATCCCGTCAACGTTGTCAGTGCGACGTTCAAGGCGCTGACTAGGATGCGTTCGCCGCAGACGATCGCCGCCAAGCGCGGCAAGACGGTGGAAGAACTCGTCGCTTGACGGCGTAACGGCGATGGCGGAAAAAACGATAACGGTTAGATTGGTCAAGTCGCCGTGGGGCAGGCTGCCCAAGCACCGCGCCTGCCTGAAAGGCTTGGGTCTGCGCCGCATCGGTTCGGTGCGTGAACTCGAAGACACGCCGGCGGTGCGCGGCTTGATCAACAAGGTCGGCTATCTCTTGGAAGTGGAAGGTGATTGAGTGAAAGCGCGGTTGAACACGATCGGCGGCGCGACGGGCAGCAGGAAGACGAAGAAGCGCGTCGGTCGGGGCATCGCCGCTGGCGGCGGCAAGACCGCGGGCCGCGGCCACAAGGGCCAGCGTTCGCGTTCCGGCGGCAACATTCGCCCGGGGTTCGAGGGCGGCCAGTTGCCGCTGCAAAAGCGCATTCCGGCTTTCGGCTTTCGTTCCCGCATCGGCGAGCACACTGCCGAAGTGCGGACCTCGGAACTCGCGCGGGTGGTTGCCGGTGGCGAGACAGTCGTCGATATCGACTCGTTGAAGGCCGCCAACGTGGTGCGTAAGAACGCCGTCCGGGTGCGTATCTTCCTCTCCGGGCCGGTGGCCGCTGCGGTCACGGTGCGCGGCGTTGCGGTTACCAAGGGGGCGCGAGCGGCGATCGAGGGCGCCGGTGGCCGGGTTGAAGCGATGCCGGCGTCGCGTTCCGGCAGCGCCGGCGCGAAGCCTCGGGAGTAGGAGCAAGGGTCGTGGCGACTACCGCGCAAATGGCGACGCAGACGCTTCCGGGCGTTCGTGGCGGGGGACTATCGGAGCTCCGCCAGCGCCTCCTGTTCGTGCTGTTCGCGTTGTTGGTGTATCGCATCGGCACGCACATTCCGGTGCCGGGCATCAATCCCGACCAGTTGCGCAATCTGTTCGACGCCAACCAAGGCGGCGTCTTGGACCTGTTCAACATGTTCTCCGGCGGCGCCTTGGAGCGCATGAGCATCCTCGCGCTCGGCGTCATGCCGTACATCACGTCCAGCATCATCATGAACTTGGTGACGATGATGTATCCGGCGCTGAACCAACTGCGCAAGGAAGGCCAAGCGGGGCGCCGCAAGATCACGCAATACACGCGCTACGGCACGCTGCTCATCGCGCTCATCCAAGGCACGGCGCTCACCGGCACCCTCGCCGCCCAGGGGCTCGCGTTCATCGGCGATTTCAGCTTCTACTTCGTGTCCATCGTCACCTTGGTCACCGGCGCGTTGTTCATGATGTGGCTCGGCGAGCAAATCACCGAACGCGGGGT
Source organism: uncultured Pseudomonadales bacterium (assembly GCA_964348085.1). Taxonomy (GTDB): domain Bacteria; phylum Pseudomonadota; class Gammaproteobacteria; order Pseudomonadales; family Azotimanducaceae; genus VXYL01. Next base: position 7,427 of record CAYGBI010000055.1, on the reverse strand, counting down.
CGGCAACGGGATTTCGCTGTTGATCTTCGCCGGCATCGTCTCCGGCTTCCCCGGTGCCGTCGGACAATCCTTCGAGGCGGCACGGCAAGGCGACATCAACATCATCGCCTTGTTGGCCGTCGCCCTCATCGGCGTGCTCATCGTCGGCTTCGTGGTGTTCGTGGAAAGCGGCCAGCGCCGGATAATGGTGAACTACGCCAAGCGTCAACAAGGGCGTCGCGTATACCAGCCGCAGAGCACGCCATTGCCCTTCAAGATCAACATGGCCGGTGTGATCCCGGCCATCTTCGCCTCCAGCCTGCTGCTCGCGCCGGCGTCGATGGCGCAGTGGTTTGGCCAAGCGCCCAATATGGCTTGGCTGCAAGATGTCGCCTTGGTGCTGTCGCCGGGTCAGCCGCTCTACATCATGCTGTTCGCCGGCGGCATCATCTTCTTTAGTTTTTTCTACACGGCGATTATGATGGACCCCAAGGAAATCGCCGACAATCTCAAGCGGCAAGGCGCCTACGTTCCGGGTATTCGGCCCGGTCAGCACACGGCTTCTTATTTGGACGACGTCATCACTCGGCTGACGTTGTTCGGGTCGATTTACGTCGCCGCCGTCTGCCTGCTGCCGGAGTTCATGGTGGTGTTCTTCAACGTCACCATGCAGCTCGGCGGGACCGCCTTGTTGATCGTCGTCGTGGTGTCCATGGATTTCATGTCGCAAGTGCAACAGCACATGATGTCCAGCCAATACGCGAAGTTGATGGAGAAGTCGAACCTGCGCACCTACGGCCGGGGCGGGCGCGTTAGCGGCGGCGGTGGTAGGACGCCCCGGCGTAGCGGCCGGGGTCGGAACAGGTAGCCGGACAGACGGAGAACGGTTATGAAAGTACGCGCATCCGTAAAGAAGATGTGCCGCAACTGCAAAGTGGTGCGGCGCAAACGCGTGGTGCATGTAATTTGCGAGGCCGAACCCCGCCACAAGCAACGGCAGGGCTAGCGGCAACGCCAAGACGGACGCAAAAGCAAGAGGTCGACAATGGCGCGAATCGCCGGCATCAACATCCCGGACAATAAGCACGCGGGAATTGCCCTCACCTACCTGTTCGGCGTAGGCAGAAGCCGTGCGCGGGAAATGTGCGCCGCCGCCGGCGTGGATCCGCACGTCGCCTTGGGCACGCTCAGCGAGGACCGCTTGGACGCATTGCGGGCGCAAGCGTCGCGGCTGCATATCGAGGGCGACTTGCGCCGCGAGGTGCAGTTGAACATCAAGCGACTGATGGACTTGGGCTGCTATCGGGGCATGCGCCACCGACGTGGCTTGCCGGTGAACGGCCAGCGCACGCAAAACAACGCCCGCACGCGCAAAGGGCCGCGCAAACCAATCCGGAAGTAACGAGGAACCAAGAAGAGACACCCATGGCAGAACCAGCCGCGCGCAAGAAGGGCAGGCGCGTCGTCATCGACGGCGTGGCGCATGTGCATGCGTCATTCAACAACACCATCATCACCATCACCGACCGGCAAGGAAACGCGCTCTGCTGGGCGACGGCGGGCGGCTCCGGCTATCGCGGCTCGCGCAAGAGCACCGCGTTCGCCGCGCAGATCGCCTCGGATCGCGCCGCCACCAACGCCATCGAGCAATACGGCATGAGGAGCGTGGACGTGTTCGTCAAAGGCCCGGGCTTGGGTCGGGAGTCCTCGGTGCGGGCGATGAACGCCGCCGGTTTGAAGATAAACAGCATCTCGGATGTGACGCCGGTGCCGCACAACGGTTGCCGGCCGCCGAAACGGCGCAGGGTTTAATCGTGGCGAGATACTTGGGCCCGAAACTTAAGCTCTCGCGGCGCGAGGGTACGGATCTGTTGTTGAAGAGCGGGGTCCGTCCGCTGGATTCGAAGTGCCGGGCGGACACCATTCCCGGGCAGCATGGCTCCGCTCGGCGTCAGAAGCCCAAAGACTACGCCGTGCAACTGCGCGAAAAGCAGAAGGTGCGCCGCTTCTACGGCGTATTGGAAAGGCAGTTCCGCAATTACTACAAAGCCGCTGATCGGCAAAGAGGCGCAACCGGCGAGAATCTGCTGCGCCTGCTCGAGCGGCGCTTGGACAACGTCGTGTACCGTATGGGGTTCGGTTGCACCCGTGCGGAGAGCCGCCAACTCGTCTCCCACAAGGCGGTCGTCGTCAATGGCGCCGCGGTCAATATTCCTTCCTATCAGGTGCGACCGGACGACACCGTGGCCGTTCGAGAGGCGGCGCGCGGCCAATTGCGCATCCGTCAAGCATTGGATTTGGCGAGTCAACGCAATCCGGTGGAATGGGTCGACGTGGATGCGGACAAGATGGAAGGCGTCTACAAACGCGATCCCGACCGTTCCGAACTGCCGCAGGAAATCAACGAGAACTTGATCGTCGAGTTCTACTCGAAGTAACCGCTGAAAGCGCTTTGCAGCCGGTATGCCGGCTTTGCCCCAGCTCGTCCAAAACCGGAGGAATTGATGCCACAGTCGGCCACCGAGTTTCTGACCCCGCGCCGCATCGACAAGAACGAGATCAGCAAGACGCACGCCCGTGTGACGCTGGAACCTTTGGAGCGTGGTTTCGGCCACACGTTGGGCAACGCGCTCAGGCGCATCCTGCTGTCCTCCATGCCTGGTGCGGCGATTACCGAAGTGCGCATCGACCATGTCGACCACGAATACGCGCCCATGGAAGGCGTGCGCGAAGACGTAATCGACGTATTGCTCAACCTAAAGGGCATCGCCATGCAACTGCACGGTCGCCAAGAAGCCACCGTCCACTTGGCGCGCAAGGGACCGGGCGAAGTCACCGCCGGGGATTTCCAACTCACTGCCGATGTGGAAGTCGCCAATCCGGAGCACGTTATCTGCACGCTCAACGAGAACGGTACGATTCGCATCGAGGCCAAGGTCACGTCCGGTCGCGGCTATCAGCCGGTGGAATACACCACGGACGGAGACGAGGAGGAAGAGGAGACTCGTCCCATCGGGGTGTTGCGCTTGGATGCGAGCTACAGTCCGATGAAGCGCGTCGCCTACCGCGTGGAGAATGCCCGGGTGGAGCAACGCACCGACTTGGACAAGCTGATCTTGGATATCGAATCCAACGGCACCATAGACCCGGAGCAGGCCATCCGTCGCGCCGCTACCATCCTGCAACAACAACTCGCCGCGTTCGTCGATTTCGACAAGGAAGGCGAGGTGGTTGCCGAGCCGAAGCAAGAAGAAGTGGACCCCGTGCTGCTGCGGCCGGTGGACGACTTGGAGCTCACGGTGCGCTCGGCGAACTGCCTAAAGGCGGAAAGCATCTACTACATCGGCGACCTGATTCAGCGCACCGAGCACGATCTGCTGAAGACGCCCAACTTGGGCAAAAAGTCGCTCACCGAGATCAAGGAAGTGCTCGCTCAACGCGGTTTGGCGCTCGGCATGCGTTTGGAGCGGTGGCCCCCGACCACCGTGCGCGGCCTCACTAGGTAATCGGCTGACCAGTAGACGGGTGGAGAGGCCATGAGACACAGAAAAAGCGGACGTCACCTGAACCGCACCAGTGCCCATCGCAAGGCGATGTTCGCCAACATGACCAACTCGCTCATCGAGCACGAGGTCATCAAGACGACGGTGCCCAAGGCCAAGGAGTTGCGGCGCATCGCCGAGCCGCTCATCACCCTCGCCAAAGACGACACCGTCGCCAACCGCCGGCTGGCCTTTAGCCGCCTGCGTAGCAAGGCCGCGGTCGGCAAGCTGTTCCAAGAGCTTGGGCCGCGCTTCCACGACCGTCCCGGCGGCTACACCCGCATCCTCAAAGCCGGTCACCGAACCGGCGACGCAGCACCCGTGGCCTATATCGAGTTGGTGGGTCGGGTGATAGCCGAGGACGAGGATTTCGACGAAGACTAGCAGTCGGTTGGCTGGGGCAAGAGGCAGTGCCGTAGGCAACGGCTCTTGTGGCGCTAGCACCCCATCGGACTTGACGGCGTTAGCCGCGAAGTCCAACCGGGGGCAAGAGGCGGTTCCGTAGGCGACGGCGTTATAGCGCTGGCAGCCAGTCTGACTTGGCGACGGTAGCCGCACAGTCCGACTTATATAGGGCGGCTTGGGCTTAAGGCGAACGCGGTGCCGAGAGGCAACGGCATTCGCGGCGCTAACGCTCCGACGACCCTTGAGCGGGGCAACGGCTGTCGCCCGGGGGGCGCTAAGCGTTCCCGGGATTGCCTCCTATTGGCTCGGCGCTTCGTCCAGCCAAGTGTTCGCGTCAGTTCTCCACTTTGGCCTCATGCAACCAAGCGGCGTGCCTTGGCGCCCGTTTGGTGCGCGTCCACTCATCGAGCATGGTCTCAGCCACTACGTGCGCGCGAGCTCGGGCGGCGGCCCCTCCCTTGTTGCAGGCCAGCTCCAAGCGGTGGCCGTTGGGGTCGAAAAAGTAGATCGAGTCGAAAATGCCGTGGTCGACCGGGCCAAGCACTTCCAACCCGGCGGCTTCAAGGCGTTCTTTGGCGGCGTCGAGTTGGTCTCGCGTGTCCACCTCGAAAGCGATGTGCTGCACCCACTCCGGTGTATTCGGGTCTTTGCCCATCGGCGGCGAGTCGGGTAGTTCAAAGAACGCCAGCACGTTGCCCATGCCGGCGTCTAGGAACACATGCATGTACGGGTGCGCTTCGCCGGTGGACGGCACTCGGTCTTCCGCGAAGGCGAGTTGAAACGCCATGCCCAAGTGAACGCGATAGAACTCCACGGTCTCCTTGGCGTCCCGGCAGCGGTAGGCGACGTGGTGAATGCGCTTCGGCGTCACGCGGCCTCCTCGCGCGCTTGGCGCTGTAGTTGATCTCGTTCGAGAGATTCGAAGAGCGCCTGAAAGTTGCCTTCGCCGAATCCCTCGTCGCGCCGGCGCTCGATGAACTCGAAGAAGATGGGGCCAATCAAGTCGGCGGAGAAAATCTGCAGCAGCAGGCGTGGTTCGACGCCCGACGTATCGCCGTCCAACAGAATGCCGCGCTTGGCGAGTTCCGCGGTTGGTTGCCCATGGCCCGGCAAGCGCTCATCCAGCATCTCGTAGTAGGTCGCCGGCGGGGGATCGATAAACGACACACCACGCTCTCGTAGCCTGTCGTATGTGGCCAAGAGGTCGTCGCAGGCCAACGCGATGTGCTGGATGCCTTCTCCGTTGTAGCGCATCAGAAACGCCCCGATCTGGCCGTTGCCGTCACCAAGCGGCGCTTCCTCGTTCAATGGAATGCGTATCTTGTTGTCCGGCGCGGTCATGGCGCGAGACACCAAGCCACTTGCCTCGCCCTTGATGTCGAAGCGGCGTATTTCGCGGAAGCCGAACAGCCGCTCGTAGTAGCGCGCCCAGTGAGCGAGCCGCCCGCGATAGACGTTGTGGGTAAGATGGTCGATGCGTTTGAGGCCAACGCCGGTCGGACGCTTGGCGGCCCCGGGCGCGAATGCAAAGTCGATATCGTAGATGCTGCTGCCGTCTTGGCAGCGGTCGATGAGGTACAGCGGCGCGCCGCCGATCCCACGGATCGCCGGCAGCTTGAGCTCCATCGGCCCGGTGGCGATGTCCACCGGTTCGGCGCCCAAGGCGGTTGCCCGCGCGTAGGCGTGGTGCGCGTCGCGCACGCGGAACGCCAGTCCGGCCGCGCAGGGGCCGTGCTCTTCGGCGAGAAACCGCGCCACGCTCGCCGGCTCGTAATTGACGATGAAATTGATGTCGTTCTGTCGCCACAGGTGGACGTCCTTCGAGCGATGGCCGGCGACGCGCTCGAAGCCGAGCGTCGCGAGCGTTCCTTCCAAGACGCCGCGTTCGGCTGCGGCGAACTCGACGAACTCGAAGCCGTCCAAGCCCATCGGGTTGGGGTGTGCGTTCATGTCTGCCTCCGCAAGCTTGGCTTTGGTATCCAGCCCGTAGTGGAAGTTACGCGGCGTTTGAACGGCCAGGCATCCCGCTCGCCATCGTTGCTCCTCGATCGCATATCGCCCGATACGTCCCCGTCGTGCCCATGCCGGGAGCGCTCGACCGTTCTCGGTGCGACGCGAACTTTCACCACGGGTGCTAGTGATGATGTTATTGCAGCAGTCGTGCGGGAAGTCATCTTTTTGACCGGTAGATCAGAGAATATTGGTGTATTCTCTTCAATAAGACGTCGCTGTAGGGGATTTCCGCCATAGGTCTAAGTCGACTGGAACGCCGAATGCTCGACTTGCTGCAACAACAGGGGCGGCTGAGCACTGTAGACTTGGCGCAGATGAGCGGCACGTCCGAGTCCACTTGCGCTAGGCGCATGAAACGCTTGGAGAGCGACGGCATCATCGAAGGCTACACGGCCATACTCGGCCGTCGCGCCTTGGGCTTGACCGTCACCGCTTTCGTGTTGGTTACTTTGGAAAAGCAGCCCGATGGGCGCACAGAAGCTTTCCACGCCCGGGTTCGGGACGAACCGCATGTCGTGGAGTGTCATGCCATGAGCGGCGCACACGACTATCTGCTGAAGGTCGTCGCACGCGACATCGATCACTTCTCGGAGTTGGTGATGCAAGAAGTGCTCAAGTACCCCGGCGTTCGACATGTGGAGTCGAGTTTCAGCTTGCGCGAGGTCAAGGTGGCGAGCGCATTGCCGTTGTGACCCCGATGGCTCGGGCGCCGACCCACCGATGCGCCACTTGCTTGCCGGTCTTCCGACGCCCACACTTGGCGTTTGTTCAACACATGGCGCCGTCGCCCTAAGGCCACCTACCGTTGTATCAGCAACCCACTGCGCCGCAGTTGATCGGCGGCGTGCTCGATAGCGCGTTTAGCCTGTGGCGAGCGAGCTTCTCGCAAGTAATCGGCCTCGCCCTCGCCAGCAGCGTGGCGTCGAGTCTGTGGCGGTTGTTTGACAACACGTTCGACTACTACACGTTGGACAGCATCTTAAAGGGCACGTTCGACCCGACCGAAGCGCCGGGTAACCCATTGCCCATGCTCGTCTGCCTGCTCGTCGGCCGCTATTTCTATCTCGGCGCCATTGCTAGGATGGCGGCGGTCGCCTCCATCCGCCCGGTATCGGGGCTGGAGGCACTGCGGCGAGCCCTTTTGCGCTATCCGGCCATGTTGCTTTTCTTCGGGGTGTACATCGGGGTGTCCGCCGCGATGATTTTGGTGAGTGTCTTGCCGATGGTCGCGATCTCTGCGTTGGGGTTGCCGTTGCCGCTTTTGATCGTGCTGACAGTTCTGCTCCTGTTCGTGTTCGCGTTCGTGCTATTGGTGTATTGGTATTTCGCGATATTCCTTCTCGTTGCCCGCAACATCGGCGGCATCGCGGCGTTGCGCACGAGTTTTAGACTCGTGCGCGGCAATTGGTGGCGCACGGCCACTACACTTACGGTCGCCTATTTCGTGTACTCGGCCGTATTGCTGCTGGTGAGCGCTTTCGCCGCCGC
>CAYGBI010000054.1:0-27507 GCA_964348085.1 uncultured Pseudomonadales bacterium | reverse complement strand
CGGCCTACGATATGTTGCGCATGAAGGGCACGCCGATCGGTAAACGGGACTTCATGGGCGGGATGGTGACGAAGAGCTAGCGGCACGTCGGACTTGGCGGCGCTAGCCGGAAGTCCGACGTGGTGATGACGTGGTGATAGGGAGGCTTGGGCTGGGGCGAAAGGCGGTGCCAGGGAGGCAATGGCGTTCGTCGCGCTAGCGCCACTACCCGGCCACCGGCACCTCGACCCGGGCGTCTGTGCCTCCGTTCGGCCCCCGCTCCAAGCTCACCCGCCAGCCGTGCGCTTGGCAGAGCTGATGGACTATGGCGAGGCCTAAGCCGCTGCCCCCCGTTGCCCGGTCGCGAGAACTCTCTAAGCGATAGAACGGGCGGAAGACCTTGTGGCGTTCGGCTTCCGGGATGCCGGGTCCGTCGTCCACGACATGCACGACGAGTTCCGCGCCGCAGTCCACGCAGACCGTGGCGCCGTCGCCGTGCTGCTCGGCGTTGTTGACGAGATTGGCGATGACGCGCTGAAAGGCGCCGGGGGCGATGTCCACGCGGACCGGCGGCCGCCCGCGCCATTCCACGCGCAGGTCGTCGTCGATGCGCTTCGCCACGCCGTCCAGATAGGCGCGGAAGTCGACGCTTCGCGTTGCTTCTCCGGCGCCGCGGGCGAAGCGCAAGGCGTCGGAGATAAGTTCGTCCATAGCCGTGAGATTGCGCTCGAAGCGTTCCACCAAGTCGCCCGGCACGGTGTCCGGCAACATCTCCAAGGCGAAGCGCATGCGCGTCAGGGGTGTGCGCAAGTCGTGCGACACGCCGGCCAAGAGCGTCGTGCGGTTGGACAACAGCTCGCTTACGTCGCGCGCCATGGCGTTGAAGCTCTTCGCCAAGGTGACCAACTCGACGGGGCCCTCTTCCTGCAGCGGCGAGAAGGTTTCGGCGCCGCGGAAAGACTCCACGGCCTTTGCCGCCATGGAGAGTGGTCGCGCCACCCGGCGCACGATCAACGCCGACGCTACGGCGACGATCACGGCACCCGCTAGGACGATGACGAAACCCACGTAAATCGGCTGCACATCTTTGCGCTCGGGCGAGATTCCGACCTGCAACACGTTGCCGCCCATCGGTACGTTGGCCCACAGCAGGTCGTCGCTTTCCATCAGCCGCAAGGGTTGGCCCAAGCGCTGACCGAGCTTGGTTTCGAGCAACTCCACATAGCGCCGGCCGGGGCCGACGGTAGGCAGGTCCCGCACGTCGGCGGTGATGACCATGTCGTGCTCCTCCAGCAACTCGATCTCGAAGAAGTGTCTCGCCTCGCTTGGCAACTCCACCCAAGTTTGCGCAGCGAGCACCACGAGGCCGGCTTCGTCGTCGGCGGAGCGATCTTCGATGGGACGAATGACGAACACCAGCAACGCGGTGATCGACGTCAGCGCGATCGCCGCCGCGCTGACGCCAAGCACGGCATTGGTGCGCGCCATTAGTGTCGATGGCAGTTTCATGTCGAACGACTCCCTCCGCACCAAGGGTAAGGCAATAGGGACACCCACCGCCGGGTGGGGTAAGGCAATTGGGACACCCACCGCCGATGGGACACCCACTGCCGGGTAAGGCAATTGGGACACCCACCGCCGATGGGACACCCACTGCCGGGTGGGGAAATGGGACACCCACTGCCCGGTGGGGAAATGAGAGTGGAAATGGGACACCCACTGCGAGAGGCAAGAGGGACACCCACCACCGCGCTAAGGCGTCGGAGGAGGAGAAGTGGGACACCCACCACCGTGCTAAGCTGCTCATCCGCAACTTCCGCGTCGGCGTGCGGCAGGTTGCGCGATTAGGAGTGGGGTATCGATGCGTTGGTTGGCTGCGGTTTTGCTCACCGCCACGGTAGCGACGTGCGGGCAGAAAGGCCCGCTGACGCGGCCGGATGACGGAATTCGTGCCGCTGGTGTGCCGGCGACCGCGGGCAGCTATGGCGTTCGTCCGTAGACACGGTCAACTTCACGCGGACAAGGTACCGCTCACGCGAATCGCCGAGGCGGTAGGCACGCCGGCCTATGTCTATTCGTGGACCGAGATCAAGCGCCACTACCTTCGCTTAGCAAAGGCGCTCGGCGGCATCGACCACCGTATCTGCTACGCGGTCAAGGCCAACTCGAATCTGAGCGTCCTCGCCCGCCTGCGTGCGCTTGGCGCCGGCTTCGACATCGTGTCGGGTGGCGAGTTGGAGAGGGTGATGCGCGTCGGCGTTGAGCCGGCCAAGGTGGTGTTCTCCGGTGTCGGCAAGTCGGTTGCGGACATCGACTTCGCCATCAAAAGCGGCATTGGCGGTTTCAATGTCGAAAGCGCGTCGGAGCTTCGGCGTATCGAGGCGCGCGCCGCGCTGCTCGGCATCACGGCGCGCGTTTCCATGCGCGTCAACCCGAACGTGGACGCCAACGCCCATCCCTACATCGCGACCGGTCTGCAGGAAAGCAAATTCGGCGTGCCGGCGACGCAGGCGCGTGAGTTGTACCGGCACGCGCAAGCGTCGCGAGATTTGGATGTCGTAGGCGTCGACTGCCACATCGGCTCGCAAATCACCGAAGTGACGCCGTTTCGCCAAGCGCTGACCGCTCTTCTCGACGTGGTGGACATGCTTGCAGGCGACGGCGTCTTGCTCAGGCATATCGATATCGGCGGCGGCTTCGGCGTCGACTATGGCGATGTAGGAGACGCAGGAGAGGACGGAGGCGAGTTGGATGTGTCGGCGTTGGGCGAAATGCTGAAGCAACAGCTTCGGGGCCGGGCCGTCAAGTTGCTGGTGGAACCGGGCCGTTTCTTGGTGGCAAACGCTGGCGTGCTGCTGACCCGGGTGGAGTATTTGAAACCGGCGCCGACGCCGGACCACCGGAGTTTTGCGATTGTGGATGCGGCGATGAACGACCTCCTGCGTCCAGCGCTATACCAAGCGTGGCACAAGGTGGAAGCGGTCGCGGACGGCGGGGCCGGGGCAAGGCGTTGGAACATCGTTGGGCCGGTTTGCGAAAGCGGCGACTTCCTCGCTACGGATCGAGAGCTTGCCGTGGCGGAAGGCGCACTCCTAGCCGTGCGCGGCGCCGGCGCCTACGGCTTCGTGCAAAGTTCCAACTACAACAGCCGTCCGCGCGTCGCCGAGGTCTTAGTCGATGGCAACGACTTCTTCGTGGTGCGCAAAAGAGAAACGGTAAGCGACATGTTGCGCTTGGAAGCCATCGTATAGTCTTCCGTTTTCGGCCGGCTCTACTCGAACACGTCAATGCAGCTACGTTTTGCGAAAATGCATGGCTTGGGCAACGATTTCATGATCGTTGACTTGGTCACGCAGCCCGCCACGCCGAAGGCGGAGCAGATTCGCACGTGGAGCGACCGTCGCACCGGCGTCGGTTTCGATCAGTTCTTGGCCGTGCTGCCGCCGGACGATCAGGAGGCGGACTTCCGTTGCCGTATTTTCAACGCCGACGGCGGCGAAGCCGAGCAGTGTGGCAATGGCGCCCGCTGCTTTGCGCGTTTCGTCGTCGATAGCGGGCTGACGGTGAAGCGGGAACTCGTTGTGCAAACCCCCGGCGGCGTTATCCATACCTGTCTGACGGCCAACGGCGATGTGCGTGTGGACATGGGCAGGCCGAGTACGTCGCCTGCCGACCTGCCCTTTGTCGTCTCGGCTTCGACACCCGCAAGAATGGACGACGAAGGCGCTGTGCGCTCCTATTCGATTGACATAGGCGGCAGGGTCGTTGAACTCACCCCGGTGTCCATGGGCAATCCCCACGCCGTGGTGTTCGTGGACGATGTCGCGCGTTCGGATGTCGAAGGTATCGGCGTCGCCGTGCAACGCCACGAGTGCTTCCCCGAGCAAGCCAATGTCGGCTTCCTACAAGTCGTGGACCGGCGCTTCGCGCGTTTGCGCGTCTACGAGCGTGGCAGCGGCGAGACGCGCGCCTGTGGTACGGGCGCGTGCGCGGCGATGGTCGCGGGGCGGCTGCACGGCCGTTTCGACGAAAAAACCAAGATATCGCTGCCCGGCGGCAAACTTCGGTTGGCGTGGCGAGGGCCCGGCGCGCCCGTTACACTCTCCGGCGCCGCGGACTTGGTCTACAACGGCCGAATAAACTATGAAACCAGCCGACGCGCCTCCACTCGACGGTGATGCGGGGCCCAGTTTGCACCCACAACGGCTTTTGAGCCTCTGACCGGTACTGCCGACTTGCAGGGGGAAAGCGGGGGCGGCGTGGTGTCGCTTGCGGAACGGCAACTGGAGGTGCTGCGGGCGCGCAACGAGGACTTGCACGAGCGGATGGCGGAATTGGTCGCCAACGCGCGGGCCAACGAGCGCGTGTTCTCCCGCACCCGGGCCTTCGTCTTGGCGTTGATGGATGCCAGCGACGAGATCGAACTGGACCGAGCGCTCGAGGTTCGCTTGGTGCGCGGCTTTGGCGTGGATGACGCGGTTTGCTTGGTGCGCGATTGGTCGAGCGGCGCCGAGTTGTCGCATATCGCCGGGGTCGAGTCCGGTACTGCCCGGGCATCGTGCTTCGATCACGTCTCGCCGATGTGCGGGGTGTATCGGCCGGACGAGTATCGAGCGTTGTTCGACGGTTCGGAGCTGAACGCGCCGGGCTCGGCGGCATTGATACCGCTGCAGCGCGACGGCGGCCCGGTCAACGCCCTGCTCGCCGTCGGCGCTAAGGACGTCGCCCGGTTCACGCCGGACATGGGGCTTCAGTTCCTCTCCTTTTGGGGGGATGTGATGTCGCGGACCTTGGCGCGGCTTGGCATTGGCCAATCCCGCTGACCGGCCCATGCAAGCGGAAGTGCGGGCGGGGCGGACCGAGCCGGGCGAGACGCTAGCGGACGCCGTGGCCCGTTTCCTCGAGCAGCTCGCCGTGGAACGTCGCGCCTCGCCGCACACCGTCAGCGCCTACCGTCGAGACCTCGGCCGGTTCGTGGCCGACACGAGCGCGGAGGCCCCCGTCGCCCCGCGCCCGGCCGACATCTCGCCGCATCATGTGCGCATGTTCGCCGCTCGCCTGCACGCCGGCGGCTTGTCGCCGCGTTCGGTGGCGCGTCACTTGTCGAGTGTGCGCGCCTTGTTCGCGTTCTTGGTTCGTCGTGGTGAACTAGGCGCCAATCCCGCCGCGGGCGTGCGCGCGCCGAAGCATCGCGAGCGCTTGCCGAAGACTATGGATGCCGACCAAACCGCGCAGCTCTTCTCCGGCCCGGCGGCGACCAAGCTCGACATCCGCGATCGCGCCATGGCCGAACTGCTGTACGGCAGCGGCCTGCGGTTGGCGGAATTGGTGGCGATCGACATTCGCGATCTCGACCTCGCCGGTGGCTTCGTCAGGGTCACCGGCAAGGGCGCCAAGACCCGCGTCGTGCCTTTGGGCAACGCCGCCTGCGCGGCGATCGAAGCGTGGCTGCGAGAACGGCCCGACGTTCGTGCCGACGCGCCGTTGTTCACCGGCCGCGGCAGTGCGCGGATTTCGCCGCGCAGCGTGCAATTGCGGCTGAAGAAGCTTGCCGCTCGCACGGCTGGCGACGACGGGCTGCATCCGCACATGTTGCGTCACAGCTTCGCCAGCCACCTGTTGCAATCGAGCGGCGACCTGCGCGCGGTGCAGGAACTCTTGGGCCACGCGGACATCTCCACCACGCAAATCTATACGCATCTGGATTTCCAGCAGTTGGCGAAGGTTTACGACGGCGCACATCCACGGGCGCGAGCGAAGCCCGAGTCCTCGCCCGACGCCTAAGAATCCAAGGGGCTCGTTCCTCGGGCGAGGTCGCTACACCACGCCAAAGGCCAACATGGCATCGGCGACCTTGATGAAGCCGGCGATGTTGGCGCCCCGCACGTAGTCGATGTGATCGGCGTCGTCGCCGCCACCGTGCTCCACGCAACGGTCGTGCAGGCCGGTCATGATCTCGCGCAACTGCGTTTGCACCTGCTCTTCCTGCCAATAGAGCCGCGCGCTGTTTTGGCTCATCTCCAAACCGGAGACGGCGACCCCTCCGGCGTTGGCGGCCTTGCCCGGGCCGTAGAGGATGCGGGCGTCTTTGAACACGCCCACGCCCGCCAAGTCGGTCGGCATATTGGCCCCCTCGGCGACGCCGATGCAGCCGTTCTTCACCAATCTACTGGCGTCGTCGCCGGTTAGCTCGTTCTGCGTCGCGCAGGGGAACGCCAAGTCGCACGGCACTTGCCACGGGCTTGCGCCGGCGTGGAACTCGGCGCCGAACTCGTCGGCGTATTCCGAAATGCGGCCACGGCGGGTCTCTTTCAGTTCCTTTATCCACGCGAGCTTGTCCGCGTCGATTCCGGCTCGGTCGTAGACGAACCCGGAGGAATCGGAGAGCGTCGCCACCTTGCCGCCGAATTGCACGATCTTCTCGGCGACATGCGTCGCGACATTGCCGGAACCGGACACCACGCAGGTCTTGCCGTCGACGGAGTCGCCAACGCGCCCGAGCATGCCTTGCATGAAGTACACCACGCCGTGGCCCGTGGCTTCGGTGCGAATCAGGCTGCCGCCGTATTCCAAGCCCTTGCCGGTGAGGACGCCGGCGAACCGGCCGGTGATGCGTTTATATTGACCGTACATGTAGCCGATCTCGCGGGCGCCGACGCCGATGTCGCCGGCCGGCACGTCGATTTCTTCGCCGACATGGCGATACAACTCGGTCATAAACGACTGGCAAAAACGCATGACTTCATGGTCGGATTTGCCATGTGGGTTGAAGTTGGAACCGCCCTTGGCACCGCCCATCGGCAAGCCCGTGAGACTGTTCTTGAAGGTCTGCTCGAAGGCGAGGAACTTCAATATCCCCTCGTTGACGCTAGCGTGAAAACGCAGACCGCCCTTGTAGGGGCCAATGGCGTTGTTGTTCTGTACCCGCCAGCCGCGCTGAACGCGGATGTTGCGGTCGTCGTCTTCCCAACAGACGCGAAAGCTCACCACCCGATCCGGCTCGGCGATGCGGCGCAAAATCTGATATTCGTGGTATTCCTCTTTGTCGGCGATGTAGTCGAAGATATCCGCCGCCACCTCGTGTACGGCCTGATGGAACTCCAGTTGGCCCGGGTTGCGTCGCCGGAAGCCAGCCATGAACTGTGCAAGGTCTACATGATTAGACATGGCCGAAATGGTTCTCGTCTTGTTGGCGGCGAGGATAGCAGGAGGCGCCGAAGAGGTGAGAAGTTGGCGCTCAACCGCCCTCGAAGTACACTCCCTTGTGATCGGTTACGGCTTTCAGGTGGCGCGCCAAGGTTGGCAGGTAGGGGCTCGTTCGCGCCGGTTCGCCGTTGACAGTCTCGGTGTCGAGGCGCTTGCGGGCCCGAGCCAAGGCGGCGAGGTTCGGCAGCAAGGCGTCCAAGCCCGGGTCGTCCGGCGCCAAGTGGACAGTCAGGCGCCGTGCGTAGCTCTCCGACACGATGGCGAGCTCGCCGTCGCACCAGCCCATATGGTTGGCGAGCCGACGCTGGGGCAAGACCGGCTCGGCCAAACCTAAGCCGCACGGCGCAGCCGGATCGCAGGCGTTGATCCAGAACGTCGCCCCGGATGTTTGCAGCCGTTCGAGTTGGTGGATGGCCTGCGGCAGTGCGAATTGCGGGCCGGAAAGCTCGTCGAAAAAGAGCCCGGAGACGATTTCTCCGGAAAGTTCCATCATCCGCAACGCGGGAAAGACCGCCGCCCAGCGGAACACGCCGCCCTCTCGATTGGCGTGTTCGCGGCTGAGGACGCCGTAACGGTCGAGCAACACGCGGCAACGTTCCTTGTTCTCCTCAAGTCGCTCGATGTTGGCGGCGGCGGAGTTCGGTGCCGCCACGCGGTACCAAGTGCCCGGCCAACCTAAAGCCACGCCGCGCGCCCTCGCGCGTGCTCGGCGCAGCGAGCGGTGCGCCGGGCGGCTGTCGGCCTGCGGTTGGCTCAGGCGGTAACGACGGCTACTTGCGACGCTGAGCGCTTGAAAGCCGTCTGCCGCGATACGGCCCGACCAGACGGCTTGCCAGAAGGCGTCGTTGAAGGCATCGGCGTCGCCATCGGCTTCATCGAGCAGTTGGCTGAACGTGTAACGAGCGTTGGGGTCTTTGAACAGCATGGCGACGGTTTCGTGGTCATCGTCAGCGTCGGGGCCGAGAAGGTCGAAGTCCTCGGGGAAACCAATGGTTGCCGTCTCTCGCCCCATGCCACGCCAGACCAAGCCGTCGTTGGCGGCTGCGTCTTCGAGGCCGCCTTCGTTGCCGTTGCGTGGCGTCAACGCTTCGTCCAGCCAAAAGCCCACCGGCGCCGCATAGCCGCGCAGCCGGTCGGCGGCATCCAACGCCGTCTGGTCCGTGCCGAATGCGTGCCAACGGGCGAGGTAGGGGGCGAGTGACGCCACGGGGCGCGGTGCGAACGTCGGCCGTGCGGCGGCGCGCTGAAAGCGGATGAGGGCTTCTAAGTTCTCCGCGTCGCAGAGGTGGTCGTCGGGCGAGCCCGCCACCAACGGGCCTTGCACGAGCAGTTCGCCGGCGACGAGTTCGGCGATGATCGCGGCGACATCCGGGAACGGCAGGATGGCCATGATCTCCGCCGCCGTGCGCGGGCCGTAGAACTGCAGCATTTCGCCCGCTTGGCGAAGCGGGTCCTCGTCCAAAGCGATTTCCGGATGGACCAGATAGTCGCGCCCGTCGAACGTCACCCGGCGCAACCCGGATGGGACGTCGACGCCGGCGAACCACTCGTCGGCCGGTATCGCCACGCGCTCCTTCGTCCACGCCAAGAGTTCGTCCGCGCCTTCCGGCACGTAGCCTAACCGCGTGCGTTGCACCTTGGCTTCGAAGTCCTCGATCACGGCTCGCTCGATCGCCGGGCGCAAGGACTGGTTGAACACCGCTTGCCGAATCAGGTCGTCGGAGAGCGACGAGCGGCCGCTGCGTTCCGGCGCGTCGTCCGCGTACATGTAGCGGTTGATCTGATCGAAGGCGATACCGGCGGCGAACGGACTCGGCACGGAGACGGTAGCGAGGGACCAAGTCAACTCGCCGGCGGCGATCTGTTGCAGCACTTCGACGGTCGCCGGGAGATCGAACTCGTCTTGCAGGCAGGTGCGCCAAGTCTCCAAGAGCACCGGAAAGTCGGTCAGCGGCTTAGTGGCCGTAAGCAGCTTCTTGGCCTGCTGCCGTATCATCCACAGCGGCATGCGTTGCTTGAAACTGCGCTTGGTGAGCAGCAGCGATCGGCCCGCGCACTCGCGAAAGCGGGCGCCGAAGAACTCGGAGCTTTCTAGCGACTCGCGCAACAACGCCTCGAAATTGGCGGGCGTTACCAGACTCAGCAACAGTGTCGGATCCACTTGCTCCTTCACCTGCAGGATGATCGCGTTGTTGTCGGCGTGGATCTCCGCCTCGGCGGGGAACCGCTCTCGCCACGCCGCGGTCAAGGCCAACGCCAAGGGGCGGTTGACGCGCCCGCCCCAAAACGTGTGCAGCACGACTTGCTGCTCGCGATCGGGGCCGGTGTAGCCGCCCGGCCCGGTTTGGATGTGCTCGACGAGCAGGTGCTTGGTGTGCGGCAGATCGCACCCGGTGGCTTGGCGTTGCCTGTCGAGAAAGCCGATCAGCTCCTCTTGGGCGATCTCGTCGAAACCTCTCGCCTTGAGCTCCGCTTGCAGTGCGGGTTCGTTGCGCTCGGCGATCGCATCGTTTGCGAACTCGAGGAACTTGCCGATGCGTTGCGAGAAGTAAGCGCCCCGGTTGTGAATCTCCGAACGCCAGAACGGCAGCGCGGTGGACCGTGGCGGCGCGTGCTTCACGAGCACGTCGTTGTGCGTAATGCGATGGATCAGCCAGTTCTGCGTACCCAAGCTGAAGGTTTGACCGACGCTTGACTCCCACACGAACTCCTCGTCGAGTTCGCCGATCGCGGCGCCGCTATCGGCGTGGCGGAGCGTGAAATAGCCGCGCTCGGGAATGGTGCCCCCGGACGTATAAAGGGCGAACACCGCGCCCTTGCGGGCTTTGATGGTTTGCGTCGCGCGGTCGAAGATGAGGCGCGGCTTTAGGTCGCGCACGCGGGTGCCGGCATAGCGGCCGGCGAGCATCTCCACCACCAAGTCGAATTGCTCGCGAGGCAACTCGGCGTAGGGCGCGGCACGGATCAGCACCTTGTACAGCGCATCGGTCCGCCACTCCTCGGTCCCGGCGCAGGACACGAGCGTCTGCGCGAGTACGTCCAACGGCGACGCAAGGGGCTTTAGTGGCTCGATATCCCGCTCGCGCACCGCCCTCGCCAACACGGCGGCCTCCAAGAAGTCGAGGGCGAATGTGGGGAAAAGAGAGCCGCGGCTCACCTCGCCCACCCGGTGTCCGGCGCGGCCTACCCGTTGCAGCGTGGCGGCGATTGACGGCGGCGACTGAATGAGCACGACCTCGTCCAAGCTGCCGATGTCGATGCCCAGTTCCAAGGAACTGGTCGCCACGATGGCCTTCAGTTGCCCGTCTTTGAGGCGCGTTTCCACTTCTGTGCGTATTTCCCGCGCCAGCGAACCGTGATGGGCATAGGCGACCGGCGCGGTCTGATTCTCGTTTAGCTTCAGCGTGATCTTCTCCGCCAAGCGTCGACTGTTGGTAAAGAGCAGCGTCGAACGGTTGGCGTCGATCCTGTCCCGGAAGCTGTCGGAGAGCGGTGTCCAGATCTTCTCGCCGTTTTCCGCGGCGACACGTGCTGCTTCGGGGAAACGCACGCGGAACTCGATGCGCTTGGCGTCCGGTGCCTGCAGGATGCTCACGGGGCGGGCGTTGCCGATTGCATCGCGCCCGCCGACGTAGGCCGCCACCGCCGCCAAGGGCCGCACGGTGGCCGACAACGCGACGCGCTGGAACTCGCCGGCGAGTTCCACTAGGCGTTCCAAGCCGACCATCAACTGCACGCCGCGCCGGTTCTCCACCAGCGAGTGGATCTCGTCCAGGATCACCGTCTCCACGGTGCCAAGCGCTTGTCGCCCGCGCACCGTGGTCAAGAGCAGGTTCAAGCTCTCCGGGGTCGTGATGAGCAGTTCCGGCGGCCGTCGCAACATGCGCTGGCGCTCGCCTTGGTCGGTGTCGCCGCTGCGCGTTTGCACACGCAAGCTTGGGAATGCTGCGCCGGCCGCCTCGAAACGTTCGCGGATGGCGGCGATGGGTTCGCTGAGGTTGGCGCGAATGTCGTTGTTGAGCGCTTTCAATGGCGAGATGTACAGCACTCGCGTGTGGCCGGGGCGGGATTTGCCGGTGGCGAAGGCGTTGATCGCCCACAGGAACGCCGTCAGCGTCTTGCCGCTGCCGGTGGGCGCGGTGATCAGCACGTGCTCTCCGGCGGCGATGCGTGGCCAACTGCGCTCTTGGATGTCTGTTGGCGCACGAAATGCGCCGACGAACCAACGGCGGACCTCTGGATGGAAGTGGTCGAGGGCTGCCATGCGCCAATCCTATGGCGATGTCGCTGTCGGCTCCACTGGCATCGCGGTGGATCTGTTTCCGTGGTTACGACCTCGGCGGCGCCGAGCGTGGTGATCGAGCGCGCAGTCAGTCCGATCTCACCGCAGCGTGACATGGTGCGGTGCGTACGGCCCGCGGCATTCACACGCATGATGGGTGTCCCTTTGGTTGCAGCTGTGGGTGTCCCTTGCTCCCTTTTGCCCTCGTTGGTTGCGGCGGTGGGTGTCCCTTTTGCGCCCTCGCATAGTGGGTGTCCCCTTCGTGGCGGCGATGGGTGTCCCTTCCTCTGCGGCAGCGGTGGGTGTCCCCTTGGTGGCGGCTCTGTGGGAGGGCGGGTGTCCCTTGCTCTCGTATAGTGGGTGTCCCTTCACAAGAACGGCGGGCGGACGAACTGCTCGCGACGACCGGAGAGCGAGAAGTCGTTGCGCCAATCCCTATACGAGCACGAGATGCGAGCCGACCTCGGCGGGTAGGACTCGGAATCGGGGGAGCAACTGTCGTCAGAGCCTTTGCTTACCGCTCGTTTGAACTCGTGGCTAGCGCTTTAGCGGCGTGTCTGCGGACGGTGTCATCAAGTTCGGATTGACTGACGCCGAGCGTGATGTGCGCATCGGGGTCGTCGGCAATCGTCCGCACCGTTTGCACCAACGTTGGTTCGTTCAATGCAACAGCGAGATCAACCGCCGAAAGGATGGTCATTCCCGATTGACTGCGGAGACTGTCTTCCGCAACGCGAACGATTTCGTCGCGGGCCGATGCCGAGAGCCCGTTCGCACCGGCGCCTTCAACCATCATGGCGAGCGCGAGCACATTTTGCGAGACGGCGTAGTACGACGCGCCGGGCGCATCAATGACGTCGAGAATCGCGGGCAGGGCCTCTTCGCCAAAGGAAGCAAGCCCCTCCGCAACGTATCTGCTCCACATGTAGTCGCCCGTTCTGGCCAGCACCGGTATCGCACGCGGGTCGTTGAGGGTGGCGACAAAGTCGGCGAATATCACAAGAAACTCGCCGTTCACCACCTGCTCCAGTGGGATGCCTTGCGCAGAAGCCGCGTCCTGCTCCTCGAGAAATCGTTCCAATCGCGTTATGAGAGCGACACGAACATCTTCGCTCATTCTGGCTGGCCCTAGTGCTTCCGCGACGGTATAGGCACGCTCATATCGATCTTGATCGCCGCTGAGGATGTCTTCGGCAAGCGCCGCCTGCTGAGGCTGCGCCCAAGCCGTCTCTTGGTACTGCTGTGCGACCGCACCGGATTGAACGAACAGCACCAGAGCGAATGCACACGCAAACGACACTGTCTCGAAGTCACGCCTCTTCATCGGGCTACCCTCTATCTCAGAAAGTTCACATGCAAGTGATGATCTGGGTACCGGGAATATGGCACGGAGCTTGATCTCCAGCGGCCCTCGCAACCCTCCGCATCGCGTGGCCGACCACGCGACGCGCTGGAACTCGCCGGCGAGCTCCAGCAAGCGCTCCAAGCCGACCATCAACTGTACGCCGCGCCAGTTTTCCACCCACGAGTGGATCTCGTCTAGGATCACCGCCTCCACGGTGCCGAGTGCTTGTCGCCCCCGCACCGTGGTCAAGAGCAAGTTCAAGCTCTCGGGGGTGTGAAGAGCAGTTCCGGCGGCCGCTGCAACATTCGCTGGCGTAAAGCACTCGCGTGTGGCCGGGGCTGGACTTGCCGGTGGCGAAGGCGTTGATCGTCCACAGGAACGCCGTCAGCGTCTTGCCGCTGCCGGTGGGCGCGGTGATCAGCACGTGCTCTCCGGCGATGCGTGGCCAACTGTGCTCTTGGCTGTCCGTTGGCGCACGGAATACGCCGACGAACCAACGCGGACCTCCGGGTGGAAGTGGTCGAGGGCTGTCATGCGCCAGTCCTAATGGCGATGCCGCAGCCGGCCCCACTGGCATCGCCGTGGATCTGTTCTGTGGTTACGACCTCGGAGGCGCCGAACGCGTGGTGATCGCGTACGCAGTCAGTCCGATCTCATCCGCGACGTGACATGGTGCGTACGGCCGGCAGCATTCACACGGATGGTGGGTGTCTCTTTACAAGAACGGCGGAAAACTGCGCGACGACCGGAGAGCGAGAGTCGTTGCGCCAATCCCCACAAGCACGAGATGCGAGCCGACCTCGGCGGGTAGGACTAGGAATCGGGGTGCAAACTGTCTTCAGAGCCTCTGCTTACCGCTCATCTGAACTCGTGGCTAGCGCTTTAGCGGCGTGTCTGCGGACGGTGTCATCAAGTTCGGATTGACTGACGCCGAGCGTGATGTGCGCGTCGGGGTCGTCAGCAATCGTCCGCACCGTTTGCACCAACGTTGGTTCGTTCAATGCAATAGCAAGATCAACCGCCCAAAGGATAGTCCCTCCCGACTGACTGCGGAGACTGTCTTCGGCAACGCGAACGATTTCGTCGCGGGCCGATGCCGAGAGCCCGTTCGCACCAGCGCCTTCAACCATCATGGCGAGCGCGAGCACATTTTGCGTGACGGCACGGTCCGACGCGCCGGGCGCGTCAATGACGTCGAGAATCGCGGGCAGGGCCTCTTCGCCAAAGGAAGCAAGCCCCTGCGCAACGTATCTGCTCCATAGGTAGTCGCCAACTCTGGCCAGTGCCGGTATCGCACGCGGGTCGTTGAGGTTGGCAACATAGCCGGCAAACATCAGAAAGAACTCGCCGTTCACCACCTCCTCGAGTGGGATGCCTTGCGCAGAAGCCGCGTCCAGCTCCTCGAGAAATCGTTCCAATCGCGTTATGAGAGCGACACGAACACCTTCGCTCATTCTGGCTGGCCCAAGTGCCTCCGCGACGGTATAGGCACGCTCATACCGATCTGGGTCGCCGCTGAGGATGTCTTCGGCAAGCGCCGCCTGCTGAGGCTGCGCCCAAGCCGTCTCTTGGTACTGTTGTGCGACCGCACCGGATTGAACGAACAGCACCAGAGCGAATGCACATGCAAACGACACTGTCTCGAAATCGCATCTCTTCATCGGGGCTACCCGCTATCTCAGAAAGTTCACATGCAGGTGATGATCTCGGTACCGGGAATATGGTAGGAAGCCTGATCCCCAGCCTTCACCGCAGCCTCCTGCACCGGTTGAACTCGCTTTCCGTCCATCCGGGCCGCAATAGATCAGCCGCTAAGCCATGCGTGTGGTAGCTGTGTGGCCTACCCCCGACATTACGGTTGCCGTGCGGGCACCGCTACCCCGTGAGTGCGACAATGAGTACGCATGCCATCAGAAAGACGCGGATTGGCACGAACTTCACCTCGGTTGCGCCCAACCGTCAAGGGCAGACGGCGACAACGATATGTCACCGATATGGGTGTTGTCGGGTGCTGCCTCCTCCTCGATGTACCGTTCCAGCCGGACAAGACTGTACAAACCGATCGATTCTGCAAGGGACTCCCAGTGCGCTCGAAGCGCGGAATTACGCTTCAGCTCTAAACGATCAAGAAACCCGTCCTCCCGAAGCGCATCCTTAATCGGCCTCCCGTCAGGTGTTCGCGCTGGAATGGGAACAAAGTCGTGGGGAATCCAGCCTTGACTTTTGAGCTCATCAACCGCGGCAAGGGCAGAGGGACTCTTAGGCCCGTAGCGACGGCTTATGTCCATGCGCGCCTCGGCATCGATGTGCCTGAGTTCGTTCAGATAGTCGAACCCAGCGGTCAGGACGATGTCGACTTCCGTAGCATTAAGGCCGGCGAACACGCCTTCTGGGTTGATCAGCGATTCGTGTAGGAACTCGAGGCGCTCATGAAAGGCTCGCCACGCTCTCCAGTCGGCGGCCGGCTCATCCTTCGGCGTTTCCGGCGGCGTCATCCGTGGCGCTTCGGTGGCCGGTATCGCCATCGCGAACAGGCATATTACGAAGGAAAGAAACGCCTGCTGCAACTTTCGACCTGACAAACTGGAAATCGACGACACTAAAAGCGAATCGTGCATCACCTACCCCCATCGGCTGGCCACTATCCAAAGTAGAGCTCTGACGATAGGGAAATCGCTTTGACACAACAAGACACACGCGGCGACCTCAGGAACTCCTGCTAACGGAGCTAGCACTTCGACGGGACGCGGACAGGTGGGGCGTGTGGCGGTAGTAGCCAAACGAAGGGAGAAGCGGTCCGCGGTCCGACGGCAGAGGATGCATCGACATGGCGACCTTCAGGTGCGCCAAGGAGCCTGCGACGGTCTCCTCCCGTAGCCTGACGGACCACCCCAGCGACCCACTCGATCCCGAGAGCCATGGCTCGGGCGACTTGGGCGGCTCAGTTACCCGCTCGCACCTTGCGACATCGAGCGGCCGGATTGACTATGATTCGCCGCTTAGACGCGGCAGCGGCAGGTCGCCCCACGGACCTGCGGCTTCAAGAGGCACGGCATGGCAGCAACTCTCGCGGATCGCGACGGCTGGATTTGGCTGAACGGCGAGCTCGTGCCGTGGCGCGAGGCGAACGTGCATGTGCTCACCTACACGCTGCACTACGGCGTCGGCGTGTTCGAGGGGGTGCGCGCCTACCGCACGGCAAGCGGGCCGTCGTTCTTTCGCCTAGAGGATCATACGACGCGACTGTTCGACTCCGCTCATATCCTGCAAATCGAGATTCCCTACACCAAGGCTGAGATGCTCGCCGCGCAACGCCGGGTGTTCGCCGCCAACGAGCTCGACGAGGGCTATCTGCGCCCGGTCGTGTACTTGGGCTGCGAAGGCTTGGGACTGCGCGCCGCAGGCATGAGCGTCAACGCGGCGATCGCGTGCTGGCCGTGGCCGGACTATATGGACCCGGAGTCCCGCGAGCGGGGCGTCACGGTGCGCACCTCGTCGTACACCCGCCATCACGTCAACATCACCATGTGCAAGGCGAAGGCGAACGGCAACTACATCAACTCCATTTTGGCGTTGCGGGAGGCGCAGGACGCCGGTTGCGACGAAGCACTGCTGCTCGACAGCGAAGGCTATGTCGCGGAAGGCAGCGGCGAGAACATCTTTCTCGTGAAAGACGATGTCATCCACACCCCTGAACTCACGTCTTGCCTGTCCGGCATCACCCGCGACACCATCAAAGTGCTTGCCGAAGAGCAGGGCATTCCGGTGATTGAACGGCGCATTACTCGCGACGAGTTCTACATCGCCAACGAGGCGTTCTTCACCGGCACCGCCGCCGAAGTGTTGCCGATTCGGGAAATCGATGGCCGGCGGATCGGCGATGGCGCACGCGGCCCGGTGACCGAGCTGCTGCAAACCTTGTATTTCGATCAAGTGCGCGGTCGCAGCGAAGCGCACCCGGAGTGGCACACCCCGGCAGCGCTATGAACGAGGGTCCGGCGAAGGTGCTGGTCGTTGCGCCGGCGTGGATCGGCGACATGGTCATGGCGCATACCTTGGTCGACGGCATCTTGGCGCGTGGCGCCGACGTGCATTTTCTCGCTCCCGAGGCGACCGCGGACCTCGCGCTGAGAATGCCCGGCGTCGCAGCCGTGCATCGTTACCGTGCCCGGCACGGTCGGCTGGATTGGCGCAACCGGCGGGCGGCGGCGAAACGCATGGCGGGTGAGGGCTTCGAGCAAGCCATAGTCTTGCCGAACTCGCTGAAGTCCGCGCTGGTGCCGTTTCTCGCCGGCGTTCCCCGCCGCACGGGCTTTCGCGGCGAGTGGCGGTTCGCCCTGCTGAACGACATGCGCTTGCTCGACAAGGCCCGCTGGCCGCGGATGGTGGATCGCTTCGCCGCCTTGGCCGATGCGCCGCCGGCCAAACCACAGCTCCAGGCCGACCTTGAAGCGCGCCGACGGCTCGTTTCCGAGTTTGGCCTGTCGCTGGATCGACCGGTGCTCGCGCTCTGTCCCGGCGCCGAGTTCGGCTCGTCGAAGCGTTGGCCGGTGGCGCGCTTCGCGGCGCTCGCGGAACGAGCGGTCGTGTCGGGGGCGCGAGTGTGGGTGTTCGGCGGCAGCAAGGATACGCCGCTTGTCGCTGCCCTCGCCGAGCGCGCGCCGGTGGTCGATCTAACCGGGCGCACATCCCTTGCCGACGCGGTGGATCTCTTGTCGCTGGCGGATGTGGCGGTCGCCAACGATTCCGGATTGATGCATGTCGCGGCGGCGCTTGACGTGCCGGTGGTGGCCATATACGGCTCGACATCGCCAGCATTTACGCCGCCGCTCGCCGACAATGCCGTCGTCGTAGAGCGCAAGTTGGCTTGTCGCCCTTGCTTTCAACGCGAGTGTCCGTTGGCGCACCTCGACTGCCTGCGTGGCATACACGCCGACGAGGTGTTCGCCCACGTGGCGGCGCTCGGCGGCATTGACGGCTGTGGGTCGCGGACGGGGGTAGGCGGGTGAACGTCTTGCTGGTCAAGATGTCGTCCTTGGGCGATGTCGTGCATACCTTGCCGGCCGTGGAAGATGCCGTTCGTCGCGGGGCGCGGTTCGACTGGGTAGTAGAGGAGAACTACCAGCCCGTGGCGGCTTTGGCGCGTGGGGTCGACCAAGTATTGCCGGTGGCGTTTCGGCGCTGGCGGCGTGCGCCGCTGGCTCACCGTCGAGAGGTCGGGCGTTTCCACGCACGCCTGCGGCGGCGCCGCTACGACTTGGTTCTGGATGCGCAGGGGCTGCTCAAGAGCGCGGTCGTGGGGCGCTGGGCGCGAGCCGGCGAACGCGTCGGTTTCGATTCCGCGAGCGTTCGCGAACGCCTCGCCACGCTCTGCTATGAACGTCGCGTGCGGGCGCCCAAGGGCGAACACGCGATCAACCGGTTGCGGCGGTTGTTCGCGGCCGCCTTGGGTTATGCAACGCCGACCGACGAGCCAGCGTTTGGCCTCGCGGCGAAGCCGGCCGACGATGATTCCGTGGTGCTGGTACACGGTACCACTTGGGATTCGAAACTTTGGCCGGAGGCGTTTTGGATCGACGTCGCCCGACGCATCGCCGACGCTGGCCTAACGCCGACCTTGCCGTGGCTTGGCGGCGAGCGCGAGCGGGCCGCGCGCATCGCTCGGGCCGTTCCCACCGCCAAGCTGTGCCCGCCCACCAACATGCGCGAGGCGCTGGAGATCGTCTCCAGATCGCAGGGCGTCGTCGGCGTAGACAGCGGCTTGGCGCATCTTGGCGCCGCGTTCGGCAAGCCCACGGTGATGGTGTTCGGGCCGACGGATCCGCATCTCACCGGCGGCCGCGGCCCGTTCGTCCGCAATCTCAGCGCCTCGCTCGCCTGCTCGCCGTGTCAATCGCGCCGCTGTCGCTATCCGAGTGCGGCGAGACGACGGGATCGCGCGGATTCCCCTGCGTGCTTGGCGGCCGTGCGGCCGAGCCTCGCTTGGTTGGCGCTTCGGCAGATGATGCGTCAGGCACAGGCGACGCCATGACCCGATCCGGCTAATCCGGTGCGCGTCGCGTTTGTCATCTTCAAGTTCTTTCCCCACGGCGGCATCGCTCGGGACCTCGGCAAGATCGCTGCGGTTTGCCGGCAACGCGGTCACCGCGTGCGCGTATACGCGATGGTCTGGCGGGGCGACCGGCTGCCGGGCGTGGAAACGGTCGTGCTGTCGGCGCGTGGCGTGCGCAGTCATGTTCGGCAACGTCGTTTCGCGCGTCGGGTAGCGAGCCACGCGAAACGGCACCCGGTGGACCTCTTGGTGGGCATGAACAAGATGCCGGGGCTGGACGCGTACTACGCCGGCGACTCTTGCTTTGAAGCCAAGGCTCGCGAGCAACGGCCTTGGGCGTATCGGTTGACACCGCGTTATCGGCACTATGCCGCGTTCGAGAAAGCGGTGTTCGGCGTGGCGGAGCGCACCCGCGTGCTGGCCATTTCGCCAAGCCAGACGGAGGTCTTCAAGACCATCTATCGAACGCCGGCGCATCGTTTCTACGCCCTGCCGCCGGGCATCGAACCGGACCGCGCCGCTCCCCAGGCGCCGGCGTCTCGCGCCGCGCTCGGCGTGGGCGACGACGATGCGCTGCTCCTGTTCGTGGGCTCCGGGTTCATCAAGAAAGGCCTTGATCGGGCGCTCAAGGGGGTAGCCGCGTTGCCGTCGGAGACGCGACGGCGCGCTGCATTGGTCGTGGTCGGCGACGACAACGGGAAGCGTTTTCAACGTTTGGCCAAGCGTTTGCGGATTAGCGAGCGGGTGCGGTTCTTGGGCGGGCGGGACGATGTGCCGGCGCTACTCGCCGCGGCGGATGGTCTGCTCTTGCCTGCCTACGACGAGAATACGGGCACGGTCATCCTCGAAAGCGCGGTAGCGGGGGTGCCGGCGCTGGTTACCGCCAACTGCGGCTACGCGCCCTACATCGAACGGGCGAACGCGGGCATCGTCACGCCTGTGCCTTTCGATCAGTCGCGCTTCAACGCCGACTTGCTGCGCTTGTTGTCTTCCGACGAGCGCCCTAAGTGGCGCGAAGGCGGCCGCGACTTGGGCAAGAAGGCTTGCCTCTATACCATGGCTTCGTGCGCGGTGGATGCCTTGGAGCGGATTGCTGCCGGCGACGAAGCTCCGCTCGTGGCGTTTTGCGCCTACGAGTATTCCGCCGCCGAGGCGAGCTACCGAGCTTTGCCGGCAGCGGTGGCGGCGTGTCGGGAACAGGGCATGAACGTTCGCGTCTATGCCCGGGAGTGGCGCGGCGACATGCCGCCGGGCATCGAATTGGTGCGGGTGCCGGTGGCGGCCATGACGCCGGTACGCCGTTTCGACCGCTATCGGCGCTGGGTCGCCGAGGCCTTGCTGCGCGTGCCGGCCGCTTGCGTGGTCGGCTTCGAACACATGCCGGGCATTGACCTTTACTGCGGCGACCGGACGGCCGCTGCGGACACCCCGGTCGCTCGGCTGTCGCGCTACCGGACCTCCGAGGCTGCTCGCGTCTACGCCGGCGACGAAGGGGAGTTCGCTTGCCTCGGCGACTTGCCGCCCGGGTTGCCGGCGACGCCGGCGGCGGCCGCTCCGCGACCCCGCACCGCGGAGTGGTCGTTCACCGCGGACGACGAGACGGAAGGTGCGGTCGTGTTCGCGATGGCGGGCGCGGACTTGGTGGGACATGGTTTCGAACGTTTGCTCAAGGGATTGGCGGCGCTACCGAACGAGGTTCGCGCATCTTGCCGGGTGCTCGCGCTGGGCGACCTGCCGGAACCGTTCACGAACGCGGCGCGAGTCTTGCAGTTGCGCGATCAAGTGCGCGTCATTGACGCCGGCGTCGCTTGCCGGCGGGTGATCGAGGCCGCTGACGTGTTCGTGGATTTGAGCTACGCGCCGACCGCGAACGGTTGGCTATTCGATGCGCTCGCCGCGGGGCGAGCGGTGCTGACCCATCAGTGGGTGCGGGAGTCGACCTTGGTGCGCGACGCGGATGCCGGGGTGGTGCTTGCCGCCCCGCTTCGCCAGCGCGACCTCGACCGCGCCCTGCGGGCGGTGGCGGCAGATCGGCAGGCGCTGGCGCGGTGGCAGCGTAATGCGCGACACTTCGCCGCCGATCCGCGCCATTATGGTCAAACGGCACGCCTGCTTGAGGCGATCGAGCAACGCATCGCGTGTCGATGACGCTGTACCTGCGTGACGACTTCCAAGCCGTGCTGCGTAGCGGGGCGTTGGCGTCGGCGGGCGCGGCGGATGTGCCCACCTCGGAGGCGGACACCTTCAACGCGCTGTTCCGCGTTGCCGGAGAAATCTATCGGCAGGCGCGTGGCCGTCGCACGTTGCGGTTCGTGGCCGCGGGGGCCGCGTATTTCGCCAAGCTCCACAGCGGCGTTGGCTGGCGGGAGATCGGCAAAAATCTCGTCTCGTTGAAGTGGCCGGTAGTGAGCGCGCGCAACGAGTTCGATGCCTGCCGACGCCTGCGGGCCAACGGCGTGCGGGCGCCGTTGGTGGCCGCCTTTGGCGTGCGTGGCGGCAATCCGGCGACGCGCCGCTCGTTCGTCATCTGCGACGCTTTGGAGGGATTCGTCAGTTTGGAAGCGCTCGCCGGCGATTGGTCGTCGACGCCGCCGTCGCTCAAGCGCCGCCTGCTAGCCGCGGTCGGCGAACTCACGCGCGCCATGCACGACGCCGGGGTCAGTCACCGCGACTACTACGCTTGCCATGTGTTGGCGGATGCGGCGGGGCTGGTGGAAGGCCGGGTGGAGCTCGCCGTCATTGACCTGCATCGCGCTCGCGTGCGCCGGCGAACCCGACCTCGATGGCGCCGGCGAGACTTGGCGGCATTGCTGTATTCCGTAGCGGCGTTGCCGCTGTCGCGACAGGACCGCGGCCGCTTCATCGCCGCCTATGCGGGCGAGCGAGCGGCGGCTGCCATGCGCCGCCAACGGCTTTTTTGGCGAGCGGTGAGCGAACGGGCGGAACGCCTCGCCGAACGAGCGGCGGCGAAGGGGGTTGCGACCGGCGTCGACACGAGCGCGACCACCGCCACCGTCGCCAGTTTCGCCGAGTTGGGCAGGAAGCCGGCGCTGCCGTTTCGATTCGACTTGGACATCGGCGGCGGCGCCGTGCGGGCCGTGTGCGTAGAGACGTTGCGCTCGCAGCCTGGCCGTCGTTATGTCGGCCGAGTAATCGTTGATGGTCGTGAAATGGTCGTCAAGGCGTTCTTCGGTCGCCGCGGCCGACGCGATTTCTTGCGCGAGCGGCGCGGCGTGGCGGCGCTCCACGATGCGGGCGTTGCGAGCCCCCGGCTGCTCGGCGCGGGAAAGGGCGCGGGGACGAGGCTCCTAGCGTTCGAGGCCATCGCTGGCCGGGTGCCAAGCGCGGTCGAAAGCGAGCCGTTGTTCGCCGCGCTGGCGCGAATGCACGAGCGAGGTGTTCGGCAGCGGGATCTGCACTTCGACAACTTCCTCATCCGAGACGGGAAAGTCTACGCGGTCGATGGCGGGCGAGTGCGCCGGGGCTGGGTGCGGCGCGGGGCCCGGCTCCGGGATATCGCCACGTTGATGGCGCAATTCACGCCCGGCGAGGCGCCCGGGAGCGCGGCCGCGGCACAGTGCTATGCCGGCGCGTCCGAGCGCGGGTTCAGCGCTAGGCAGTTGCGCCTGCTGCCGCGTCTTGCGGCCGCGGCTCGCCGTCGGCGGGTGGCGCAGTACATCGCCAAAACCGTTCGCGACTGCACGGCTTTCGAGGTGCGTCGGGAGCGCGACCGCTTCACGGCTGTGGCGCGAGGCGACGACGATCCCGCGCTGTTGGCCGCGATCGCCGATCCCGAAGCCGCGCTGGCGAGCGCCGTCTCCGTCAAACAAGGCAATACCGCGACCGTCAAGCAGCAAGACGGCTTGGTGATCAAACGCTACAACGTCAAGAGCCGCGGTCACGGCTGGCGGTTGCGGTTGCGCACCTCCCGGGCCCGGCGTGCTTGGCAGGCCGGACATGGGCTGCGGTTCGCCGGCTGCGCCACGCCCCGGCCGCGGGCGTTCATCGAGTGCCTGCGGGCGAAGCCCGGAAGCGCCGCCGCCTATCTCATACTGGACCGCGTGTCGGGCGTGTCGCTCGCCGACGTGACGGACGATGGGCTGTGCTCTGGACTCGAAGCCAAAACGCACGACATGTTCGCCCGCTGGCGAGATGTGCGGTTCAGCCACGGCGACACCAAGGCCGACAACTTCATCGTCGCCGACGACGCGCTGCATGTGCTCGATTTGGACTCAGCCGTCTTCCATCGTCTCGCGTGGCGCTTTGCGCGGCGTCACCGGCGAGATCGGGCGCGTTTCGCGCGCAACTGGCAGGGCGATTCGTCGGGTGCCAAAGGGCCGGCGTCCGCTGCGGAGGCTCCTAGGGAATGATCGTTCTCGGCCTTTCGGGCGCTCTGGGCCACGATCCGTCTGCGGCGCTCGTCGTCGACGGGGAAGTCGTCGCCGCCGCCGAGGAGGAGCGGTTCGTGCGCGACAAACACGCCAAGCATCGGCTGCCGCTGAATGCGGCGCGCTTTTGCCTCGCGCAGGGCGGCGTGCCACCGGAGAAGGTTGACCAGGTCGCCTTTCCTTACGCGCAGGTATCGATCTTCGCTCCCGCGCGCTGGCACTACGCCCGTCGCCACTGGTACGCGCCGGATCGCGCGTTGGACGCTCTCTTCAACGGCAACCGGCGGTTTCGCCGCAACCGGGCGCGGGTGCTGGCGCTCGGCGAGGAACTCGGCATCGACTGGTCGCGGACGGTGTTCGCGCCGGTCGAACATCACCTCGCGCACGCATCGAGCGCCTACCACCTGTCCGGCTTCGAAGGCCGAGTCGCGGTGCTTGGCGTGGACGGCAAGGGCGAGTACGCGACGACGTTCTTCGGCGTCGGCGAGGGCGGTGTCATCTCGCGTATCCAAGAGTTCTACGACCCCGATTCGCTCTCCGGCGTATACGGCGCCATCACCGAGTATTTGGGCTTCGAGATGCTCGACGGCGAGTACAAGGTGATGGGCATGGCGCCCTACGGCGACGCCGAGCGCTTTGACTTCGCGCCGCTGTTCGGCGCGCGCGGCGGCAAGCTTGAGGTGGATACCCGACTCGTGAATACCGTCGGCCTGCGGCGCCACAAAGAGCACGGTCACGGTTATTTCTTCAGCCCTCGTCTCGTCGAGCGCTACGGCCCTCGCCGACAGGGCGACGAGGTGGACGAACCCTATGTCCACTACGCGGCGTCGGTGCAGCGCGCCTACGAAGATGCGTGCCTCGCCCTGATCGACCACTACCTCGCCGATGTGTTGGCGGACAGCGGCCAACTCGTTTTCGCCGGGGGCGGCGCACTCAACGTGAAGCTGAACCAGCGCATCTTGGCGCGTAGCGATACGAAGCGGCTGTTCGTTCAACCGGCGGCTGGCGACGCCGGCACGGCGCTAGGTGCCGCTACCTTCGTGGCGGCCGCCGGCGGGGATCGTGTGGCGCCCATGCGGCACGCTTATCTGGGGCCGGCCTTCACCACCGGCGACTGTCGAGCCGCCGTCGCGGCCCGGCCTAGGCTACGCGCCAAGCCGATCAGCGATGTTCCTGGCTGCGCGGCGAAGCTGCTCGCGCAGGGCCACCCAGTCGCGTGGTTCCAAGGTCGAATGGAGTTCGGCCCGCGCGCCTTGGGCGCACGCAGCATTCTCGGCTGTCCGAGCGTTCCGGGCATCGCCGACCGCATCAACGCGGAGATCAAATACCGCGAGCGCTGGCGACCGTTCTGTCCTTCCATGACCGACCGCGTGGCGAGAGAAATTCTCGGCAGCGACCATCCAGCGCAGTTCATGACCATCGCCTTCGACGTGGCGGCACCGTGGCGCGAGCGCATCGGCGAGGTCGTGCATGTGGACGGCACGGCACGAGCGCAAGTAGTGACCCAAGCTGCCAACCCTCGCTACTACACCTTACTGGAGCGACTGGGGACACTCACCGGCGCTCCGGTCGTGCTCAACACCTCGCTGAACCGTCGCGGCGAACCGATCGCCTGCACGCCGACCGACGCGCTGGACATCTTCGAGGGTGCGGACCTTCGGTATCTGATGTTGGAGGACTTGCTCGTCACCAAGGCGGGGCCCGGCGACGACGACTGACCGCCAAGCCCCAAAGGGCGCGATGGCGAGGCGCGACGAGTTCGTGTGACAGGCGCACCCAACAAGAGCGACAAGGGACACCCACTAGAGCGACAAGGGACACCCACAGCGACAAGGGACACCCACTGGCGCCCGGTCGTGCTCGACACCTCGCTGAACCGTCGCGGCGAACCGATCGCCTGCACGCCGACCGACGCGCTGGACATCTTCGAGGGCGCGGACCTTCGGTATTTGATGTTGGAGGACTTGCTCGTCACCAAAGCTGGGTCCGGCGACGACGACTGATTGCTAGTCGCGGCTCGGGCGCAGGGCAAGAGCGACAAGGGACACCCACTAAGCGAGGGACACCCACTGGCGCCGGTCGTGCTCGACACCTCGCTGAACCATCGCGGAAGGAGCAAATAGGGACATCCACCGGCGACTAGCGGCGACAAGAAGCAAGTAGGGACACCCACCGGAGGAGCGACAAGGGACACCCACTGGCTTGCTTGCCGGACGACGGCTGGCCGCTCGGACGAGAGGCAAGAGATGCACCTGTGCCGGCGGCTCGCGGCCTCAAGGAACGACTAGGGACACTCGATGTGGACTAGGCGCCAGCCGCCCCACAGGAGTTGGACAGGGCCTGCGTGACGTGCCTCGGCGAACTGGCCCACCGATTTCCGGTTCAGGGGCGGGGAAGTTCACCACGCGTTGCTCTCCGCGCGGCCCTTGCGATTCCTCTTGGGCGCGACGCCAAGGCGTGAAGGCGGAGAAGTCGGATCGTTGAAGTCGTTCGCTCTCCCCACGCCCCGTGCTACCAGCGCAACACCTTTTGCGCGGCGGGACGGGCGCGGTAGCGTTGGTCCCAAGCGCGCAGCAGCGGTCGTGCGCCGAACAAGTCCGCCTCCACATAGCGCAGAAATTGCAGCGACGCCTGTAGGGTGCAGTCGGCGATGGACACCCGCTCGCCAAGCAGCAGCGGCCGACCGTCGGCCAGCAGGTTTTCCAAGTAGTCAAGCGGGATCTGCAGGCTTTGCTCCATCTGCGCGGCTTTCTGCGGATTCGGCGGACGGCCAAGGGGCGAGTTGGTGGCATGGCCGTACTGTCCCATGGGGCCGGCCACCCGCAGGTCGATGATGCGCTCCACGTCCTTGGCTTTGCCGCGGCTTTCCGGGTTTTCACCGAGCAGCACTGCGTTCGGAAACCTATCCTCTAGATATTCGATGATGGCAAGCGACTCCACTAGGTAGCCGCCGTCATCCAACTCGAGCACCGGCAGGGTGCCGAATGGATTTCTCGCCAGGTGAGCGGGCTCCCGATGGCGCCCCTTGACGGTGTTCACGACGATCTGCTCGATGCCCATGCTGACGCCAAGCTCGGCGCGTTCAGCGATGTACAGCATGACCTTCGTGGGGTTGGGCGCTAAGGGCACCATGTAGAGTTTCATTGCAGGTTCTCCACCAAATCGGCAATCTGTTCCAGAAGTTCAAAGCGGGCCGGCCCGAGCGGGGCGCTGTCCAAGCCCAGCTTCAACGTGGTGATGCCCAGATCGCGATAGCGACGTAGCCGCTCACGCACCATCTCCCGGGTGCCGACGGCCTGAAACGCCGTCACCATGACATCTGGAACACGGTCGGCCGCCTGCGCACGCTTGCCGGCAAGCCACAGGGCCTGCACCGCCTTGGCGTCTTCATCATAGCCTGCGCGTCGATAGGCGTCGTTGTAGAAATTGGTGGTGGCCGAGCCCATTCCCCCCAAATTGAAGGCGACGCCTCGTTTACGACGCTGAATCATGGTCTCCACATCATCGCCAATCTCCACCCGCACCGACACGCATAGATCCAGATCGGCGAGCGTCCTGCCGGCTTGGGCCGCCCCTTCGCGAATGAAGGCCAGATGGGCCTCGGGATGATCCGGCGAAAACGACGTGCCCAGCCAACCGTCCGCCGCGGCGCCGGTGAAACGCAGCGCATTCGGGCCCAAGGTGGCCAGATAGATCGGCACCTGCGCTGGCGCATGGTCGATGCGCAGCGCTTTGCCCTCGCTGTGCGGGAGGGGCAGCGCGAAGACACTGCCTTGGTGATTCACCCGTTCGCCAGCGAAGATCATCCGGCAAATCTGCACGGTCTCCTTGAGCCGGGTCAGGGGTTTGCGGTAGGGAATGCCGTGCAGCCCCTCCACGAGCTGCGGCCCGCTCGCGCCCAAGCCCAGCACAAACCGCCCGCCGGTGAGATCGTGCAGGGTCAACGCAGTCATCGCCGTTATGGCGGGCGTGCGGGCGGTTGTCTGCATGATGCCGGTGGCAAGCTTGATGCGATGGGTTTTGCCGGCCAGATAGGCCAGCGGGGTAGCCGCGTCGCTCCACCAAGCCTCCGCCGAAAATCCTAGGGCAACCCCAAGCCGCTCTGCATGGCGCACCCAGTCTTGCATAAGCGCTAGTGTTCCGACTCGAAAATGGGTTGAATTAATAATTGTCCCGTGTCATGGTCGCGGTCGGGCACACGACGGGGAGCACGATGGCGCGACCGATCTCGGTTTTGAAGCTGACGGCGGAAGAG
>CAYGBI010000053.1:0-27762 GCA_964348085.1 uncultured Pseudomonadales bacterium | reverse complement strand
CCAGCAACTGAGACTCCTTCGACCGGAGCTTCGACTCGTTAGACTCAAAGTTCGACGCTTTCGACAGCAAGTTCGACGCCTTGAACAGCAAGTTTGGCGCCTTGGACAGCAAGTTTGGCGCCTCAGACAGTAGAATCGACGCCTTAGACAGCAAGGTGGACGCCAGCGTCGCCGCGCTTGGCGCAAGAATCGATGCCCTCGCCACTAACTTGAGGGTCGTCACGGCCGTCATGCTGTTCGGTTTCACCTTGCTCACCGCGCTCGGCTTCTACAACGCCACCCAGCTACGGCAGACGAGCAATCCCATGGCGCCGCCGGTCGCCCCGTCGCACCAAGAGCCGGCGCCCCCCAACCCACCGCCGAGCTAGCAGTCCCCGTGTCCAGCGCAACGCTCAAGGGAGGGCCGACCTCGCACATCTATTTCTCCCAACGTTTGCGCCTGCACTATGTCGATTGGGGCAACGAAGAGGCGCCGCCGTTGTTGCTGGTGCATGGCGGGCGCGACCACTGTCGGAATTGGGATTGGGTGGCGCAGGAACTCAAGGCGGACTATCACATCATTGCGCCGGACCTGCGTGGCCACGGGGATTCGCAGTGGCTGCTCGGTGGCGGCTACGCCACCATCGACTACGTCTACGACATCGCGCAGTTGGTAAGGCAAACCGGCATTCGCGACATCGCATTGATCGGCCACTCCATGGGCGGTGCCGTCGCTTTGGCCTACGCCGGTCTGTATCCGCAGAAAGTGCGCAAGCTGCTCGCCATCGAGGGCATGGGCGCCGCGCCGTCGATGGACGATGCCACACCCGGCCACGAGCGGCTGCTCGCTTGGGTGGAGAATCTCCGCGCTCTCTCAGGACGCATACCGAAGCGCTATGCGACATTGGAGGACGCCTTTCAGCGCATGCAGCAAGCCAACCCCCATCTCAGCGAAGAGCAGGCGCGTCACCTCACGATTCACGGCAGCAACCAGAACGAGGACGGTACCTACAGTTGGAAGTTCGACAACTACATGCGCGCTTGGTCGCCGGTAGGTCTGTCGGCGCGACAGACGTTCGGCCTATACCGACGCATCGTCTGCCCGACGCTGCTGCTCCAAGGCGGCGAATCCTGGGCTTCCGACCCCAAGGAGGACGGCCGCTTGGACTACTTTCATGACGCTCGTTCGATGGTGGTGGAAGACGCTGGCCATTGGCTGCACCACGATCAACTCGGTCGGTTCTTGGCCATCGCGAAGCGGTTTCTCGATGAGCCCAGTGTCCCGGCCGGTTGACGTTCTTGTATAGCTGCGTGCCGCACGGAGCCTGCGGCGAGGCGCTGCCCCATTCCCATTGGCGCAACGCCGAGCGCGCCTAAGGCGCGAGGCCGACCGGATGTTGGTCGCTGCGATTCACGCGACGCCTCGTCGCGGCGCACTTGCCGTCACCGGCGGCGGCGCCGCGCTACTTTCCGAGCTGCTAACCACCGCTGGCGCTTCAGCGACCGTGCTGGAAGCCCATGTTCCCTACGCGGCGTGGGCCATGCGCGATTTCCTCGGCGCACAGCCGGAGCAGGCGTGCAGCGCACAGACGGCGCGCGCCCTCGCCATGCGGTGTTTTCTGCGCGCATTGGACTTGGGTGGCGATTTCGGCTTCGCCATCACGGCGTCGCTCGCCACGAATCGCCCCAAACGGGGCCGGTGCCGCGCCCACCTTGCTTTCCAAGACGCCGATTGCACGCGCAGTTGGGCGCTAACCCTCGGCCAGCATGACCACCGCGGGCAACAGGAGCGAGAGACAACGAGAGCAGGACTCGAAGCGCTGGCGTTCGCCCTAGGGGTTGGCGACCGTCCGGCCCTCGCCGGCGCTTCGGCGGCCGCCGGCGAGTACCGGGGCTTGCTGCTTGGCAAACGCACCCACGTCGCCAAGCGCGAGTTTCGCGCCCTCCTGCCCGGGGCCTTCAACCCGCTTCACGATGGCCACCAGGCCATGCGCGCCGATGCAGTTCAACGACTTGGCATCCCGGTCGGCTTTGAACTGTGCATCGCCAACGTCGACAAGCCGCCGCTTGACTACTTGGCGCTTGGTGATCGCTTGAGGCAGTTCGCGCCCGACGAGGTGGTAGTGACCAATACCCCCACCTTCGTCGCCAAGGCGCGGGCGGTGGGCGGCGTCACCTTCGTGGTCGGCGTGGACACGCTAGAACGCATCGCGGCGCCGCGCTACTACGGCGGCGAACGCCGCCGCGACGAGGCGTTCGCCGAGTTGCGGGCGCTCGGTTGTCGCTTCCTAGTCTACGGGCGGCTTGCGAACGAAGCGTTCAAGACGCTTGCCGATGTGGCCCTGCCGCCCGACCTCGCCGTGCTCTGCACCGGAGTGTCCGCGACGGAGTTCCGCTACGACATCTCTTCGACGCAGATGCGGGCGGAGCGCACCGCCGGCGGCAACGCCGAGGCGTAGATCGCGGCCAGCGCGAACGCCTACGGCGCCGGCTCCAGCATCCCCGTGTGCAAGCGACCGGCGATAAACGCCTCACTCCCCAGCGTCGCCATCAGCAGCTCGCGGTTCGTGGCGACACCCTCGATGGCGAACGCCTTCACCCCGATCAATGTTCGGCCGATCGCTTGCTCGCGGGTAGCGCCGACGCCAATGACCTTGGCCAACAGCGGATCGAAATACGGCGTCACCCACTGACCTTCCGCGTACCCGGCGTCCACGCGCACGCCGGTTAGCTTCGGCGGCCGGTACACCGTGAGCCGTCCCGTGGCCGGCAGCATGCGCTCGGAATCTTCGGCGTAGATGCGCGCCTCGACGGCGTGGCCATTGGCTTCGACGCTCGCCGGTAGGATCTCGGCCAAGCGTTCGCCGGCGGCGATCCTGATTTGCGCGGCGACGAGATCGATGCCGGTCGCTTCCTCCGTCACGCCATGCTCCACCTGCAAGCGAGTGTTCACTTCCAAGAAGCCGAACTCGTCCTGCGCGTATAAGGTTTCGACCGTGCCAAGACTGTCGTAGCCGGCGAGCGCCTTCACCGAGGCCGCTTCCACCGCCGCCAACCGGGCGCGATCCAAACCCGGCGCCGGTGTTTCTTCAATGACTTTTTGATGGCGCCGCTGCACGGAACATTCACGCTCCAGCACAGTGCCTATGGCGGTGCCGTCGCCGACGATTTGGAACTCGATGTGCCGGGGTTTATCGAGCCACGCTTCGAGATACACGCCGGCGTCGCCAAAGGCGGCCTTGGCTTGGGCACGCGCGGTGGCGAACGCCGACACGAGATCCTCTTCCCGCTCCACCCGGATCATGCCGATGCCGCCGCCGCCGGCGACGGGCTTGAGCAACAGCGGGAAGCCGACCTCTCGCGCCGCCGCCAACAAGCCCGCCTCGTCGGTCAACGCTTCGCTGCCGTCGCGAACGGGAAATCCCGCCGCCCGCATGGCGGCCCGCGCTCGCGTCTTCTCGCCCATCGCTTCAATCCACTGCGGGTCCGGGCCGATAAAGCGAATGCCCGCCCGGGCAACCGCACGGGCGAAGTCCGCGCTCTCCGCCAGAAAACCGTAACCGGGATGCAGCGCGTCTGCGCCGGACGCCCGCGCCGCGGCAATCAGCTTGTCGGCATTGAGATAGGTGTCCGCGGCGAGGTAGCCGGGCAAACGCGCCGTCGCCGACGCCTCGGCCAGATGCGGCGACTCGGCGTCGATGTCGGCATAGGCCGCCACGCTGCCAATCCCGAGCTTGGCGCAGGCGCCGACGACGCGGCGGGCGACCGTAGCGCGATTGGCGATGAATACCCGCGAGAACATGAGCTAACGGAACGGCTTCGACCTCACCGGCGAGGCAACTAGTGGTGGAACAACCGCAAACCCGTGTGCGCCATCGCGATGCCGTACTCGCGACAGGCGGCGATCACCTCGTCGTCCCGCGCGGAACCCCCGGGCTGGGCGATGAAACGCACGCCGTGCTTCTGCACATGGTCGACGTTGTCGCGAAACGGAATAAAGCCGTCGCTGGCGAGCGAAACGTCCGTCAAGCCGGCGAGCCATCGCGCACGCGCCTCGGGCGAGAGCTGCGCTGCCGGTGTCGCCAACGCGGCGGCAAAGGCGTCGTTCTCGGCATCGGTCATGTCCGCTTCGATATAACGCACACGCCAGTTGATCCGCTCTTGGCGTTTGACGCCGGGTCGAAAACGAAGCGAGAGCACCTCGGGATGTCGGCGCAAATGCCAGATGTCCGCCTTGGCCCCCGCCAGCTTGGCGCAGTCGACGCGGGACTGCTGACCGGCGCCGACGCCGATCGTTTGCCCCCCCAAGGTGTACGCCATGGCGTTCGACTGGGTGTATTTCAGGGTGATCAGGCCGAGCAGCAGATCCGCCTCCGCCTCGCCGGGCAGTTCGCCGCAGACGACATCACGCAAGTCCGTGCCGTCGATGCGTCTATGGTTGCGGGCTTGCGTCAACGTTACGCCAAACACCTCGCGGCTCTCCCGCGCCGGCGGCTCGTAGTCCGGGTCCGCTTCGATGACGACGAACCCGCCCCCCTTCTTCGCCGCCAACGTAGCGAAGGCGCCGGGCTCGAAGCCGGGCGCGATCACGCCGTCGCTCACCACGCCCTTCAAGTAGCCCGCTGTCGTCTGGTCCACCGGTTCGGACAACGCGACGAAGTCGCCGAACGAACACTTCGGATCCGCGCCCCTCGCACGTACATAGGCGGTGGCGAGCGGCGTCAAACGGCGGTCGCCGACTTCGTAGACGCGCCTGAGATCGTCGTCAAGCTCGGTGCCGACCGCGGCACCGGCCGGAGAAACGTGCTTGAACGACGCCGCGGCCGGCAGGCCCAGCGCCGCGGCCAGCTCGGCGACAAGCTGCCAAGCGTTGAGCGCGTCGAGCATGTTGATCATGGACGGCCGGCCGGAGAGCACGCGCACGGCTCGACCGTCGCCGGTATCGAACGCCGCCTCGCCCTGGTGCGGATTGCAGCCGTATTTAAGCGCGCCCCGCACCGATCAGAGGTCCAACTCCGCGCCCGTTAGGGACCGAAAGGCTTGCCGATACCTCGCCATCGTGTTTTCGAGTACATGGTCCGGCAACGCGGGACCCGGGGGCGTTTTGTCCCACGTACCGTCCGCGACCAAGGTTTCCAAGTAGTTGCGGACGTACTGCTTGTCGAAACTCGGTTGCTCGCCGCCCGGCCGCCATGCGTCCGCCGGCCAAAAGCGGGAACTGTCGGGAGTGAATATCTCGTCGATGACGATGGGTTCAAAACCGTCTTCGACGACACCGAACTCGAACTTGGTGTCCGCCAACACGATACCACGATCAAACGCGTAATCTCGCGCCAAGCCGTACAGCCGCAAGGTCTTGTCGCGCAGCCAAGCCATGGTTTCCTCGCCGACGATGGCGCAGCCTTGCTCGAAGCTGATGTTCTCGTCGTGGCCCGTCTCCGCCTTCGTGGACGGCGTGAACAGCGGGGTCGCCAAGCGGTCGCCGTTGGTCAAGCCCGCCGGCAGCTCGATGCCGCATACCTTGCCGCTGCGCAAGTAGTCCTTGTAGCCGCTACCGGCAAGGTAGCCTCGGGCGATGCACTCCACCGGCAACACCCGCGCCCTGCGGCAGAGCATGATGCGCCCGGCAAGCTGCTCGCGTTCGGTGGCGGTCAAGCCCGGTACGTCGGCCGGGTCCGTGGAGATCAGGTGGTGGTCGATGACACCGGCGAAATGATCGAACCAGAACTTGGAAATCTGCGTCAGTACCACGCCCTTGCCGGCCGGGCCATTGGCCAGCACCACGTCGAAAGCACTGACCCGATCAGTGGCGACGATCAACAGGCCGAGGTCGCCGCTCGGCAGCGGCACGTCGTAGAGATCGCGGACTTTTCCGCTGCGTCGATTGGGGAGACTCAACTGCGTCTCCATCACCAAAGTAGGCAATAGATACTCCTTACATCCTAGTTCAGAACGTTGCTTTCAGTACGCGCTATTGCCGCCGTCCGCCTTGTACACGGAACCGGTCACGAACGCCGCATCGTCGCTCGCCAAGAACAGCATCACTTTGGCGATATCGACCGGCTCGGCGTAGCGGCCGAGCGGAATCGACTCGGTAATGCGCGCTTGGGCGGCTGCCGGGTCGTCGGGCGATATGCCCCGTTCCAAGCTGCGCATCATGCGCGTTTCCACCGGCGACGGATTGACCGTGTTGACGCGGATGTTGGCCGTCGCGCACTCCCGCGCCGCCGACCGCATCAAGCCGATGACAGCGTGTTTGCTGGCGCCGTACGGGGCGATGGCCGGCGTCGGCGTCAAACCCGCGACGCTGGAGGTGATGACGATGCTGCCGCCACCACGAGCGGCCAAATGCGGAATCCCGTACTTGAGGCCCAGCCACACGCCCTTGACGTTAACGGCCATCACGCGGTCGAAATCCGCCTCCGCCATATCCACGATCGGCGCAACGCTGCCTTCGATGCCGGCGTTGGCGAGCAGTATGTCCACGCCGCCGTAGCGCTCGGCCGCGGTGGCGAACATGCGCTCATTGTCGGCAGCTCGGGTCACGTCGGCGACGCAGTAGCTGACGCGGTTGCTGTTGCTGTCCTCCACCGCGGCCGCCAGCCCCGCCTCGTCGATGTCGACGACCAACACGCTCGCGCCTTCCGCGACGAAGAGCTTCGCGGCCGCGCGGCCAATGCCGCCGGCGCCCCCGGTGATGACGGCGACCTTTCCGTCCAAGCGCTCCATCTCGCACTCCGGTTCTCTAGCAAACGCAAGATTGCGCGACTTGGCTCGACGCTGCAAGCCACTTCCAAGCGCGGCCGAATCAACCGAGCGCTTGGTCGAAATCGGCGATCAGATCCTCCACATCCTCGATGCCGGTGGAAATGCGGATCAACGAGTCGGCAATGCCCATGCTGGCGCGACGCTCGGCCCCCATCTCGTAATAGATGGTCTCGGCGACCGGAATCGCCAACGTGCGGTTGTCGCCCAAGTTGCTCGACTTGACCACCACCCGCAAGCGGTTGAGGAAGGCGAAGGCGTCCACGCCGTCTACGAGTTCGAAGCTGAACAAAGCTCCGGGGTGGCGGAACAGCGCCTTAGCGCGCCCATGCTCGGGATGCTCGGGCAAGCCCGGATAATAGACGCAGCGTACCTTGGCGTGAGCATTCAGATAGCCGGCGAGGGTTCGCGTATTGGCGCACTGCCGTTCCATGCGCAGCGCCAACGTCTCCGCGCCGACGCCCAAGTGATGGGCGGCCTCCGGACCGAGGCTGGCGCCGAAGTCGCGCAGGCCTTTCTTGCGGATCTGCGTGATCGCCCACTTCGCCGCGTCGCCCGAGCGATAGGTTTCGTAGATGTTGGCGAATGTCGTCCAGTCGTACCGCCCGGTTTCCGTCACCGCG
Source organism: uncultured Pseudomonadales bacterium (assembly GCA_964348085.1). Taxonomy (GTDB): domain Bacteria; phylum Pseudomonadota; class Gammaproteobacteria; order Pseudomonadales; family Azotimanducaceae; genus VXYL01. The sequence continues at coordinate 20,395 of CAYGBI010000053.1, read as the reverse complement.
CCGCCCAACGCGTTGCCGTGACCGCCGATGTACTTGGTGAGGCTGTTGACGATGAGCGACGCGCCCACGCGTACTGGCTGGAACAGGTAGGGCGAGGTCATGGTGTTGTCCACTACGTAGACCAAGCCCCGTTCTCGGCATAGTGCGCCGATGCCATCGAGGTCGCTGATCTGCGTGCGCGGGTTGGCGATGGTCTCGACGAACACCAGCTTGGTGGCCGGGCGCAGCGCTTCCTCGACCGCCGACGCACTCGTGGCATCGACGAAAGTGACGCCCACGCCGTGCGCCTCGAAGCTCTGGAACAGACTGTTGGTGTTGCCGAACAGAAACGAACTGGAGACGAAGTGGTCGCCTTCCCGCAGTAGCGCGAACAGCAACGTGCCGATGGCCGCCATGCCGGTGCCGAAGCACACGGTCGCGACCCCGCCTTCCATGCGGTTGATCTTGCTCTCCAAGGCGCCGACGGTGGGATTGACTTGCCGGCCGTAGGAGTAGCCGGAACTCTTGCCTTGAAATACGTCGGCGAGGCCTTGGACGTCTTGATAGCCGTAGGCCACCGTAGCGTGAACGGGCTTTTGCAGCGAACCGTGCTCGATCGGGTCGAGCCGATCCGAATGCACGATGGCAGTGGTAAAGCCGCGCATGGTCGACATCGGGCAGCGCTTAGGGGTCAACGGCACTATAACGCACACGCCCAAGTGGTAGAGTCTTGCCAGCTTTGATCGGGGGTAAAGCGATGTTGAGAGTCGCCGGCGCCGGGCTCGTTGTCGCCATATTCGCCGCCATCTCGGCCTGTCAAGCCCCTTCCGTTGCCGCCACCGACGAGCACCGGGAACGCTTCCCCGGCGAGTATCGGGGCTCGCTGGCGGACGGTCTCTCCGCGTCCTTGACGGTCACGCCGAGTCTGCAATTCACCTACCGGCAGGATCTCGGCGAAGCGACCCGGCTCGGCAAGCTGACGCGCAAGGGCAGGCTGAAGATCACCGGCCCCCACACCGCCCGCGCCGGCGAGGTGATACTCGTGTGGCGAGGCAAGAACACCGTCACCGTGCGGTCTCCGCACGGCGCCGGAATACGATACGACGGCATCAGCGGCGGCGAGCCACGGCTCGGCGCCACATTCATCTTGCGCCGTACCCGCGCAGGATCCTGACCCTGTTGCCTAGTAACCCTGCCGGACTTGGGCAGGGTTAGCCGACGTTGCGACTTACTGGCTAGCTATCAACCGGAAACAGGGGAAAGACGCGGCAAAGGGCCGACAGCGCGAGCACATGACGCAAGCGGCCGTCCGCCATGGCGGCGCGAATGCCGGCGACGGTAAGGAACTCAAGCGCTATGGCTTCGCCGGGGCCGGGTTGCGGCGGGGCGACCCGCTCCACGCCGTCGGCCAGAAAGTGGTGGCACAGGTGCGGGTGAATGGCGGGGTTGGGTTCCACCGCGCCGAGGCTGCGCCATTCGCCACCCCCGTAGCCGGTTTCCTCCAATAGCTCGCGGCGCGCCGCGGCGAGGGGTGTTTCGCCCGGGTCCACCATGCCACCGGGGGTTTCCAACGTGCGCGCGCCGATACCGAACCGGTATTGGTCAACCATGATCGACAAGCCGTCCTTGGTCAACGCCACCACGTTCACCCAGTCCACGGACTCCAACACCAGCCGTTTCAGCACCGGCTCGCCCGCCGGATGGCGCATCCAGTCGAAGCGCACGTCGAGAATGCCGAGATGCGGACCCCGCTCCGAACGCTCTCGTCGCCAATCGAGTTTCGTCATGTCCTGCGCCCTCCGCCGAATCCCTCTAGCGCCACGAAAGCCGTCGCCTCCCGGCGCCGCCTTTCGCCAGCCCAAACCGCCCTATCACCCCGTTGGACTTCGCGGCTAACACCGCCAAGTCCAACGGGCTGTTAGTAGCCCGTCAATTCCATATAGCCGTGACCGACACGCTCTCGGTCGCGGTCTTGAACGATCACCGCACCTTCCCAGTAGCGCACCAACGTGTCCATCACTTGGTCCTCGAACATCGCTCGTATGCGCCATTCCCTCGCCGTCGGCACCTGCGAAGTCAGCCGCCACGCGACCGGCCACCCCCGCCACGTCCGCTCGACCTGCAACGAGAAGTTCCGCGACGCCAACATATGCTTCCGACCCTCGGCGTCGATCAATACGCCGGAATTGTATTCGTCCGTCTTGCCGTCGCGACGCCGCATCCGATACAGCATGAGATCCTCGCCATTGTCCAAGTGCAGCGCGAACCAGTCCCAGCCGGCGTACTCCGGTGCCAAGACGCTGGTGCTCCATTCCCGGTCCAGCCACGCGCTGCCGGCGACTCGATAGGTCGCGCCGTCGATGGCGATGGCACCTTCGGCACCGATGCGAGGGATGGAGTAGTAGTAGGAAGCGTTGTCCGGGCCCTTGCGCGACAGCCCCTCCTCGCCCTGCAAGACGACCGGTTTGGTGGCCGACAAAACGAGATCGATGTCGAACCGCTGGCCGCGGCTGACAAGGCGCAGCGGCCAAAAATCCTCGCCTTGGGACGCCAGCCGCCAGCCGTCGATGTGCGCCTCGAACGGTTCCGCGACGACGCCGGCGACGCCGGGGTGACCACGCGCGAAGCGCTCCTCGTGCCAGTGCCGGCGCGCGGCGACATCCGACACGGCGACATGCCCCATATAAATCTGCGCCCCGCGCCACGCCTCGGCGCCAGTGGTCGGGGCGCTGTCGAGGCGCGGCGCGATGCCTTGCCGAAACAACGTGAACTGGACACCGAACTCGCGTCCTTCCGCCGTGGCCAAGACACCCGTGAGATACCACCACTCGGAGCGAAACATCGGGTGTGACCCATGGTCCAGCGGGAACTGGAACACGCGCGGCTGGTCGGCCTTGGCGAAGCCCGCCTCGGCCCCCAAGTCCGGTCTCGAGCCGGGCGCCGACCCGCGCAAGTTGGCGTCGCCAAGCAGGGCTCGCAAACCCTCGCCCGGTTCCTCGGTCGGACCGGCGCAGCCGACCAACAGGGCGGCGCAAGCCAACGCCGCGCGTCTACTCGTCACCGCCCGAGCCAAACGACGACTTGTAAGCCGGTATCGCGCCCGCGGCGACGGCGGCGCCGACGCCGAGCAGCAGCGGGCCGGCGACGGACCAAGCGTCGAGCGTCAAACCGATCGACCAGCCGAACGCCTGCGGATTGACGAACGCGCACAGCACCCAAGCGATGAACACCCCCAGCGGCAGCGCGGCGAGCGCGGACACGCTGCCCAGAATCGCCGTCTGCGCCATCGCTTGGCGCCAAATCTCGCCACGCGAATAGCCGACCGCGGACAGCAGCCGAAACTCCCGTTGTCGGCCGGCCTGCAGGCCGGTCAGCGCCGCGTACAGACCCACTGCGGCGACGGTCAGTGCGATCACGGTAAGCGCTTGACTAACCGCGAAGGAGCGATCGAACACCGTCATGGCGAAACGGCGAATGGCGGCATGGTCGCGCACTTGGTCGCTGCCGTAACGCTCGCCCAACCGTGCCGCTAACCCGCCGACCGCGTCGCCGTCGGCGAGCACGACGACACGCCGCCAAGCGATGGCTCGCGCGAACTTCTCGCCGAGCGGGAGCGGCATGACCAACCGCGGCATGGGTGCGCCGAAATCCCGAAATACATGAACGATCTCCACCGGCGCACTCGCGCCCGAGGCGCGCAGGTTCGCCGTGTCACCGACGTTCAAGCCCAATGAGCGAGCGCCGATTTCGTTCAGCAGGACACCGTCGGTCGACGCTTCGGCGAACCCGTAACGAGCCGCCTCCTCGACGTCCAAACGAGCGACGGTGACAGCCACCGGATGGCCCGACAGTCGTCCGGAAAACTCGCCGTAGCGGCGCACGTCGCGGACGTTCGGCAACGAGCCAATCCAATGCGGATCGAAGGCGTCCCGCCCACTCTCCGCGCCGTTGCGGCCGTCGAGATAGACGGCCGGCCAAAGCCGCTGTTCCAGCATGGCGGTGAAGTCGCTGCGCAAGCTCTCCACCATCAACCCCATGCCGATCGCCGCCGCGGCGGCGATGGACAACGCACCCAAGGCGAGCTTGATTTCGCCGGCACGCCGCATGGCCGCCCGCACATTCGCCTTGGCGGACAATCTCGGCGAAAGTCGGGCCGCCAAGGTGCCGACAGCGGCGCTCGCCAACGGCACTATGCCGACGATCTGCACACAGCAAACGGCGAACAGGGCGACGAACGATGCGGCCAGCGAGTCGGCGGCAAGGCCGAGCGCCGCTAGCGCGGTCGCAACAACGGCAACCACCGGAGCGAGCCACGAGCGGTGCCCGCGAGTGTATTCCGCCAACGCCGGGCCGAGGCCACCGATGAACACCGCGCAGAACACGGCCTTGCCGATCACCCACGCATCCGCCGTCGGCAGTGGTGCGTCGGCGTCGGCGGCTCGCAGCACGGCGCCGGCGACGGCAACGCCGATGGCAATGCCGAGTGCCGCGGCGACAGCGCCAAGCAGCGCGCCCTCGCCGACCGCGAGCACGGTCAAGCGGGCGCGCGCAACGCCGATGGCAAGCAGCCGCTCCCGTTCGCGCCGGCGGCGCGCGAAGTTCGAGTAGCTCGCCTGCACGACCAAAAACGCAGCCATCAGCAAAGACAGCAGCGTCAACATGCCGAGATTGAAGACGCTGGCATCGGCGAAACGGCTGAGCGGGTGCCAGCTCGCCCGGTCGGTGACATCGAAGCCGGGGAGCGCCGGCGCGGCATATTTGGGCAACGCCGCGCCGATACCCGGCAACAAACCCGCCAACCACGAACGCAGGCGCACATGCAGGCTCGTCGCCCGAATCCACACCGCATCGAGCTCGCCTTCCCGGTGCAGCAAACGTTGCGCGGTCGGCAGGTCCGCGAGCATGGCGTCGTCCGCGCCGCCCTCGATCAACGTGACCGCGTATCCGCCGATCACGCCTCCCGCTCCGCGTATCGCCCGCGCCGCCCGCGGACCGGCGATGACCACATCCTCGGTGAGGAACGTGGCCACATCGCCGTACGCCGTCGCCCTGCCGGCGCGCAGGGAAGAAAAACCAAACGCCACGGGATCGAAGCCAAGCAGGCGGAACGGCTGTCCGCCAATGCGGACGAAGTCGTCAATGACGGGAACCAGGGCTTCGACGCCCTCCACCTCGCCGGCCTCGCCGCCGCGCCAACGCCGGCGCGCCTCGAAGTAGTCGCTTTCGACCAAGGCGTCGCGCGTGGCCACATGGGTGTGCCCGCCCGGCGCAACGCCAGCCAAGTCCGTCAAGCTGTTGGCGAGTGCCGCACCCGCCAAATGCACCGTCACTACGGCCACGACCGCCAGCATGACGCCCACCAATGTCGCGGCGGCGCCCACTGGATGGCGCCACGCGAAACGCGCTTGACTAAGAAGGAGCGCGCTCAAGGGTTTCCTACCGGTCCGGGCCGAGTTCGACGAGCGCGTCCGCCCGACTGGCGATGCGCTCGCTGTGACTGGCCACCACCAAGGCGCAGCCAACCTCTCTCACCGCGCGCCACAGCAAGTCCGCCACGCTCTCCGCGTTGCCGCGGTCGAGATTGCCGGTGGGCTCGTCGGCGAGCACTAGCTGCGGCGCATGCGCCAACGCGCGGGCGATGGCGACACGCTGCTGTTCGCCACCCGAGAGCGTACTCGGAAAGCGGTGCCCACAGTGCGCGACGCCAAGCATCTCCAAGCGCGCCAGCGCCGCGTCCTTGCTCGCCATCAAGCCGTTCAGTTCGAGCGGCAGCAACACGTTCTCGGCGGCGGTGAGGGTAGGCACGAGGTTGAAGAACTGAAAGATGAAGCCGATACGCTGGCGACGAAAGCGAACGCGTCGTCGCTCGCTCGCGCTGGATACGGAAAACACGCGGCCATCGCTTTCGTGGAAGCGAATCGACCCCGCATCCGGCACCAGCACGCCGGCCATCAGGCTAAGCAACGTCGACTTGCCGCAGCCGCTCGGACCTACGACGGCCGTGGTGCGCCCTTGGGCCACCGAACAAGATACATCGCGCAGCACCCAACGCGCCGCGCCCCCATCGTCGAAGCGCTTGCCGGCGGCCGAGACCTCCAATAGCGGCATAGACGGCTTTTCCGCGAGCAGGCCCTTCACTCCGCAGGCGGCGCCACACTGTCGCGCTGCATGCCTTGCTGGTATAGCGCCGCGTCGACCGCCGCGACGTGGTCACCGGCCGCCACGGCCGCCATCAGCGCCGACACGTCGTCGTAATTCGCCACCGTGCGCAGCGACGTAAGCGTGGGGTGAATCATCTGCCAACGTCCCGCGTCGTGATCGGCCAAAGCCCGCGCCGGGGTAACCCACACCCCGCTTACCGTTTCGCGCTGGTGCCCCTCGGCGCGCTGGCCGGGGGGCATGGCGGCAACGAAGAAGCGGGTGTCGAAACGCGCCGGCGCCGGTTCCGGCGTAATCCAGTGGCTGAAGTAGCGAACGCGATCCGTGGCGAAGCGCAGGCCCTCCCGCTCGGCCACGTCCAGCAAGCTCAGGTCGCCGGACGTCAAGGCATTGCGATAGCCGTCGAAGCGGCGATGCTCGGCGTCGTCCGCTGGCTGAAACAACGCACCGTCCCGGTAGGCGAGCAGCACGCCGCATTCCTCGTAACACTCGCGAACCGCCGCGACGTAATAGCGCAATCCTCCCGCCGATACGCTCAACATTTTCGACGCAGCCGCATCCGACAGATCGTGACACAAGTGCCCCAATCGGTCGTCGCCATCGTCCACCTTGCCGCCGGGGAACACGTGCAGATTCGGGAAAGCGCCACGTCCTGGGCGTTGCACCATGAACACTTCGATGGCCGATTCGCCCTGCCGAACGACGAGCACCGTCGCCGCCTTACGAATCAGTTTGTTGGCGTCGCTCGTCACCGGTTTTCGCCTCCCTATGTGCAAAGGGGGAAGCATAGCCTGCTCCACGCGCCCGAATGCTGCTACTGGATGCATTCCAATAAATACTGGATAAAGATATAAATAAATCGCTCGAAAATCGTTAGTTTTGAGCCGCTGGTTGAAATCTAGCCGTCGGAAGGGTAACTTTTGGGTAGTTTCGTGGGTTCTCGTGGGAGTTGCTGGTTAGCCCGAACAGGGATGTGGAGACGGTCATGGATGACCACCTAGCCACTCCTGCGAGCACCAAATAGATAGACGATGTTTCGCGGCAATGCCAACGTAAGCTTGGATGAACGTGGCCGGTTCGCGATGCCGACTCGCTATCGAGAGATATTCCAGCAGCTCGCCGATGGCCGGTTGGTGGTGACGATCGACGTCGCCAAGACCTGTTTGCTCATCTATCCGGAGCCGCACTATCAAGAACTCGAAGGAAAGCTGATCGCGTTGGACAACACGCAACCGCAAAACCGCGACCTACAGCGGAAAATCATCGGCTTCGCCACCGATACGGAATTGGACAGCAATGGCCGGATACTGGTGACCAACGAGTTGCGCGATTACGCGGGAGTGGACAGAAAAGCGACACTGCTGGGACAGGTGAACAAGCTGGAGATGTGGGCGGACGACCTGTGGCGAGACATCAAGACCGGGTGGCGCAAAGAAGCAGCGGTCGAACAGCAAAACCACCTGCAGGGCTCGGCTATCCAATTCTGAAGTAGCGAGGGGCCTAGCCGGGCCGAGCGAGGTGGCGAGGAAGCGGCGCCAGGAGGGGCGCCCCTTCCTTGAGCACCAAACAATGGAATGCAAGCCGCAACACGGTGGCGTTCATGGAAGACGACGCGGGACACGCACCCGTAATGGCCAAGGAGGTGGCGAAGGCGCTTGCTTTCGACCCGCACGGTCGTTATGTGGACGCCACGTTCGGACGGGGCGGCCACGCCCGCCACCTGCTCGCGCTGCTGTCGTCGCAAGCTACGTTGCTGGTTCTCGATCGCGATGCCGACGCCGTCGCCTGCGCCGCCGAGTTAGCTCGCCGAGACCCGCGCGTGCGCGTGCGGCAAGGGCGGTTCGGCGACTTGCGGGCGCACCTCGCCGACTCGGGAGTACAAGCGCCGTGCGGCGTGCTGTTCGACGTCGGCGTGTCCTCGCCGCAACTCGACGACGCCGAGCGCGGCTTTAGTTTCCTCGCTGACGGCCCTTTGGACATGCGCATGGACCAAGGCGCCGGACCGACCGCGGCGACCTGGTTGAACACGGCTCGAGAAGCGGAAATCGCCGACGCGATTCGCCGCTACGGCGAAGAGCGCCACGCTCGTCGCGTGGCCCGCGGCATCGTACGCGCCCGCCCCCTCGAGCGAACGCTGCAACTCGCCGCTGTCGTGGCGCACGCGGCTCCGGACGCGGGCGGCAGGAAGTCCGCCGCGACCACCAGGGTGTTCCAAGCGGTGCGCATCCACATCAACGACGAGTTGAACGAACTGGCCCGCGGCTTGGACGCCGCCTTCCACGCGCTCGCCGTGGGCGGACGGTTGGCGGCGATTACCTTCCACAGTTTGGAGCACCGCCTCGTTCGCCGCCGATTTCGGCGCTGGACGCAGGGTTTGGCCATACCGCCTAGGTTGCCGGCGCGCGCTTTGCCGCCGCCACCGGCAAGGCGCGTCGCCTCCGTGGGCCGGGGCCTGCGCCCGCAAGCCGCCGAAGTGCTCGCCAATCCGCGTGCCCGAAGCGCCTTGCTGCAAGCCGTGGAAAAACTGAGGGCGCAGCCATGAAGCGCCGCTCCCCGGTCAAGTTCTGGTTGGCGCTCGGCTTGGCGGCCTACGCCTTGGCGACCATCACCGGCGTGCAGACCGTGCGCCAATCGTCCGAAAGGCGCGACCTGTTTCAACGCCTGACCGCCAGTCAGCGGACCGAAGACAGCCACCTGCGCGAGTACCGCATGCTGCTGCTCGAACGCGCCACGTTGGCCGGTTACCACAATGTGGAGCGAGTCGCGGAAGAAGAACTCGATATGCGTTTTCCAACCACCGTGGTGAGGGTGGAGCGATGAACGGCGTGGTGCCGGGCGGCAAGCGTCGCGGGCGCAAGCGCCCGGAACGCAACCACGAGCGGCCGACCACGGCGCGAACCGAGTTGCCGGCTTGGCGGCACTACTTGATCGTCGCGCTCTTTGGCCTCGCGTTTGTCGGCTTGGCGGCGCACGCCGCTTATCTCAACATCGCCGAACGCGAGTTCCTCAAGAACGCAGGCGAGGCGATTTCCGTGCGCGTGGTGGACATCCCCGTCCATCGCGGCATGATCTTCGATCGCAACGGCGAGCCCTTCGCGGTGAGCGCGCCGATGAATTACCTCTGGGTGGACCCGCAGCACGCAGCGCTCACCAACGCCGACCTGAGCCGCTTGGGCAACGCCTTGGGCGTGACACCCGACCGGCTGGAGCGACGAATCGCCGCCGGCTCCCGACGCTTCGCTTATTTGGCGCGGCGGGTGCCGCCGGATGTCGCCCGGCGCGTCGCCGACCTGCGCATCGAGGGCGTGCAAAGCACGCGCGCCTACCACCGCTTCTATCCTGCCGGGGAGGCCTCTGCCCATGTCGTCGGTCGCACCAACATCGACGACATCGGGCAAGAGGGTCTGGAGTTGGCGCTCAACAAGACGCTCACCGGCAAACCCGGCGCCAAGCGCGTACTACGCGACAGAACCGGTCACGCGATCAAGAATCTGGCCTATTTGCGGGCGCCGACGCGAGGCGAGGACGTCTATCTTTCCCTCGACCTGCGACTGCAGTTTCTCGCCTATCGGGAACTCAAGGCGACGGTACAGCACCACGGCGCCGCCGGCGGTTCCGTGGTGATGCTGGACGCGCGAACGGGCCATGTGCTCGCGCTTGCCAATCAGCCGTCGTTCAATCCGAACGACTGGGGGGGCCGCAGCAGCAACGGCGTACGCAACCGCGCCATCACGGACGTCTACGAACCCGGTTCCACGGTAAAGCCGCTGACCGTCCTCGCCGCGTTGGCGGAAGGCTATACGCCGGATACCGAGATCGACACCGCCCCCGGGTGGATGCAAGTCGGCCGCAAGACGGTGCAGGATCCGGTGGATCGCGGCCTGCTGACCGTCGCCGGCGTAGTGGCGAAGTCGAGCCAAGTGGGCATCGCCAAGATGGCGCTGGCGTTGCCGGAGCAGGCGGTTTTCGACGCCTTTCACCGTGCCGGCTTTGGCGACTACACCGGCTGCGGATTGCCGGGCGAAGCGATCGGCGCACTTGGCGCGGACGATCTCGACAAAGCCATCGGCAGAGTCACCATGGCCTATGGGTACGGATTCACCGTGTCGCCCATCCAACTTGCGCGTGCCTACTTGATGCTCGCCGGCGGCGGCCTCAAGAAGGATGTCGCCGTGCTGCTCGACGCCGAAACCGGCCCCGGCCAGCAAGTGTTCCCGCCGCAAGACGTGGCGGCCGTCACCAAGATGATGCGCGCCGTCTTGACGAAAGACGGCACCGCGCCCCGGGGACGTCCCAATGGCTATACGGCCGCCGGGAAAACCGGCACCGTGCGCAAGGTCGGCATCGGCGGCTACGACGACAGTTCGCACATCGCCTTCTTCGCCGGTTTCGCGCCCGCCGAGCAGCCACGCATCGTGCTGGTGGTGGTGGTCGACGAACCGCGACGCGGCTTGTTCGGCGGCGGCGAAGTCGCGGCCCCGGTCTTCGCCCGCGTCGCCACGCGGGCGCTGCACATGCTGGGTGTCCCACCCGACGCGCCGCCGCAAGGTGCGACCGCATGAGCGTTCCGGCAACGCGGATGGACCTCCGACAACTGCTCGGGGACGCCAGCGCACCTGCCGTGCCGCTTTCAGGCTTGTGCTGCGATTCGCGGCAAGCGCACCAAGGCGATCTCTTTGTCGCCTACCGAGGCGGCGAGTTCGACGGCCACGAGTTCATCCCCGAGGCGCTGGCGGCCGGCGCCGTCGCGGTGATTTCCGAACGGCCGATGGCGGGCGCCTTCGTCAATGTCGTCGTGCCGGACGTCAGCCGGCGCCTAGGCGAACTCGGCCGCCGCTTCTACGGCGCGCCGAGCAAGCGACTCGACGTGGTCGGCGTCACCGGCACCAACGGCAAGACCAGCGTGGCGTTCAACATCGCCCGCATCTTGGCGCACGGCGCGTACATCGGCACGCTCGGTTGGGGACGCCCTCCGCAACTGCGCCCGTCGCCGCTCACCACCGGCAACCCGATCGCCCTGCAAGCGCAGTTGCGCACGCTCGAGTGCCGAGGCGCCAAGGCGGCGGCCTTGGAAGTGAGCTCCCACGCCTTGGCGCAAGGCCGCGTCGATGCGGTCGATTTCGCCGTTGGGGTATTCACCAACTTGAGCCGCGACCACTTGGACTATCACGGCTCGATGCAACGCTACGGCGACGCCAAGAAGAGGCTGTTTCAACGCCCGTTGCGTTTCGCGGCGGTAAATGTGGACGACCCCTTGGGGCGCGACATCGCCGTGGACTTGGGCACGACGATGCCGGTCGTGGGCTTCGGCCGCGACGCGGCCTTGCGCTGGTCGGACGTCGCTTACGCGGCCGACGGAATCCACGGCGTCTGGCATACGCCGTGGGGTCGCAGTGCGTTTTCGCTGCCGGCGTTCTTCGGCGAGTTCTCGGTCTACAACGCCGCCGCGGCCGTGGCCGCGTGCTGCGGATTGGGCATGTCCTTGGCCGCTGTGGTGGCCGCCATGGAGCGACTCACCGGTGTTCCGGGGCGCATGCAGCAGGTGAGCCGACGGCCGACCGTGCTCGTCGACTACGCCCACACCCCGGACGGCTTGCGCGCGGCGTTGACCGCGGTGCGCAGCCACTTGACGGGCGCCGGGCGACTGCTCGTCGCGTTCGGCTGCGGCGGCGACCGGGACCGCGGCAAGCGGCCGCTGATGGCGCGGCAAGCCGAGGCCCACGCCGACGTGGTGATCGCCACTTCCGACAATCCACGGCACGAAGATCCTGAACGCATCCTCGACGACGTCTTGGCCGGATTCACCGACGCCAGCACGGTGCATCGCATCGCCGATCGTCGCCAAGCGATCGCCACCGCACTCGACTTGGCCGGCGCCGACGACATCGTACTGCTCGCCGGCAAGGGCCACGAGGCCTACCAAGAGGTCGCCGGCGAGAAGCGGCCGTTTCGCGATGCGGACACGGTGCTGGAGTTGCTCGCCAACGACGACGCGGAACGGGAACCCTAGACATGCTGCTCTGGCTAACTGACTTCCTCGCCCGCTACGTAAGCGGTTTCGGCGTGTTTCAGTACCTGACGTTTCGCACCGTGGTCAGCGCGCTGACGGCGCTGGCGATCTCGCTTGTGGTCGGACCAACGATGATCCGCAAGCTGTCCCGCCATCAAATCGGTCAGGTCGTGCGCGAACTCGGGCCGGCGTCGCACATGCAAAAGGCCGGCACGCCGACCATGGGCGGCGCGCTGATCCTCGTCTCCGTCATCGTCTCGACCTTGCTGTGGGGACAGATGGACAACCGCTACATCTGGATCGTGCTCGGGGTCGTCGTCGCCTTCGGCGCGATCGGTTGGGTAGACGACTACTTGAAGATCAGCCAAAAGAGCTCGCGCGGCCTCACCGCCGGCTGGAAGTACTTGTGGCAGTCCGTATTCGGCTTCGCCGCCGCGGTAGTGCTGTTCGCCAGCGCCGAGACCGCTGCGGAAACGAGCCTCGTCGTGCCGTTCTTCAAGCAGGCTGTCGTGCCGCTCGGCATCGGCTTCGTCGTGCTGACGTACTTCGTGATCGTGTTCATGAGCAACGCCGTCAACCTCACCGACGGCTTGGACGGCTTGGCCACGTTGCCGACGGTGATGGTCGCCGCGGCGCTCGGCCTCATCGCATACCTCACCGGCCATGTGCAGTTCGCCGACTACCTGCAAATCCCCTACATCGCCGGCGCCGGCGAACTGGCGGTGTTCTGCGGCGCGCTAATCGGCGCCGGCCTAGGCTTCCTTTGGTTCAACACCTATCCGGCGCAGGTGTTCATGGGCGACATCGGCGCGCTGGCGCTCGGCGCCGCGCTTGGCGTGGTGGCGGTGGTGGTGCGCCACGAGATCGTGCTGCTCATCATGGGCGGGTTGTTCGTGGTGGAGGCGGTCTCCGTGATCGTGCAGGTGGCGTCGTTTCGGCTAACCGGCAAGCGGGTGTTTCGCATGGCCCCCATCCACCACCACTTCGAACTGCTCGGCTGGCCGGAACCCCGCGTCATCGTGCGCTTGTGGATCATCACCCTGGTGCTGGTGCTGGTCGGACTGTCCACGTTGAAATTGCGATGAGCGAGCACACCACCATCGTCTTCGGCTTGGGCGCCACGGGGTACTCGTGCATCGAGCATCTCTCCGCACGGGACCGGTTGTTCGCCTTCGATACGCGCGCCGAGCCGCCCTACCGGAAGGCCGTACTGGACCGCTTTCCTCAAGTGGAGATCGTCGCGGCCGGCGACTGGCCCCGCGTGCTGAACGAGGCGGATCGGATCGTGGTAAGCCCCGGCGTGCCGTTGGGTAACCGATACGTGCGGGCGGCGCGCACCCGCGGGCTACGCATCTCGAGCGACATCGAGCTGTTTCTCGACGCCGTGCGCTCGGCGCCGGCGCCCGTGCTCGGGGTCACCGGCACCAACGGCAAGAGCACGGTGGCGACGCTACTCGGCGAACTGCTGCGCGCCGGCGGCTTCGATGCAGCCGCCGGCGGCAATCTCGGCACACCGGCGCTGGCCTTGTTGGCGGCCAACCACGACGCCTATGTGCTCGAGCTGTCGAGCTTCCAACTTGAACGCCTTACACGGCCCGAACTCGCCGTCGCCAGCGTGTTGAACGTAAGCGCCGACCATATGGACCGCTACCCCGACATCCACAGCTACGCCGCCAGCAAGCGGCGCATCTACGCTGGCGCCGAGCGCGCCGTGTTCAACGCCGACGATGTCCGCACGGCGGCGCCGGAGAACATTCCCGCCATTGCGCTGAACGGCGACCGTCGCTGGCGGCTCGCCGAGGACGCGGCGATCGTCGCCGGGCGAGAGCTGCCGACCGCCGCGCTAGCGCTCCAGGGTAGGCACAACCAGTTCAACATCCTCGCCGCCGCCGCCATGGCGCATTTGGCGGGCGTGGACGTCGACGCCCATACGCAGACGCTAACGAGCTTTCCCGGCCTGCCGCACCGTGCCCAGCTAGTGGCGCGAATCGACGGCGTCGCCTACGTCAACGACTCGAAGGCCACCAACGTCGGCGCCTGTCGCGCCGCCTTGGAAGGTCTCGGCGGCACCGACATCGTGCTGATCGCCGGTGGAGACGGCAAAGGCGCCACCTTTCAAGACCTCGCGGCCGCCGTCGGTCGTCATGTTTCGCGGCTGATCCTGCTCGGTCGCGACGCCCCTCTCCTGGCGCAAGCGCTCAACGGGCAAACGGCGCTCAACCATGCGACCGACATGCGCGACGCGGTACGGCAGGCGCACGCCGCCGCCAAGCCGGGCGACATCGTGCTGCTGTCGCCAGCCTGCGCGAGTTTCGACATGTACGCCAACTACGAAGCGCGGGGCGACGACTTCGCCGGTGCCGTCCACGCGCTGCCGGGCTCGCCGGGCGAGGAACACGCCGCATGATCGAGCGACTGGATTTGACGCTGGTGATGGCGTGGCTGGCGCTGGTCGCCGCCGGGTTGGTGCTGGTGGCCTCCGCCGCGGCGACGCAGCCCGGCGGCGCGGAACAGCACTTGATCAAGCACGCCGCTTTCGTCGTCGTGTCCGCCGGCGTATTCGCCACCGTCGCTTTGGTGCCGATGCGCGTTTGGGAGGACATCCACCGACCCCTGCTGCTGCTCGCCTTCGTGCCTTGCGCACTGGTATTGCTGCCGGCGCTGTCCGTGGAAGTCAATGGCGCGCGCCGTTGGATCGATTTGGGCGTGGTGCGTTTCCAGCCAGCCGAGGCGGCCAAGATGCTGGCCATCGTCTACTTGGCCGGCTACGTGACGCGCAATCGCGACAGCTTGCCTATCCACTGGCAGGCGCTGCTCAAACCCCTGCTGTGGCTGGTGCCGCTACTGGGGCTGCTATTGCTGCAACCGGACTTCGGCAGCATCGTGGTATTGGCTGCGGTCGCCGCCGGGATGGTGTTCTTGGCCGGCGCCAGGCTGCGCTACTTCGCCTTGGCGGCGGCGTTCGGCGGCGCCGGTTTGGTCGCCTTGGCCCTCTCGAACCCGTATCGAGTGGAGCGCCTGATGGCCTTCCTCGACCCTTGGGCCGAGCGAACCGGCAGCGGCTATCAGCTCACTCAGGCGCTAATCGGCTTCGGCCGCGGCGAGTTTTTCGGCTTGGGTTTGGGCGAAGGCATACAGAAGTTGCGCTACTTGCCGGAGCCGCACAACGACTTCATCTACGCGGTCATCGCCGAGGAGTTGGGGCTCGCCGGCGCATTCGCCTTGCTAGCGTTGCTCGCCTTCCTGACCGTGCGCATGTTCGCCATCGGTCGCCGCGCCGTCGGCGAGCAGCGGATGTTCGCCGGCATGGTCGCCTACGGCGCGGCGCTGCTGATTGGCGTGCAGACGCTCATCAGCGTCGGCGTCAACAGCGGCGCGCTGCCCACCAAGGGGTTGACGCTGCCGTTCATCAGCTTCGGCGGCAACAGTCTCATCGTCTGCTCGGCATTGGTGGCGCTCGCGCTGCGCGCGGATTACGAGCGCACGCCAAAGGCGAAGCGGCCTAGTGCAGCGGAGGTGGCGATTGCCTGAGACGCCGACCTTGGCCGAGCCGCGCAACATCCACTTCGTGGGTGTTGGCGGCGCCGGCATGTGCGGCTTGGCCGAAGTGCTGCTCGCCGAGGGCCACCAAGTCAGCGGCTCCGATGTCGCCGGTTCCGCGGTCACCGACCGGCTCGCCGCGTTGGGCGTCGAGGTTCGCTTGGGACACGCGGCCAAAGCGGTAACGAACGCAGACATGGTGGTGCGATCCAGCGCCATCGCCGACGGCAATGTCGAGCTGACGACGGCGCGGCGTCTCGGCATCCCGATCCTGCCGCGGGCCGCGATGCTCGGCGCCCTCATGCCCGGCCGACGCGGCATCGCCGTAGCTGGCACCCACGGCAAAACCACCACCGCCGCGATGCTGGCGAGCATCTTCGCCACGGCCGGTCTCGATCCGACCTTCGTCGTCGGCGGCACCGTGACCCGTGACGGCGGCAACGCTCGGCGAGGGAAAGGGCGCCATCTGATCGCGGAGGCCGACGAGAGCGACGCCTCTTTCCTCCATTTGCGCCCGTCGCTCGCCGTGATCACCAACATCGACTACGACCATTTGCAGACCTACCGGCACGACCTGGCCCAACTCGAAGCCGCGTTCGCGAAGTTCGCCGAACGGCTGCCGGAGGACGGCTTGGCCGTGCTCGGCACCGACGACCCGCACGTCGCCGCGCTGGCCCCGCGCATTGACCGCGCCACCCGTAGCTACGGCTTCGCGGCCGGCGCCGACTACCACGCGAGTCCGCTCTCCTCGGAGACCTCGGAGGCTGGGCGCGCCGTTTTCACGGTGTCCCGCGTCGAAGGCGACGATTTGCGCATCTCCAGCCCGTTGCCTGGCCGCCACAATGCCCAGAACGCGTTGGCGGCGGTCGCCGCGGCCAGTGCGGAAGGCGTCGAAGACGACGCCATCGTCCGCGGCATTGGCGAGTTTCCCGGCGTGGCGCGCCGTTTCGAGACCACGGAATGCGCCGTCGCGGGAAAACGGGTGACCTTGCTCGACGACTATGGCCACCATCCCACCGAGATCGCCCATACGGTCGCCACCGCCCGGCACTTGTGGGACGGGCGGCGCTTGGTGATGGTCTACCAGCCGCACCGCTACTCGCGGACACGGGACTTGTTCGACGACTTCGTCGTCGCGCTGTCCCGTGTCGACGTGCTCGTTCTCGCCGACATCTACGCCGCCAGCGAAACGCCGATCGCCGGTGTCGACGGCGAGGCGCTTGCCGGCGCCATCAATGCGCGCGGCGAAGTAGAAGCGTTGTTCGCGCCGAGCCCGCAAGCGGCGTTCGCCAAACTCGGCGCAGTCGTGGCCGAGGACGACGTCGTGATGGTGCAAGGCGCCGGCGACATCGATCAAGTGGCGGCCATGATCCGGAGTGCGCGATGCTGAAGCCGTTGGGCAGCATTTCGCTCCTAGTCCTCGCCGCCGTCGTTGGCGGCTTGGGGTTTGCCCACGCCATGGCTGCGGTGGACGTGAGTCTGGTGCGTGTGGAGGGCGACTTGTCCGATGCCGAGCGACGCCAAGTACGCGACTCCGTGGCGGCCGCGGTCGCACGCTCCGGCTTGCCCGCCGCCGCCGACGTGGTGGCCGCGGTCGAAGCACTCGGCTGGACGCGCGAAATCCGCGTGCGTCGGCACTGGCCGGACGCGCTGCACATTTGGGTACAGCGCGAGACCATCGCCGCGCGCTGGGGGACGGACGCTTGGCTCACCACCGGCGGCAACATCGTCCGGGGCGACGAGCGGGCGCGCGCCAAGGTCGATGAACCGACCAGCTTGCCGACATTCCACACCTCGACCGCCGACGGCGCGGAGACGATGCGCGTCTTCGCCCTGCTGAACGACGCCGCCCGCGCCCTCGGCCTCGCGGTGACGCGCCTCGACCAAGACGCCGCCGGCTGGACGGCGACTTTCTCGAACGGCGGGTGCATCTTGCTCGGCAGGACCGATCTAACCGAGCGGTTCACGCGGTTCGCCATCGTCTATCGCGCCGCGCTGCGCGACGCCCCGGCGCCCTTCGAGCGCGCCGACGCGCGTTACGACGCCGGCGTCGCGGTACGTTGGCGAGCAACGACCGAGCGTCACCCAAGCCCTGCGGCTCCGGCGAATCTGCAATTGGCGGCGGTTGGGTCGCCATCCTTGGCGCCGATGGCGCATCGCATGTCGGATAGCGAGTAACGCCATGGCGAGCGAACAAGCGCACAACATCGTCGGCTTGGACATCGGCACCAGCAAGGTGGCCGCGGTGGTCGGCGAGGTAGCGGCGGATGGCGAACTGAGAATCATCGGCATCGGCTCGCAACCCTCGTACGGGCTGAAGAGGGGCGTCGTGGTCGACATCGAGTCCACGGTGCAAGCGATACGGCGAGCGGTCGAAGAGGCCGAACTGATGGCGGGTTGCCCAATCGACTCGGTATACGCCGGCATCGCCGCCAGCCATGTGCGCGGGCTCAACTCGCACGGCATCGTCGCCATCAGAGACCGCGAGGTCTATCGCCAAGACATCGAGCGGGTGATCGACGCGGCGCAAGCCGTGGCCATTCCCGCCGACCAAAAAGTGCTGCACATCTTGCCGCAGGAATACGTCATCGACAGCCAAGAAGGCGTCAAGGAGCCGCTCGGCATGTCGGGCGTGCGACTGGAAGCGAAAGTCCATCTCGTGACCTGCGCAGTCAACGCCATGCAAAACGTCGAGAAATGCATCGAGCGCTGCGAACTCGTAGTGAACGACATCATCTTGGAGCAATTGGCGTCGAGCTATTCGACGCTCTCCGAGGACGAGCGCAACTTGGGCGTGTGCCTAGTGGACATCGGCGGCGGCACTACGGACATCGCCGTGTTCACCGACGGCGCCATCCGCCACACCGCGGTCATCCCGATCGCCGGCGACCAAATCACCAACGACATCGCCATGGCGTTCCGCACGCCCACGCAACATGCCGAGAACATCAAGATCAAGTACGCCTGCGCATTGACGCAGCTCGCCAAAGCCGAAGAGTGCGTGCAAGTACCGGGCGTCGGCGAACGGCCGTCGCGAGAGCTGTCGCGGCAGACGTTGGCCGAAGTGGTGGGGCCTCGCTACGAAGAACTGTTTACGCTCGTGCTCGCCGAGCTGCGGCGCAGCGGCTTCGAGGACCTGACCGCCTCGGGCGTGGTGCTGACGGGCGGTTCGGCGAAGATGGAAGGCGCCGTGGAGTTGGCTGAAGAGATTTTTCACCTGCCGGTCAATCTCGCCTCGCCAAGCGGCATTGCGGGACTCACCGACATCGTGCGCGACCCCATCTACGCCACCGGCGTGGGCCTCGCCATGTACGGCCACAAACAGGAGACGCAAAGCGACGGCCACGACCGTCGCGGCGATCTTGCCGGCGGCTGGTACGCGCGCCTGAAAAGCTGGCTAAGCGAAAATTTGTAACGGGCCGAGACCGGCCACCATCACACGAGGAGATAAGGATATGTCCCAGTTCAAGCAAGGAGATACGGGAATGGCGTTCGAACTCGCGGAGCCGCCGCAGACCGCGGTGATCAAGGTCATCGGCGTCGGCGGCGGCGGCGGCAACGCCGTGCAACGCATGGCAGAGCAAGACTTCGACGGCGTCGAACTGATCGCCGCCAATACCGATGCGCAAGCGCTCAAGAACCTGAACGTACCCAGCACGCTGCAACTCGGCGAAACCACCACGAAGGGTTTGGGCGCCGGCGCCGACCCGGAAGTGGGCCGCTCCGCGGCGGTCGAGGACCGCGACACCATCCACCGAACGCTGACCGGCGCCGACATGCTGTTCATCACCGCCGGCATGGGCGGCGGCACCGGCACCGGCGCAGCACCGGTGATCGCGCAAATCGCCAAGGGGATCGACATCCTCACGGTCGCCGTGGTGACTAGGCCGTTCGAGTTCGAGAACCGCGCCCGGATAGCCGATGCGGGGATCGCCGAACTGCGCGAGCACGTGGACTCTTTGATCGAGATTCCCAACGACAAACTGCTCGAAATGCTCGACGAGGACACCGGCATGGACGAAGCGTTCGCCACCGCCGACGAGGTGCTGCGCGGCGCCGTGCAGGGCATTGCCGACATCATCATCCGGCCGGGCCGCTGGAACGTCGATTTCGCCGACGTGCGCACCGTGATGTCGGAACGCGGCACGGCGATCATGGGTACCGGTCAAGCCGCCGGCGAAGACCGCGCCCGGGTGGCCGTGGAGCAGGCGATCCTTAGTCCGTTGTTGGAGGACATCGACCCGCACGGCGCTCGCGGGGTGGTGGTCAACATCACCAGCGCGAAGCTCACCATCGGCGAGTTCCGAGCCGTCGGCAACACCGTTCGCGAACTCGCGGCCAAGGACAGCACGGTGGTGTTGGGCCACGTCGAAGACCCGGAGATGGGCGAAGAGGTCCGCGTCACGGTGGTGGCCACTGGCCTCGGCCGCGCTGTCAGCACGGAAACGGAGCGGCCCGAAATCGCCGTGGACAATACGCCGGCCGGCCCGGCGCGCGTTGGCCGCAGCGGCTACGAGATGTACGAGCAACCGACGGCGCTGCGGCAAAAAGCCGCCGGCGGTGCGGGGTTGGCGACGGCGACGGACAGCAACATCTTGGACATCCCGTCGTTCCTGCGCCGGCAAGCGGACTAGCAGTCTGTGGGACTTGGCGGCGCTAGCAGTCTGTCGGACTTGAAGACGATCCACGAGCGGTCGGGTTCGCGGT
>CAYGBI010000052.1:0-27986 GCA_964348085.1 uncultured Pseudomonadales bacterium | reverse complement strand
CGGCGCCGACCGGCGTCCCGCCCAGACCATAGCACGCCGCGCCGACGCGGCGGCCAGCCGATCCCAGCCGACCCCGCCGGCTCTGCGATCCGTCCCATCCCGCCAGCGTAGGCGTAGCCGGCGCTTGGTCGTTAGAGACATCGCCCCGTCGCGGTGTGCGAAATCGCCGCCGCGAGTCGTGCGACTGTGGCCGGCGCCGCACGCAACCCAAGTCCAACTTGTGCGACGGGTGGTTAAGGCATCACGTCGTCGTCTGAGGGCACCGTGACCTCTGGGGCCGCGACAGCGCTGTCACCGCCGCCGGAAGGCGCCTCGTTCGCCACCCGGTCGTCCGTAAACGTCATGTCCGACGCGCTCACCGCCACCGCGCTCGTCGTCCGCCAGCACGCGACCCTCGAAGGACGCGATATTGTCCTCGACGACCCCGATGTCCAATGCGCATCTCATTCTGTCCGTCTGGTCGGGCAGTTTCCGGAGCCGACGGCCAGCGCGCACGCCGACCTGGGCACGTCACGCCGCTGCGTAGGACGTTGTCGCGGCCGTCGCGGCGGATCGGGTCGGCAAGTCGGTAGGCAGCACGCCTACCGACGTAGGGGATGGCTCGCTCCGAGCAGGAACTCGCCTCTGGTCGACTACGGCGTGCCGAGGCTCTGCACCAGTTCGACGACCGGTGTCGGATAGACGCCGAATGCCAAGATCGACGCGCCCAACACCACCGCGGTGACAACGCTCTCCCAAGGCAATCTTGTCGCTGTTGCCTCCCCGGCGGTCGCCCGCTTGGTCATCGAAAAGACGATGCGCAGATAGTAGTAGACGCCGATTGCGCTGCCGATGATGAGCGCCCAAACCAAGAGCCAAGCGGTTCCTGCCACGCCGGCCGCGACCACGTAGAACTTGGCGATGAAGCCGACGGTGAGCGGGATGCCGGCCAACGACAGCGCCGCTGCGATAAGCACCGCCGCCATCACGGGTCGTCGCCACAAGAGGCCCTCGTAGGTGGCAAGTTCCTCCGCGTCCTCGGTGTCGCGGGAAAGCGCCGTCATCACGCCGAATGCGGCCAATGTCATGAGGAAATAGCCGGCCACGTACACGAGGCCTGTCTCCACCCCGCCGATCGCGGGGTCGTCGCCGGGTGCGCCGGCCACCACCAAGGCGATCAACAGGTAGCCAAGGTGCGCGATGGAGGAGTAGGCGAGCAGCCGCTTCAAGTTGGTCTGCAGCAACGCCAAGAGGTTGCCGCCGATCATGGACAGCACGGCCACCACCACTACGGCGGTCAAGAGCGATTCGGTGGCGAGCAAGTTGGCGTCCAAGGCGTAGCGCAACAGCACCGCGAACACCGCTCCCTTCGATGCCGTGGCGACGAAGCCGGCGACGGGTGCCGGCGCGCCTTGGTAGACGTCCGGCGTCCACATGTGGAAGGGCACCAACGACAACTTGAAGAACACCCCCGCGAGCAGCATGGCTTGGCCGAACGCGAGGAGGTCGGCGTCAAGCAGTTCGTCGCCGTCGAAAGCGAACGACAGGGTGCCGGTGGCCATGTAGACCATCGCCATGCCGAACAGAATCGTGCTCGACGCGGCCCCGGACAGGACGAGGTACTTGACCGCCGCCTCCAACGGCGGCTTGGCGTCATCCGGATAGGCGATCATGGCGTAGAGCGAAACGGAGAGCACTTCGAGCCCTAGCATGAAACCGGCGAAGTTCGCAGCGCTTGCGGTGACCCCGGCACCCAACGTGGCGATCACCAGCAATAGGTAGAACTCCTGCGTGTGCGTAACCCGGGGCGGCAGATAGCGAAAAGACAAAGCGGCCGTCGCAATCGCGGCCACGGCGAATAGGACGAGAAAGTAGAGCGCGAAGCCGTCTATTTTCAGGACGCCGTCGATGACTTGTGTCCCGGCGTCGGCAGCCCACGGCACGGTCGCCATGGTGGCGGCGAGCACGACCAAGGCGCCGCCAAATGCCACCCGCTGCGAGCGCAACCAAGCGACGAAGATCAGCAGTGCGACGATCCCGCCCGAGAGGACGAAAAAGGGAAGCAACGCTTGCGCTTGCGAAGCGGTCACGGCAGCACACCCAAGGCTTCGATCGTCGCTCCGGACAGCGCCAAGAACGGCTGTGGATACACCCCTACCCACACCAAGGCGAGCATCATCAGCACCATCACGCTCATCTCGCGCATGCCGAAGTCGCGCATCGTGGCGACATCGGGATTCGGCTCGCCTTGGAACGAGCGCTGCATCAGGTAGAGGCCGTACACGGCGGCGACGACGATGCCCAAGGTGGCGGCGACCGTCAACGGCACGTCCACCCGGAAGGCGCCCAAGAGCGCCAAGAACTCGCCGACGAAGTTGCCGAGACCCGGCATACCCACCGACGCCACCACGAAAAACAAGGTCATCACGCCCATGCGCGGGGCGTGGGTCCAGAGCCCGCCCATGCGCGACATCTCCCGCGTGTGCAGGCGCTGCTGAATCGCTCCGGCCATCATGAACAGCGCTGCGGTGGAGAAACCGTGAGCGATCATGGTGAGGATCGCACCTTGCATGCCGTGTTCGTTGAATGCATAGACGCCGAGCAGAACGAAGCCCATGTGCGCGATCGAGCTGTAGGCGACCAGACGCTTGAAGTCCGACTGACTGAACGCCATGGCGCCACCGTAGAGAATACTCGCCACGCCGAGCAGCATTCCCCACCAGGCGAAGTCGTGCGACGCCTCGGGAAACAGCGGCACGGCAAAGCGAATCAGGCCGTAGGCCCCGGTCTTCAACAGAATGCCGGCCAAGATGACGCTGCCGGCGGTCGGCGCTTGAGTGTGCGCGTCGGGCAACCAAGTGTGAACGGGCACGGACGGCAGCTTGGTGGCGAAGGCAATGAAGAAGCCGAGCATCAGCCAGATGCGCAGCTCGCCGGCGATATGCTCGTGCGCGTTGAGCAACTTCTCGTAGCTGAAGGTCACCTCGCCACTGCTCGCGTAGTGGGCCAGCACCAGCGCCAGAATCGCAAGCAGCATCAGCAAGCCGCTGATCTGGGTGAACAAGAAGAACTTCATGGCGGCGTAGCCCTTGTTCTCGTGCCCCCAGATCGCGATCAGGAAGTACATGGGAATGAGCATCACTTCCCAGAAAACGAAGAACAGGAACAGGTCCAGCGCCGTAAACACGCCGACCACCCCCGCCATCACCCACAGAATGTTGAACTGGAAGAAGCCGTGCCCGGACTCGATTTCATCCCAAGACGAAACCACGGCGACGACCCCTAGGAACATCGTCAGCGCCACCATCAGCAGGCTCAATCCGTCCATCTTCAAGATGACGGCGATGCCGAACTGCGGGATCCAATCGAACACCTGCTCCGCGTATAGACCGTTCTCGGCGCCGGCCAGCCACTCGCTCCCCGCCCAGATCAAGCCGGCCACGAAAGCGATCAAACCAACCCAGCGCGGCGCGTTCGGTCCGGCAAGCCGCTCGGCGCCCCAAGCCAGCACGCCGGCCAAGAGCAAGAACGCGATGACCGCCAGAATCATCTACACGACCTCTAGCACGATCAAGAACATCAAGATAAGGCCGATCGCCATATTCACCGCATACCAGCGCAGGCGGCCGGTTTGCGTCAGCGCACCGACATAGTGGCAGGCTCGCGTGATCGCCGCCGTCGCGCGGTAGAGCCAGTCCACGAGATCGCCCTTGTTGGCTTGCGCGAGGCCGACGAATGGCTTGACGAAGACACGGTCGTAGACCCAGTCGAAGCCCCAGCCGCTGCCGAAGAAACGTCGCAGCGCGTCGCCGAGACTCGATTCCACGAATCCGCTCAAGTCGACCTTGCCACTGAATACGAGCCAGCCGACGCCGATGGCGACGAGGGGCACAAGTGTCGTGACGAGCGCGATGGGTGTGAAGTGATCAAACGCCTTGATCGCGCCGAGTTGGCCGTCGAGCACGCTAAAAGCAGGCCAGCCCGCGGCTACCGAAAGGACGCACAGCACCACGAGCGGCCCCCACATGTTCATGCGCGAGTGATCGTGGGGTTCGGTCCTCGTTTCGCCGAAGAAGGCCACCACGATCATGCGCGTGGTGTACAACGCCGTCATGGCGGCGGCGACCACGCCACCGAGCCAGAACACCCAGCCGCCTTGCTCAGAGCCGTACGCCGTTAAAAGAATCGCGTCTTTGCTGAAGAAGCCCGAGGTAAGTGGAAACGCCACCAAGGCCAACGAGCCGATCAACATGCTGATGAACGGCACCGGCAATTTGCGCCACAAGCCGCCCATTTTGAAAATGTCCTGCTGATGATGCAGCGCCAAGATCACGGAACCCGCGGCAAGGAACAGCAGCGCCTTGAAGAAGGCGTGCGTCATCAGATGAAAGATCGCCGCCGACCACGCGCCGACGCCGAGCGCCATGAACATGTAGCCGATTTGGCTCATCGTGGAATACGCGAGGATGCGCTTGATGTCGTTCTGCGCCAGCGCGGTGAACGAGGCGATGAGTAAGGTAGCGAGACCGACGATGGCGACGGCGAGTTGCGCTACATACGCTCCCTCTACCTCGTAGATGCCCTGCATCCTAGCGATCAGGTAGACGCCGGCGGTAACCATGGTCGCCGCGTGAATGAGCGCGGACACCGGCGTCGGGCCCGCCATCGCGTCCGGCAGCCAAGTTTGCAGTGGCAATTGGGCGGACTTGCCGACCGCGCCGCCGAGCAGCAGGAGACCGATGGCGGTGGCCATGCCCGGCTCGAGGGTATTCGCATCGGCGAGCGCTGCTTGAATCTCCAGTGTGTGCAGTTCGCGAAATAGCAGGAAGAGTCCAAGAGCCATCGCGGTGTCCCCGACCCGGGTCACCACGAAGGCCTTGCGCGCCGCGTAGCCATTCGCGGAGTCGCGGTGATAGAAGCCGATCAACAGATAGCTGCACAGGCCCACGCCTTCCCAGCCTAGGAACAGAACCAAGAGGTTGTCGCCCAACACCAGCATCAGCATGGCGAACACGAACAAGTTCATGTACGCGAAGAAGCGGCCGTAGCCGGCAGGCTCCTCGTGATCCTTCCACATATAGCCGGTGGCGTAGAGGTGAATAAGGAAGCCGACGCCAGTGATGACGCCGGTCATCACCAAGGACAGCGCATCCAAGTGCAAGGTGATGGCCGGTTGGAAGTCGCCGACGGCCATCCACGTCCAAAGGGGTTGCGAATAGTGGGGTTCGCCGCTATTGACGAACTCGTAACCGGCGACAAGCGCGACCAGCGCGGCGAGACCGACGCTGCCGGCACCGACGCAGGCCACACACTTGTCGGGCAGGCGGCCTTCGGTGACGAACAACACCGCGAAGCCCAAGAGCGGCAACGCCGGCACCAACCACAAGTAATCCATCGCCTGCCCTTGTTTGCGCCTGTCGGCCTAGCCGGAGAGTTCGCTAGCGGCGTCGACATCGAGCGTGTCGAAGCGCCTCGACAGTTGCAGCACCAAGCCCAACGCCACCGCCACTTCGGCGGCCGCGAGCGCCAGAATCAGCATGAACATGATTTGCCCGTCGGGCTGCCCCCACTTGGCTCCGGCCGCGATGAAGGCGAGTCCCGCGGCGTTCATCATCACCTCCAAGGACATCAGCATGAACATCACGTTGCGGCGCACGAGCACGCCGAGCAGCCCCAATAGAAACAGCACCGCCGCCAAATACAGGACCCAATCGAGAGGAACGGCGACGGCCATCAGCCTGCTTCTTCCCGCCGTTCCTCGAGATAGCGCCGACCTAAGTGGTAAGCACCGACCAACGCGGCCAACAACAGGAAGCCGGCCAGTTCAACCGCCAACAGATAGGGGCCGAAGAGCGACTCGCCGACTGCCTTCGGCCCGACCATCACTCCCTCCGTGTCCACGTCTCCGAGGTCGGCAAATACGAAGACCATCGAACACAGCAATACGACACAGAGGATGAAGGGGCCGACCCACATGCCGGGTTGCAGCCAACGGCTCTCGCGCAACACCGACGAGCGCCCCAAGTTCAGCATCATCACCACGAACAAGAACAGCACAACGATCGCGCCGGCGTACACCACTACTTCCAACGCCGCCGCGAACGGCGCGCCGAGCACGAAGAAAATCACCGCCACTGCAAGCAAAGAAACCACCAAGTAGACCAGCGCGTGCGAGGCGTTCTTGCGCGTGACGACCATGAAGGTGGCGATGATGGCCACCAACGCCGGTACGGCGAAAAGCACTTCGCCCGTGTTCACGGCAACAGACTCCGCACATCAACCGGCGGCGTCTCCCTAGCGGCTTCGCCCTTGTCCTTGCCGTGGATGGTCTTGCCGGCGACCTGCCAAAAGCTGTAGTCCGGATACTTGCCGGGACCGTCGATCAGCAGGTGCTCCTTCTCGTAGACCATGTTGTTGCGGTCGTACTCCGCGAGCTCGAAATCCGGCGTAAGTTGAATGGCGTAAGTCGGGCATGCCTCCTCGCACATCCCGCACATGATGCAGCGGGAGAAGTTGATGCGGAAGAAATCGGGATACCAACGCCCGTCCTCCTCGCGCTCGGTCTTTTGCAGGGCGATGCAGTCCACCGGGCAGGCGACGGCGCACAAGTTGCAGGCGACGCAACGTTCTTCGCCGTCCGGGTCTCGGGTCAGCACGATACGGCCCCGGTATCGCGGCGCCTGATACGGCATCTCTTCCGGATACTGCACCGTCTCGTTGCGCATGAACGTGTGCCGCAACACCGTCCACAGCGTTCGCAACTGGCTCAACACGCTAGCACCCTCTCCCTCTCCTAGTGTCCCGTCTGGTTGAGTTCTCGCATTTCAGAACTGCTGCCAGCCGACCCAGAGGCCGGTTACCAGCAGATTCACCAACGTCAGCGGCAGCAATATCTTCCAGCCCAAACTCATCAGTTGATCGTAGCGCGGGCGCGGAATCGCCGCCCGCAACAGCACGAAGAGATGGATGAAGAAGAGCACCTTGACGCCAAACCAGACCAGCGGCGGCAGAAAGTCCAAGAAGCTCAGAAACGCCGGCAGCTTCCAACCGCCGAAGAACAACAACACGATGAGGCACGACGTGGCGATCACGGCCACGTACTCGCCGCACATGATGAGCGCGAACTTCATCCCCGAATATTCGGTATGGAAGCCGGCGGTGAGTTCGTGCTCCGCCTCCGGCAGATCGAACGGCAGCCGGTGGGATTCGGCGAGACCGGCGATGAGGAAGATAAAGAAGCCGAGGAACTGCGGGAAGATGAACCACACATCCCCCTGCGCATCGACGATGTCCACGAGGCTGAAAGATCCGGCGTGAATGACCACGCCCATGATCGACAGCCCCATGAACACTTCGTAAGTGACCATCTGCGCGGCGGCGCGCAGGCTGCCCAACAGCGCGTACTTGTTGTTGCTGGCGAAACCGCCGAGCAGCACGCCGTAAACGGCCAAGGAGGACATCGCCAAGAACCACAGCAAGGCGACATTGACGTCGACAATATGCAAATCCGGGGCGAACGGAATGACCCCCAAGACGAGCAGCATCGACCCGCAGATGATGACCGGCGCCAGCACGAAGAACACGCGGTCGCCGAACGGCGGCACCCAGTCGTCCTTGGTGATGAACTTGATGCCGTCGGCGACGCCCTGCAGAACGCCGAACCAGCCGACCCGGTTCGGTCCCCGCCGATCTTGCCACCAACCGAGCAAACGCCGTTCCCACCACTGCAGGAACATCACCGCCAACAGCGTGCCGGCAGCCACCGGCAGGATGAGCACGTAGCTCCAGTTGATGTCGAAGCCGAACATCGCCGTCGCTACCCCCTGGCGATCACATCGGCGTCTTCGCCGGGGCGCTCGAATTCCGGATCGGCTTCGAGATTCACCACGTCCGAACAGAGTACACCGGCACCGGGCAATCCCTGCGCGATGGCGACGACCCCCGGGCGCACGCTTTCGTCCACGATCACCTCGGCACTTGCGCCAAGCTCTTGGATGCGCACGCCTGCGCCCTCGGCAACGCCGAGCGCCCGGGCACTAGCGGGATGCAACAAAACGTAGGGCGAAGGGGTACGTTCCAAGATGGACGCGGAGGCGGCGGACAGCTCGTCGCTGCCGAACACATGATGCACGCGGGCGGCAATGAAGGCCGGGTCGGAGGGCACAGCGGCCGGCCGCTCACAGGGGTAGCTGCCGCCCTCTCCTTCGGCGTTGCCGAGCAAGCGCGCGCCCGGGTCGCCGCCGGCAAGGTGGCCGCCCACTTCCTGCTGGAACTTGAATACGGACTGATTGGAGTTCCAGCCCGGAGACCACACGTAGGGCACCACCGCCCCCGGTTGATCGCCGACATTCTGGCCTTCCATCGAATACGCCAAAGGCGTTTCCTCGTCTACCGACGCCTTCGGCTCGTGGACGCTGACGTTGGCTCGCATCGCGGTGCGACCGCTGTAGCGATGGGGTTGGCGGGGGATCTTGCTGCCCGCCTTGACGCGGAAATCCGCCGCCGGCGCGATGTCGGCCACTGGCGAGAATTCGGCAGCCGCATCGGCGCAGGCGCGGGCCAAGTCGTCCACATGGGCCCAACGCTCGTCACCCTCACCCTCGCCCTCGTCACCTTCGCCAAGCGCCTCGGCAATCGCCGAGAGCCAACGCCAAGACGGCGCGACCTCTTCGGTCGGCTCGAACACTTGATAGAACCGCTGTGCGCGAGTTTCGTAGTTGACAAAAGTGCCGGTCTGCTCCGCGTACGTCGCCGCCGGCAGAACGACCGCCGCGCCCGTCGCGGTCGGCGTCTCCAGACAGTCCATGACGACGGCGTTGCCGAGCTCGATATTCGCCGCCGGCGCGCGACGGTACAGGTCGTTCTCCAACACCAACGCGCCCTCGCCCTCGGCCATGCGCCCTAACGCCGCCGATAGCGACAAGCCGCCGCCGAGCATGGCCACGCCGTAGCTGTTGGCTTCCATCGCCGTCACCGCAAGTGCCGCGTCCTTGCCCACCTTGCCGAGCGCCCATGCGATGTTCGCCGCGGCTTGAATCAATGCGCCGGATCGCGCTTCGCAACCGGTGATGATCAACGGTCGCTCGGCGGCGGAGAGCGCCGCCGCCGCGGCGTAGGTGAAATCGTCCGCATCGCCCGGCGCGAAATCCGCGTGGATCGCGTGGGCGATGGCGAAACCCGCTCGGCTAAGCTGCTCAGCCGCGTCACGCCTTGTCGCCGTGGCGAGTTCGTCTATGCGGGTGGCCGCGACCGTGGCGACGAACAACGGGCTCAGCGCATCTTGGCCGTGCCCGCGCACGCCGGCGTCTTGCCAGTCGGGAATGCTCGCTTGCCGCGCCATGTCGAAGGTGACGCCGCGCACCGCTTGGCGCACGGCGAGCGACACGCGCGGCGCCGTATTGGCCACGTCTTCGCCGAGAATCAGCACCGCGTCCGCCTGTTCCATCTCGGTAAGCGAGGGGATGCGGAAGCCGCCCGTTCGATAAACCTCAAGCGCCGCCGTCAACGCCCCCGCCTCGTCGTCGGCGAGACCCGGACAGTAGTTTTCCTCGCCCACCAGCCGCTTCAAGGCGTAATTCGCTTCCAGCGAAGCTCGCGGCGAGCCGATACCGACCCAACCTCTCTTTCCGCTTCCGCGCGCCGCGACCGCCGCCAGCGCCGCGTCTCGGCCGCCCGCATCGAACACGCCGTCTCCCGCGCGCACTCCTGCGCGGCGGATGCGGCTATCGTGATTGACGAAGTGCGAGCCGAAGCGGCCGCGGTCGCATAGGAAATAGCCGTTGACCTCGCCGTGATAGCGATTGTGGACGCGCCGCAGCACGCCGTAGCGTTCGGCGGGGAAGGTGTTGCAGCCCACGGCGCAGTGCGGACACACGGAGGGGGCGGATTGCAGGTCCCACTTGCGGGTGTACACCTTGGAGAACGGCTTGTCGGTGAACACGCCCGTCGGACAGACCTCCACCAAGTTGCCGGCGAACTCGCTCTCCAATACGCCGTCCTGTTGGCGGCCGAAGAACATGCGCGAGCGCGAGCCGAAGGCGTCCAAATCCTTGCCGCCGGCGTAATCGCGGTAGTAGCGAACGCAGCGATAGCAGGTGATGCAACGGTTCATCTCGTGGCCGATGAACGGGCCCAAGTACTGATTCTGCCAAGTGCGCTTGCCGCCGCCGTAGCGACGCATGGAATGGCCGGTCATCACCGTCATGTCCTGCAAGTGGCACTCGCCGCCCTCTTCGCACACCGGGCAGTCGTGGGGATGGTTGGTCATCAGCCATTCGATGACCCGTTTTCGAAAGTCCGCCGCGAACGCGCCCGGACCCTCTTTGCCGCTAGCGCCGATGCCGATGCGCATGCCGTCTTGCACGGGAATCATGCACGCCATTTGCAGGCGGCCCCGTTGGTCGGCTTCGTCGGCGTACTGCACGACCGCGCACAGGCGACACGAACCCACGGACCCCATGGCCGGATGCCAGCAGAAATACGGCAGGTCCAAGCGTTCGGACAGACAAGCGTGCAGCAGGTTCTGACCAGCTTGGAGTTCGTAGTCCTTGCCGTCGATATTGACGCGCGCCATGGTTTCGCTATTCCTTCGCGTTATTCGTTCCCGGCCTTACAGCCCATGCCGCGATCCACGCCGACGGCGGGGAAGATCGTCGCCCACGGGACGACACGATGTAGGGGGCGGCGACAACCGCTCCAGTTCTAAACACCTACCCCCCTAAACCCCTACTCGCGCACCGCTTGAAGACCGCGCATCGCAAGCCGGACCCGTGGCGCGAAAACCGCGACACCATACAGATCGCGGCTTTAATCGGCAAGCGCGGCGAATCTCCTGCTCCGCCCCGCTTGTCATCCACTGCGCTTTTCGTATCTCATGCGCGTGTGGGGGACGAGATTCGCGAGCGCCATTTCAACGCCGAGGACTTCAGCCGATTTCGCCGTCGGCTGGACTCGGAGACGGTGTTGGTGGGCGACTTATTCGACGGCGGAGGCTTCAGTCAACGGGGCGACATCGTCGGCTTCGAGTTGGAGGCGTGGATCGTCGACGCCGAAGGCCATCCCCATCCCGAGAACCAACGCCTGTTGGAGGCGATCGGCAATCCGCTCGTGGTGCCGGAACTGGCGGCATTCAACGTCGAGTTGAACGGCAGTCCCACAGCGTTGCGCGGCAACGTCTTCTCGCGCTTGTACGGCGAGCTCTCGGCCACTTGGGCAACCTGCCGTTCCGGCGCGGCGGCGCTCGGCTGCCGGCTCGCCACGATCGGCATCTTGCCCACCATTCGACCCGAGTTGCTGAACTCCAACTACATGTCCGCCATGGTGCGCTACCAAGCGCTGAACGACCGCATCCTCGCGCTGCGCGACGGCGCGCCGTTGCGCATTCGCATCGCCCAAGGCGACAGCCTCGACATGACCCACGACGACGTCATGCTGGAAGCCGCCTCGACGTCGTTTCAGATTCACCTGCAATGCAAGCCCGAACGGGCGGTGCGCGACTTCAACGCCGCCTTGGTCGCGTCCGCCCCGATGGTGGCGTTGGCGGCCAATTCACCGTTCCTGTTCGGCCATTCGCTGTGGGAGGAGACGCGCATCCCGCTGTTCGAGCAGGCCGTTTCCGTGGGCCCCCGGGCACCGGCCCGGGTCACCTTCGGCAGCGGCTTCGCAAGCGAATCGTTGTTCGAGATTTTCGCCGAAAATCAACGCGACCATCCCATTCTGCTGCCGTTCGTACAGAGCGCCGAGCCCGCGCACAAGTACGCCCATGTGCGTTTTCAGAACGGCACCGTGTGGCGTTGGAATCGGCCCTTGCTGGGTTTCGACTACGACGGCCAGCCGCATCTGCGCATCGAGCACAGGGTGGTGCCGGCGGGACCCACCATTCACGATTGCGTCGCCAACGCAGCAGCTTACCTAGGCATGGTGCGCGGCCTAGTGGACGCGCAAGAGCCGGTGGAGCAGCGGATCGACTTCGAGACGGCCAAAGAGAACTTCTACGCCGCGGCGAAACTGGGCCTCGACGCGCCGCTCACTTGGCTCGACGGTGAACAACGCACCGCGCGCGACGTGCTCGGCGAGGAGATGCTGCCCCTCGCCAAGGCCGCGTTGGCCCGGCTCGACATTCCCGACGAGGAGTTGGCGCGCTATCTAGGCACTGCCGAAGCCCGCGTCGCCAGCGGGCAAACGGGCGCCCGCTGGCAGCGGGCTTGGGTGGCCAAACACGGCGACGACTGGCCGGCGCTGACCCGCGCCTATGTCGATGCCCAAGAGCAGGGCGAACCGGTACACACTTGGCCGGTGTGACCGAACAACGCCTCCGCCTACCCGAATTGCCGAACTTGCCCCGCACCAAGGAAAACACGCCGACGAAGCTCACCGTTATGGCGGAGCTGCCGGCGCCCGTCGCCGCACTGCCGGCGCCGGCGCTCGCCTGCGAACTCGGCGGCCCTACCTTGTTCGACCTGCGCAAGGAGGGCGAGCCGCCGCTCTTTATCTCGGTACTCCTGCACGGCAACGAGGTGTCCGGTTGGGATGCCGTGCGGCGTTTGGCGCCTCGGATTCGGGAGGCGTCGGCGTTGCTCTTCGTCGGCAACGTGGCGGCGGCAAGCGCGGGATTGCGCACGCTGCCGGAGCGCGTCGACTTCAATCGCGTTTGGGAAGGCGGGCGAACCGCGGAAGCGGTGCTCGCCAACGTCGTGGTCGACATAGTGGCCGCGGCCAAGCCGAGGCTCGCCGTGGATGTTCACAACAACACCGGTCGCAACCCGCCTTACGCCGTCGCCTGCCGCACCGATAGTCGAACGCTTGCCCTCGCCGGGACGTTCTCCCCCCGCGTACTGCTCGCCACGCAACCGCACGGCTTCCAGACGCGTCGCTTGGCGCGTGTCTGCACCGCGGTCACGGTCGAGGTCGGCACGCCGGACGACCCGTCGAGCACCGCTCGGGCGACCGCGTTCCTCGCCAAGGTGCTCGCCGCCACGCCAACGCGAATGCCCGCTTCGCTGTCGCTGCTCGAGACGGTGGCCCGGGTGACGCTCGACGAGCACGCGGCCATCGTCCAAGAAGCGCAGGAATTCAACTTCCGCACGGCGCCCCCCGGCACGATGCTCGCCTCGGGAGGCGCGCTGAGCGCTTGGGACGAAGATGGCCGGGATGTCAGTGCCAACTACTTGGTGGTGAAAGACGGCGCCACCATGCTCAAGCGTCCCACGGCCCTCGCAATGTACACCGGCGATATCCACGCCGCCCGCCAAGACTGCCTGTGCTACTTGCTGAAAGCGCTGCCGCTGCATGCCTGACGCCCGACGCTTCATAACGGTAGACGGCCGCCTGCCGATGCTGCACGGCGCGTTGGACGCACCCACCATCGCTTTCGAGACGTGGGGCGAACTCTCCCCCCGGAAGGACAACGCGGTGCTCTTGTTCACTGGCCTGTCGCCCTCCGCGCACGCCGCCTCGTCACCCGACGACCCGTCGTCCGGCTGGTGGGAGGATATGGTGGGCGTGGACAAGCCGATCGACACCTCCCGCTATTTCGTCATCTGCGTCAACTCGCTGGGCAGTTGCTTCGGTTCGACCGGCCCGGCGTCGACCAACCCGGCCACCGGCGAGCTGTACCGGCTGAGCTTTCCGGTGCTCGCCTTGGAAGATGTCGCTCGCGCCGGCCATATCGTGGTGGAGCGCTTGGGTATCGAACGCCTGCGCGCGGTGGTCGGCGCCTCCATGGGCGGCATGACGGCTTTGGCCTACGCCGTGAGTTACGGCGAGCGGGTGGATGGCCTGCTGCTCATTTCGTCCGCCAGCCGCTGCCAACCCTTCGCCATCGCCCTGCGCTCCCTGCAACGGGAACTGATCCGCACCGACCCGGCGTGGCGAGACGGCGACTACGCTGTCGATGCGCCGCCCATCCAAGGCATGCGCCACGCCCGCAAGCTCGGCATGATCACCTATCGTTCGGCGGCCGAGTGGACGCAGCGTTTCGGCCGCGAGCGCACCACCGATGACGGCGGCGGCGAACGCTTCGGCATCGACTTCGAGGTGGAGTCCTACTTGGAAGCGCACGCGAACAAGTTCATCGGCGCCTTCGACGCGAATTGCTATTTGTACCTGTCCCGCGCCATGGACCTATTCGACATCGCCGACCACGGCGGCACCGTCGCGGAGGGGTTGAAGCGCGTGCGCGCCCGACGCGCCTTGGTCATCGGCGTGGAGTCGGACTTCCTGTTTCCGTCGCATCAGCAACGGGAATTGGCCACCGGCCTAGGGAAAACCGTCGCCGACGTGGAGTTTCGATTGCTGGCGTCCGTCCAAGGCCACGACTCGTTCCTAGTGGACATGGACCGCTTTCGCCCGGCGGTGGCGAGCTTCTTCTAGCCGAACTCCGTCGGCAGCCCATGGCGGCATTGGTCGCGAAGTCCGATGGGGTGATGGGCGGCTTGGGCGGCGCCGGAAGGCGACGGCCTTCGTGCGCTGGCGGCCTCAGGCGACGACTTCCCACTCCCGTTGGGTGACCTCCCCTACCACCTGCGCTCTGTCGAATCCGTGATTGCGCAACGCCGCGAGGCAGGCGTCCAAGCGCCCTTCCGGCACGCCCGCCAACAACCCGCCGGCCGTTTGCGGGTCCGCGAGGACGCGAACGGACGGGGCGTTCGGCGGCGCGCCACGCACGATGAAATCGTCTAGCGCTTGCTCGTTGTTGTTCTGCAGCGAACTGGCGACGCCGGCCGCCATCAATTCGTCAACGCCATCGAGTTTGGGCACGCGTCGGGCGTCGACGCGCACGCCGCCGCCCGACGCGCGGGCCATCGCAGCCAAGTGACCCGCCAGCCCGAAACCCGTTACGTCCGTGCAGCCGGACGCGCCGTGCCGGCGCAAGATGGTCGCCGCAGTCGCGTTGGAGGTGTCCATCACGTCGATCGCCGCCAAGAGTTGATTGGCGCTGGCCCTGCCCTGCATGGCGCCGGCGAGAAGCACGCCGCTGCCGACGGGTTTGGTGAGCACCAACTGCTCGCCCGGCGAAAGGCCGCCCTTCGCCAGCGCGGACCCGGTTAGCAAACCGCTTACGCTGAACGCGAGGGAGAGCTCCGCGCCTTCCGCGGAGTGCCCGCCCACCAAGTCGACGCCATGCTCGCGGAATACCGCCAAGGCGCCGCTCATCATCTGAAACAGATCGTCTTCCATCATCGCCTCGGCCATCAACGGCACCGTGGCCAAGGCCAGCGCGAAGGCAGGTTCCGCACCCATGGCGAACAGGTCGTTCAGCGCGTGGTGGGCGCTGATGCGGCCGAACCGGTAGCCGTCGTCGATCATCGCCCGGAAACCGTCGCAGCTCACCGCGAGGCGACCGGCGGCGAGGCGCACGACCGCCGCATCGTCACCGATGCCACGCTCGACCGCGGCGGAGGACGGTACATCCAAGCGGCGAAGTACCCGCCTCAGCACATCGGCACCGAGTTTCGCGCCGCAGCCGCCGCAACGCATCATTTGCGGCGTCTCGTCAGCGAACGCGGGCGGCAGCGTCGGCGACGGCTCAGCCATCGGTGGCAGCTCCCGAAACCTGCTCATGAATCGCCTGTCGAGCCATTGCTTGCAGCGCCACACCCAAGGCCCGGTCACGTGCAAGCGCCCGCGACTGGCAACGGCCCGCGCATCGCCCACGCCGACGATAGCCAAGGCGTGTTTTTGCGGGTTGAACCGGCGTAGCGGTAGCGAAGTGGCGAAGCGGCGCAAGTTGGCGGCGAGCGTCGGACCTTGGCGAACAGCGAAGACGCCGGACTTCACTCGTGGCGCATCAACCTGAGCCGCTACGTCGCCGGCGGCGAAGACCTCTGGGTGGGATGTGGACTGCAACATCGCGTCTACTTGGATGAAGCCCTTGGCGTCGGTGGCGAGCCCGGCGGCGCGCGGCCATGCCGGCGCCTCCACGCCAGTCACCCACAACACATGGTCCGCCGCCACCGCCCGGCCGTCGGTCGCCGTGACTCGCGCGCCTTCGGCGGCACGCACGCGAAAGTCCGTAAGCACTTCGCAGCCGCGTTCGGCCAACACGGCGAGCAAGTGGGCTCGCGCGCCCGGTGCGAAGCCGGGCAGCACTTGGGCATCCGCTTCGAGCAGCAGGCAATGGATGGGGTGGCGATGGGTGATGGCAAGCGCCAACTCCACGCCACCGGGGCCGGCACCGACGATGGCCAGTCGCTTAACGGCACCGCCGTCAACAAGCCGACGCCAGGCTGGTAGGAAGCCGCCGATGGGTTTCACCGGCGTCACGAAATCCGACGCGAACCGCGCCCCGGGAACACCGCCGGTGTTGATGGACAGCACGTCGTAGCGCAGCGGCGGCCGGTTTGTGAAGAGGATGCGCCGTTCGGCCACGTCTAGGCCGGACGCTTCGGCAGCAATGAAGCGGGCCCCGGCGAACACGGCCAAGCGCGCCAAGTCGATGTGGATGTCCTCCCACGCGTACCAGCCGGCAACGAGGCCCGGCAACATACCGCTGTACGGCGAGTGGGGTTCGCGAGCGACGATCGTGAGCCGAATGCCCGGCGCCGGCCTCATGCCGAAGCGCTTCAGCACTTGCACATGGGCGTGGCCGCCGCCGAGCAGCACCACGTCGCGCACTGGCGGCGCGCTGGTGCCCGCGCCCGGCATTGGTGCGGCTATGGCGGGTCGTGCCGCTCGTGATGGTGGCTGGCCATGCCCTCGCTCCCGCGCCCGGCGAAGTTGATCAGGCAGCCGACGGGGGCCTTCTCTCGGATGGCCGGCTCTTCGCCGGCGAGGACCGACGTCAGCGCGTCCGCCAAGTAGTGGTGTTGCGCGGCTTGACGTTGGCGTTCATAAGTGAGTCGATCATTGATCGGGCCCCGATAGGCGACTCGCCAAGCGGGGTCGAGCACCAGTACCTCGGCGGTGCGGGTGAGGGCGAGACGCTTGCCGATCTCCTGCGTCTCGTCCACCAAGATGGGAAAGTCGATGCCCCACTCCTCGGCTTCGGCGCGAACAGTCTCTTGATCGTCCTGCAGGTTGGCGTTCAGCATAAGAAAAGGCACGTCCCGCTTGGCGAATTGCTCGCGAACCGCGCGCAAATCCGTCAAAGCGTTGCGCACCACGGGGCAGCCGTTGCCCTGCACCATAAGCACTACTGCCGGGGCGCCCGCGTAGTCGAAGAGTTCGTGACGCACGCCGGTATGATCCACCAAAGCGAAGTTGTCCACGGTGAGCGCGAACGTCGGGGCGGCGAAACACGACGTCATCAAGACGAACCAAATGCGCGAGGCCGCGACCCGCGCCGGGAAGAACTGGCGCATTGGGAACCCTCGAATGTTGTCATTCAAACGTTGACGCGAGTATGCCGCTCGGCTGCCGGCACTGCCAGCGTCCCGACCCGTTGCCTGCGGCGCCGCCCTTGGCCTTACGACCAAGCCGCCACACTCGCGGGCAGGTCGGCCTTCGGCCAAGTCGTCAGGTCCGACTTGCTGGCGTGCCGCTCGCCGTCGCGACCATCGAGGAAGTCCAGGTTCACGCCATTCGTCACCACGGTGCCCGCGTGGCGCAAGTCTCGCGCCCGCATTACCGCACGATCGCCGAAGCGCAGAAGCAGCCGGTCGATGATGGTTTCCAAGTCGCGTCGCCGGCCATCTTCGAATAGGTCGAGTTGCAGCGGTTCGTCCCGCCAAGCGAGGTCGAACACCGCCATGCCCACCAACCGGAACGGCCCCGGGTGATCAAACTCATCCAACAGGTGTTTGGCGTGGGCGAGGAACTCATCGCTCAAGTCGCCGGGCCTGCGCAAGCGACGCTGACGGGTGAGCATCTCGAAACGATTGGTCTTCAACCGCACCCGCACGCCGTGCGCGACACAACCCTTGGCGCGCACGCGCCGGGCGATGCGAACGGCTGCGCGCCGCAAGTGGCGTTCGATGTCTTCGCGGTTCGACACATCGCGGCTCAAGGTACGGTCTGAACCGATGCTCTTCGCCACTCGCGCGCGATGCACCGGACGCGGGTCTTGAGCGTGCGCGAGCGCATGGAAGTGGCTACCTGCCGCGCCTAAGTGGTCGCGCAAGAAAGCGACATCGGCATTCGCCACGTCGCCAATCGTTAACAGACCAAGCGCCTGAAGCCGTGGCACCGTCTTGTTGCCGGCGCCCCACAGCTTGCTGACCGGCAGGGGTGCCAGCCAAGACTTGGCCGCACCGGGCGAGACCACCGTAAGGCCGTCGGGCTTGTCGTGCGCGCTCGCTACCTTGGCGACGTACTTGCTGCCCGACACCCCCACCGAGACGTGAAGCCCCGTCGCATCCAGCACCGCGGCCTTGATTTTGCGCCCCATTTCGGTCGGCGTGCCGAACAAGCGTTCTGCCCCGGACATATCGAGGAAGGCTTCGTCTAGCGACAGTGCTTCCACCTTGGGCGAGAAATCCGCGAATACGTCCATGATGCGTTGCGACAGCTCCTGATAACGGTCGAAGCGCGGCGCGACGAAGATCGCCCGTGGGCAGCGCCGACGCGCCTCGGCCACCGGCATGGCGCTGCCGACGCCAAAGGGCCGAGCTTCATAGCTCGCGGTAAGCACCACCCCGCGATTGCTGTTCGGCCCGACGAGCACCGGCTTACCGCGCAGCGAGGGATTGTCCAACTGCTCAACGGCGGCATAGAAGGCGTCCATATCGGCGTGGACGACGACGCACGGCCATGCGTTCATCGGTTTGCTAGACTACTGTATATGAAGACAGTAGTAAAGGCACCGACTTGCCCTACAGCGAGTCGCTCCCCGGCTTGTCGCCGCAGACCACCCAAAGCGGATCGCCCTCTTGCGGCGACCGGTCCTCGAACGCGGCGCCGACGAAACCGGCACGGTGTAAGTACGCGGCGACCAGCCGCACGCGGTCGCTCGGCGACAGCGCCCGGAACGCGAACACGGCCTTCGTCGGAAAACAGCGGTGCGACATGGCGATGGCGACTCGGCCGCCGGGTGCGAGCACGCGACGCAAGTCGGTCAACACGTCGATGGGGCGGATCAAGTACTGTACCGAGACGGCGATGACGGCACGGTCGAAGCACTCGTCGGCGTACGGCAGACGAGGTTCGGCATTCAGGTCGTGGACCACATAGTCGTCCAAGCGTTTGTTGGCGGCGAGTTCCGCCGCGCTCATGCCGAGCCCAGCAACCCGGGCGTAATGCACCGACGGCAGATGCGATATCCAGGACGACATCAGGTCGAGCACGCGCGAGCCGGGCGGCAAGAACTCTTCGTAGAACGCCGTCAGTGCCGCTATGGTGGTGTCGTCGATGTGGGTGACGAAGCGCGGCTCGCGGTAGAAATCGGCGTCGGGCGACTCGTCCTCGCGCTCGAAGAACCGTTGCGGAAAGTCCGAGACCATGTT
Organism: uncultured Pseudomonadales bacterium; assembly: GCA_964348085.1. Classification (GTDB taxonomy): domain Bacteria; phylum Pseudomonadota; class Gammaproteobacteria; order Pseudomonadales; family Azotimanducaceae; genus VXYL01. The sequence goes on along the minus strand of CAYGBI010000052.1, from coordinate 8,628 downwards.
GGGAGCGCCTGCGATTCCAGCGAAGCGGAACGCTAGCACACCACCCCGCGCTACAATCCATCTTCAAATCCAAAGCCGAGCATCCCACATGACGGACGAATTCGACGGCGGCTGCCGCTGCGGCAAGGTTCGCTACCAATGCAAGGCGGCACCCATGTTCACCGGCCACTGCCACTGTCGCGACTGTCAGTACGCTTCGGGCGGCGCGTACTCCACCATTGTCGGCGTGCCCACTGCGACGCTTAGCTTGACGGGCGAACTCAGCGGCTACACGGTGGAAACCGACAGCGGCAACGAAGTAACGCGGCGCTTCTGCCCGGTCTGCGGCACGCCCATCCTCTCCGAGCTGTCCGTCAATCCGGCCATGACGGTACTGAAGGCCGCCACCCTCGACGACCCGAGCTGGCTCTCCCCCGCCATGCATATCTGGACGGCTAGCGGCCAGCCGTGGGCGGAGACCTCGCCGGACTTGCCGAAGTTCGCCAAGAGCCCCGGTTGACGACCGTCGCCGCTCAGTCGCGGAGTGCCGTAGCCAAGACGTCGCCACCGCATTCGTCACGCGCCGAGACTTGGGCGTTGACTCGTCTCGGCGCACCCATCGCCGCGACGCAGCTCTTCATCATGGGCATGGGCTTCCTGGATACGGCGATGGCCGGCCACTACGCGTCGACGCACTTGGCCGGCGTTGCGCTCGGCAGCAACGTGCTGTGGCCGGTGTTCCTAATGCTGGCGGGCTTCACTCTGGCGATCACGCCCATTGCCGCGCAACTCGCAGGCGGCGGCCGAACCGATGAAGTCGGCGCGAGAATCCATCAGGCATTGCTGCTCGCCGCCGCGGCCAGCGGACCGGCCGTGCTGATCGTCCTCTATGCGGATCCGCTGTTCACGCTGTTTGCCATTGAGCCGACGGCGGCGGACATCGCCAAGCGCTACCTACACGCAGCGGCGTGGGGCCTGCCGGCCGGCATCGGTTACATCACCCTGCGCGGCGCGTCGGAGGGCCTCGGCCACACCATAGAACCAATGGTCATCTCGTTTCAGGCGTTAGTGCTGAACGCGGTGCTCAACTACGCCTTCATCTACGGCGCCTTCGGTGCGCCCGAGCTCGGCGGCGAGGGTTGCGGTTGGGCGACGGCCATCGTCATGTGGTTTCAGTTTGCCGCCATCTTGGTGCTGTCGCGCTTTCGCTACTTTCGCACCACCGGCCTGTGGCGGGATTTCAACGGCCCGGACTGGCATCAGATTGGCCACATTTTGAAGGTCGGCGTGCCTATCGGCTTGTCGTCGTTCATGGGCATGGCCCTGTTCGCCTGCATCGGTTTTCTCGTCGGCAGCTTGGGCGTGGTGCCCATGTCGGCGCACAGCATCGCCGGGCACATCAACTGGGCCACTTTCGTCATCCCGATGGCGTTGGGTTCCGCCGCCGCCATCCGCATCGGCAACTACGTCGGCGCCGGCGACTACACGGCCGCGGCGCGAGTGGCGTGGATCGCCTTTCGCTTGTCGCTCGGCTACGGGATAACCGTGAGCGTACTGCTGATTCTGGCGCGGCACGGCGTAGTGGCGGTGTACAGCGACGACGACGCCGTGCTGCGCTTGGCCGCGGCTTTGATCGTCATCGTCGCGGTCTATCAAGTATTCGACGATACCCAAGCCGCGATGGCCGGTGCGCTACGCGGCTACAAGGACACGCGAGCGCCGATGGTCTACTCGTTGCTCGGCTATTTGGTCTTCGCGCTCCCGATCGGCATGGCGCTCGGTTTCGGTTGGTGGCGATTTCCCACGCTCGGCGTATACGGGTTCTGGCTGGCGCTGTCGCTGGGGCTGGCGGCCGTCGCCACGGCGGTGGGCGCGCGCTTGTACCGCACCAGTCGCGACCCGGTGCGCATCGAGCGGCTGTCGCGGTAGCGACGCCGAGCGCCACGAGCCGCTACTCCGGCGGAATGTGAAGGACGAGCCCGTCGAGGTCTGCGCGCAGGACAATCTGGCAGGTCAGACGGCTACGCGGCTGTCGCTCGGGCACGAACGCCAAGATGTCCGCCTCGTCGCCGACCGGCGCACCGACCTGCGGAAACCAGCGCTCGTCCACCAAAGCGTGGCAGGTCGAGCAGGTGCAGCCGCCGCCGCACTGTGCGCGGATGCCGGCTACCCCGTTGTCCACGGCGCAGTCCATGACCGTCTCGCCACAACGGGCAGTGTGGGTTTCGGCGCGACCATCGGGATGTACAAAGCGGACGGTGAGCGACATAGATGTGATTCGCCGGCCTCCAAACCGCCGCACTCGCTTTGCATTCCGGTGTGCGATGGGGCACACTGCGCCGACCGTCGCGGGAATAGCTCAGCCGGTAGAGCACAACCTTGCCAAGGTTGGGGTCGCGGGTTCAAGTCCCGTTTCCCGCTCCAAACCTTGTCGCGCCTGTCGCAACATCGTTCCTTGCTTTGCGTACCTTGCGAAACCCGAAACCGGCGAACGGCGCACTACCGCCGCAAGTGAGCGGCGACCTCGGCTACCCAATGCGATAACACATGCTCCGGCGATGCTCGCGGGTGCGGTAACGTCTCTGCGTCTTGGCGAGCACCTTCGCTGGTCGGCTGGCGAAGGCGTCCTTATCGGCGCCTTTTCGTTTGCCGGCGAACTGTCGGGCAACGTCGAGTGCTCGCCTACCGCACCTGTGCTTGCCGGCGCTTAACCGATGTTCGCCAATACCAAGTCGCGCAACGTCACCATGCCCACGGCATCGCGTTCGTCGTTCACGACCACGGCTCGCGACAGACCGAGTTGGCCGAGCAGGCGCACCGCGTAGCGCACGAGCATGTCAGCAGGCAGGGTAACCACGGGCTTGGTCATCACCTCGTAGACATTCACGCGCTCGGGCGGCCGATTTTTGGCGACCACCTCGGTGGCGATATCAGCCACTTCCACCAACCCCACTTCGTCGTCGGCGTCCCGGCGGGCGACCACCAACGAACTGACGGCGTGACGCTTCATTAAGCCCACGGCCTCCGCGACGGTGGCCAAACCATCGACCACGCGCAGTTCCGTAGTCATCGCGTCTCGGACCCGCATCGTCTCACTCGCGTTCACAGACCGCTCCCTACATTTTCTCGAATCACTTGCATTTGCGTCGTCAACCCCACCACGTCCTCGACGGCGAGTTGAAACGCAACCCCAGCACCCGGTTCGTCATCGAGCCGGGCGGCATCCCGTATGCACTCCAGTATCTCCCGCGCTCGATTTTCCACCACCAGAAACAGCAGCAGCTCCGCGGTCGCCGAGAAATCGAGGCCGAGGAAGGTCTTGCTCGGCTTCAGCCCCTCGCCGCGCACACTCGTTACCACCGTCGCGCCGGTGGCGCCGGCCTTGCGCGCGGCATCGATCACGTCACTTGTCTTGCCTTCATTCACCAAGGCGACGATCAGCTTCATCTTCACGGCGTCAATCTCCCTTCGTTGCGCCAGAGGCAGGTTCACGGCTGGTGCCGGACCGAGTTTGTCCACGACCGCGACGGCTCCACCAAGACGCCGCCAAGGCGTAGCCAAGTACCGACATGATGGGGAACACGCTCGCAAACGCAATGAGACCGAAGCCGTCGATCAGCGGGCTGCGGCCGGGCACGTTGGCGGCGAGGCCCAGCCCCAAGGCGGCGACCACCGGCACGGTAACCGTGGATGTGGTGACGCCTCCACTGTCGTAGGCAAGCGGCACGATGGTTCGCGAGGCAAGAAAGGTCTGCCCGATCACCACCACATAGGCGGCGGCGATATACCAAGGCAGCGGCGTCCCGGTGACGATGCGGAAAGCACCGAGCGCCACGCCGACGGCCACACCGACGGCGACGGCGATGCGCAAGCCCCAAGCCCCTACCGTGCCGCCCGACACCTCCTCGGCCTTCAACGCCACGGCGATCAGCGAGGGCTCCGCCACCGTGGTGGCAAAGCCTATGGCGGCCGCGAAGGCGTATACGAGCAGATAGTCGCTCCACACCACACCGGTCGTCGCGCTCGCGTCAACCGCCTGCGCGGCGGTGAGTTGACGCGCCATCGTCTCGCCAATCGGGAACAGCGCCTGCTCAAGGCCAATCAAAAACAGCGTCAAACCGAGCAGCACGCAGAGGAAACCGGAGACGATACGGCCGAGGTTGGGCGGCTTCTGCCGCAACACGACCAGTTGGAACAACACCAGAATGCCGACGATGGGCACCACGTCCAGCACGGTGGACCAAGCCGTCTCGGCGAACGTGGCGAGGAAGTCCACGCTACGCCACCATGCCGAAGACCAAGACGAACACCATCGGCGTGAGACTGGCGAAAGCGATCAAGCCGAAGCCGTCGAGCATGGGGTTGCGGCCCTTGATCGAGGTGGCGAGGCCAACACCTAGTGCGGTAACCAAGGGCACGGTGATGGTGCTGGTGGTGACGCCGCCGGCATCGTAGGCGACGCCGATAATCTCCTCCGGCGCGAACAGAGTCATCGTCGTGACCAGCACATAGCCGCCGATGATCAGCCGATGGATGGGCCAGCCCATCAAGATGCGCAATACGCCGAGCACGATGGCGACCCCCACCGACACCGCCACCACCATGCGCAGGTTGTATGCGTAGGACGCCTGCGTCGTCTCGTCGGCGGCGATAAAACCAGCTTCCGCCGCGACTTCGGCGGCCTCCCCCGCGATGGCAATGAGCGCCGGTTCGGCCACCGTGGTGCCGAAGCCCAAGCAAAACGCGAACACGAGCAACAGCGTCGCGCTGCCCTTCTTGGCGAAAGCCTGGGCGATCGCTTCGCCGAGCGGAAACAGACCGCTCTCCAACCCTTGGATGAACAGCGCGAGCCCAGCCACCACGCACAAGAGGCCCGTCGCGACGGCCATCAGATTAGGGAACGGCTGCTGCAAGATGACGATCTGAAAGAACGCGATGACGGCGATGATGGGCGCGAGATCGCGCAACGCACCGAACACGCGCCGAGTCAACACGCGCACCGCCCGCGGCAAGGCGCCGCTCAGCATGGAGGAACTCACGCTACAACGAAGCGGCCAAGCGCTAGGCCACTGCGGTGTTGCGATACCGCAGCAGGTCTTCCCGGCTCACATCCGATGCCGGGACGAGCCGATAGTGCTTCTCTTGCACGATCCTGAGTTCGTCGTCCGCCATAGTCACCTCGAACATCGCGATTAGCTCGGCTTCGGCGAATTGGGTAAGCACGGGACGGCAAATCAGATCAGGAAGCCTCTGCCGACACCACAAGAAATCCTGCTCGGACTGTTCCACCGTCAACTGGTCGTTGCCGCCCTTAGCCTGAACAGGCAACACGAACTGCCTTCCTGCGCTATCGACGGCGACGTATATCTCGTCTATCTCGATTTGGCCGACATCTCGAACACTGGTTCTGAGGTGGCTCTGGAGCGAGTAGGCGGACACGCCCAAGAAAATGTCCACCAGACGGTTGTAGCGGACTCTAGCGAGGAGCGCCTGTTCGTCCGACATGGCATGCGCAGAGACGATCTCCGGCGTTGCATCCGGAATCTTGATCGTTAGGAGGGCAGGATTCGGCACCACTCTACTCGCAGTCACAAGACGGAACTTGTAGGCTCCCGGTCCGGTGCCGCGGATGGACCACTGTTTGCCGGCGGAAGCGGTTTGCGCTACGGACTCGGGTAAAGACCTTCGAGAACGGAACGCGTAGAGAACGTCACCGAGGTTCTTGGGAACAGGTAGTCCGAGCGCTTCAGCAGCTTCGACGAGATCCTGCCTGCGAAAGGCGACTTCGACGTCCCCGGGTTGGTATCGGTCCAAGAAGACCCGCTCAACGATACGTTGGTAGACGCTCACGCAGCGGTCGCCATGCGTTCTCGCTCTATGTCCTGTTGCTTGCGCTTGGTAGCGCCGCTCTTACGGTCCCGCTTGGCGATGGGGACGTCTACGCCCCAATAGGCAGCGGCTTCGGTCATACCCATTTCGAGAAGTCGAGTGGCGCCGAGTGGGATTGAGCCGCTTGGCAACGTCGGCGCCACACCAAGCGCTTCCCGCACCGATGTGGCGACCGCCCTAGCCAATGGTGGCGGTACGGCGTTGCCGATCTGCCGTGCGCCGTGCCACTTCGTGACATGAAAGCGAAACCAGTCTGGAAAACCGTGCAGGCGCGCCATTTCCCGGACGGTGACGCAACGGTCGTCTCGGTAGTGAATCGGTCGCGGACTCGTGAACGCACCCCTAGCGGAGTCCGTTCCGGCACGTAAGGTATTGGAGACCCCGTTCGGCGCGAGCTTGTACAACCTGGAGATAGGTTCGACGGTGCCGTGTCGCGTCTCTCGAAAACGTCGCCGGGAGATTTCTGTGTGTGCGGTACGGCGGCTCGCCGTCAGCAGGTTACGGTCCCACTCCCGGACATAGCCATAGTGCCAAGCATCGTTGCTTAGACACGCCATCTCCTTGGCATAGGCACTGAGGGCGTCGGCCGTGTCCTGCTCGACGCGTACGGCGTCGGAATAAATCAGATCGTCGAACGCTTCCGCGTTGGGCAGGTCGTCCAACGCGTCGGTGCAGGTCGGCGGCTGAGACAGAACTTCGGGCAGCGGGTAGCGCGGAACCGCAACATCCCTAGCACCGAGCAGGAATAGCCGTCGACGGTCTTGGGGAACGCCATAGTCTCGGGCATTGAGAACCTGCCACGGGAGCGCCACCGAGTACCCCGCGTCCTGACACTCCGCCATCACCTCGTCGAGCAGTTGTCGGTGCTTGCCGACGGTGAGCCCGCGCACGTTCTCAAGCACGAAGACGGCGGGCCGAAGCTCGATTACGAGGCGAAGGAAGTGCCGGATCAGTTCGTTGCGCGGATCGTCGAGTGCGCGCTTGCCAATCATGGAGAACCCTTGGCACGGTGCTCCTCCGACCACGACATCCACACCGCCGGGCAAGTCGCGCACGATGTCCACTCCTCGGAGCGCAGTCGCATCGGCGCACAACGATTTCGCGCATCGAGGGAAGTTGAAGGCGTGCGTTGCCGCGTGGATAGGGTCGAGCTCAACCGCCGCAACGATGTCGAACCCCGCCTGCTCGAAGCCGAGACTCAGCCCGCCGGCGCCGGCGAAGACATCCACGACAGACGGCCTACGCCGAACGCTGCCCTCGCCGACTGAGCGGATGAATTCAGAGTTGGGAGGGCTTTGCATCGACAGTAGGCGCCGCGAATGACGAGACCTGCAACACTGTATGCTACTACAGATAACGGCACGGATGGCTGAGGCTTCGGGGCTTCGCGTGGCGTGTCGCTGGCGAACTCACTGAAACCCGCTGGCAACGGCTCGGTGCCCGACGGCTGTTCGAACACCTGCGCAGCGTCTCGCCAGTCAGCTTCTTCCCACATGGACCGCTTTGACGACCCTGCTCGCCACCGACGAGCCACAGCCCAGCCACCGTAAACTTGGCGCGAACCTCTCGAACTGCCCGCGCCGGGCGGTTTCCTTCTCCTATTGGGTATTGGGGTGCCGAGGCCAGCCGCCATGGGGACCGATAAAGGGAGCAAGAGCCGTGCTAACCAACGACAGCAAGCAGAAGCATGTTTTGGCGGAATCCTCGAACTCTGCGCGACGGAGTGTCGCTAGCAAGCGCGCGTTGAAGGCATACACGCATATCCCAGTCGAGCCGAGGCACCCGCTGTTCCTACAAGTGCCGTCACCCCACTACGATTTCACATGGGCCGAGTATAGGTCTCGTTGTAGATGTCCGAGAGACTCCTGCCGTCGTATAGCCAGTTCGGTATAGGCGGCACGTGGCGCGACCTACCGAGTAGCCGCCGAGTTAACTTCGACAGCGAGCAAACCTCCCCTTCGTACTCCACTTGCCGATCATCCACCACGCGACACCGGTGCTCACCCCCTTTGGCGAACACCAACTCCGCGCCTTTCGGCACTCCCATCTCGGTGAAGTTAAAGTTCGGCCTACGCTGATTGTTGAGCTTGTCGCTAGCTTCCTTGGACTGTGGGTCCACGCGCTCGGCCTCCTCGGAGACTTGCGTAGTCACCACTTCCGACACTAGCAACTCAAGTAGCACGATGGCCTGATCCGGCTCGATCGCGAAGAACTCCCGCCTCGGGTTGTACCGGTAGGGACCGAACGCACGGTGCAGCGCGACCTCCACCTTGTTATGGTCGTCCACCTTGCCGGCGAAGGCGCACTCGAACGGCACGGGAACTCCTGTCCCATACAGCTCCTCAAGCCGTATGTTCACGTCATCCCGGGCGGTCTTTCCTATCTTGACCAAGCCCGGCATCGCCGGGTTCGTCAGCACGTAAACGATGCCCTTCGATTCAGCTTCCACGTTGCCTTTGCGCTACGCCCCCACGCAAAGAGAGTGAGCGTATCAGCCGCCGTCCCATCACGCACTCCTGTCTCATCCGGCGGGCCGCTCATACGACAAGGCAAACACCGCATCCGTCATCCAGCGCTTGAATCCGTCGTTGTCCATGAACTGCTTAAACAACTGCGCGTCGTCCTTCATTATTGACGTCATGACCCGGAGCAGCGCCCTATCGTGCTCGATCTTGGCATTCTGCTCGTCCGAGTTGCGGTGCGCGTTGCGGAACGCGCTGTCGTCCGCCACCCGCGAAGGGATCGTTTCCGTGACGAGTT
>CAYGBI010000051.1:0-28216 GCA_964348085.1 uncultured Pseudomonadales bacterium | reverse complement strand
CCCGGCCGGGGGTACTGTTACCCACCGGCGCCGGACTTCCGCAAGATGGGAGACCAGCACATCCCCGCGATCAGCCAGCGGCACACGCTCGACCAGCCGCATGGGGATCACTCCCACGGTCAAGCCATCGTCGAGCCGCCCGGTCATCACCTTGGCGCTCGTCACCATGGCTTTACGGCCCCCAGCCCGCAACGCACCATGCGCTAAGTAGCGTAGCCACCACTCGCGCAGCGCCCGCACCCCGAGAGTGTGAACCCACGCCCCCTCCGCATATTGCCAAGACCAAGTCACCTCATCTGTCGAGGCCACGCGGCCCCGATACCGCGCGATCGCAAGCCGGGGCGCCTCCATCTCCCAACGGCCAGAGAGACGACGCCGGAGCAACCGGTTGAACTGCGACTGGTCGTCGCTCGCCTCCCGCATGGCCATTCGCTCCGCCTCCTCGAAGAATGCGGCCGTCCGGGCCGACGCTCGTGCGAAGAAAAACCCCGCACAAACCGTGAATCCCGCCGCCCAGTGATGCCTCGACGGGTGCGTGGTTCCCTGCGAGAACAACAGGTCGAAGCCCATGTGCTCCCGTAGCCACGGCCTCGGATCGCGCTGCCAAAGCGCGTCCGCGTCGCTGTGCAGGAAGTCGACGCCTGCTGCTGCGAGGCGCGCGAATAACGTGGTCCGCAGCCGCGTCACCCACCCGAGCCGCTCGCACCTCGCCAACGGCGGGTCGGTATTCTCCTCGCGTGCGTCCAGCGGTAGGTCCCAGAAGTAGACGGCCCGCTCGCACTCCTTGCGCAGCGAGGCGAACAAGTCGTGGTCCATGCACACGATCCGGTAGTTCAGGCAGCGGGCACGCCGAGCGTGCTCGATCCATACCCGCACCATGTCGCGGAACCGGCTGGTGGCAAGCACGACGGCCACTGGGCCCGGTGTGTCGACTGAAAACTTACTTCGTAACAGCCCTAAAGAGGACTCCTTCATACCGCCTAAGCGTCGAACACGATCACGCTACGCGCCACTTCGCCCTTGTCCAAGGCCAGCAGGGCATCGGTGACCTCGCCGAGCGGAATGCGGCTCGAGATCATGTCGTCCAAGTGCAGCCGGCCTTGCAGGTAGAAGTCCACGAATCGCGGCATGTCCACGCGGAACCGGTTGGAGCCCATCATCGAACCTTGGATTTTCTTCTCCGACAGGAAATCGGGGCCGTGCAACTGCACCATCTGCCCCGGAGGAATCATGCCGATGATGGTGGCCGTGCCACCTCGCCGAATCATGCGGAAGGCTTGCTCAGCCGTCGCCTTGAGGCCAATCGCTTCAAACGAGTAATGCACGCCGCCGCCGGTCAGTTCGCGCACCTGCTCGACCGCGTCGCCCTCGCTGGCGTCCACCGTATCCGTGGCGCCGAATCGGCGCGCCAGGTCGAGCTTCGACGCCACCATGTCCACCGCGATCACCCGCGACGCGCCGGCGATGGCCGCGCCGTTGACGCATGAAAGCCCCACGCCGCCGCAGCCGATCACCGCCACCGTGGCACCCGGCGCCACGGCCGCCGTGTGAATGACCGCACCGACGCCGGTGGTGACGCCGCAGCCAATCAGCGCCGCGCGGTCGAGCGGCATGTCCTCGCGAACCTTCACCACCGAGTGTTCGTGAACCAGCATTTGTTCGGCGAACGACCCCAAATTGGCGAATTGCGCCAACGCGCCGCCGGACTTGGAGAGTCGCGGCGCGTCGTCCCGGCCACGGCGCACCTCCGGCTCTTGGCAGAGCGACATGTGCCCGGTCAGGCAATATTCGCAGTGCCCGCAGAACACCGAGAGGCAGGTGATGACGTGGTCGCCGGGCTTGACGTAGTGGACCGACTCGCCAACCTGTTCGACGATGCCCGCGGATTCATGGCCGAGCACGCACGGGGTCTGGCCCGGATAGGTGCCGTTGAAGAAGTGCATATCCGAGTGGCACACGCCGGCAGCGGCGGTACGCACGAGCACTTCACGGGGACCCGGTTTGTCGATATGGATTTCCTCCACATCCATTGGCGTGTTCACTGCGCGAAAAACGGCTGCTTTCATCTCGATTTCCTCCTAGCAATAACGACAGAGTACTAGAGCCGCTGGCGCCACGAAAGACGGTGCCGGGCGCGGCTTTGCTGGTCTGGCGGACTGATAGAATCACCTTTGAAGTTCGGGCGGTTGGATGGCGATGCTGCACGGTTACGGGGCGAGCGATGTCGGCTTGGTGCGCGGCAACAACGAAGACGCCTATCTCATCAGCGAAGCGGGAGAGGGCTTGCTACTGGCCTTGGTCGCCGACGGGTTGGGCGGCCACAACGGGGGCGAAGTGGCGAGTGCGCTTGCCGTCTCCAAGTTTAAACGAGCGGCCCACGGCGAACTCCGCACGGCGAGGGAACCCGACACCCGCGCCAAGTCGTTGGCGAAGATCGCCCAAAGGGCCCACTCACGCATCGTGGAACAGGGGCGAGCCGATGCCTCCTGCTACGGCATGGGCACCACGTTGACCGCGGTTCTCGCGGACGCGACTTGCGGCACGCTGGTGCAGGTGGGCGACAGCCGCTGTTATCTATGGCAAGGAGGGGTGCTCAAAGCGCTTAGCGTCGATCAAACGAAAGCGCGGCAGTTGCTCGACGCCGGCGTCATCAGCGAAGAGGAATACCTTTCGCACCCTCGCCGCAACGAGCTCAGCCAGTGCTTGGGGGGCCAGTACGATTGGCCCATCGACCCCGTGCTAACCCCCTTCGCATGGACGCCGGGAGACAAGCTGTTGCTCTGCAGCGACGGCCTCACGGACATGGTGGCGGACGCCAACATCGGCCAACTGCTAGGCGTCTCGCCCCCCTCGGACGCGCCAAAGGCACTCGTGGAACTGGCCCTCGACGCCGGCGGCTTCGACAACGTGACCGTGGTGGTAGTGGAGAACGGCGTCTGACCGCGCATTCCGCCGCGGCCCGCCGGGACGCCCTAACGCCCCAAAGCCCCTTCCGCCAAGACAACCGCCGCCGTTAGCGCAGCCACTGCGCCGGTGGCATCGGCGACCCCTTTGCCCGCGATGTCGAACGCGGTGCCGTGATCGACCGACGTGCGGATCAGCGGAATGCCCATTGTCGCCGTTACGCTTTCGCGAAAGTTATGCACCTTGATGGCGATATGGCCTTGGTCGTGATACATCGCCAGCACGACGTCGAACGCGCCGCCGATGGCACGACCGAATACCGAATCGGCCGGCAACGGCCCGACGGCGTCAATGCCGAGACGTCGCGCGGCCGCCACCGCGGGCGCGATTTCATCGAGTTCTTCTCGGCCTAGGAGTCCGCCTTCGCCGCCATGCGGGTTCAGCGCCGCCACGGCAATGCGGGCGTTGGCCAACCCCCACGCACGCAGCGACTGGTCGCACAACTCCAGCTTGTCCAAGACGTTCGCACGGGTCACGAAGCGAGCGGCTTCGATGAGCGACTTGTGCGTGGAGAGATGCACTACGCGCAATCCCGGCGTCATCAACATCGTCGCGGTGGTCTTCGCCCCGGTGAGCCGGGCGAGGATTTCCTGGTGACCGATGTCCTCGACGTACCCCGCGGCGTGAATGGCCTCCTTGTGCAATGGACAGGTCATCATCGCCGCCAGTTCGCCGCCGATCACATCTTGCGCACAACGTTCCACCGCCCGCACGCCCGCCTCCCCGCAAGCCGCGGAAACCGTGCCCACCTTGAAGTCCGCCCCGCAGGGCACATCGACATCGACCGTTTCGCACTCGGGCACCGGCAAGCCGCTTTGCGCCGCCCCCAGTTCAAGGGCCCACATCGGCCCGTACACCACGAACTGCGCCGCCGGTCGGTGCGCCGTGTGCAGGGCTTTCACGGCGACTTCGGGGCCGATGCCGGCCGGGTCGCCCAAGGTGATGCCGATGCGCGTCGCCGCCGATCCGCTCACAACAATTCCGTCGCCGTCACGGTCAAGCCGAAGCCCTCCAAGCCGACGAAGTCCACCTCTCTGCCGGCGAGGATGCGCAGTTTGGTGACACCCAAGTCCCGCAGTATCTGGGCGCCGACGCCAATCTCCAGCCAATCCCGCTCGCGACGGCCGGCGCGGCTCGCTCCGTCTTGCGCAGAGCCCTGCACGAGATTGTCGAGCGGCACGCCGGCGAAGCCGCTGCGTAGATAGATGAGAATGCCGCCGCCCAATTCGCCAAGACGCGCAAGCGACGCTTGCAGCAAGCTGGTCGCGTGGCTGGTCTGCGATCCGAACAGATCCTCGATCAGCTTTTCGCGGTGAATGCGCACCACCACTCCGTTGGCGCGAGGCCCATCGCCGAACACCAACGCCAAGTGTTCGGCGTCCTCGAACTTGGTGCGGTAGGCATACGCCTTGGCGCGTCCGATCTGCGTATCCACTTGGAACTCCCGCGTGCGAATGACGAGCTGCTCTCGACGCTGGCGCCACGCGATCAGATCGGCGATGGAGATGATCTTCAAGCCGTGCTTGGCGGCGAACTTGCGCAGCGACGGCAAACGCCGCACGGTGCCGTCGTCGTTGACGATCTCCGCCAACAGTCCGACCGGCGGACAGCCCGCCGCCAAGGCGAGGTCGATGGCCGCTTCGGTGTGCCCGGAACGCACTAACACGCCACCTTGGCGCGCGATCAACGGAAATATATGGCCAGGCCGCACGAAGTCGTCCGCGCCGGTGTTGTTGCTCGCCAGCGCGAGCGCCGTGGCGGCGCGCTCTTCCGCGGATATGCCGGTGGACAAGCCGACCCGATAGTCGATGCTCACCGTAAACGCCGTAGCGAGGGGCGCATCGTTGTGCGCCACCATCGGCTCCAAGCGCAGGCGCTTGGCGTGCTCCGGGGTGATGGGCGTACACAAAATGCCGCTGGTATGGCGCACCATGAAAGCGACCTTCTCAGGGGTCGCCTTGGACGCCGCCATTATTAGATCGCCCTCGTTCTCCCGGTCGTCGTCGTCGACCACCACCACCAATTCGCCCGCGGCCACAGCCTCGATGGACGCCTCGACCGCATCGAAATTGCCGGACACTCTTACCTGCTCGTCTCGATCAACCGCGAACAGAGTAACTGTTTGGCAAGCGCGGTGGAAACGCAGCCGCGCAGCGACGACGGCGGATGACTGGCGCGCCAACGAAGTTCAGATCGCGTCGTCGCGCCCGAGCGTCGCCACCGCCTCCGCCGACAGGCCGAGCAGCTCGCCGTACACCTTGACGTTATCGGCGCCGGCCGCACGCGGCAGCTTCACCGTCGGCGTTTCTTCGCCCTCGAACCGCAGCGGCGTACTCGGAAGAATCACCTCGTCGTAAGTCTCGTGCGCGAGCTTGCCGAGCGCGCCCCGTTCGAGCAGGTGCGGGTCGTGCAACACATCTTCCAAGGACTGCACAGGCGCACAGATCACGTCGTGTTGTTGACAGATGCGGAACACTTCCGCCTTGGCCAGCGTGGACGTCCACGCCTCCACCGCCGCATCGGTCGCCGCCATATTCCGCGCTCGCGCTCTCATGTCCCGGAAGCGCTCGTCGACCGCCAGCTCGGGCCTGCCCATCGCTTTCGCGAGCGACTGCCAGTGCCGCTCGCGGATGCCGATGATGGCGACATGGCCGTCCTTCGCCCGATACACGTTGTACGGCGCCACGGCGAGCCCTTGGTGCCGATTGCCGGTGCGCGGCGGCGTGCCCCCACGTTGATAGTAGGCGCCCAGCGCCGTGATCAGCGTGGGAAACACCGCATCCTGCATCGCCACATCCAGCACCGCGCCGACGCCGGTGCGTTCGCGGCGCACCAACGCCGTCGTGATCGCCGCGTAGAGGTGAACGCCGCCCAAGATGTCGCAGAGCGCAGGCCCGGCCTTCATCGGCGGTTGTCCGTCGTCACCGGTAACCGCGACGACGCCGGTCATGGCTTGCACCGTGATATCCATCGCTCGGTAGTCGCGATGCGGACCGCTGCGCCCGAAGCCGGTCGCGGCGGCGTAAATCAGGCGCGGATTCACGGCCCGCAGACGAGCACTGCCAACGCCGTGCTTCTCCATCGTGCCCGGCGAGAAGTTCTCCAAGAGCACATCCGCCTCGGCCGCCAGACGACACAATAACTCGCGCCCGTGATCGGACTTCAGATTCAGCGTGATCGACTCCTTGTTGCCGTTCAGCATCATGAACGGGTAACTCGCCAGCGGCTTGCCGGGCGAGCCGCGCATGCGCTCGCCGCCCGGGGGCTCGACCTTGACGACTCGCGCTCCCGCCATCGCCAGCAGGTAGCCGCAATAGGGGCCGTTGTATATCTGCCCGAGGTCGAGGACAGTGATTCCCGCCAAAGGGCCGGGCTTAGTCTGGTCGGTCAATCGTCATCTCCCTGCGCCGAAGTAAGTACAATGCAGCTATTGCGCCCGTAGCTCAATTGGATAGAGCACCAGGCTTCGAACCTGGGGGTTCGGGGTTCGAGTCCCTGCGGGCGCGCCAAACGACTGAATCGCGCGACCGCTCAAGGCCATGTCCATCGCCGGATTCGACCATGTCGCCATTCCCGTCGAAGACGTCGACGGGATGCTGCGCTTCTATAGACACTTAGGCTTCGAGGTCGAGGGCGTACAGCCGCCGCTCTTCTATACGGCCCGCCTCGGTGCGCAGAAAATCAACTTCCACGGACCGAAAGCTTGGCAGTCGCCAAACTTCACATTGCGCGGCCCCACCGCACGACCGGGCTGCGGGGACTTCTGCTTCGTTTGGGACGACACGGAAGCGGCCCTCGCCGCCACGCTAACGGCGCTGGCGGTGCCCATTGTCGAAGGCCCGGTTGCCCGCCAAGGCGGGCGCGGGGACACCGGCATGAGCACCTATATCCGCGACCCCGACGGCAACTTGCTCGAATTCATCGTCTACCCGAACAAACCCTGAGCCCGGGGAAGGGCATTCGTCACCCCGAGGCCAACACCGACTGCGCCGCCGCTTGGACTCGCGTGCCATCGAAGAACGCCGGATTCGTTTTGCCCCAGAAGTTCACCGGGTTCTCGAATACGAAGCGCCGAAAGCCACCCTCGTCAATGCGCCCGTCCTCCACCAGCTCATATGCCTCGGTGACCACTTGCGACATATCCTGCACGTCGAAGTGGCCGATGTCGGAGCCGAACAGCGTCTTGATCTCCGCGCCGCCGGGGTTGCAGTCGCGGTTGAACGCCCAAGCGTTGTTCGAGTCGTCGGCCTCGCAGCCAAAGTAGAACGGCTCTACGAACAACGGCTTGAAGTCCTCCACCGAAGCGATGTCGCACGCGGCGTAGTCGTCCACATCGTCAATGCCGCCGGTCGTGCGCGCGTCGTTGCGCGTGCCGATGCCGCTGCCGGCTCGGAGGGCGGCCGTCATCTCCGGGACCGCGTACTGCTCGGCGAACGACAGCAAGGCTTGGGTATCCAAGTTCGCCGGGTTCACTTCATCCAACGCCTCTCGGTTGCGTATCTGCCAGTGGCCGATGAGGTCCGCATACAGCAGGCAAGCGAAGCCCACACCCCCTTCCAAGAACGCGAAATTGAGGTTGGGGAAGCGCCGGGTAACGCCGCCTAGGAAGATCGCCTTGCAGACCGCTTCCGAAGCGGCGGCGAAGTGGCCGATGTGGTTGTAGCAGAAGTTCGACGGCGACATGCGGAACGCCCGGCCCCTTGACCCGCGATGGAAGGTGGGCGACACCTTGAGTTGCTCGCATTTGCGCCACACCGGATCGTAGTCGTAGGCGCTGTCGAGGCCGATGTTGTCGTACCAGAAGGCGAGATCCGCGGCGTCCGGCCGTTCTTCCGCCACTTGCGCCACCGGCCGGTCGATCATGCTGTTCAGCATCACCGCTTTCAGTCCCAATTCGCCCACCGCGTGCTCGAGTTCGGCGATCGCCTCGTCCGGATGGTGCATGGGAATCACCGCTGCCGGCGTCATGCGATCCTTCAGCGGCTCGAACAGTTCCGCCTGATAGATGTTGAACGCCCGACACGCCGCGATGCGGGCCTCGGCGTCGTTGACCCTCGGCAGGCCAAGACCCATGGTGGGAAAGAGGATGGCGAAGTCCACACCGAACTCGTCCAACCGCTCGTAGAGCAGACGCGGCATCATCGCCGTGGCCCGATCTTTGGTGTTCTTGGTGGGCGCACCCCAGAACGCCTCTTGGGCGATGTTCTCGCGCCGGCGCTCGGCCGGCGTCATGCGCAGCGCCCTGCCTACCCGGTCGCCGTTGATGCGCATCGCTCGAACCGCGGCATCGCCGCCAATCTTGCGCATCGCTTCGGACACCACCGGGCCGTATTCCAGCCAGTGACCGTCGGCATCGATCACCGGATGACCCAGACTCGCTCGTAGTTTCGCCCCGTCACCTGTCATTTCACTAAACCCCGCTTCGGCTCACCTTGTTGGACCGCGAAACAATCGTCGTCGAGCGTCGACGCCTCGTCAAGCAGCTCTGGCAGTAAGGGCCCGGTAAACGTCAGTCGCGTGTGTCCCTTGGAGTACCGAGGGTCATTTGGCGGCCACCACGGGCGCCAATGCTCCGCTGGTAGTCGTCCTCGCTCGGCGGCGACGCCTCCTTCGTCCATTACAGGCTCCCGCGACGCTCACCTAGAACCGCCGCCACGGCACTACTTTTTCGCCTCGCTGGCTACCGGTCTAGGGACCGTTGTCAACTCCACCGATCTGAGCTCGCTACTGCAGTAGCGTTCGCACTCGATCCAGTAGACGACCAAGAAGCGACGTTCGCCGAACGAGACGAGCTTGGCGTCGGCGACGGCGCGGAAGTGCCGCACGCGCCACTGCCACAACCCCGGGTAGTCGACCCGCGACGCGAAGCTGCTCCGGTGGGGAAGGTCCTCGTCCGGCGGCACCTCCTTCACGTTCACGGCTAGTTCCTGGCCGCCCACCTCGAACCGCCGCCACGGCACGAACTTCGCCGCGCCCGCGGCCGCCAACGCGGCCGCGTCGTACAGGTCCAACGCCTGCGCGTGCAGACGCTCGAACATGGCCTCCGGCGCCTCGCCGAAGGCGCCGCCAAAGGGCTGCGGGTAGCCATTCTCCCGCAGCCTCACGGTCTGAGCCCTGAAGTCCTGCGGCCTCTCTTCGTGCGTGTCGCCTACATAACTCAGCTGGGGGTAGAGCCGGAACTGCAACGCCGCGAACTCGCGACCATCCGACGCCGCGAAGTCGACCAGCGTGAAGTCTGGGTAGTACGGAAACCAACCGCCCGACTGCCGGGCCCAGAAGGTGCGCAGCATGGGAATCATGGCGGCCGCCTTCGACCCCGCTATCCACTTCCGGTAGCCGGTGTTGTCGGGGTCGTCCTTGGAAAACAGCGGCAGTTCCGCGACAACGACATAGGGCGTGCCCAGCCGGATACCCCCGTCGACCCAGTCGCTTTCCCCTTGGGACTCACGGAGGCCCCGCGGCAACGGATACTGCACGGCGTCCCGCTGCGCTACCAGCTCGCGACGGGCACGGGCGCGGGCCTCCGGATCCAACCCTTCCGTCACGTCTAGCACTTTGATCTGGGCTTCGATGGCCCAGCGCTTCTCGTAGTACGGCGCGAGCAACCGCTCCCGCTTCTCCCGACGCGACACCTCCTCGCCCGGATACGCCAGCGTGTCGCTCCAAAGCGCCATCTCGATCACGCGGTCGCCGGCCAACGCCTCTTCGCCCTTGAAGACCTCGTCGAGGCGGAACGTCGCCGTGACCTGGCGGTTGTCCAGCGGGTGCTTGTCGACGTCCGGATCGACCACCGTCACGAACTCGCCGGCCGCCACGACGGTAAAGTCTTGCGACATCATTACTTCTTCGACGTCCCTGTCAACGTTGTCTTTGTCGCGCCATGTCCGCGCCACGACGTCATGGGCGACGGCGTCCCCCACCAGCAAGGCGGCTAAGCAGACCATGCTGACGGACTTGGCGGCGTTAGCCGCGAAGGCCGACGGGGTGCTGGGGCGGCTTGGGATGGAGCGAAAGGCGGCGCCGGGGGGCGGCAGCTTATGTGGCGCTAGTGGAACCCGAGTCCGGCCAAACCGCGGCGTGCGTTGCGTCGTCATATCGCTGCCCATCAGTACCTGTCTTCCCCGCCGCAGTCTACGCCCCAATCTCCCCTCCTCCGAAGGCCTGCCATCGCGGCGGCAGTAGACGCGTACTTGTACTCCCCTTTCGTAGTCCTCGTGCCTCCTTTGCCGTGCGCCCCTCTGTAACCTCTTTCACCGCTCCTTGAATACAGTATCGGCCTCACTGCCAGGCGTATCGGTGCCGTCGGCAACGTTGACGAACCCGCTGCAGGCCCTCGAACAGCGAACGCGAGACCGAGGGTGCCGCGAGAGCAGTCCGGCTGGTTGACGGGTGGCGCAGCGTCAAGATAGCGTGTCGGAATGAAGTGGAACACTCCCTCGGGTTCACGGCGTCTGCCGTTCTGGCGACAGGGGAGGCGGTGGCCGCAAGGCTCGTTGGCGATGGTCGGCACGGCGTGGCTGGCGGCCGCGGGCCAGGCAAACGCTCAGGTCTCATGCGCGCCTTGGCATACCGAGGATTATTTCGAGACCGTCACGGTCGCCGAGGTCGAGCGTTGCCTCGCGGCCGGATACCCCCGCGACGTTCAGGACGAGTGGGGATGGACGCCCCTGCACCGGGCTGCATTTGAAGGGGGAACGCCGGCGGTGGTGGCGCTGTTGGCCGCCGACGCCGATCCGAACGCCCGGAATCAGATGGAACGGACGCCCCTGCATTACGCGGCGGAAAGAGGGACAACCGCGGCGGTCGCGGCACTGTTGGCCGCCGACGCCGATGCGAACGCACGGGATCGGCTAGAACAGACGCCCCTACACTTCGCGGCGGAAGCGACCGAAGGCGAAAACGCCGCAGTGGTGGCGGCACTGTTGGCCGCAGGGGCCGACGCGAAGGCCAAGGACGGAGGAGGAAATACGCCCCTGCATTACGCGGCGGCAACCGGGACGACCGCGGCGGTCGTTACGCTGTTGGCCGCCGGCGCCGATGCGAACGCCCGGAATCAGATGGAACGGACACCCCTGCATCAGGCGGCGTGGCGGAACCCAGCCCCCGAGGTAGTGGTGGCACTGTTGGTGGCCGGGGCCAATCCGGCGGCGCGGGACGAGGGCGAAAAGACGCCTCTGCACACGGCGGCGTACTATGCGCCGCCCAAGGTAGTGGCGGCACTGTTGGCGGCCGGCGCCGATGCGAAGGCCCGGGACGGACGCCGATGGACGCCCCTGCACTTCGCGGCGGCAAGCGGGACGACCGAGGTGATCGCTGCACTGTTGGCCGCCGGCGCCGACCCGATGGCGCGAGAAGAAGACGGAAATACGCCCCTGCACCAAGCGGCCATTCACACCAAGAGTGCGGCGATGGTGGCGACGCTGTTGGCGGCCGGCGCCGACCCTGTGGCGCGGGACGGCCTAGGGAGGACACCGCTGCACAATGCGGCCGCCAACCCTAAGAGTACAGCGGTGGTGACGACGTTGTTGGACGCGGGCGCCGATCCAAACATCCGAGACGGAGACGGATTGACCCCCCTGCACCGCGTGGCGAGCAACACCGACAGAAGCGAGGCGCCCGCAGTGGCGATCACGCTGTTGGACGCGGGTGCCGATCCGAACGCCCCCGCCCCAGACGGAAAGACGCCCCTGCACGAAGTGGCGGCTAACGGCTACGGCCCCGAGGCTCCGGCGGTGGCGGCGGTGCTGTTGGCGGCTGGCGCCGACACGGAGGCGCGGTGCCGAAGCGGATGGACGCCCCTGCACTATGCGACGTCCGGCCGCAGGCCTCCCGAGTTGGTGGCGGCGCTGTTGGACGCAGGCGCCGATCCGACGGCGAAGAACAAACACGGCCAACTGCCATGGCAACTCGTGGGACGCAGATCCCCCCTCATTGGAACGGACCTGTACCGGCGGCTCCGCCAAGCCCATCCCGAATAGCCGGAAGAGTGCGCGGCGGGACTCGAACGGCGGACATTCCTTCCGCAACGTGTCGTTTCGTTCGCCCGAGGCGGATAGTCACAGACAAAACCCCGCCTCCGTAGCGCCTTTTGCCTTAAGTCCAAGCCGCCCCGACAGCCCCATCCGGCTTTCGCCGCCGCAGGAAGTCCGGTCGGTTGACCGGCGAAGCGTTGGTCGCAGGCTCGTTGGCAATGGCGCGTCTTGCCTAGGGGCCGCGGGCCAAGCAACGCTCAGGTCTCCTGCGCGCCTTGGCATACCGAGGACTATTTCGAGACCGCCACGGTCGCCGACGTCGAGCGTTGCCTCTCGGCCGGATACCGCCACGACGTTCGGGACGAGTCAGGGCGGACGCTCCTACACCAGGCTGCATTCGAGGGGGAACGCCGGCGGTGGTAGCGCTGTTGGCCGGTGGCGCGGGACGACGGGATGAACGCCTCTGCACGAACACCGCCGGGCTAGGGGCCCGTCGTCAACTCCACCGATCTGAGCTCGCTCCTGCAGTAGCGTTGGCACTGGATCCAGTAGACGACTAGGAAGCGACGCTCGCCCAACGAGACGAGCTTGGCGTCGGCGACGGCGTAGTAGTGCTTCACGCGCCACTCCCACAGCCCCGGATAGTCGATCCGCGACGCGAAGCTGCTCCGGTGGGGGAGGTCGTTCTCGCCCGGCGGCGGCACCTCCTTCACGTTCACGGCCAGTTCCCGTCCGTCCACCTCGAACCGCCGCCACGGCACGAACCTGGCCGCGCCCGAGGCCGCCGACGCGGCCGCGTCGTACAGGTCCGACGCCTGCGTGTGCAGACGCTCGAACATGGCCTCCGGCGCCTCGCCAAAGGCGCCGTCGAACGGCTCCGGGTAGCCGCTCTCCCGCAGCCTCACGGTCTGAGTCCTGAAGTCCTGCGGCCTCTCTTCGTCCGTGTCGCCTAAGTACCCCCGCCGGGGGTGGAGCAGGAACCGCACCACCGGGAACTCCCGGCCGCCCGACGCCGCGAAATCGACCAGCGCACGGTCGCCCCGGGGAAAGTAACCGCCCGACTGCCGGGACCAGAACGTGCGCAGCCTGGGAATCATGGCGGCCGCCTTCAACCCCCCGTATAGCCACCCGTACAGCCACTTCCCGTAGCTGTCCTCAGGGTCGTATTTGGAAAACGGCCGCAGTTCCGCGTCAACGACATAGGGCGTGCCCAGCCGGATGCCCCCGTCGACCCAGTCCCGGTCGCTGTGCTTCTCGGAATACGGCACCGGGTACGGCACGGCGTCCCGCTGCGCCAACAGCTCGCGACGGGCGCGGGCGCGGGCCTCCGGAGCCAACCCTTCCGTCACGTCCAGCGCTTTGATCTGGGCTTCGATGGCCCAGCGCTTCTCGTAGTACGGCGCGAGCAGCCGCTCCCGCTTCTCCCGACGCGACACCTCCTCGCCCGGATACGCCAGCGTGTCGCTCCAAAGCGCCACCTCGATCACGCGCGCGCCGGCCAACGCCTCCTCGCCGTCGAAGACCTCGTCGACGCGGAACGTCGCCGTGACCCGGTGGTTGTCCAGCGGGTGCTTCCCGACCTCGGGGTCGAACACCGCCACGAACTCGCCCGCCACGACGGTGCGCGGCGACTGCATTACGGTCGCGACTATGGAGTCGACGGTGTCGCCGTATTGGCCGCGCCACGTCCGCGCGAACTCCTCGACGGCCGCCTTGTCCGGGCTTGCGCCGGTGTCCATCGCCAGCAAAGCGACGAGGCAGACCGCCGGACCCCGAGTCCGACCAAACCGCGGCGTGCGTTGCGTCGTCATATCGTTGCCCTCAGTATGTGTTGCCTCCGGGGCACTCTACATTTTCGCCATCGCACTCCCTCTCTGCTGATACCGTGTGACCGGACGGACAGTAGGCAGCGTGCTTACGAAAGTTCTTATTCTTATGATCCTCGTGCCTCCTTTGCCGCCCGAGTTCATCTTTGTGGCCATCTGTCACCGCCTTCTTAAATCTGGAGCCGGCCGCCCTACAAGCCTGAAGGGTGTCGTACTCGTTCTCGAACAAGTGCTTGTGTTGGTCGATGACGCTGTTGACTCTCCCGACGAACGCTTCGGCGTGCTTTCTCTCATGTTTCATGGCCCAAGCCCTGTTCCAAGCGTTACGCACCCCTTGTCTAGTACAGCGAGGGAGAACCACTGGAATGCGTGTGGCGATCGTAATCTTCGTGTCCGGTGTGAAGGACACTTTGGCGGAGAGGTAGAACCTCTCACGGGAACCGTCGCAGGTCGGCGCCACCTCGAAATTTACCCTAGTCGACCCCCAAGCATTGTGTTCGCCGCGTGGGATATCCGCCACCAGCTTTGGAGAAATGTCTTTAGCTTTCAGCTTCGCCGGCACTTGGCCCGATTCGCCGCCACCTCCGCCACCCGATACGCTGCCTCCACTCCTCCCGCCCCCGACTTCGGGATCGACGGCGCAGTAGCACAGTCCCGGGAGGTTCTGTCCGCCGCACACGTCGCACAGCCCGGAGAGCGTGCAACCAGCGCAGCAGTTGGTCGACCGGTACTCGGCCGGCTGGAAGACGGGATTCGACGGCTTCTCGAAGTCCAATGCTCCGGCGGCCCCGTCCGCGAACAGCGGGCGGGCCACCGCCGCCAGCGCACGGGCCGCGACCAGTCCGGGCACGCCGGACTCGGCCGGGTCGCGCGGCGACGCGTCGAACGTCGCCTCCGCGAAGCGCAGCACGCCGTAGCTCGGCTGGGTATCCCCCGCGCCGTCGCGGGAAAGCGCCGCGAGCCGCGGGGCGACGGCGGCCGACGGGCCGACCACACGGCCCCGCCCACCGAACTGAAGCACCTCGCCGGTGGCGGACGAGCGCAGCCGAGACAGCCGGCCTTCGGACGTGTATTCGACCGTCACCTCGTCCGACCCGGTATCGAACTTCGCCGGACGGCCCATGCCGTCGTAGTCCACGTCCAAGGCGTACGAACCCTCGTAGTCGATGCGCTCCACCCGGTTCATGTCGCCAACGGTCACCGTCTGCCGCTTCGTGGTGCCGTCGAGTTCGGTCACCTCGACCTCGACGATGTTGCCGGCCGCGTCGTGCCCGTAGCGCACGGCGCCGCCCGCGCCATGTTCCACCAGCCGCCGGTTGCCGAGGGCGTCGTGGAAGTAGCGGCTAGTCGAACCGTCCGGGTACTCGGCATCGACGATCCGGCCCAGTCGGTCGCGGGCGAAGCGAACCGTGCGCCCGGCCGAGTGCAGTGCGGTCACGTCGCCAGCGCGGTCCCTGTCGATGTCGAACGCGACGGCGCCGTCCCGCACGAACGACACTTCGCCATCGTCCGTGGACTCGTAGGAGAACTCACCGGCCGAACGGGCATCTTCGTGCGTCATGTGAACGTGGCGATCGGCGTAGTACGCCTGCGTCCGCTCGCCGGCGACCAGATCTTCCGCCGCCACGAGCCGTTCCTCTTCGTCGTAGTCGTACTCCCGTTCGACCGCGACGCCGCCGACGGTGCCGACCATCGAGGCCAGCGCACCGGCCGCGGTGTAGGAGAAGGCCACCGAGTCGTCCCGCGTGTCGAGCTTGCGAACCCGGTGGTCCGGGTCGAAGCGAAGGCGCCAATCGGCGCCGTTGGTAGAAGTCAGACGGTCGGTCGCGCCGGCGGCGTCGTGACCGAACTCGTGCCGCACGCCGCTCCCCTCGGTCACGGTCGTCCGGCCCGGCGAATAGGCGTAGGCGTACTCGCGCCCGGCCAGCGACTCCGCCACCCGCCCGCGCTCGTCGTAACGCACGCGCAGGTAGGGTCGGCGGTTGGCGCCGACGGCCGTCGTCAGCCGCCCCGCGGCGTCGTACTCGTGCCACCAGACGTTGCCCGCCAAGTCGATCACGTCCTTGAGTAAGCCGCCCGCATAGGAGTAGCGCACGGTGCGGCCGTGGGCGTCGGCGACCGCGGCGACGGTGCCGTCGGGGCGGCGGTCGATGTCGAACAGCGTTCGACCGTCGTGGACGACGGCGACGAGCAGTCCGGCGGCGTAGGCGAAGTCGAGCCGCCGGACGCCGGACGCCACGCTCGCGACGACGTAGCGGCCGCCGTCGGCTACCGGTTCGAATACGCGCTTCGTGCCGTCCGCCTCGCGCAGCACGGCGGCGCCGTCCGCGAACTCGAGGCGCGTGCGGGCGTGTCGCGGCGTCGGCGGGTCCGCGACGTAGCCGTGCGCGGCGGGCGCGAAGGCGTGCCGGGCGCCCGCGCGGTCGATGTAGACGAAGCCGTCCCCCTGCACGAGCAGCTCCTCCGCCAGCGACAGCCGCCAGCGTGGACCGAAGTCCCGATTGGCCTCGATCCTCGAGTCGTGGACGCGGGCGAACGCCAGAGGCCCGTCGGCGGGCACCACTAGGTCGCGGCGACGGAAGCTCAGGTTGCCGGCGGTGACGTTGACGAAACCCGCTTGCAGGCCGTCGAACAGCGACTGCGGGTTCGGGTAGAGGACGTTCACGCGACGGCGCCGGTCGAGTTCCTCGATGAGTTCGACGTAATCCGCCAAGGGCGTCGCGGCGGGCACGACTTCCTCCCGCGCCCCGGTGCCGGCGTCCCCGGCGGTCAACGTCGCGACGACAACGAAGAACGGAAAGAGCGAGCTGCGAGCCCTCATGGCGTACTCCCCGAGAAAGTCCATGCATCCTAACAGTCGGACGGACTTGTGGCGTAGCAGCGAAGCAACGGTTTTGTGGCGCACCGGCCCCCTCCCGCGGGTTCAGCGGATGCGAGACCGACGACGCCGCGAGGGCAGTACGGCAGGTTGACGGGCGGCGTGGCGTCAAGGTAGCGTGCCGGAAATGAAACGGAACACTCCTCAGGGTTCAAGGCGTCGGTTGTTCTGGCGACGAGAGAGGCGGTGCTCGCAAGGCTGGTTGGCAATGGTTGGCGCAGCTTGGCTGGCGGCCGCGGGCCAGGCAAACGCTCAGGTCTCGTGCGCGCCTTGGAACACCGAGGATTATTTCGAGACCGCCACGGTCGCCGACGTCGAGCGTTGCCTCGCGGCCGGATACCGCCACGACGTTCGGGACGAGTTAAGGTGGACGCCCCTGCACCGGGCTGCATTTGAAGGGGGAACGCCGGCGGTGGTGGCGCTGTTGGCCGCTGGCGCCGATGCGAATGCCCAGGATCGGGGGAAATGGACGCCCCTGCACCTCGCGGCGATAGGCAGAAACGCCGAGGCGAGAGGCAGAAACGACGAAGTGGTGGCGGCGCTGTTGGCCGCAGGGGCCGATGCGAAGGCCAAGGACGGAGAAGAAGGAAAGACGCCCCTGCATTACGCGGCGGAAAGCGGGACGACCGCGACGGTCGCAGCACTGTTGACCGCCGGCGCCGATGCGAACGCCCGGGAGCGGATGGAACGGACGCCTCTGCACTTCGCGGCTGTTAACACTAACAGTACGGCAGTGGTGGCGGCACTGTTGGCCGCCGGCGCCGATGCGAAGGCCCGGTCCGCAAACGGAGGGACGCCTCTGCACTATGCGGCGCACTATGCGCCACCCGAGGTGGTCGCGGCACTGTTGGCGGCCGGCGCCGATGCGAAGGCCCGGGACGAACGCCGACGGACGCCTCTGCACTCCGCGGTGGGCCATGCGTCCCATGCGTCACCCGGGGTGGTCGCGGCACTGTTGGCGGCCGGCGCCGACCCGATGGCGCGGGACGACCGCGGATCGACGCCACTGCACGATGCGGCCGCTCACACTAAGAGTACGGCGGTGGTGGCGACGCTGTTGGCGGCCGGCGCCGACCCAGTGGCGCGGGACGACCGCGGGTGGACGCCGCTGCACGATGCGGCCGCTGTTACTGAGAGTACGGCGGTGGTGACGACGTTGTTGGACGCGGGTGTCGATCCAGACCTCCGGGACGGAGACGGATTGACCCCTCTGCACCGCGTGGCGAGCAACACCGACAGAAGCGAGGCGCCCGCAGTGGCGATCACGCTGTTGGACGCGGGTGCCGATCCGAACGCCCCCGCCCCAGACGGAAAGACGCCCCTGCACGAAGTGGCGGCTAACGGCTACGGCCCCGAGGCTCCGGCGGTGGCGGCGGTGCTGTTGGCGGCTGGCGCCGACACGGAGGCGCGGTGCCGAAGCGGATGGACGCCCCTCCACTATGCGACCTCCGGCCAAGCGAGTCGTCCCGCGTTGGTGGCGGCGTTGTTGGACGCGGGCGCCGATCCGACGGCGAAGAACGAGCGCGGTCAACTGCCATGGCAACTCGTGAGACGCAGATCCCCCCTCTTCGGGACGGACCTGTACCAGCAGCTCCGCCAGGCCCGTCCCGAGTAGCCGAAGAGCGCGACGGGATTCGAACGGCGGAGGGTCGATAATCCAGACAAAACCCTTGCCTCCGTAGCGCCTATTGTCTTAAGTCCAAGCCGCCCTCACAGCCCGTCGGGCTTCGCCGCCGACGCGGCCAAGTCCGAAAGGCTGTTAGCGCGCGCCGGTTCAAAGACGCGAGTTTTCGACAAATCCCGGCGCCCCTTGAGACATTGCGCCAAACAGCGCTTAATCACTCTCGTGAGCCAATACCTCAACGTACATCCCACCCACCCGCAAGCGCGGTTGGTGAAAGTGGCCGCCGAAATCGTGCAGAACGGCGGCGTGGTCGTCTATCCAACCGACTCGACGTATGCCGTGGGCTGTCACTTGGGCGACAAGGAAGCCGTGGATCGAGTGCGCGCACTGCGTCGCCTACAGCGCGACCATCTATTAACGCTCGTGTGCCGAGACCTCTCCGAGCTCGCGACGTACGCTCGCGTCGACAACACCAGCTTTCGCATCATCAAACACCATCTGCCGGGGCCCTACACCTTTGTGCTACCGGCCACCCGAGGGGTGCCTAGACGGCTGCTGCATCGGCACCGCAAGACCATCGGCCTGCGCGTACCGGACCACCCCATTGCGCAAGCGTTGCTCGCCGCGTTGGGCGAGCCGATGATCTCCACCACGCTGCTGCTGCCGGATGAAGAACTGCCGGTGACGGATGTTGCGGAGCGACGCAAGGCGTTGGAACACACCGTGGACGTCATCGTCGACGGCGGCGCCGGCGGCGTGCGACCCACCACGGTCGTCGACCTCACCTCGGGGCGACCGAGCGTGGTCCGCCAAGGCGTGGGCGAGTGGCAACTTACCTAAAGCGCACAGCAACTTAGGAGCGTTCAATTGAGCAGTAGCGACGCCGATCAGAAGGTGCTCTCCGGCATGCGCCCCACTGGCCGAATGCACCTCGGCCACTATCACGGCGCATTGAAGAATTGGGTACGCCTGCAGAACGAGTACGAGTGCTTTTTCTTCGTGGCGGATTTCCATGCCCTTACTACGCATTACCAAGAGCGTGTGGACATCGAGCAGTTCACGTTGGATATGGTGGTGGATTGGCTGACGGTGGGGATCAACCCGAAACTGTCCACCGTCTTCGTGCAGAGCAAGGTGCCGGAACATGCGGAACTGCACCTGCTGCTTTCGATGGTGACACCGGTCGGCTGGCTGGAGCGCGTGCCGAGCTACAAGGATCAACAGGCCAATCTCGCCGACAAAGACCTAAGCACCTTCGGCTTTTTGGGCTATCCGCTGCTGCAAGCAGCCGACATTCTGATCTATCGCGCCGGCCACGTGCCGGTCGGCGCCGATCAGGTGGCGCACTTGGAACTCGCTCGCGCCGTGGCGCGCCGTTTCAACTTCATCTTCGGACGCGAGCCGCAATTCGAGGCGAGCGCGGAGCGGGCGATCAACAAGATGGGCAAGAAGGCCGCCCGTCTGTACCGCGAAGCGCGCAAGCACTATCTAGAGCGCGGCGACGCGGAGGCGCTCGGCCGCGCGCAAGCGATGCTCGACGATCAGCAAAACCTGTCGATTGGCGACCGCGAACGGCTGTTCGGCTACTTGGTAGGTGGCGGCCGCATCGTCCTGCCGGAACCGAAGGAGTTGCTTACTGCCGCGCCAACGGTGCCGGGGCTGGACGGTCGCAAGATGTCGAAGTCCTACCAAAACACCATTCGCCTGCGTGAAAGCCCGGAGGTCGTGGAACAGAAAGTGCGCAGGATGGTCACCGACCCGGCGCGCAAGCGACGCAACGATCCGGGCGACCCAGCCAAATGCCCGGTTTTCTCGCTACACGAGATCTACTCGAGCGACGAGGTGAAGTCTTGGGCGGCCGAGGGCTGCCGCACCGCGGGCATCGGCTGCGTCGACTGCAAAGGGCCGCTAATCGATGCCATCAACGCCGAGCAAGCCCCCTTCATCGAGCGCGCCGGCCAGTTCGCCAACAATCCGAACCTAGTGCGCACCATCCTGCTCGAAGGTTCCGAAAAGGCCCGGGACGAAACCCGCAAAACCATCGACGATGTGAAGGCGGCCGCCGGAATCCGCCACCGGTGACTACGCAAAGCGCGGACAACGTCGTCGCCATGGTGCGCGGCAAGGCCGTGCGCGAGTTGCCGTCGGACCTGTATATCCCGCCACAGGCGCTGCAAGTCTTCCTCGAAACCTTCGAGGGGCCCCTCGACCTGTTGTTGTACCTGATTCGCCGTCAGAACTTGGACATCCTGGATATCCAAGTGGCCGAGGTCACCGCGCAATACCTACGCTATATCGAGCTCATGGAGGCACTGAAGCTGGATCTGGCCGGGGAATATCTGCTCATGGCCGCGACGCTTGCCGAAATCAAGTCGCGCCTCTTATTGCCGCGCCCCACGCTCGAGGAGGACGAGGCGGACCCTCGCGCCGAACTGGTGCGGCGGCTACAGGACTACGAGCGAGTCAAAACAGCCGCGGAGCGGTTGGATGAATTGCCCCGCTTGGAGCGCGAACTGCACATGGTAAGCGCCGACGCCCCGACGCTCGTCAAACGCCACCAACATCCGACCGTCGATATGAAGGAGCTGCTAATCGCGTTGGCGAACGTAACGCATCGTGCAGAACTGCACCGCCATCACGCCGTGGCGACAGAAGGTCTGTCGGTGCGGGTACGCATGACCGAGGTGCTCGCCCGCGTCAACGGCGCGACGGGCTTCCTGCCGTTCACCCGCCTGTTCGACGCCGAAGAAGGCCGGCTTGGCGTGGTGGTGACGTTCCTCGCATTGATGGAGCTCGTGCGCGAGGCACTGGTCGACATGACCCAAGACGGTCCTTTCGCGCCGATTTACGTATGCGCGCCGCGCGCCGGCGAGGGCGCCGGTCGCCCCCCATGATGTCGCCCGATGAAGTGCGACGAGTGGTCGAAGCGGCGCTTCTGACCGCGGACGAGCCGCTCAGCGTCAACCGCTTGGTCAGCCTTTTCGCCGAGGACGAGTTGCCCGCCGAAAACCGCGGCCTTGTGCGGGAGGCGTTGGCCGCGATCCGCCAAGACAGCAGCGAGCACGTATTCGAAGTCGCGCAGGTGGCGAGCGGCTACCGGCTGCAAGTGAAACAGGAGTTCGCCCCTTGGGTGAGCCGCCTGTTCGCGGAACGCCCGCCTCGCTATTCCCGGGCGCTCTTGGAAACTCTCGCGCTGATCGTCTATTGGCAGCCGGTCACCCGCGGCGACATCGAAGCGGTGCGTGGCGTGACGGTGAGTCCTTCCATCATGCGCACCTTGTTGGACCGCGGCTGGATCCGCGCCGTCGGCCAGCGCGAAACCCCCGGCCGGCCGACGATGTACGGTACGACGCGAGCATTCCTCGACTATTTCAATCTCAAGAGCTTGGATGAACTGCCGCCGTTCGAGGAAGTACGTTCGCCACTGGCCTCGGAACTCGGCAGCGAGGTGTCCGAGCCGAACAAGGACGAGAAGCCGATGGCGGAAGTGGTGCAATTGCCGATCGCCGACCGTTAACGCGCTTGCCATGAGCGAGAAACTGCAGAAGGTCTTGGCCGACCGGGGATTGGGTTCTAGACGTGAGATGGAGCGCTGGATCCTCGCCGGGCGCATCAACGTCAACGGCCGAGTGGCGGGCATCGGCGACCGCGTGGACGCGCGTGACAACATCGTCGTAGACGGGCGAAAAATCGCGCGTCCCGAACGGCAAGTCTGCCGCGTTCTAGTGGCGAACAAACGCGCCGGCGTCGTCGTGTCGCGCAAAGACCCCGAAGGCCGCACGTCCATTTTCGACGACTTGCCGCCGCTGCGTTCCGGCCGTTGGATCGCAGTGGGGCGGCTGGACTTGCAGACGACGGGTCTGATGCTGTTCACCAACGACGGCGCTTTGGCGAACGTGCTGATGCATCCACGAACCGGTATCGACCGCGAATACGCAGTACGCGTCGCCGGCAAGCTCCACGACGATGCCGTGGCGCGCCTCGCAGCCGGTGTCATCATCGACGGGCGCACGGAGTCTTTCAGCGATATACGTTATTACCACGGTAGCGGCGCAAACCACTGGTACCACGTCGTGTTGATGGAAGGCCGCAACCGCGAAGTGCGCCGCCTGTTCGCCAGCCAAGGCGTCGCCGTCACCCGCTTGAAGCGGGTTCGCTACGGGCCGGTTGCGCTGCCGCCGTGGCTGCCGCGGGGCACTTGGGAAGAAATGGGTTTCCACGACGTGACGCGCCTGCGAGCGATTCTCGGTATGCCGAGGAGTCGCGCGGACGAACGCTCGCGGCGCCCGGCAAACAGGCGCTCGCTATTGCTACCTTATCCGCGCTTAGACGCAGTTCGCGCTCCCGCGCCGCACACTTGACGAGTACCAACCAGCATCCTTCAATCCGACGAATATCCGCCCAACGCGAAATCCTCAGCGTACCGGGCTCGGAGCAACGCCTTGTTCGGCTCGGTAAGAAGAACTTCGGTCGCGGATCTGGCGGCTTTCACCGCTTCCGGCGTTGCTTGCCATCCCGCCATCGTGTTCAACAGCGGCGGCGCCACCGACGGCATGCCGAGATGCGCGGCGATCCGGTTCAGATCCGCCTCCAAGTTCTCGCAGCGCCCAACGAAGTCGGGCAGGCCACCGTTCGGCATTCGAATCTGCAAATACTGAGATCGGAAGTGCTTGTCGGCGAGTGCATCCGAGCCGTAATGCGTATTCAGCCATCGACAGTAGTCGTCGAAGCTCGGGGTCTCTTCCAGCCCGTGGAATCGGTCGAAGAGTCCCCGCCAAGCCTCGCCACTGTCGGCGAAGTGCAGATTCCGATGGAGTGAGATTGCTCTCGCAAAAGGGTGCCGGACAAAGGCGAAACTGTAGTAG
The DNA here is from genome assembly GCA_964348085.1 of uncultured Pseudomonadales bacterium. GTDB lineage: Bacteria > Pseudomonadota > Gammaproteobacteria > Pseudomonadales > Azotimanducaceae > VXYL01. Next base: position 5,087 of record CAYGBI010000051.1, on the reverse strand, counting down.
GCGCTCAGGTCTGGACACTTCTCGTAAACGTCAAGCACACGCTCACCCGGGATGATTTCGATATCCGGGTCCACGCCAAGCAACGCCGCGATGGTGCCCTGCGTCCCTGCCTTCGGGTTCTCCACCCAGAGAAATCGGTAGGTGCGGGAGACAAACATACGAGCAGGAATACGTGTTTGCGCCGCCGTGATCGCTATGCGTTCCGCCCTATCGAGCGCCCCTTGCGACAATGCCGTGACCAAGTCGCCGAAGATGACGGGCGTCGACACAATCCTCCGAGCAGCTCGGGCCGTCTGCACCAGCCGTCGGTTCAGTTCTTTTCTCCATTCCACGCTCGCATTTCTTCGCGCCTTGACGCATCCGAACTGGCCGACCAGTTCATACACCGGCTCGCCGGCGATGAACGCCGCACGCTTGCCATCCGCCCGGCGGGTTCGGCTCACACTGCCCGAATCGCCCGAATCACTGCCCGTCATGCCCCTATCCCTACTTCCTCGGAATCTGGATGCGCTCATCCCCACACGGGCGAAGGCGCGGATCAGCATCGTGAAGTCCTTCTCGTCTATGAATGCACACCACACCCGCGACGGGCCCCAAAGCAGCGCACTGGTTCGACGCCGCGAGCGCACGGGGCCGGGACCGCCCTCATCACCATACGTCCTCTCCCGATGGGCCCCGCCGCGGCAGGCTTGCGTTTATCCTCCAGCCTGCGTCAGAACGTGGCTACCGGACCCTCACCGCCGGCCTCCATGAAACGCCGCGCGCCGTGCCGTTGGGCGTGCATGAAGCTCAGCCACATCCTGCGACCATTCGCCGCGCCGCGCGGCAGAACCAAGAGGTGGCCCCGGTGATCAGGGAACAGACACCCCTGCCGGACCGTGACCGCCGTTCGGAAGCCGGCTTTCCCCGCAAGGGCCACTTCCCGCTCTTCGCAGGTACCGAAGGGATAGGCGAAGTGCTCGACCGGCGCCTCCAGAACGTTCTCGAGAAACACCTTGTTGTCGTGCATTTCGCGGTACGCCTCCGGTTCACTGAGCGCCGTCAGCTCGATGTGGCCGGTAGTATGACCGCCGATGGTCGCCAAGGAGTGGCGATGAAGCGCGAGCAGTTGCTCCCTCGACAGTCCGACCTCGGCCGTCGCCGCGCTCATGGACACGCCGCATACGTCGAAGACCTCGCGTAGCTGCGGCGCCCTCCGCCCCCGGTCGGCCGATACCCAAGCGCTGACTTCGGCGAGCGCGGCCGCTTTCTCCCGGAACGACGCCGTGGCGAAACGCCGACCCATGGGCGCCACATCAACCGTGTCGCGCTTGCGGAACAAGTGCTCGAGTCCGAGCCACCACAAGTATCCGGTGCGCTCGACCAAGTCCGTCGTGACGTACACGGTAAACGGCGCGTCAAACTTCTCCAGCACCGGCAGGGCGTGCGTGAAGTTGTCGGCGTACCCATCGTCGAAGGTAATGACGACAAACCGTCTCCCTTCCCCTCGGTCCGGATCCCGGATGCGCCGGACAGCCTCGTTCAGGGACACCACCTCGACACCGGCCTTGCCCATCGAGGCCAGCCAAGTGTCTAGGAAGCCCGTGCTGACGCACAGCTCCGGTTTCAACGTTGCCGCCACATCCGGGACGACGCGGTGGAACGTGAAAATCGAACCGATGCCCGCGTAGCGCAAGCCGACCACCGCCGACGCGCCGCTGTGATAGAGCACATCCCAGAAACGTCGGCTATCCAAGTGGTTCCAGCGCCGCCAGCGCCGCACCATGCGCTTCCCCGTCGCGGCCGGAACGCGCAACACCGGGGGCAAGGCGCTCACGGCCGCCGCTTCAGCACTTCATCCATCGAGTCCGAAACCTTCCGTGCCGGTGTGTCGCACGGTTTGCGACCTTCCAGCGTGAATGACTCCTGTTGCAGGAAACCCTCCGGCAGCCGCGGCCGGTTGTGCGCCAAACCGCGCAACGCCGCCTCGCCGCTCTCGTACCGGTCGCATCTCACGATGCTGGAGAAACCGGCGTTCTCAAGCAACCTGCGCAAGAGCGGTTCATCGTAAACGAACGCAATCTCACCGGCTCGCATGAGGTTGTTGATCACGAAGCCCGCCGCCCCGGCCGGCGGCACATGGACGCCAGCCCACTCGGCATACTCCAAGTGCCTATCTCGCGGCGTCACGAGGGCTTCCTTGAAATAGTCGAAGTAGAACGGCACTCGCCACTCGATGTACCGGTCCTGCAACGCCGAGCGCTCCTGCCCGTACAGATCGATTACGAACGCCAGATCCAAGGTGGTAATGCGTACCTTGCCGCCGGGAGCAAGGACGCGCAGGCACTCGCCCAGCATCACCGGCACCCTATGGAACGGAAGGCTGCCGATCATGTGCTCGCTGTACACGTAGGCGAACGTGTCGGCCGCAAAGGGAAAACGCCGTCCCGCATCCAGACGCATGACGTGCGCGGAACTGGGCGCCAAATCCGAGTTCAGCCAGCCATCAAGGCGGTTGCCGCCGCAGCCGAGGTGCAGTCTCGGCTGCTCGGCCGCCGCGAGGTAGCGCTTCGAGATACGGCTGTCGGTACGGCGCACGATGCGCGATGCTCGGCGCAGGAAGCCGAGGCACGATGTGCGACCTCGTCGCAGGCGCCGATAAATGGCGGCTTGCCGGTTCATGCAGCCGGAGGCTCGCGAGCAGCCTTTGTACGATAAATCAGCATCGTAAGACCGATCCTTCATTGTCGTTCATGGAACGCACGACAGATTGAGGACGGTCAGGTCAAGCCCCTGACTGTCCGTTGCCGGACTATTTCCGCGCTCGACATTATGTACCGTTGATGACATACCCGGGGTCTGGAAAACTCGCCGATGAGCAGACCTTCACCATGGACTGTATTTCGGGGCAGGGATGCACAGCCGATGGGTCTTGATACCCCTCTCTTGGAATATGAGCTGGACGTACGCTCCAGCGGCTAACTCCAACGTGAACTCCATTGCCCGCCGGACTAGCGATTCCCATGTCGGCGGATGTCCAAGGCGACGACGATGGCCGCCGCCAGCGCCGCGTTGTCACCGACCGGCGTGCGGCGCCGGCCGCCCTCTCTACCCTCTCTATACGGCGTCCCTTGGAACGTCCCGCCCGAACCCGAAAGGCCACCCCTCGCCCGGCTTCCACGGCAAATTTGTTCTCGGACGTCCAGGAACTCCCGCTAAGGAACCTCCGATCAAGCCCATTGTGGCCGAGTAGGGGTGCTGACTGCCGTCGAATCGAATCTGACCGACGCCAGACGGCGTGGGTGCGTCGTTGCACGGGAGGTTCCGCGACGCGAAGTGCATGGCGCATCCGGAGCCCGACCTCCGGGCGGAGAAGATCGTGTACCACAGGTACGGGTGGCTCTGGATATGCGTCCCCAAAGTGGCGTCGCGCAGCCCCATGCGGGCATTACGATGCGCCGACCCGACGCTACAATATTCGTAACAAGTGTGTCTGCGAGGTGTACGCGATGCGTCCAGAAGCGAGAACTACTACAGCTTCGCTTTTGTCAGGCACCCGTTCGACCGGGCGCTCTCATTCCATCGGGAATTGCACATCGCCTACACGATCTACGCAGGAGAACAACATGGGAGGCGACGCGGGACGCACTCAACACCGCAAGATCGGCCGCCATGGAGACACATCTGACCGAACGCAGCAAGACGTTGCTCCGAAACCCGCTACGCCGCCCCCCCGGACCGTGGCAGCCGAACCGCATAGAAGTCGAGCATGATTTCGGCGGTCACCCTCAACTGGGAACGACCTTACAACCTGACACGGATCATTCTTCCGCTTCTCGAAGATTGCCCGTGTATCGACGAGATCATCATCTCGCACGGCAAACAAGATACGGTGTTCGACTACGAGAGCGAGCGGTGCCGCATAGTACATCGGCACGACTACGGCGACATAGAGCGTCAATACGGCATGGCGCGGCGTTTTCTGGCGTACGATGATGCGACCAACGAAGTCATTCTGTCGCTGGACGACGACATCCTGATCCCCAAGTCGAGCCTCTCCGCGCTCTACGATGAATTCGTGCGCGACCCTGAGGTCATCCATAGCCTTTACGGCCGCAACTCCGACGAAAGCCTGAGTTACCGCGACCTTATGTTCTTTGGCGAGGTCACCTACGCGCTCGTCGGTGCCGCGTTGCTGCCGAAACGGCTGGGAAGGCTCTTTTTCGAGTATGCCCCGTTGGTGAGCGGACTGGCGAAACACTGGCCGTTCTGGGGCGTCGAAGATTTGTTCGTGTCGCTGGTCGCAATCAAGACCAACCGGCGGCTGAACCGTGCGTACCCGCTGCCACGGGTCGATCTGCGTGGTTCCCCGGAAGCGGGGCCACGCACGATATCCGATGCCCCTGGGCACCTAGCGGACCGTAGGCGGTTTTCACAACGCGCCACGGCGGCGTTGCAGGTGGGAGATCTCATCAAGACGGCGCCCGGTTCGGACCGCCACGACAGCGAGGCATCGCCGCTTAGCCCTCCGACGATACGCGGGCTGCGGGCGTTGGTCGCCGTCGCGTCAAAATACCCGTCCGTCTTCATGGACATCCTAGGCGCGTCGTCGCGCGGGGCGCTTGGCGACGCACGGCACATGGTGCGCACGATGGCCGGGCCGCCTCATTCCGGCGCCAAGCTCCTCTCCCGGCAATACCGGTTTCTCTGGATGATCAACCCGAAAGTCGCGGCGCAGAGCATCTTGGCGGCGTTGCGGGGCGCGGATCCCGACGCCGAAAGAACGGGAGAACGGAGCGTCTCCAAACTCTACGCCCTGCATCCGGAAGCGAGGGAGTACTACAGCTTCGCGTTCGTCCGGCATCCTTTCGCCAGAGCATTGTCCCTCTATTGTCACCTGTACGTCTCTCCCGAGGTTTATACGGATGAACGCGGGAATGGTATCCGGTATCTCTTCGTCGACAGGTTTCGGAACGGCGTAATCGACTCCGTAGAAGAACAGCGCGGGAACGGTATCCACTATCTCTTCAGCGGCTTCTACGGACTGGCCGACGTCGGCAGTTTCGAGGACTACTGCGAGTGGCTGAACACGCCCTACGGCTCGGACG
>CAYGBI010000050.1:0-28456 GCA_964348085.1 uncultured Pseudomonadales bacterium | reverse complement strand
GTCGGCAGTTTCGAGGACTACTGCGAGTGGCTGAACACGCCCTACGGCTCGGACGCCGTCGCCGACCGGCACTTCCTGTCCCAGCACAGGCAGATAGGCCTCGCCGACGGCCGTCTTCCCGACTTCGTCGGCCGCATCGAGAACCTCGACGAGGATTGGCAGCGGCTCGCCGCGCACCTCGGCCTGCCAGCGACGGCATTGCCGCTGATGAACACGATGGCGGGATGGCCGGCGACGCAGGACGCGCTGAAAACCGCCAGATCGGCCGCGATGGAGGCGCACATGACCGAACGCAGCAAGACGTTGCTCCGAACTCGCTACGCGGAGGACTTCCGGCTGTTCGGCTATTCGCCGGACTGAGGGCGGCCCGAACAAATACGGGAGTCGAGCATGATTTCGGCGGGCGGGTTGGGCGCCGCCGGACCCCGTTCCGAGAGCCCGCTTCAAAGCGATGGTATGCGGGGATGGGGTGGCCGTCGACTTGAGTGAAAGAGCGAGGGTGAAATCCTGTGTGGACGTCACCCTGTGGCTTCGGCGATCCGGCTTGCGCTTCTGTTGGTGGCGGCATTGATGGGTCGTTGGCGAGATGGGCGTAACGGGCCGTGGTCCTCCCCACCTTGTTGTAGCCCAACAGCTTGCCAAATCATTGAAAGCCCTTCGCCGACCAGAGGCCGCCGCTCGCATACGAATGGCGGAGGCCATGAAGGCCCTCGTCTGCGAACCCGGCGCTTGCGAGCGATTCCCGGTATGCCGAAGAGTCGCCCGGAAGAACGCCGTCCAGCAAACAGGCGCACGCTATTGTTACCTTATGCCCGCTTAGACACAGTTCGCGCTCCCGCACCGCACACTTGACGAGTATCCAGTATGCCGAACACTTCCCCGAACCCACCCCTTCCGCTAGGCGATGCCGAGGCACTCGGCTTCGACCCACAGCGTTTGTCGCGCATCGGCCCCGCCATGCAAGCGTTCGTCGACGACCGGCGCGTGCCCAACTTGGTTACCTTGGTGGCCCGCCGCGGCCGCTTGGTTCACCAGCACGCTTGCGGCCTGTTGGACTTGGACGAAGACGCGCCAGCAGGCATGGACGCGCTATTTCGCATGTGGTCCAACACCAAACCCATCGCCGGCGTCGCCACGTTGATCCTGTACGAACGCGGCGTCCTGACGCCGGACGATCCGGTGGCGAAGTATTTGCCGGAATACGCCAATCAGCGGGTGTCGAATCCCGCGGAGCCGATGGCCACCGTGCCGGCGAAGCGCGACATCACCATCCGCGACTGCCTCACCAACACTACCGGCCTCGCCAACCCCACGACCATGCCGCACTTCTACCGCCAGCAGTATCGCGACCTGCTAACGACGATGGGCTGGATGGGTGGAGATCGCGAAGGTGCCGCCCCGAGCAGCCGCGAACGGGTGCGCGCCCAAGCGCAGTTGCCGCTAGCGGCACACCCGGGCGAGCAGTTCGGCTACCACATCGGTTATCCGCTGCTCTCCGCAGTGCTTGAAGAGGCGAGCGGTCAGCGTCTCGATGCCTTCTTCCGCGACAACATCTTTGCGCCGCTTGGCATGAACGACACGGACTTCTACCTACCGGAAGGTTGCCTGCATCGCTTCGGCGCCAGCTACGCCCCGCGTGAAGTGGACGGCACCGTGCGCTTGGTGGCCGTCGACAAGGCCGCCACTAGCCCCAAGACCCTCGGTCCGAAGGCCCTGTTCGCCGCCGGCGGAGACGCCGGGGGCGTCCTTTCGACCGCCGGCGACTACGCCCGTTTCGGCCAGATGTTGCTCAACGGCGGCGAACTCGACGGCGTGCGCATTATCGGTCGCAAGACCGTCGAACTGATGATCGGCAACCATACCGGGGACATGTTGATTCCCATGACCGGCCCCGGATTCCACTGGGGGTTGGGCGTGGCGATGTACCACGGGCGAGGGGGCTTTCCGTTGATCCGCTCGGTCGGCACCTACGGTTGGGGCGGCGCCGCCGGCACCAACTACTTTGCAGACCCGACGGAACAACTGCTCGGCGTCTGTCTCACGCAGGTCATGTCGCACCGCGACATGCCGAACAACACCTACCAAGAGGACTTCCAGCGGTTGGTATACCAAGCCTTGACGTGACGCACGGTGTTCGAACTGCGTATAGTCGGAACCCAACGGCAAACACGAGGGGAAGAGAACCATGGCACATGATCTAGTCATTCGCGGCGGCAATATCGTCGACGGCACGGGGAGCGAACCGTTTACCGGCGATGTCGCCATCAACGGCGAGACGATCGCCGAAGTCGGCAAGGTGAGCGGGGCCGGCCACCGGGAAATCGACGCCGACGGAAACCTGGTCACGCCCGGGTTCGTCGACCTGCACACGCACTTCGACGCCCAAGCCGGTTGGGACCCGTTGCTCACGCCGGTGTCTTGGCACGGCGTTACGACGGCGCTGTTCGGCAACTGCGGCGTCACTTTCGCGCCTTGCAAGCCGGCGGATAGAGAGTTCTTGGCCGGCATGATGGAGACGGTAGAGGACATCCCCAAGAACGCGATTCTCACCGGCCTGCCTTGGGACTGGGTGTCCTATGGCCAGTATCTCGACTCCATCGAGAAACTGGATCCCGCCATCAACATCACCGGCTTGGTCGGCCACTGCGCATCGCGCTTCTATGTAATGGGCGAACGCGCTATTGAAGAAGACGCGAACGACGACGAAATCCGGCAGATCGCCGACTTGGTGGGCCAATCGGTGAAGGAAGGCGCCATCGGCTTCTCCACCAACCGCTTGCCCGGCCACGTACTCCCGGACGGCCGCTCTATTCCCGGCACCTTCGCCAAGGAGCAGGAGCTGGTAGCGATTTCCGAGGCGGTCGGCAAGCACGGCGGCATCCTGCAAAGCGTGCTCAACTACAGCAAGCTCGACGACGAGATGGACATTCTCACCAAGCAGTGCCGCGCCGCCGGTACGCGCTTGCTGTTCAGCGCACCGTACAACCCGGGCCCGCAAGGCGAAGGCACCGGCTACGACGCCGCCATCGCCGCCATGAAAGACGAAGGGCACGACGTGAACGGCCTCACCTTGCCTCGCAGCGGCGGCTTCCTGTCCGGCTTGCGCACCGACATGCTGTTCCAAACGCCGGGCTGGGCGGCCATTCGCAAGCTGGATTTCGCCGGCCGTCTTGCCGCAATCCAAGACGCCGATACCCGCCGCAAACTCATCGACGAGGCGAAAGCCGTGCCGGAGTTGGGCGAGCGCATGCGGGCATTCTTCTGGCTTGGCGACCAAGACCAACCGCAATACACCCGCGACAACAGCGAAAGCCTAGCGAGCCTAGCGCAAGCGGCCGGCGTGCATCCGCTCGAACTGTGGCTCGACAAGACGCTGGAAACGAACGGTGAGGCGCTGTTTCACGTGCGTTTCTTCAACAACGACTTGCACAGCTTGCGGTCTTTCCTCACCACGGACTGGATTCTGCCCGGCATCGGCGACGCCGGTGCGCACGTCAGCCAGATCATGGATTCCGGATGGACTTCTTTCCTGCTGTCGCATTGGGTGCGCGAGCAAGGGTTGTTCAGCATCCAAGAAGCGGTGCGACGCATGACCAGCGCGTCGGCGCGAGTGCTTGGCTTCGCCGACCGCGGCACCTTGGCCGAGGGGATGAAGGCGGACGTGAACGTCATCGACTTGGCGCGGGTGGCCGAGCGTCAGCCGAAACTGGTACACGACTTCCCGGGTGGTGCCCCGCGGCTGATTCAAAAAGCCGTCGGCTACAAAGCCACCGTGTGCAACGGTACGCCGATTCTCATCGACGACGAACACACCGGCGAACGCACCGGCCGGGTGTTGCGCAATCCGTCGACGGCGTAAGCCAAGGCGGACCTGCCCATTGGGACGGGGCCAAACCCGTCCCAATGGGTGCAGCGCCTCCTCCCGCGAGGGGCTTCAAAGCGCGTACAAGTCCTCTAGCGAATACCAGCTCGCGCCATCCTGCTCGCGCACGTTGGCGGGCTTGCGACGGACGAAATAGCGCCGCCCCAACGTCGCGCCGCGGTTGTTTGGATAGGCTTGCGCTTTCCGCTCCAGCTCCCGCTCCACGGCGCGCGCCGAGCGCACCGCGCCCCACTTGCACTCGCCGAGGTCGGTCCAGTTGTCGTCGCGCAGCCCCACCACATCGATCTGCGTGGTCGCGCTCCAATACTCGCCGACCTCGAAACCCACGCTGATATTCTCGCTCGCGTAGATAAGCGGCAACGCCTCTCGACAGAGGTGCTCGAAACACCCGCCGAACCAAGCACTCAACGACGGTTTGATGCGGTCCTCGAAGGTTCGCGCGGCGCCACCGCTGCGGATGAGGCTCATGTTGGGAAACAGGAAGCGAAACCAGAACCGCAGCAGTGGTTCACCAATGCCGAAGCGCACTTGCCGCGGTCGTCTGTGAACGAGCGGCCGGCTACGCCTTAGGTAGCCCAAGTTCACCAGTTGCTGCAGATAGTAATGCAGGCTCCGCTCAGCCAAGCCGGTCGCGGTGGCAATGGTTCGGGCAGTGCTTTGGCCGTTGGCTATGGCGAAGAGAACGGTGTGGTAGGGCGCTACTTCGCGCAATTCCTCGCGCAGAAGAAAGGTAGGTTCGTGAAACAACGGCGCAAACTCATCGAGTATGTGCTGGCGGATGTTTTGGTCGATGGAGCGCGAGTCGTCGAGGCATAGCAGGTACTGAGGCAGGCCGCCGACCAAGAAGTATGCCCTCGCCTGATCCGCCAACGACCAGCGCGGATGGAACTCGGCAGCTTCTTGGTAGCCAAAGGGTTGGAGATGGATTTGCGCGGTACGGCGACCGAACAGCGGGCTGCTCTTGCCCAGCACTTCCCGCTCCATGAATCCCAAGTACGAGCCGCACAGCAGCAACATGACGTTGCCACTCGACTTCCAGTGGCGGTCCCAGCACTGCTGCAGTGCGGACAGGAGGTCTGGGCTCGCCTCCGCAAGCCACTGAAACTCATCGAGCGCCAGAATCAATTTCGATGCTGGCTGTGTCGCAGACCATTGTTCCACCACAGTAAGCAGCGCTTGCCGCCAATCCGTGACGCCGAGGTCCGCAAGCAGCGGCATACGCAATGTTCGCGCCGCTTCGATTAGGAACTCGCGCACCTGCAGCCCCGCCGAGGACTGCTGCCCCAGATGGTAGATGCCGGGTTTGTCGGCCATGAAGCGCAAAATCAACTCGCTCTTGCCGACACGCCGCCTGCCGTAGACCGGAATGAACGCGGAATGCGGGGCGCTGAACGCCCTTTCCAGCAACGCCAGCTCTTCTGTACGTCCCACGAATCTCGACATGCCCTGCATATATGGGCGTTCCATGCTGCGTTGTCAAGTCGTGTCTATACAAGCCGTGTCTATACAAGGCATGTCTATACAAGTCGTGTCTATACAAGTCGTGTCTATACAAGTCGTGTCTATACAAGTCGTGTTTATACAACGGCGCGTGCAAACCAGTTTTCTTGACAGCGGACGGCCGCCGCGCTGAGATGCGTATTCAGTCGCAAGCCAAGTCGCAGCAAATCGTGAACCGCGTGCTGGTTTGTCCGCCGACCTATTTCGGCGTCGAGTACGTCATCAATCCGTGGATGAGAGGCAACGTCGGGTCCGCGTCGGCGGCTCTGGCGCAGCGACAATGGGACGCCTTGGTGGCCATCCTCGACAATCTCGCTCGCGTCACCATGATCGAACCCGAGCCCGGACTGCCGGACATGTGCTTCGCAGCGAACGGCGGCTTCGCTCTCGACGGCGCTTTCTCGCCAGCGACATTCAGCGTCTCCCAACGCCGCCCGGAAACCGCGCTGTATCGCACTTGGGCGAAAGCGGCCGGGTTCGACATCGTCGCCGGCAGCGACGACGCATTCGAAGGCGAAGGCGATGCGCTGTGGTGGCCCGGCTTCGGCGAGCCATTGCTGTGCGCCGGCTACGGCGTGCGAACCGGCTTGGGAGCGCACCGCGCGCTAGCCGAGCGATTGCGGGTCCGAGTCGTGTCGCTGCGACTGGTCGATGAACGCTTCTATCACCTCGATACTTGTTTCCTGCCGCTTCCGGGCCGTCGTGCCATCTACTACCCGTCCGCGTTCGATGAACGCTCGCGTCGCATCCTCGAATCGCTCGCGCCAAGCCAAGATCGAATCGAAGTCGGCGACGAAGACGCGCATGCGTTCGCCTGCAACGCGGTGCGCCTCGACCGCACGCTGATCGCCAACCACGCATCGAAGGACTTGCGTCATCGCTTGGCCGCTTGGGGTTACGAGGTGGTCACCACGCCGCTCGGCGAGTTCATGAAAGCCGGGGGCGCCGCCAAGTGTTTGGTGTTGATGCTCGACCAAGACACCGAACCCGACTTTCACCAGCGCCCGTCGGTGATCTCCCCGATCTGTTCGGTCGCAGTGGAAATAGAGGGACATCTACTCGATCAGGGCATCCTCACCCGCACCTACGACGCAGCCAATCTCGCCGGCGGCAGCATCCGCCTCGAGAGTTTTCGCGGCGGCGAACGCGCCGACCAGACGAGCCAAGCGCGTTGCCAAATCAGCGCACCGGACCAGCGGTCGCTCGACGGCATCGTCACCGACTTGTCGCGCCGGGCAAGCTCGTGGCAGGCATTGGTACGCGTCGCCGACGACAGCGAAAACGCGACGCTCGTCGCGGTCGAGCGCGGTGCCGTCGCGCCGGACGACTTCTGCTGTTCCACCATCTATCCAACCGATGTACGCGTGCGCGACCGCTGGCTGCGCGTCGGCGATCAACGCATGGATGCCGCCATCGTCGTCGACGGCGGAGATCGGCCAACCGCGCACTGCGTCCTACTGCGCGACCTGATGCCCGGCGACCAGGTCGTCAGCGGCGAGGTCGGCGTGCGCGTGCGCATTCCCGACGCGCCGACGGGCAACGGGTTCGCCTTCATGTCGTCGGAAGTCACCAGCGAACGCCATGTGGCCGGGCAAATCGAGGAACTGGCCTTGGAGATGCGCCGTATTCGCGCCCGGAACGGCCGCATCGTCGTGGTGGCCGGGCCGGTAGTGATTCACACCGGCGGCGGCCGCCACTTGGCCGAACTCGTTCGCGCCGGCTACGTGCAAGCACTGTTGACCGGCAACGCATTGCCGGTACATGACATCGAGAGCAATCTGTTCGGCACTTCCCTAGGCGTGGATTTGCAGCGCGGGGCCGGCGTGCGCGGCGGCCACCGCCATCATCTGCTCACCATCAACCGCATCCGCGCAGCCGGCTCCATCGAAGCGGCCGTACGCGCCGGCGTCGTCACCGGCGGCGTCATGTACGAGTGCGTGTGCGCCGGGGTGCCGTTCGAGCTGGCAGGGTCCATTCGCGACGACGGGCCGTTGCCGGATACGCGCATGGACTTGGTGGCGGCGCAAGCCGCGTACGCCCGCCGCATCGCCGGCGCGGAGCTGATTCTCACGCTCGCGACCACGCTGCACGCCATCGGCGTCGGCAACATGACGCCCGCCGGCGTACGGCTGGTGTGCGTGGACTTGAACTCCGCCGCGGTCACGAAATTGGCCGACCGAGGCAGCGTCGAAGCCACGGGCATCGTCACCGATGTCGGCCTGTTCCTGAAGTTGTTGGCGGAACGGTTGGCGCGCAAGGGCCTTCCCCGCTGAGCGGTGGTACGCTTGCGCAAAGCGACCTTTGCGGAGACATCGCCCTGTTAGCCGTCATCTCACCCGCGAAATCCTTGGACTTCGAGACCCCGCCGATCACCCGCAAATCGAGCACGCCGGCATTCCTCGACGACGCCGCCCTGCTCGTCCGGGACCTGACCAAGCTCGCGCCGGGCGACCTATCGGACCTGTTCGGCGTGAGTCGCAAGCTCGGCGAACTGAACTGCAACCGCTACGCCGAGTGGCGCAAGGACATCCGTGGCGGCAAGCAGGCGGCGTTGGCATTCACCGGCGACGTCTACCAAGGTCTCTCCGCGTGGAACTTCGGCCCCCGCGACTTCAACTCCCTACAGCGCCGCGTGCGGATACTCTCCGGGCTATACGGCCTGCTCAAGCCGCTCGACAAGATCCATCCCTATCGGCTGGAAATGGGCACCGGCTTCGTCAATCCCCGGGGCCAAGACCTGTACGAGTTCTGGGGCGAGCGCCTCACCCAAGCGTTGAACGCGGAACTTGCCGCGCATCGCAACAAGACGCTCGTCAACTTGGCCTCCAACGAATATTGGCACGCGGTCGACTCCAGCGCTTTGGCGGCGAAAGTGCTGCACGTTCGCTTTCTGGACTGGAAGAACGGGCAATACAAGATCATCAGCTTCTTCGCCAAGAAAGCGCGCGGCTTGATGGCCGGCTATATCGCTAGAAACCGAGTCGAGACAATCAAGGCGTTGAGAGCCTTCGATGCGGAAGGCTACCGCTACTCCAAAAGCCATTCCCAAGCCGGCGACTTGACGTTCATTCGAGATTCGAGGCCGTAAGGCGCCGCTCGGCGAAGACTTGAGGCGCTACCGAGTTCGCGCCGCGCCCCTTGGCGTCCTGATTTGCACCAAGTCGCCCAACTGCGCCTTGCGCAGCTTGACGCGCTTGCGCTTGCTGGCGCTTATGTTCAGCAGCTCGACGCCGAAAGAAAACGCCATGGCGAAGTAGATGTAGCCCTTCGGCAGATGGATGCCCATGCCCTCGGCCACCAAGGCGAAGCCGATCAGCACCAAAAACGACAACGCCAACATCTTGATGGTCGGGTTGCCTTCTACGAAGGTGCTCACCGGGTTCGCCGCGACCATCATCACCAACACGGCTGCGACGATGGCGGCGATCATCACCGGCACCTCGTCGACCAAGCCGACCGCGGTGATCACGGAGTCGAGCGAAAACACCATGTCGATCACGGCGATCTGCACCAATACTCCGGCGAAGCTCGCCACCACGCCAGGGCGCGCGTTCGGTTCGTCCACCTCCAACGAGTTGTGAATCTCGCGAGTCGCCTTGGCGAGGAGGAAGGCGCCGCCGATCAATAGAATCAGATCGCGCCCCGAGATGCTCTCGCCGAACACCGTAAAGAGGTCCTTGGTCAGCCCCATCACCCAAGACAGCGACAGCAGCAACGCGATACGCATGAACATCGCAAGACCAAGCCCCAAGACCCGCGCCCTTGGCTGTTGATGCGCCGGCAAACGGCTGGTGAGCACACTGATGAAAATGACGTTGTCGATGCCGAGGACGATTTCCAAGGCCGCCAACGTCGCGAAGGCCAGCCAAATCTCCGGACTCGTGACCCACTCCCACATCGCTCCTCCTCAGTCCGCCGCCACGCACCCGGCATTCGTATGCGATTAATTCAATCACGATACATGGAGTATCATCGTCGTAACACTGGCGAACGGCGGCAACTGCCATGACTACCCCCTCCGACGACAGCAAAGAAGCCATTGAAGCCGCCGTGTTTCGGCGTTTAGTGCAGCATCTCGACGAGCACAAGGACGTGCAGAACATCGATCTGATGAACCTCGCCGGCTTCTGCCGCAACTGCCTGTCGAAGTGGTATGTCGCGGCCGCCGACGAGCGAGGACAGACCGTCGAATACGAGGCCGCCCGGGAGCGCGTCTACGGCATGCCCTACGGCGACTGGAAGCGGCGCTACCAAGCCGAAGCCAGCGCCGAGCAACTCGCCGCCTTCGACAAGGGCCGAAAATAGCCGTGCGAGACCGGCTCTTGAAGATCTGGCATGACTGGCGCGGCCTGCTGCTGTTCATCGCCATCATGCTGGTGTTTCGCTCGGCCGTCGCCGATTGGAACCAAGTGCCGTCGGGCAGCATGAAGCCGGGCATCCTCGCCGGGGACCGCATCGTCGTGGACAAGCTCGCTTGGGATCTGCGCGTGCCGTTCACCGATACGCGCATCGTGCGTTGGGCGAATCCGGCGCGGGGCGATGTCGTCACGTTCGAGAATCCGCTGGACGGACGGCTGTTCGTCAAACGGGTGGTGGCGCTGCCGGGCGATGCCGTGGAATGGCGACGAAAAACGCTTCTCATCAATGGCGAGCCCGCCGTTTACCACCCCCTGCCGAGCGAAGAAGTCAGCACATTGCCGGTCGAAAATCCCCGGCGCTACCGCTTCTACCGCGAGGACTTGCTCGGCACCAGCCGCGTGGTGATGCTTCATAGCGAACCGGGCGAGAGTTCGCGGGGCGACAGCATCGCGCACTCCGCGGGACTCCGCCCCATGCGCGATTGCGAGCAGTTCGACGCCGTCGCCGCAGCCGCCGGCGAAGCCCTCGCCAGCGCCGTTTGCCGGTGCGCCAACCACGGCGTGTGCGCCACGTTTCCGCCATTTACCGTACCCGCCAACAAGTACTGGATGATGGGCGACTACCGCGACAACTCCAGCGACTCCCGGGTGATCGGCTTCGTGGATCGTCAGAACATCTATGGCCGCGCCCACGCCATCGCTTTCTCGGTGGACAAGGGCAACTACTACCGGCCGCGCTTCGGCCGCTTCTTCACGGACCTTCCCTGAATGATTGGCGCCACAAGGACACCCTAGCCGCCTTGGCCCTCCCGTTTGCTTCGCGAGCCCATAATCGCCGGCGGCGGGCGGCGACGACGAACGGCGCGCACCAGCAACGCGCCGACCACCGCAAGCCCGACCACCCCGAGAACGAACAGCACACTGCCGAGCAAATAGCGCAGGAGTTGCGAACTCTCCACGTCATAGGCGCGGCCAAGCCACCAGATGCCAAGCCCGGCGGCTATGGCGCCGAGTAGGACAGTGCGCCCTAAACGGGACCGCCTCAGTCCGGCCACGAGCCGCGCATCGCGCTCACGTCTTTCGTACGGAGATGAGCTCGACCTCGAAAATCAGCGTCTCGTCCGGGCCGATGGTGGGTCCCGCCCCGCGCTTGCCGTACGCCAAGGCAGGCGGAATGTAGAGTCGCCACTTGTCCCCCACCTGCATGAGCTGCAGCGCTTCCGTCCAACCTCCGATCACGCCGTTCACCGGAAACTCGTTCGGTTGGCCTCGTTGCACGCTGCTGTCGAATACACGCCCGTCGATCAGCGTGCCATGGTAGTGGGCGGTGACGTAGTCGGTGGCGCCGGGCGTCGCCCCGGTGCCGGACTCAAGCACCTCGTACTGCAATCCCGAGGGAGTGGTGACGACGTTCGCCCGTCTGCCGTTCTCCTCAAGGAACGCCACACCCCGCTCCAACGGCGTGACGGGACTCGGCTCGGGACTTTCGGCGGCCGGAGCTTCCGGCGCACTCTCCACACTCTCCATACTCTCCTCACTGTCCTCGGTCGGCTGCGCGTCCGGTGCCTCTTGACCGCAGCCGCCGGCCAACAAGCCGGCGACGGCACACGACAACGCCACTGGCACCGTCCGCCTTACTGTCCGCATCGTTCCTCGCTTCGTTTCCCGCATAGACCAGCGAATACTACCCCGATGACGGACGGAAACGGCATCCAAGTGTGGTTGTCGGTGTACGCATAGGGTACATTTTCCGCTCCCCCACCGAGCCACGTCACAAACATGAAACAAAGCACGCTCGCCCTGTTCGCCATCATCGCGGTGGCCGTCGCTACGGCTGTCGTCTGGGCAACAGTCCCGGCCGTGCCCAGTGCCGCGGACGACGACTACGACGATCTCGCACCGCTCGACGTTCACGCACGAACCAGTGCCGCCATCGTCGACCGCCTGAATCACCACCACCTCATCAAGTCCAAGCCCCTCGACGACGAAACATCCAGTCTTATTTTCGACAGATATCTGAAGTTCTTGGACCCCAAGCACATGTTTTTCCGAGGCTCGGATGTGGCGGCGCTCGAAAAGCACCGCACCGAGCTCGACGACGCGCTGCGCCAAGGCGAGCTTCAGCCCGCGTTCGACATCTACAATGCGTTCCGACGACGGGCGCTAGAACGCATCGCCTACGAAGCCGAACTCCTGCGGCAAGGCGTCCAACAGTTCGATTTCACCATTGACGAGTCCGTGCGTCTCGACCGGGAAGAGGCCGCTTGGCCAGCGAGCGAAGCCGAGGCCAAGGACATCTGGCGGCGCAGGCTGAAGAGCCGCGTGCTTGCCGGCAAGTTGGCGGGCGAATCACTCGACGAAATCGGCGAAACGCTGACCAAGCGGCTGAAAAACAGCCTGCGACTGATTCGCCAAACCGGCAGCGAGGATGTGTTTCAGGTGTTCGTCAATGCCTTCATGCAAACCTACGACAAGCACACGCAGTACTTCTCGCCCCGGGATTCGGCGGATTTCGACATCCACATGTCGCTGTCGCTCGAAGGCATCGGCGCCGTGCTCGGCACGGAGGACGAGTACACGGTCGTCATGCGCCTCGTGAAGGGCGGCCCGGCGGACTTGGATGGCAAGCTGCAAGTTTCCGACCGTATCGTCGCCGTCAGTCAGAGCACGAACGAGCCGTTCGTCGACATCGTCGGCTGGCGCACCGACGAGGTCGTCGAACTCATCCGCGGCCCGAAGGGATCGCCGGTATTGCTGAAAGTGCTGCCCGAAGGACCGGAGGAGACCAACACCCAAGTCGTGGAAATCGTCCGCGACGTCGTCAAGCTCGAAGACCAAGCGGCGAGCAAGTCCACGCTCGACATCGAGCACGGCGGCCGCCAACACCGCATCGGCGTCGTCGTCGTGCCGACGTTCTACATCGACGTCCAAGCCATGCGCGCCGGAGATCCGAACTATCCCAGCGTCACCCGAGACGTCGCGCGTCTCATCGCCGAGCTGAAGGAAGACGGCATGGAAGCACTGATCATCGACCTACGCAACAACGGCGGCGGTTTGCTGCACGAGGCGGTCGAGTTGGCGAGCTTATTCGTCGAGTCCGGCCCGGTGGTGCAAGTGACGAACCTCCGTCAGAAGCCCCACGTTTACCGCGACGTCGACGAAACGGCGATTTGGACCGGTCCGCTAGCGGTCATCGTCAACGGCGCCTCGGCTTCCGCGTCGGAGATTTTCGCCGGCGCGATCCAAGATTACGGCTTGGGCTTGGTAGTAGGCAGCCGGACCTTCGGCAAAGGCACCGTGCAGACCCTCATCCCCTTGCAGCGGGGAGAACTAAAGCTCACGGAACGGCGTTTCTTTCGCGTCTCCGGCGAGGGCACGGAGCAGAACGGCGTTGATCCAGACATCGCTTTTCCCGTCCCCGAGG
This sequence comes from uncultured Pseudomonadales bacterium, assembly GCA_964348085.1. GTDB lineage: Bacteria > Pseudomonadota > Gammaproteobacteria > Pseudomonadales > Azotimanducaceae > VXYL01. The sequence continues at coordinate 15,291 of CAYGBI010000050.1, read as the reverse complement.
GCCGCTTCTCGACCTCGTCGCCGTTGATCGGCGCGATCGACATGCTCCACGCAACCATACCGGCGGCGAAGTTTCAGCCCCGCGACCAAGTGGCGCCGCTGCTCGACACCTTGCGCTTGCGCCACGACGAGCGGTCCTTCCACGACCCCGAGTTCGCCTATCTGCGCGCCCGCAAGGAACGCTTGGAGCGAGTGCAGGAACGCTCGGTGCTTTCATTGCAGGAGGAGACGCGCTTGGCCGAGAAAGCGGCCGACGAGGCGTGGCTGCTCGAGGTGGAAAACGCCCTGCTGCTGGCCCGAGGCGAACAACCGGTGACCACGGTCGAGGAACTGAACGAGCGACGGGAAGCCGAGACCCTTGAGGAGTCCCTGCCGCAAGACGACACCTTGGTGCGCGAGACGGCCAACATCCTCGCCGATTTCATCAGCCTTTCGCGGCCGCTGGCGAGCGCCAACTCAGTACCGGCGAAGACGCCGGCAGTGATCGACGGTACGGCACGTGCTACGGTGAACTAGCGCGAATCCCGGGCGTCGCGGCCAGAGCATCGAAACCGCACTGGCCGGACAGGACGGTGAGCCGACTCTTCCGTTACTCCGGCGCGGCTCAAACGCTTTCTCTGATACAGGTATGACTTCAATGTCCCGAGTCATACCCTCACCGACCGTTCGGATGGGTGCCGACCGCTGGACTTCCGCGGTCCTCGGACTTCACGGCTAACGCTGCTAGCAGTCCGACGGAGTGCTAGGGCGGCTTGGGCTGGGGCGAAAGGCGGCGCCGGGAGGCGACGGCTTTCGTGGCGCTAACTCCGACTCGCCTGCTAGCGTCTGATCGAAGCGAAGATCGCCTCGGCGTCGGCCAAGTGTCGGTCGTAGTAGTGCTCCCGGGCACCGGCGTAGAACAGCAGATGCAACTCGTCGTCGATGATCGCACCCGTTCCCTTCCCAAGCATCGGCAGTCCTCCGAGCGACTCGAACTCGATCTCGAAGCTGAATCCTCGCCAAGAGCCGAAGGGGGTCGGCTGAAGTTTGGCGAGTCGCACGGCCCGGGCGTCTCCCATCACCGCCAAGCTCTCGACAAACAGGTCGACGACTTCCGTAGCTCGCATGGTGGCTACAAACGGTCGGCCAACTTCGTTTGGCATTCGTGGATACAGCTTCTTGCCGCTCTCGATGCCATTGAAATGGAGCAGGTAGTCGAGGGCCTCCCCGTGTACCGTCCAGACGCTGGGCCGGCCACGCCGCTTGTTCCACTCGATCGGCGTGTCGATCCTATAGCGGCCAAGATCGTGGACGCCACGATCGGCCTTTGTATAGGTCATGCAGCTCGACAATGAGACGACGAACACGCAAACCATGACCGTCCCGGCCGTCCTCATTGCAGTTCCACGATATAAGACGCGACCATGGCGGCATCCGGGGCGTTGGGAGCGGCAGCGAGGTAGTCTTCAAACGCCTGCTTGGCATCGGCGTGGCGTTGCGCCGCCCACTGCGCCAGACCCAACTCCCGATAAGCTTCGGGCGGGCAGCCATCTTGGCGGATGGCCGCATTAAACGACTCAAGTGCTCGTTTCTCATCGCCTCCCTCGCCGCGATTGCGGTACATGGAGCCTTCGTGGAAGGAGACGAGCCCCTCTTGGGCACCAATCTGGCGTTGGCGTTCCAGCAACACGGCCAACACGTCGCTGTCGAGCCCTTGGCGGGCAATGTGGAGCCAGTCGTTGCGGAAAGGCGCAATCCGCGAAAGATAGGTATCGTCTTGGCCAACCCACCGCGATGTCTTTGTAGGGATTGTGGCCGCCTGCGTCCTTGCATGATGCTCGCGGTCTTTGGAACGCGGGTGGGAACGCAATAGCGTCGGGGTCCACTTGCCGGCGACCTCGGCTTCGACCTGTGCGTAGTCCCAGATCTGCGCCGCACTGTCCGGGTCGTAACCCGCTGCCGCCATCCACGAAATGCCAAGTTCGTCGGACTCCATCTCGTGCGCCCGGCTGTACGCCAAGTGGCCGATGATGGCAGACGCTTCGAGCGACAACAGCAGCGCCGTACCCACGTCATACAGGCGAGCCGCTCGGGCGGCTCGATGAACGGCTCCGCCGTAATCTCCCCGCGCAGCAGCAGAACTGGCGCGGGCACCGGCGACGCCAACGCTTGCCGCAGCCACTGCAGCCACGGTCTGCAGAGTTGCCGTCCTCGCCCGCATGTCCCGCCAGCGGCGTAGCGTATGGCGCTTGACGTAGTGCGCCGCCTCGTGACCGAGCACCGCGGCGAGTTGCGCTTCGTTTTCGAGGCGAACCAGCAAGCCGGTATACACCAGCATCATCCCGTTCGGCGTCATGGCGGCGTTCATGGAGCCGCTCGGAAGCACGTAGATGCGTATGTCGGCGCAGTAGTCCGGCGCGACGCGACACAGCACTGACTCCAAGTAGCCCTGCAACTCGGCATCACGGACAACCCCGGCCGACGTCCGCAGCTTGTACTCGTCGCGTTCGAGCATCTGCCACAGACCGGCTTCATCCGTAGATGCCTCGGGACGCTCGCCCGGGGACGCATCATCCACAGTCTGGGACGCACACCCCGACAAGCCAAGGAGCAGCAAAGGTAATGGCCGTCTTAGGAACCTTACGACGTTCACAGCGGCATGTCCGCCAGCAACAAATCCGCGAGCTTCTCGGCACCCTTTACGGTTCGCGGATCGACGGTTCCGAGTACCGTACCTCGCGGCACCAACTCCGTGAACCAGATCACCTTGCCGTCGCGAAGGTCCACGAGCGACGCGAAACCCGTTAGCGTGCCGGTGTCGACGGCGACGCCGCCGATGGCTGCGAGCACTCCCAAGGCCACGCGCCCGCTGCTGGCATAGGTGGCAGCGCAGTACACGAAGAGCGCGAAGTCGGCACCAAAGTCGTCGTGGAGGTGCCTCGCCGCGTCGCCGAGACCGTAATCCAGATACGGATGCCGGGAGCGCTGCGTGGGAAGGACGGACGAGCCGAGGATGGCGCCGCCGACCGCTTCATGCAGCCTGACCAGCGAGGCATCCTGAGGACGCCAAGGAACGACTTTGCCGCGGTCCGGATAGGAAACCACCGAAACGCCGAGCGTCGCGAACGTCTGTGTAATCGCGTCGCGAAGATTGCTTCGGGCCTGATTGCTCCAGTCTTCCCGCTCTTCGTGCATGCCGCCCGCAGTGAGTCGCGCCAACCGGCTGTCCGGTGGGACGACCAGAACCAACGCGGACGCCGGTGGGGTCCAGTCCGGTGCCGGTCGGACGACCGGCACTGTCGTACAGCCGGCCAGCAGGGCTAAGAACGCCAATAGGGCGAACAGCCGAAAGCGCCAACTATCGGTGCCGAGACGAGCAGTCTGGTGGCGGACTTGGCCGCACCAACGGCGCAGACCGCCAGAGCGGCCTAGGCGAGAGACAGTACCGCGAGGCAACGACTCTCGTGGCGCAACCACGCTATTCGGGATGCACATCGAGGAACTCCGCCACCATCGACTTCAGCAATCATACAAGCGTACCCGTCGCCGGCGAACTGCCGCACATTTCACCTGATCCCTGAAGGCCATTCCTCGGCTCCAGCCCCGTCAATCGAAGACGAACCCCAATGAGCGGCTGGCGATGGTTTTCGTCAAGGCGGCCTCGAACTCCGCCAGCGGCATGGTCGTCTGTCGCTTGACGCCATAGCGGCGCAGGGTCACAGTGCCGTTCGCGACTTCCCGTTCGCCAACGATCAGCAGATTGGGAATCTTGCGGACGGTGCCGGCGCGTATCTTCTTCGGCACCGTGTCGCTCTCCGAGGCAAGTTCGGTGCGCACGAAATTGGCGCGCAAGCGCTGCTCAATGTCTCGTGCGTAGGCATCGAAACGGTCGGAGACCGTGATGATCTGCACCTGTACAGGCGCTAGCCAAGTCGGGAACGCGCCGCCGAAGTGTTCGATGAGAATGGCGACGAAACGCTCGTGGGTGCTGAACGGCGCCCGATGTACGCAGTACGGCGTGTGCTCCCGGCCGTCTTCGCCGATGTAGGCGAGCCCCAAGCGAGGCGGCACGGCGAAGTCCAGTTGCACGGTGGAAAGGGTCTCCTCGCGGCCAGTTACGGTGCGGAACTGCATGTCGATCTTGGGTCCGTAGAATGCCGCCTCGCCCGGCGCATCTTCGTAGTCCACGCCCGCCTCGTCGAGCAACTCGGCGATAAGCAGCTCGGTGCGTCGCCAGTCCTCGGGCGCATCGACGTACTTCTCCCGGCCCTTGGGATCGTCGGCGTCCCAGCGCGACAGGCGAATGGCGTAATCGCTCAACCCCAAGATCCGATATGCCTCGTCACACAAGGCGATCACTTCCCGGAATACGTCCTTTACTTGCTGTTCGGTGCAGTAGATGTGCGCATCGTTCATGCACAAGCCCCGCACCCGGGCCAAGCCCGAAACCGCGCCCGACGCCTCCCAGCGATAGCACTGGCCGTATTCCGCCAGTCGTAGCGGCAAGTCCCGATAACTACGCAGCCGCGATGCGTAGATCTTGTGGTGATGGGGGCAGTTCATGGGCTTCAGCATGTAGGACTCGCGCACCTCGCCGGTGGAGGACTCCTCCACGACCTGCATCGGCGGATACATGCTCTCCCGATAGTGCGCCAGGTGGCCCGTGCGCGCGAACAACTCCTCCTTGGCGATATGCGGCGTGGCGACGCGCTGATAGCCCGCCTTGAACTCCAACTCGCGGGCAAGCTTCTCAAGTTCGTCGCGGATAACCGTGCCGTTCGGCAACCACAACGGCAGCCCGCGACCGATGTCGTCGTCCAAGACGAAAATATCGAGTTCGCGGCCAAGCTTCTTGTGATCACGCTCTTGGGCGAGTTGGTAGGCGCTTACTGCGGAGTCAAGCGCTGCTTTATCGGCGAACGCCCAAGCGTAGATGCGCGTCATCATGACGTTGGCCGCGTCTCCCCGCCAATACGCGCCGGCGACGTTGCGAAGCTTGAATGCGTCTCGGGCGATGTCCCGAGTGGTATCCACATGCGGGCCTTCGCACATGTCGACGAACGGGCCGTTGCGATAGAAGGAAAGGCGCTCCAAGTCGCCCTTAGCCACCAATTCGGCGGCGTATTCGCGCTTGTACGGTTCGCCCATCTCCTCCAAGCGGGCGAAGGCCTCCGACACCGGCAGTTCTTCTCGGTAGAAGCGCTGTCCTTTCTTCAGAATGCGGCGCATGCGCCGTTCCAGCTCGGGGAAGTCCGCCTCCGTCAGCGGCGAACTGAGAATAAAGTCGTAGTAGAAACCGTCCTCGATCGGCGGGCCGAAGCCGAGCGTCGTTCCGTCGCGCATTTCGAGCACGGCCTGAGCTAAGACGTGCGCCAAACTGTGGCGAATGCGGTACAGGTGCGCATCCGCATCGAGTATTTCGTTTTTCATAGTCGCCTCTTAAGGTGCTCTACACGCAAATCGTCGCGCCACACTGAGCGCGAACCGCTTTAGCCGTCGCCTTCGAGGATTTTGGAGGGGCGGCGGCCTCGTCTATGGGACCGCCGTGATTCGTTCAGACAGGAGCGGCCCCGCGACGCGTAGTCGTGGTAACCGTGGTTCGTCCAACCGAGTCCATGCGCGAATCATAGGACTGCGCAAGGCGGCTAGCAAGCCCGAAGGACGGAAGTTCGGTGAACCGGGAGCGGGCACCCGCAGCACGGGTGACCGCTCCCCGCGGGTGCCCCACATCCCGCACGACCCGACCGGACCGGCAGCCCGCAACGGAAGTCCGCGCGACGAGAACGCGCGGGCACCCCCTGAGGCAAAGGCGCTATGAGGCAGAGGGCGTATAGTGTCCCCCCCCCCCAATTTAAGGTGCCCATATGCCGACCAAGCGCTCCATCCTATCGGCACTCAAGCCCGCGGACCTACGGAAATGCGTGGACCTGTTTGAACTCCAAGTACCGGACCGGCGAGTCAAACAGCAGCTTGTCGACGCGCTGACTCGTTCTCGCAAAGCTCGGATCGAGGACGTACTGCAGGAGTTGAAACGGAACCAGTTGAAGGCGCTCTGCCACCACTTCGGTCTCGACGATTCCGGGAGGCGGAAAGCGGACTTCGTCGCACGCTTGGCAGGGAGGAGAGAGGTACGGTCGCGTGGCGAGAACCAAGAGGATCAAACCAACCTAGATCTCCGGGGCAGGCCGAGTGCGCGCGAGATCCTCGACCGAATCCGCAAGAAGAGCCGCGACGAAGCCGAGAAAGGGCGCTGGTTCGAACAGCTATTCATGCGAGTAGCGCGACAGCAGCCCGAGTTCGAGATCGACGAAATCTGGCGCTGGCCGGACTGGCCCGACCGCGAGGCGCTGACCGGCCTCGACGGACGCGACATCGGGATCGATCTGGTGGCGCGACGCACCTCCAACGAGTGGGTCGCCATCCAATGCAAGTGCTACGACGACCGCCATGTCCTCCGCAAAGGCGAGATCGACAAGTTTCTCGGTGGCTCGCAACAGTCAATCTTCCGGCTGCGGTGGATCGTCGCGACGTGCAGGTGGGGGGCCAACGCGGAGCAAGCCATCAAGAACGCCCATCCCCAACTAACGCAGATCGACTTCCGGCAACACCTCGACGTTCAGGTCGAAGAGCAGGATGCGAAGCGGCCGGTGCAAAAGCCTTGGCCACTTCAGGCCGACGCGATCGAGGACGCGGTCACCGGGCTTGCCAACCACGACCGGGGCCGCCTCGTCATGGCGTGCGGCACCGGCAAGACGTTCACGTCCCTTCGCGTTGCGGAGAAGATTGTCGCGGCTGGGCAACGCATTCTGTTCGCCGCGCCAACCATCGCGCTGGTCTCGCAGGCGCGTCGCGAGTGGCTCCGCCAGACGACGCGCAGACTCGAGTGCATCGTAGTGTGCTCCGATCCGACGGCTGGCGGACGTAACGAGAACGAAGACATTCGAATCTCGGAGCTGGAATGTCCGGTGACGACGCAACCGGACGAGATCGCCCGGTTCCTAAAAGGCAACGGCGCGACCCGCGTTGTTTTCTGCACCTACCACTCGTTGGGACGGATAACCGACGCACAGGCGCAGCATGGCGCACCCGGGTTCGACCTAGCCATCGCCGACGAAGCGCACCGCACCACCGGCGCGGTCTTGAAAGATCGCGCTGATCAAGCGAAGGAGCGCGACGTTAACTTCCAAGAGTTCCACGACGACACCTGCCTGCGGACCCGCAAACGCCTCTACATGACGGCCACGCCGCGGCTCTACACCCAAAAGTCGATAAGGAGAGCTGAGCAAAAGGGAGTCTCTGTGGTCGATATGGGCGACTACGAGGTCTACGGCCCGGAACTTCATCGGCTCCCGTTCGCCAAGGCGGTTGAACACCAAATGCTCTCCGACTACCGGGTGATCGTCCTCGGCGTGAGTGAATCGAGTGTGACGCAGGGCCTGCGACAGCGCTTGGAAGGAATCGACATCGACCAGTCTCCGAACACAAACCGGGCCCCGACCACCAGCGAGATGACGCGCGTTCTCGGCGTGTCGCTTGCGGTGAACGGGGTCACCGAAGGCAAGGCATTGGAGCAGCCGGGCAAGCTTCCGCGCACCATGGCGTTCGCCAACACCATTCGGCGCTCGAAGTGGTACGCCAGTGCGCTCATGGAAAGCGAGGTGCTTCGGTCCACCACCCGCCGTATGCAGCACGGGCGAGCGATGAAGGTGGTTGCCAAACACCTCGATGCGTCGGCAACCGCGCTGCAGCGCAACTCGGAACTGCGGGCGCTGGCCCGGTCCGACCGCGACGGCGAATGCCGTGTGGTCTGCAACGTCAAGCTCTTCACCGAGGGCGTGGACGTGCCGTCACTCGACGCCGTAGCCTTTCTCGACCCCCGGGACAGTCAGGTCGATGTGGTCCAAGCCGTCGGTCGCGTCATGCGGAAGGCGCCGGGCAAGCGCTTCGGCTACATCATCATTCCCGTCGTCGTCGCACCGGGGCGGGACGTGGCGAGGGCCCTTGAACGAGGCACCGAGGGCTACCAGACGGTGGGCCGGGTGTTGCGGGCGCTCCAAGCCCACGATGGACGCCTCGCGGAGTCGCCTGCCAGCTTCGTCAAGGTCTACGAACAGACCGAGACGAGAGGCCCCGGCAGGGACATGGTTCGCGAAACGGATGACGAGTCGCTCCAGCGCACGTTGGACTTGAAGGAGGCCGAGCAGGGGATTTACGCCCATGTCGCGGCGGCCTCGGGGCTCGGCAAGCCCGGACAACTCGTTGCTGACGAAATCGCCGACGCGGTTCAACGCGCAAGCGCCGTACTTCAGGAAGAGAAGATGGAAGTGCCGCTCGCGAATGCGCTCGACCTCGTGGTGGAAGACGACGGTGGCGCGAAGGGGATCTGCACGATTGCGGCACTCTTGCTCTGCAACGCCTGCCTTCTGCAACGGCGGTTGCGCGACGAACCGCGGCTGACAAAGATCAAGCGGCTCGACAAGGTTGCGGGGGCGAAACACCCGCGAGAGGAGCTCGAAGCCGCGTGGAAGGCGATCCTTGAGAGGGACTATGCGCCTGTGTTCCGTCCCGCACTTGCGGTTCTCGTGGCGTTGCGCGAAGGCAAGGCGATCGACGACGCCATCCGCATGATCGCCGAGTGCGCGAACCGCGTGGCCGACTCTCTTAGCGAGCTTGGCTACGACCACGCGGGGCCGCTCTACCACCGCATTCTCGGCTCGGCGAAGAGCGACGGTGCCTTCTACACGAACAACCTGTCGGCAATCATGCTGGCGCGACTCGCGCTGGACGCGGACTTCGTCGATTGGTCGGATGTCGAGGCGGTGTCGAAGCTGAGGATCATCGATCCCGCCTGCGGCACCGGCACGCTGCTCATGGCGGCGCTGCGTACGATCATGGCGCGCATGACTGAATCGAGCGAGCTAAGCAAGAAGGAACGCAATGCGATGCATAGACGGCTCGTAGAAGACGTGCTGTGCGGACTAGACATTAACCAGCACGCCGTGCAGCTCGCGGCGTGCAACTTGACGCTGGGTGCGCCGACGGTGGACTACGCACGCATGAACCTCCTGACGATGCCCCACGGCCCGCAGGGGGATGGAACCTTCAAGGCAGGGTCGCTGGAGATTCTCAACGCGGAAGCTGCGCGGCTCGACCTCTTCCGGCGGCCCAAGGCGTCCTACGGGGACTTTGACGCGCAGCAAGTCAACGAGAGCGAGAGTATTCGGTTCCCGCTGCGCGACGTGGACGCCGTGATTATGAACGCGCCTTTCACGAACAACATGAATCGGGGACGGAAGTTCAGCGCCGAGGCGGTGAGAGGCATGCAGCGAAACGAGCTGGATATACGGAATCGGCTGCAAGCGCGCGATCCAGACGCGGGACGGGTCATTACGAGCAACAGCATCCGCACATTCTTCACGCCGCTCGCCGAGCAGCTTCTTACCCCCCCCCCCGCGGGGTTTTAGCCAAGGTAGTGCCGGTTACCGCCTGTACGGGGGCTTCGGGTGTAGACGAAAGGCGCTTCCTCGCCGAGCGCTTCCACGTCGAACGCATCGTGACCACGCACGACCCGAAGCGCATCAACTTCTCGGAGAACACCAGTATTCACGAATGCCTGCTTATCTGCCGACGCCCTTCGCGAGGAAATCGGCCGCCGACGGAGTTCGTTTCGCTACGAGTCATGCCGGATAGCGTTGACGAAGCGATCAAGGCGGCGGACGCCATCGCCTCCGGAGAGTCTGGACGATGGGACAACGTCCACCGTTGGCCCGCGGACCGCGTCGCTGACGGGGACTGGACTCCGGCCCAGTGGTTCGACGGCTCGCTCGCGGAAGCCGCATGGGAGCTGGATCGCAATTCGTTGTTGGAGCCCGGAGGGCTGCGGTATGAAGTCGGCCCGGGGGGCCGAAGCATCCGAAACGTCTACGATGTTTGCGATGGAGAGAGTCCAGATGCGACCCCCGGGTTTCACTCGGTGAGCAGCAAACTTAGGCGGGCCCTAGTCGCTGAGCCGGACGTCTGGTACCGGCCCAAGGCGGACAAACGAAGTTTGGCGGAACGATACGATGCGCGGCGAAGCCGTTTTCTGGTTCCGATGCGCTTCGATACGGTCAACAGTCGATTGACGGGCTTGTGGACGGCACAAGCTTCGTTCGGTTCCAAGTGGGTTCCGGTTGCGGTACCCGAGGAAGATCGCGCCAAAGCCCTTGCCGCATGGTGGAACTCCACGCCCGTGCGGCTGATGCTGCTCAACCGACGGGCTAGAAAGTTGACTTATCCGAGTTGGGAGCTTACGCATCTTCGGGAAATCCGAGTTCCCAAACCGGACAACTTGGCTTGGGGACTGTTGCGAGCGGCTTTCGAGCAAGTGTGCGAAACGGAGCTGGTGCCCATGAGTCAAGCCGAGGAATGCGAGGCCAGACGAGTGATCGACGAGGCGGCGGCAGTCGCGGTAGGGTTGGATGTCTCTCGACTGGCTGACTGGCGGCGGCGTCTGGCCCGGGAGCCAACGATTACGAACAGGCGGGCTGGCGACGCGTAAGCGAGAAACGTCCGGGGAACCAGTGTAGCGGGGGCGTGTGACCGCTCCCGGCGCGGGTGCCCTACATCCCCGCGTAACCGACCGAACCGGCAGCCCTCGACGGAAGTCCGCGTCGCGCTGAGAACGGTCAGGCACCCGGCAAGGCGCCACGAGGGAACGTATCAGGTAATATTCGACCGAGGAGTAAAGACGCCGGGCGAGATGCATGGCCGTTCGAATGCGTGACTTTCGCCACGGTCTGCTGGCGCGGTGGTGTTTCGTTTCGGTGCTGGCACTCCTCCTAGGCTGCGCCGAAAGCAATCCCGAGGCGGAACAAGCGGCATACGATGCGACGGAGCCTTGGCTCGCACTTATGGACCAAGGCGAATACGGTCAGTGTTGGGCGAGCGCCGCGTCGTTGTTTCGCGACACGGAAGACCACGAGGACTGGGTGACGAAGGCGCGCGGCTATCGCGACCCGCTCGGCGAGTTCAAGTCCCGGCAGTTGAACGCCACGAACTATATCCGCGACCCTTGGGGCGCCCCGCCCGGCGAGTACGTCATCGTGGTTTACGACTCGCACTGGCAGAACGGCACGATCTACGAAAACGTCCACATGCAACGGCAAGTCGATGGCGGCTGGTTGGTCGCCGGCTACTCGGTGCAACAACAATGAGCGCGTTCTCGAACGCCGTTGCCATCGCCGGCGTGGGCGAAACCGACTACTCGCGCAACAGCGGGCGTACGGAACTCGCGCTGTCGCTGCAAGCCATCTTGGCGGCCTTGGCCGACGCGGGCATCAAGCCGCGCGAGGTGGACGGCTTGATGAAGTGGCGGGTGGACACCAGTTCGGAAGCGGATGTCGCCGCCAATCTCGGCATACCGGACCTCGCGTGGTGGGGCGAGGTTAGCCAAGCCGGCAACGTCGGCGCCGCCTTGGTAGCGCATGCCGCCGCCGCGATCCACGCCGGGCTAGCCAATGTCATCGTCATCTACCGGGGCGTCAACGGCCGTTCCGGACGACGCTACGGGCGAGGCGACGTCACCGGTCAAGGCGGTCGTGGCGACGGCGCATTCAGCGAACCCTACGGCTTGCTAACGCCTCAACACGGCTTGGCGATGACCGCCCGGCGGCGCATGTTCGAGACCGGCATCGAGAGCCGGCACTTCGGCCTGCAAGCGGTCAGCCAACGTCGCCACGCCAACCGCAATCCCCGGGCCACTTTCTACGAGCGCACGCTGACCTTGGCGGAGCACCAAGCCTCGCGTCTCATCGTGGATCCGTTTCACCTGTTCGACTGCTGCTTGGAAACGGACGGCGGCGGCGCCTTGGTGCTCACCTCCGCGACACATGCCCGGGAACGCGCCAACGGCCGACCGTTGGCGCTGATTCGCGCCGCCGCGCAAGGGGGGCCCGGTGTCGGGGCGGCGGCCAAGCGCACGGCGGGACGGCTGTTCGCCATGGCCGGCCTCGACCGGCAAGACATCGATGTGGTGCAGATTTACGACCACTTCGGCCCATTCGTGCTGTTCGCCTTGGAGGACTACGGATTCGTCCAAGACGCGGGGCGGTTGGTGGAGCAAGACGGCACCGCTTGGGACGTCGGCCGGCTGCCCGTCAATACATCGGGCGGCCATTTGTCCGAAGCCTATCTGCAAGGCATGAACCACCTGATCGAAGCCACCCGTCAGGCACGTGGAGAGTCCACCGCGCAGGTCGCCGACGCGACGTTCTCCTTTTGCGACACCGGCATCGGCACCGGCGCCCTGATTTTGCAGCGGAGCGAACCGTGAGCGCTTGGCGGTTCGAGCGCCCGTCCGGTTTGCCGAATCCGCAACCGGCGGAGGAAGCGCAGCCCTTTTTCGACGCCCTCAAGGCGGGACGGCTCGTCATTCAGCGCTGCACGTCGTGCGGCGCCTTGGCCCACCCGCCTCGCGCCATGTGCGCCGTATGCCAGAACACCGACTTCGCGTGGCAGCAGGTGAGCGGCGAGGGCACCGTCTACTCCTACGTCGTCACCCACCAAGCCGTACATCCGGCACTGGTCGGCCACACGCCGATGGCGACTGTCGAGGTGGAACTCAGCGAAGGCCCGCGCTTGGTCACCAACCTCTTGGACGTGCCGCCCGAGGCGATCACTATCGGCATGCCGGTGCGGGTGACGTTTGTGGACGTAGGCGCCGGCGTCGTGCTGCCGCTCTTCAAGCGGAGCTAAGCTTACTATCCGCCTCCCACACGCCACGGCAACGATAGCGCCAAAAGCCGTCGCCGTTCGGCGCCGCCTTTCGCCCCAGCCCAACCGCCCCATCACTCGGTCGGACTTCGCGGCAACGCCGCCAAGTCCGACAGTCTGTTAGCGATCGACATCGACGGGACGTTGAGGCGCCTTTGCCCCAGCCCGCCCACCACGCCGCCGCTTGACGCCGCCCACCGAACATAAGACGCTCACGCCTTCGCGCCAACAAAGCCCGGGGGATTCGTGACCGCAAGCGTAGAAGCTCAAACGCCCGTCGCCATGACGCTTGAACAAAAGCGGCAGTTCTATCGCGATGGATACATCGTCCTTAAGCAGGCCGTCAGCAAGGACTTGGTCGCCAAAGCGCGCCAATGCCTCGCCGGGGCAAAGAAAGGCGAGTACGTCGGCCCGCGCAAGGAAATGCTCGATTTACTGACGGCTTCCTCGCTAACGCCGATCTTGCACGAGGCGATGGGGGAGTTCGACCCGCCGGTAAATTGCCAAGTGGCCATCAATCCGGTGCGCGAACCCGGCGACGGCTTCACGCCGCTCGGCTATCGCGACAAGGACATCCCCTACTACGCCGCCGGCATCCACATGGACGGCAACATCACTATCGCTTCGCCGCAAGAAACGCAGGCGGGCACGCCGTCGGAGATCTACGCCCGTCACTTCGCGGCCGGGCCCAAGGGCGACTTGGGACGCAGTCCGGAAGTCGTCGGCCACAACTTCGGCGTGCTGTTTCAAGACCCGGAGATGACGTTGAGTCTCGGCAGCTTCACCGCATTCGCTTTCGTGGCGCTCAACGACCAGACGGTGGAGGGCTGCGGGCAAACGGCCGTGTTGCCGGGAGCCCACCATCACACGGAACGCTTTTTCCGCTGGCAGTACGAGACCAACGGTTGCTTGGGGCCGGAAGGGCCGGGTTGGCCACGCCTCAACCATGAGACACCCAATCGTTGCGGGATGAATTATCTGCCCGACGCCGTGCGGGATGTATACGTGGACGAGACATCGGCGACAACGGCGGACGGCCGACGCTGGCCGAAACCGACGCAGGTGCTCATGGAGGCCGGCGACGCCTGCATCACGATGTACCACATCCCCCACTCGGCGACCCGCAACGAAAACGGCAAGGAAGCGCGACAGAACATCATCTTTCGCATCCGCAACAAGAAGCGCCAGCCCGACATCGTGCCGGACAACGCCGGTCTCACCGACCACCCCGACCGAGCCTTCGACGGCGGCTGGCTCAAGTTCGAGGAGGGCAACGATCCTTGGGAGCGTTCGAAGCGGTCGATGATCGACATGTGGGACGAATGGCGCGGCATGCAGGAAGTAGTCGCCGAGGAACGCGCCAAGGCAGCGGGTTAGCGGCGCCCGCCAGTGGCCAGCGCACCACCGCGAGCTTATCGCATCGCCAACTCGGCACGCCCGTTGACGGGCGAAGCGAGTCGCGCGTATCGCGACACGATGGGCCAATTCTGCACGGGCGTCGTCATCGTCACGGGCAGCGAAAACGGCACGCTCGTGGGATTCGCGGCGCAGTCGTTCGTCTCGCTTTCCCTGCAACCGCCTCTGATCGCCGTCTGTCCCGCGAACACCAGCACCAGTTGGCCGCGCATCCGCGCCCTCGGCAACTTCAGCATCAATGTCTTGGCGGACGATCAACAAGCGATCAGCGACGCCTTCGCGCAACCCGGCAACGCCGCCGACACGCCGTGGACAACCAGCGCTTCCGGCTCGCCGATCATCGAAGGGGTGCTGGCGTACGTCGAGTGCAGCCTGTACGCGGAGCACACCGCCGGCGATCACAGCGTCGTGCTCGGCGAAGTGCTCGGTTTCGAGACGCTCCGGCCGGCCGCAAAGCCGTTGCTCTATTTCCGCGGCGGCTACGGGGTCGGGTAACAGCGAGGTACTAGCCACCATGGTGAAAGTCCGCGTTGCGCCTTGCCGGGCGGGATGCATGGCTGTTCGAATGCAGCATGACTTCACCACCGGCGGCTAAGTGTCCCGTCCAGTTGATTGATTTAAGGACGCTGTTCACCGATTCGATGATCTCGTCCGCCGGTTTCGCCCAGCGAAATGGCTAGCGTTGTCATGCGCCAAAAAGGATGGCGAATTTCCTAGGCGGCTGTAAGCCGTTGGCCGTAGTTTGCACACGCCGACTCCGGCCACAATATCCGAACTCAACCGGACAGGAGCGGATCATGAACTGGTCGCGCTGGATGCTGCCGTCGGCCACGCCTCGCCCCCCGAACCACGTGTCGGTTTGGAGTGTTGCGGCTGGCGACGCGCGCATGTTCTTCGGGCTCGCCGGCGCACTATGGCTTGCCGCCCTGGTCCAAATCGTCTACAAGACCGCCAAGGCGTGGCCGTCGGCCGCGCCGTGGCCGGACGCCGCCTTGGCGGTGCTTGCGGACTTGGGCACGGTAGGCGCGGGAGTGGCGATCGTCTCGATGCTGCTCGCTCGCGCCGTCAACATGATCGGAGGAATACTGGTGTCGCTGTATCAAGCAATGGTCAACCGCTTCGTGATCCCGGTGATCGAGGAGCA
>CAYGBI010000049.1:0-28933 GCA_964348085.1 uncultured Pseudomonadales bacterium | reverse complement strand
TCCCGAGGCGCACCGCGATTCGGGCGGTTTTCGCACGCCGGCGATGGCCGTCGGCTTTCGCGCCGGCGGCGTTGTTCCGGGGACAATACGCCCATGACCCGACCGCGCTCCGAAATCGTCGACCGCGAGAACGGCGGCTTCTACCATCTCGGCGCACGCTGCGTCCGCCGGGCGATGCTCTGCGGCCGGGACCCGGTCACCGGCCGCGACCACTCGCACCGGCGGGGGTGGATCGAGAAGCGGCTGCTGGAGCTCGCGGAGATCTTCACGGTGCGCGTCTGCGCCTACGCGGTGATGTCGAACCACTACCACGTCACCGTGGACTACCGGCCCGGGGAACGTCTCGGACTGGCCGACGAGGAGGTCGCCCGGCGCTGGCTGCGGCTGTACCCGCCGAAACGGCGCGAGGACGTCGAACCGCGGGTGGCGGCGCTGCTGAACGCGCCGGAGCGGGTCGCGGTGCTCCGGGACCGTCTCGGCGACCTGTCGTGGTACATGCGCTGCCTGAACGAGCCGATCGCCCGCCGGGCGAACCGGGAGGACGACTGCGCGGGCCGGTTCTGGCAGGGCCGGTACCACTCGAAGGAGCTTCCCGACGCGCGCTCCGTCTGGGCGTGCATGGCGTACGACGACCTGAATCCGATCCGGGCCGGCCTGGCGGCGCGGGTGGACGAGGCGGGGCCGACGTCGCTGCGGCGGCGCCTGGAGGAGGCGGAGTCGGCGTCGGAGCGTCTGGAGGAGCCGTTGGCGCCGCTGGCGCGTCGCGGGGGGAAGGTCGTCAGCGCGCCGTGCGCGGGTCCGGGCCTGGAGATGACGCTGCGGGAGTACCGGGCGCACGTCGAGTGGACGGCGGGCATCCTGCACGACTCTCCGGCGCCGCGGGGGCGCGCGCCGCCGGTCCGCCTGGGCGATCCGAAATCGTGGCTTCGCCTAGTGACGTCCTGTCGCCGGCGGACCCCGGCCGCCGCGCTGCCGCACTGGGTGCTCGCCACCGCCTGAGTTCGCGCCGACGGGCGACGCGCGCGCCCGTCGCTTCTCCCGCCCGCGCCACGCCGAACGGCGTCGCGCGGGCGCCCCGCTCCGCCGGCCCCTGCCGGACTCACGGCACGTCGGTTCGCGGACATCCTACCGAGAGCAAGGACCGCCGCGGATTGCCAAATGTGGCCGTGGGCATCCCTCGCATCGGTCTCTTATGTCGGTCTGCGTCGGTTGCGGTAGGTGTCCTC
This sequence comes from uncultured Pseudomonadales bacterium, assembly GCA_964348085.1. GTDB lineage: Bacteria > Pseudomonadota > Gammaproteobacteria > Pseudomonadales > Azotimanducaceae > VXYL01. Next base: position 27,707 of record CAYGBI010000049.1, on the reverse strand, counting down.
TCGCTACTCTGGCGGTGGGTGTCCTTTGCGTTCCTCTTATGTCGATAGTGGGTGTCCCTTGTGCTCCCCTCTTGTGCCCCTCTGGCGGTGGGTGTCCCTTATGCCCTTTGCGTCAGTCCTTCATCCGACGCGGCCGTTCGCTCCGATCCCAAGCCGTTAGGGCGACGTTTGGCTCGCCGGGCAGTTCCCGTGCAAATACGTATCAGCGCGCAACGCCCTGTTTTCCACCACGCCGGTGTGCCGGTACCGCGCGAAGAGCGCGTCAATGTCGTCTACGCGGTATCGCTCGGGTCGCCGTCGGTAGTCGTCGCAGAGTCGCAGCAGGCGCTCCTGCACGTGAGGAACGAGGGCCCGGGCATAGGTGTTGGGATTCAATGCCTCATCCCAAAGCGCGTTGATGTGGTCGGCCCAAGTGAACGGGCGACGCTTTACGGGAACGCCCTCGCGCCACTCGAAGATGGCTGGTTTATCGGCGATGACGTTATCGTGGAGCAGGCTGCGATAGAACAGATAGCCCTCGTAATTGGCCACCAAGTCCGCGTTCGACAGAATCCCCGTGCTAAGCCGCCCGAACAGCCCGACTTCGGTGAGCAACGACCAGCGCGCGGCCGATGCCTCGTCGCCGAGCGCGAGGTAACGTCCGTAGAACTTGCGGCCTTGGGAAAAGAAGTGGCCGAACTTGTCCGTGCCGACATGCACGCCGTTCACTTTGATGATCGGACCAAAGCCGAATACCCTCGCCACTCGCGCTGCGTACAGCGGGAAATCGCTTATGACGGACTCGCGTCTGGTGACTGGTAGCTTCTCCACTTCGTCGGCGTTCATCGCCCAGCGTTCGAGCTTGTCCACCCAGTGGCGCCCGCCTAACTTGCCGTACACCGCCATGACGAAGCGCCACTCGTTGTCGCTGCCGTGCCAAGAAGCGGCCACCTCGGTGAGGGCGGCGTTGACGCGAGCGTCGAGCGCTACCAAGCTGTCGTTGATGTCAATGTCGCGATTAGTGTATGGGTCGGTTTCGTAGGCGCACGGCGAAAGCGTCGTTGCGAGTGCTGCGAACGCCGCTAGGTGCGCGGCCCGTCGAGTTGTCGTCATCTTCACACCGCGGGCGCTCTGGTGTCAGATGCACAGTAGCAAAACGGTCGTTGTACGTGGCTGCTCTCGCTAGCTCATCCGGGATGTGGACTAGCGAGAGTGTTATACAGTAGCTAATCCTGCAAGGCATAAGGGAGAGCGAATGGTCAGGGGAAGCTGCCTTTGCGGCGACATTGCTTTTGAAGTAACCGGGGAGCTTGGGCAAATGGGCCACTGTCATTGCTCAATGTGCCGCAAGTTCCACGGCGGTGCCTACGCCACCTTCGGTATCGCTGCGCCGAGCGACTTTCGCTGGCGGCAAGGCGAAAGCAAGATCAAACACTTCAAGTCGTCTGACCGCGGCTGGCGAAACTTTTGCCCTCGTTGCGGCTCGGCGACGCCTGCTTGTCCCCCGGGCGGGCCCTTCGCCTTGGTGCCGATGGGCAATGTCGCGGAGGATCCGGGCACGCGCCCGGAGCTGCACTTCTTCGTCGACTCGAAGGCGCCGTGGCACGAGATTTCGGACGAATTGCCCCAGCATGACGGTTATCCGGCCGAGTTCGGCCCGGACGCCGTGGCCGTGGCGCGTCCGGCCCGTACCGCGAGGACGCCCGGCGCCACGGGCGGGAGTTGTTTGTGCGGCGCGGCGACATTCGAGTACGACGGCAAACCCGAGCGTATGGTGAACTGCCACTGTTCCCGTTGCCGGCGGGCGATGAGCGCGGCCTTTGCGACGATGGTGATGGTGAACCATGCCGCCTTCCGTTGGCTGTCCGGTGTCGACGAGGTCGTCAACTACAAGCTGCCGGGAGCGAAGACCAAGGGAACGGCGTTCTGCCGCATCTGCGGGTCTCAAATAGCGAGGCGCAGGGACGACACACACATGCAGATTCCCGCAGGCTGCTTGGACGACGATCCCGGCGTGCGGCCTGCCGCAAATATCTTCACCGGCTCGAAAGCCGCGTGGTCGGTGGTCGATGAGCGTCTGCCGGGGTTCGAGACGGCGCCGAGTTAGCGCCGACCAGCCCGAGTCCACTTCTTCGAAGTCGACAGCGTAGGTTCGCTGAACGGCTCGTTTGAACGACATCCAACTGTCTGAAGGCGCGTTGTAAGGACGCCACCTTGGGCGGCGCGAAGGGTCGTGCCCGAAGGGACACCCACTCGGGCCACCAATGGCCTGGACAGCAAATGGGACACCCACTTGGGCGCCCTTCCCCGTTCACACGGTGGGTGTCCCTCGTTGAAGTGGGTGTCCCTTGTTCGAGTGGGTGTCCCTTGTTCGAGTGGGTGTCCCTTGTTCGAGTGGGTGTCCCGTGTTCGAGTGGACGCGGGCAGATTCGCCGGGGTCGAGGAGGGGCGGGTTAGCGCGCGGGCCAACGCCAAGGCGGTAGGTCCAGCTTGTCGAAGCCGACTGCGTAGGTTTCGCCGAACGTCTTGTCGAGGGTAATGTGGTTGGTGTCGTCGGTGTCGGTCAGCGAGTCGATGAGCCCGCTCGCGTGTGAGGTGACCCATAGCTGGGTGCCGTTGGCGCATCTTCGCATCAGCCGCGCGAGCGCGGGCAACAGCGTTGGATGCAGGCTGGTTTCGGGTTCGTTCAGCACCATGAGGCTAGGCGGACGCGGCGTCAGCAAGGCGGCGATCCAGAGCAGATAGCGCAAGGTGCCGTCCGAGAGTTCGGCCTGGGAGAGGGGACGCAACAGCCCGTGCTGATGGAACCTAAGCGAGAAGCGGCCCTCGGCTTCCACTACTTCGACACTCGCTCCCGGGAACGCATCGGCCACGGCGTCGTTGAGCGCGTCTTGGTCGCCGATCTCCAAGATCGTGCGCCAGGCAGCCGCCAAATCGTGGCCGTCGTTGGCCAGCACCGGCGTACGGGTGCCGATCTGCGGCGACCGTGCTGGCGAAGCTCCGTCCGTGCGGAAGTGATGGTAGAACCGCCACGAGCGGATTTCCTCCCGCAGGAGCAACACTTCCGGCGCCAACGACGGGTCGGCAAAACGCGACAGCAGGCTGTCGAAAGTAGGCAGATGTTGCTCGATCACCTGCCAGTCGCCGGCGGTGTCCCGCACCCGCACGACGCCGCCCCGGCGGTCCGCCACGGCTCGGCGGTCATGCCACGTGGTGCCGTGCCAAATCGCTTCTCGCTTTATCTCCGGATCGCGATGAAACATCGTGCGTGGCACGGGCATCGGCAATCCGAAGTCGATCGCGTAGCTAAAGCTCTCGCCGGCGAACCCGAGGCGTAGGTTCACCGTCTTCTTGCGTGGTCCGCCTTGGACTGGGTAGTCGCCGCGTTTCACCGCTCGACCGACCTGTTCCGGTCCCGCCCACAACACGGAAGCGAGGCCGCCTTCCGCGGCTAGCGACTCGATGGCGGTGCCGAATGCGGTCTCGGAGAGCAGGCACAGGCCGCGGTACAAGTTGGACTTGCCACTGCCGTTGGCGCCGGTGACGACGTTGAGCGCATCGAGCGGCAAGACCAAATCGCGCAACGACCGATAGTTGGCGACAGCCAACGTGCGCAGCACGGTCTCGCAGCCGTCCTTAGCAACTCAAGCGGGCGTTCGTCGCTGGCTTCGTCCTAGAATCTCGCGACGGCGTCGTGGGCGTCTAGTTTCTCCTTACGCAACCTAGGTAGTGGGCGCGGGTCCGCGTCGAGTTCGAAGGCGATGTCGCTGTCGCTGTCGTACGCCGGCCACTCGGGCAGGCCGTCGCCGTTCGGATCGCCGGTTTTGGCGAAGTTCACCCAATACGCCTGGGTGAGTTCCGACACCCGGTGGTCCACATCCTCCCAAGGCATGGGGACCTTGCCGAACGCCGTGTTGCCAAATACATAGGGGATCTCGGCGGCGTGAAAGGCGCCCAATGACCGGCCATACTCTGCGAACGGCGGTGCGTGGTTGAAGAGATACAGCCAGGCCCGGTTGCCAGCGGCCGTCGCGAGACGGGACCAAGTGCGCATTTCCCAAGCGAAGAGGAGGTCGGACATCATCTGCTGCGTGGCGGTGGCCGTGGACTCCCGTGCGTCCGCTTCGTAAGCGGCGACGAACCGTTCCCCGTGCTCGCCGCTATCGTTGCGCACGCCCGCCGCCCAGTCTTCGAAGGAGACGTCGGGCAGATCCATGAACAAGGTGCTGCCCTCGTCGGCGGTGGAGCCGACGAGAATGTCCACTTGGCTGCCGCGCCCACTCTGGACCAAGCGCCGCATCTGGTCCGGGAACAGTTCGCCATCGACAAAGATCGACCGCCACGGCGCGACGACTTGCGCCGCGTAAAGCGCTTGGATCATCGTCTCCGCGTCTCGCTCGCGCAACGCCGCGATGGCGTCGGCGCCGTCGCCTTCGACGCCAAGTGCTTCGGCGAGGCCAACGCCGACGGCGTGGCCCGAGCCAACTAGCTGGCCGGGTATCGCGTTGTCCACGACGACCCCTTCGTCCGAGTCGAGCGTTGCGTGTTTGCCAAAGCAGCCGCCGGATTGGCCGATCGCTTTAGCGAACAAGCCACGCGCTTTCGGCGTGGCGGTTAGATAGCAGACGCTGATGCTGCCGGCGGACTCGCCGAATATCGTCACGTTGCCGGGATCGCCGCCGAACGCGGCGATGTTGTCGCGCACCCACTCCAGCGCGGCGATCTGATCCCACAGACCTTGATTGCCGGAGGCGCCGCTCGGCGACTCCGCAGACAGCGCGGGATGTGCGAAGAAGCCCATCAGGCCGAGCCGATAGTTCACGGAGACGAGCACCACCCCGGCTCGCGCCAAGCTCTCGCCATCGTACAAGGGCATGTTCGCGGTGCCTGTCATGAAGGCCCCGCCATGTATCCAGACCATCACCGGGCGAGCGGCGTCCACGGGGCCCGCCGGTGCCCACACGTTCAGGTGCAGGCAGTCCTCGCTCTGCGGCATGGGGTCCTGGGCATAGAACCCTTCGGGCAACGGTGCCTGCAAGCACGGCTTGGCGAATGCCGTCGCGTCGCGCTCGCCGGTCCAAGCGGCTGGTTCGACGGGCCGCTGCCAGCGAAGTTCGCCGACTGGCGGCGCGGCGTACGGGATGCCCTTGAAGGCGAGCACGGCTTGGTCCTCGTCGGTGAACGCGCCGCGCACGTCGCCTTGGCCGGTTGTGACCACCTCGCTCAATGGCGCGACTTCGACGACTTCCGGTGCGCAGGCGGCGGCGAACAATACTAGAAGTGGAAACGTAAGGCGCATGCTTCTCTCCCCAAAAGCTGCCGGTCTTGTCTGCACGGCAAATTAACGTTTGGCCATCGCCGGCGCAAATCAGATTCTTGTCTGACCCGAAGGGAGCGTGGAGCGGATGCCCACGGAGTGCTACGCCGAGGGTGATCGGCCGTCGATTCGGTGGCCGCCGCCCTGTCACGGCGTACCGGGCGTGGTGGTGCCAGTGTGACGGGTGGCTGGCGGCGTTGGATGCGTGAATAGGCGCCAGAGTTCGGGGCGCTGATTCTTGGGTTCCAGCGGCAACGCACCCGGGCGAGTCCGCCCGGGCGCGTTCACGAGTCCTTGGCGCGGAACTCGAAAAGCCTCGGTCAACGCCCCGTGAAATTCGGCTTGCGCTTCTCGACGAACGCCCGCACGCCCTCCTCGAAATCCTCGCTCTGGAACATGCCATTGAGATGCACCATCAGGTGATCGACGGCAGTGTCGTAGGACTCTTCGAGGCCCATGCGCATCATGCGCTTGGTTGTCTGCACGGCCATTGGCGCGTTGTCGGCGATTTCCTCCGCCCACTGCAGGGCGGTGGGCATTAGTTCGTCGTTCGGCACCACCGTATTGACGAGGCCGATCGCCAAGCACTCATCGGCGGCAATGGTGCGAGCCCGATAATAGAGTTCGGCGGCCTTCGCCCAGCCGATGAGTCGCGGCAGCAACCAAGTGCCGCCGCTTTCGGGAACGACGTTGCGTTTGGCCGTCACGGCGGCCATCTTGGCTGTGGTCGAGGCGATGCGGATGTCCGCCAGCAAGGTCAGATCCATGCCGTACCCCGCGGCCGCGCCGTTGACCGCGCACACCACCGGCGTATCGATATGCCACATGACGTTGATCGGCGCGTCGCGCAAATCGAACAAGCGGCGGGGGCGGTTGTCGCCTTGGCGTTGCCGACGACTGCCAATGCCGCCTTGGTTCACGTCGATCAAGTCCAATCCCGCACAGAAGCCGCGTCCTGCGCCGGTGAGCACGATGCAGCGGGTGTCGGGATCTTTGTCGGCCTCGAGCAGCTTCGCCGAAAGTTCGCCAAGCATGGCGCCGTTGATCGCGTTTAGGCGCTCTGGACGGTTGAGCGTCAGCACGGCGACGCGGCCTCGCTGTTCCGCCAACAGTTCGTCGGTGTTCGATGGGCTTATCGCCATAGTCTCTCCCTTACGGTTTCGTGGCTAGCTAGTGGCCGCGCTCGTGTGCGCGAGCCGTAACGTCGAGCTTGAGATGGCGCATCATACGCGCAAGCGTCGCGCTATGGAGTCGAGCCGCGCGCGAGCGCCTGCAAGGTCGGCGCGAACCGCTCTCCCATGCGGCGGTAACCGGCAGGGTTCGGGTGCAAATCGTCCGGCAGGTCGCCTGCGTCGGCGGCGCCGAATAGCGTTAGGCCATCGACATAGTGCAACTGCTTGTCGCCGCCTGCGCGGCGCACCTCGACCGCTTCGGCAAGGATTTCCCGTACCCGCACAAGGGACAGGCAACCGGCCCGGTATTGCTCGAAGCCGGCCACGGTGACGAACTTGCCCTGCGCGTCGGGGATGGTGGGGCCCGGGCGCGTCTCCGCGCTTGGACAGAATATGGGCGAAATGACGACGATGGGCGTGTCGGGTTTGCCCTCGCGCACGGTGTCCAAAAAGCCGTGCAACGCCGGGGCGAACACGCGCTCGCGCATGGAGTCCATGTTCACCACGTTGATGCCGGTTTTCACGCTGATGATGTCGGCCTCGGCGTCGCGGATGGTGCGGGCGACGAATGGATCCAAGTGACATTGTCCGCCGAAGCCCAAGTTCCGCAGCGACGCCCCGACCAATCGCGCCGCCACCGCTGGCCAAGTGCCCGCCGGTTCCTCGGCTTCCATGCAGTGGCTGATGGAACTGCCGTAGTGAATCCACTTCGGACGCAAGTCCTGCGCCGGCGGCGCGAGTGTGGCGTGGTCGTCCACGAACAGCGTGCGCAGCTCGACATAGGCGTTGTGCGGCAGCCAGAGCTCGCATTGCTTGTCGCCTTGCGGCAAGTCGTCAAAGACGAGGGTGTCCGGCTCGCCACGCACTAGTTCGAAGGCCCCTGGCGCGTCCGGCTTCATGACGATGGCGTTGCCGCGGGTGGAGGATGCCCGCCAAGTGCGTTCGCCGACCTGCAAATTGAACACCACGGGTCGCCTAGGCCGCGCCGCAACGACGATGTTGGTGGCGAGGAAGGCGATGCCGACGCAAGACGAGTTCGTTTGGAATCTAAGGCGCACGCCCGATGGCATGCGCACCATGACGTCCATCGCCGGCGGAAGCTGTGGGCGAGTCCACGACGGTAGCCGGCGCGGGCTCAGGCCCTCGCCGCGATCGTCGAAATCAAGCGCGCCCGGCGCTTCCACGAGGTCGGGGATGACGGTTCTGAGCGGCAGGCTGCGCATGGTGCATTCCTTGAAGGGCGTGGATGGAGGTGGCGAGTGTCGTGGTCGCAAGCGCTGGCCCATCATAACGCCACACTTGGTTCCTATTTGGCAGTCAGGCTGGACCACAGGTGGTGGTGGAACGGACATTTAGGGACCGGGCCGAGAACAAACGTCCGCTCACCAGCCACCGGCGTTTCCGCTATTCTTCGCTGCCGACTCGCAAAACCCGACAACGCTATGAAATATCTGCACACCATGGTTCGCGTCGCCGACCTTGACGCGTCGCTCGATTTCTACTGCGACAAGCTCGGCTTGGAGGAGCTGCGGCGAATCGACAACGAAGCCGGGCGTTTCACGTTGGTGTTCCTCGCCGCGCCGGGCGACAGCGAGGCGCAAGTGGAGCTTACGCACAACTGGGATCCAGAGAGCTTGGGCGGCGGCCGCAACTTTGGCCACTTGGCGTACCGCGTGGAGGACATCTACCAGCTCTGCGAGCGTCTGATGGCGGGTGGCGTCACCATCAATCGGCCGCCGCGTGATGGCTACATGGCTTTTGTGCGCTCGCCGGACGACATCTCAGTGGAGTTGCTGCAAGAGGGCGGGCCGTTGCCGCGCAAGGAGCCTTGGGCGTCGATGCCGAACACAGGCGAGTGGTAGCTCGCATAGGTCGAGTAAGCCGAGTAAGTGGCCAAGACAAGAGTGGATCCCGCCGTGCCAAGGCGGGTGCCGCTTATGCCGGATGTGCCATGCGGTCGCTCAGACGCCGAGTTGAAGCCGCAGCCGTAGACAGCACTGCGCCGCTTCGCCGACCACGCGGTAGCTGGCCGGCGACACGGGTAGCGCACGTCAAACTGGGCGCTCCTTGACTTGACGGCAAAGGGCATGCGCCGTCGTTCGGACAACAAACACAAACCGAAACGACTTGCATTTGCATTGGAATTGGTGTTTGCTGCGCGTCTTCGTCAATGGAACGAGATTATCGGCTTGTTCGGGAGTGCGCCGGTTCTCGCTTAGGAGAGTCACGAAGTGCCCAAGAAACTCCCACGGCCGCCACGGACTGTCCTTCGGCCCGCTCCTCCATTCTCGCGTGAGTTTGACAACGCCGCCGTAGAGGCTGCACACTTCGCCGGTGTTACTTTAGGTAGCACTCCCTAGACGTCACCTCGCAAGAGGCACCCTGAAGACCGCTATCCATGCGCAAGACCTATATCACCGCAGCCGTTATCGCCGTCGTCGTCGTGTTGTGGTTCGCTGCCGGCTATCTCACCGCCGGCGAAACCGTCACCGAACATCCCACCTTGGCGGCGGTGAACGCCCGCGCCGCAGCGGCTTTGGACGACATGTCGCCAACCGCGGTGCGTGCGCAGGTGATCCACGCGGTCGAGCATCAAGAACGTATCAAGGTGCGTGGCCGCACGGAAAACAAGCGCACCGTCGAAGTGCGGACGGAAACCAGTGGCCGCGTGATTGAACGGCCGGTGGAACGAGGCGATCAGGTTGCCGAGGGCGATTTGCTCTGCCGCCTCGCCATCGAGGATCGGCAGGCGCGCGTATTGCAGGGGCAGGCCGCGGTTGAGCAAGCGCGCATCGAGTACGAGGGAAGTCAGCGGCTGCGGGACAAGGGCTTCCAGTCGCAGACGGCCATCGCGCAAGCACGCGCCCGGCTGGCTACTTCGGCGGCGCAGCTCAAAGCCGCGGCGCTGGACGTCGAACGCACCGAGGTGCGCGCGCCGTTCGCTGGTGTGGTGGAGGAAACGCCGCTGGAAGTGGGCGACTACGCGCAGCCCGGCACGCCGTGCGCCAGCATCGTGGACTTGGACCCGATGCTCCTGGTTGGGCGCGTTTCCGAGCGCGATGTATACCGATTCTCGCCCGGCGCCAGTGTCACCGGCCTGCTCGCTACGGGCGAGACCGTAGCCGGCAACGTCAGTTTCCTAGGTCAGCAGGCGGCTGCCGGCACGCGCACCTATCGCGTCGAGGCGACTGTGGCCAATCCCGACTATGCATTGCGCAGCGGCATCACCACCGAAATCGCGATCGATGTGGGTGGCGTCACGGCGCACAAGGTGTCGCCGGCCGTGCTTGCCTTGGATGACGACGGACGGGTGGGCGTGCGCATCGTCGACGCCGAAGATCGCGTGCGTTTTCTCCTAGTGGACATCGTTGCCGATGATGACGACGGCGTGTGGGTGCGCGGCCTGCCGCAAGTGACGACATTGATCACCGTCGGACAGGAGTTCGTCGTGGACGGGGAACGGGTCGCGGTGCAAATGCAAGAGGTGCCCCTTGGGGCGCCAGCGGGACCGCGCCCGGCCATGGTTAACGAGGGGTCTGGGCCGGCGGCGTCGGACGACGCGGACACTGGCGTCGCCAGTACCGCTGTGCCGTCGTAACACGCTGTGAATCGGCAGGCCGCGCACGGCGTGGGTCGCCGCGCTTTCGCTTTCGGCGGGTCGTAGCTTAGGAGACCGCGATGAACAACCTCCTCGTCGATGCCGCTGTTGGTCGCGCCCGCACCACCTTGCTATTGATGGTGATGGTGGTGCTTGCCGGCGTGGTGGCGCGCCTGTCCATCCCAATCGAATCCGATCCCAATGTTGCGGTGCCGGTGTTTATGGTCGTCGTGCCGCACGAGGGCATCTCGCCGGAGGACGCCGAACGGTTGTTGGTGAAGCCGGTGGAAGTGGAGATGCGCACCGTGGAAGGCGTACACGAGGTGCGCGCCTACGCCTACGAGGGCATGGCGCGTGTGTTGGTGGAGTTCGACGCGGAATACGACCTCGATCAAGCGCTCTTGGACGTCCGCGCCGCCGTGGACCGCTCCAAGCCCGAGTTCCCGACCACCGCGGAAGAGCCGTTCATCTTGGAGCAGTCGGCGAGCGAGTTCCCCATCCTGCAGATCAACCTCGTCGGCGACGAGGCGGGGGTGCCGGAGCGGCTGGTTTTCAACGTGGCCCAGGAGATCCGCGACGATGTCAAGTCGTTGCCGGACGTCCTGGATGCTGAATTGCACGGCCACCGGGAAGAGCTCTTGGAGGTAGTCATCGACCCGGCCAAGCTCGAAGCCTACGAAGTCAGCACCGAACAACTGTTCAATACCGTCATCCGCAACAACCGGCTGATTGCCGCCGGCTCGCTCGACACCGGCGCCGGGCGCATGGCGGTGAAGGTGCCGAGCGTGATCGAAACCGCGCAGGACATCTTCGATTTGCCGGTTAAAGCGGACGCCGATGCGGTGGTCACCCTCGCCGACGTCGCCCAGATCCGGCGCACGTTCAAGGATCGCGAACGCTACGCGCGGGTAAACGGCAACAAAACCATCTCCATCGACGTCCTGAAGCGCCCGGGCGCCAACGTGGTGGACACCGTAGCGCAGGTGAAGACCGTTGTGGAGCGCCACCGACCGACGCTGCCGGCGAAGTTGAACCTGTTCTATACGCAAGATCAGGCCCCCTTCGCCTTGGATCAGATTACCGAACTCGAAGGCAATATCGCCACCGCGCTGCTGCTGGTGATGGTGCTGGTGGTGGCCGCCGTCGGCTTGCGCAGTGGCTTGATCGTCGGCGCGGCCATTCCGGTGTCCTTCCTGTTCGCGCTGATCTTCATCTGGATGCTCGGCTACACCTTCAACTTCATGGTGGCGTTCGGCATGTTGCTGGGTCTTGGCATGTTGATCGACGGCGCCATCGTGATCACCGAATACGCCGACCGCAAGATGGCGGAAGGGCTGGACCCTCGCCGCGCCTACGCGGATTCCGCGAAACGCATGTTCTGGCCGGTAACCGCCTCCGTGGCGACTACGCTCGCGGCGTTTCTGCCGCTGCTGTTCTGGCCGGGCGTGGCCGGCAAGTTCATGCGCTATCTGCCGGTGACGGTGTTCTTCGTGCTCACCGGCTCCCTGTTGTACGCCTTGGTGTTCGGCCCCACCATCGGTGCGCTGTTCGGCAAACCGAGCGCTCGTGATGAGCGCTCGCGGCGAACGTTGATTCAATTGGAGGAGGGCGACCCGTTGCGCCTGCCGGGTTTCACCGGCATGTACGCCCGTTTGGTAGCGTTCACTTCTAGGCACGCTGGCATCACGCTGCTGGCGACCGTCCTAATCCTAGTCGGCTCGTTCTACTCCTACGGGCAGTTCGGCCGTGGCATGACGTTCTTCTCCGATACCGACCCGTCTTTCGCCCGCGTGTCGGTGCGCGCCCGGGGCAACCTTTCGTCGGCGGAAATCTACGCCTTGGTGAGCGAAGTGGAGGATCGCATCTTGGCGATCCCGGGCATCAAGAGCGCGAATATGCAGACCACCTTGGGCGGTGGCGGCGGCGGAGGCATGTTCGGCGGCACCGTCGATACCGTGGGCTACATCTTCTTGGAGTTGCATGAGCAGAAAGAGCGCACGATGACCGGGCGAGAGATATTAGAACGCGCCCGAAGCGTCACCGCCTCGCTCGCCGGCATCAGTGTGGAAGTGCAGAAGATGGAGCAGGGCCCGCCGGTGGGGAAACCCATTCAGATCCAGTTCTCTTCGCAAAGCAAGGATCTCTTGGAGCCGGTGGTAACCAAGGTGCGCGCGCACATGGACGCCAACGTCGCGGGCTTGCGCGATGTGGACGACACCCGTTCGCTGCCGGGCGTCGAGTGGACACTCACCGTGGACCGTGCGCAGGCGGCGCTCTACAACGCCGACGTTTCGCTGGTGGGCATCGCCGTGCAGCTCGTCACCAACGGCGTCAAGGTCGGCGAATACCGGCCGGACAGCGCCGAAGACGCCGTGGATATCCGCGTCCGCTATCCGTCGAACGCGCGCGGTTTGAACGCCTTGGACGACCTAAAGATCACCACCACCAACGGTTTGGTGCCGATCTCGAACTTCGTCCGTCGCGCCGCCGCCCCCAACGTCGACAGCATCGAACGCATCGACGGGCGCGTGGTGATGTTCATTCGCGCCGATGTGGCGCCGGACGTGTTGGCGGACGACAAGGTGAAGGAAATCGGCGCGTGGCTCGCACAGGCGGACTTGGACCCTCGCGTGGACATCGACTTCCGCGGCGCCAACGAGGAGCAGGCGAACTCCATGGCATTCATTCTCGTTGCCATGATGATGTCCCTGCTGCTCATGTTCGTGCTCTTGGTGACGCAGTTCAACAGCCTCTACCAGAGTTTGTTGATTCTCGTCGCGGTGGTCATGTCCACGGCCGGGGTATTGCTTGGCCTGCTGATCACCAACAGTCCGTTCAGCGCCATATTGACTGGCGTCGGCGTGGTGGCGCTGGCGGGCATCGTGGTGAACAACAACATCGTTCTCATCGACACCTACAATCACATTCGCCGAATGCACCCGGAACTCGATGCGGTGTCGCTGATCGTTCGCACCGGCGCCCAGCGTTTCCGTCCCGTGCTGTTGACCACCGTGACCACGGTATTCGGCCTGCTGCCGCTGGCGAGTCACCTATCCATCGACATCATCAACCGCACCATCGTCTACGGCGGCCAGCTTTCGGGCTTTTGGGTGCCGCTCGCGCAAGCCATCGTCTCCGGCCTCACCTTCGCCACTTTGTTGACGCTGGTGGCGACGCCCGCGATGTTGGCGTTGCCGCATCAGCCCTACATGCGTGCTATTCGCCATGCTCCCGGGCAACTCGTGGGGTGGATGCGGCGACGACTCGAAAGGCCCGGTGACGCACGCGGCACCGATGCCGATGTAGTGCCGCAATCCACACCCGTATAGAAGCCCGACACGGTGCCGCCGGCGGCCTCGCCTAAAGCAAAGGCGGTGCCGTCGGCAAACGGCGTTGTGGCGCTAGCCGTCCGTCGGACTTGGCGGCGTCGGACCGCGAAGTCCGACGGAGTGATAGGGCGGCTTGGGCTGGGGCGTAATGCGGCGCCGGGAGGCGACGGCTTTCGTGGCGCTAGTGCGCTTCGTCTCGTCGGGGCTATTGGGGGAAAGGAACCCCGGCGATTCGGGGATGGGGAGGGGAGGGGAGTTATCGCCGGGGCCCTTTGCAACTGGTTAACTGACTAGATGAGGGTATCCGCTTCAATTTCAAGCCGATTCCGCTCTATTCGTGAACTGTATCGCTCCTTTTCTGCGCCTTTCTACGGCGTTTGGCTGCATTTCGTGTAGGAAATCGCCGCTTCATGCCATGTGGGACACTTCTGCGTGCTCGAAGTTCAACAGCAGGCGCAGATTCTTGAGGGGCTGGGGTGGTAGCTTATGGTCGTCGATAGGGAGGGACCGATGACCGAGGGAAACGATTCCGACAACCGATGGATCGGCAAACGCACGATCCGTCCCGACGGCGAAGACAAAGTCACGGGCCGGGCCGCCTTCGGTGCCGACTTCGCGCAAGCTGGCATGCTGTGGGGCAAGGTATTGCGAAGTCCGCACCCCCACGCGCGCATTACGTCCATCGATCTAACGAGAGCCGCCCGGGCACCCGGCGTGAAGGCCGTGATGTCTGGTGCCGATCTAGTGGATTTTCCCCTCGATACGCCCGTGTTGGTTGGTCCCGCCGATATGCGCTTCGTAAGCCGCAACGTCATGGCGCGAGATAAGGCGCTCTACGCTGGGCACGCCGTGGCGGCCGTGGCGGCGACCACGGTGGAAGCCGCCGACGCGGCGCTGGCGCTCATCGACGTGGATTACGAGCTACTGCCTTGGATAATCGACGTTGACGAGGCGATGCGGCTCGACGCACCGGTTCTGCACGACTTCCTGCGCACGGCCGGCGGCGAGGACGAAGGGGATGCGCCGACCAACGTGGCAAGCCGCACGGCGTTCACGCTCGGCGATGTCGCCGAAGGCTTCCGCGCAGCGGACGTCGTCATCGAGCGAAACTTCAAGACCAAACCTGTGCATCAGGGCTATATCGAACCGCACGCCTGCTTGGTCAGCGTGGCGGCGGACGGGCGAGCGACCATCTGGAGTTCCAGCCAAGGCCAGTTCATGGTGCGCAACGCCACCGCGAAGATGACCGGGGCCAAGCTCTCGGACATCCGTGCTATTCCCGCGGAGATCGGCGGTGGCTTCGGTGGCAAGACGATTGTCTACCTCGAGCCGCTTGCGTACACGCTGTCGCGCAAGGCCGGTGCGCCCGTGAAGATGGTGATGACCCGCGAGGAGGTTTTCCGCGCCACCGGGCCGACCGCGGGGTCGTCGAACACCGTCAAGATCGGCGCGAAGCGCGACGGCCGCATCGTCGCGGCGGAGGCCACGTTCCGCTTTCAGGCTGGTGCCTTCCCCGGTTCGCCGGTGCGGGCGGCGTCGAATTGCGCGTTCGCACCCTACGCCATCGACAACGTCAAGGTGGTGGGCTACGACGTGGTGGTGAACCGGCCCAAGTGCAACGCCTACCGGGCGCCCGGCTCGCCCATCGCCGCGTTCGGCGTCGAATCGGTGATCGACGAACTGGCGCGAGAACTGGACATCGACCCCATCGCATTCCGGCTCAAGAACGCGGCGCGGGAAGGCACGCGAGCCGCATACGGACCGACATTCCGACGGATTGGCTTCGAGGAGACGCTCAAGGCCGCCGAAGCCCATCCGCATTACAACGCGCCGAAGAACGGTCGCCGAGGGCGCGGCGTCGCCAGTGGCTTCTGGTTCAACGTCGGCGGCGAATCGAGTGCGCAAGTACACGTCAACGAGGACGGCACCGTCGCGGTCACCACGGGGCATCCGGACATCGGCGGCTCGCGGGCGTCCATGGTGAACATCGTCGCCGAAACGCTCGGCGTTCACTATCGCAATGTCAGCGCCCAAGTGGGCGACACCAACACCATCGGCTTCAGCGCGACCACAGGCGGCAGTCGCGTCACCTTCGCCGCGGGAACGGCAGTTTCCGAAGCCTCCGAGCGCGTGATCAGGCAACTGCGGGAGCGGGCGGCGATGCTTTGGGACATCGATCCGGAAGCGGTGGACTGGAAGAACGGCCATGCGGTACCCGCTGGCACCAATGCTGGCGATTTCGAGCCGCTGTCCTTAGCCGACATCGCGGCCAAGGCGGCGCAGACCGGCGGCCCGATCACGGCGCAGGTGTCAGTGAACGCGCAAGGCGCGGCGCCGGCATTCGCAACCCACGTCTGCGACGTGGAGGTGGACGAAGAGACCGGTCGCGTGGAAGTGATCCGCTACACGGCCGTTCAGGACGTCGGCCGCGCCATCCATCCGAGTTACGTCGAAGGTCAGATGCAGGGCGGCGTGGCCCAAGGCATCGGCTGGGCGCTCAACGAGGAATACATCTTCGACGCCTCCGGCCAGCTCGACAATCCGGGCTTCTTGGACTACCGCATGCCCGTGGCGTCGGACCTGCCGATGATCGACACCGTGGTGATCGAAGTGCCGAACGACGCCCACCCGCACGGCGTCCGAGGCGTTGGCGAAGTGCCGATCGCGCCGCCGATGGCGGCTGTGGCGAACGCGATCCACGACGCCGTCGGCTTGCGCCTGCGGGAGTTGCCAATGTCGCCGCCGAAGGTTCTTGCGGCGTTGGGGGATGAAGCCGGAGGGAAACGCTGTGAAGCCGAAGGGACACCCTACTGAGTTCGCCGAGCAGATTGAAGCCGGCGGGAGTGGCCCGGGAGCGGGTGATTGAGAGGCGATTGGGGATCCGGGGCTTTACCGACAACGCCGCAACTCGCCGCGAATGACGTGGGCTGCCGTCAGGAAGAGTCCGGGCCTGCGGAATCCGAAGCAGGTTCAAACGGGATGCTTCGCTTCGAGGGCAAAGAACATGAACACGCGCTTTGCAGGTGAGATTGAACGTTCTCCCACCGTCCCAAGTGCCTCGTATCCAAGCGGCTTCTCACTACCTTGTCCTCGCGCTTCGGCGAGGGCATCAGCCTATCCGCCATCGCAACCACCTCTTAATCGTCGGGCAAGCGAGCAAGAACCTTTGGTCGCTTGGCCCGAGCACAACGAACTCCGTATTCAACAGGCGGTCTGACGAATATCAAACCCCGCACGGAACACGTCGGCCATCCTGCCTTCCCGTGCCACATCGTGGCTGCCGGATGCGTTCCGTGCGGGACGCATCCGGGTTACCAGTTCTCCACCCAAGGTCGCAGGACGACCTCGAAAGCCCAAGTCGAGCGGTGCTGCCGATGCAGTTGCAGATACACGTCGGCAATGCGGTCCGGGTCCGCCATGTTGTCGTCGACTGATGTGCCCGCCATTCGGTGCGCCCGCGTGCCGTCCGGCTGCGTCCAGCCGATGGCGGCGTCGATGGGTACATGCGCGACGTGGATACCGCGAGGCATCAGTTCCCGCGCCATGCTCTCCGCCAGCCCGGACTTGCCGTGGCAGGCCATGGCGAACGCGCCGCTTCTCGGATAGCCCTTCATCGCGGCGCTGGCGTTGGTGAAAATGATCGTGCCGCGATGTCCGTCGCCGGCGGCGTCCGCAGGGCCGGCGAGCATGCGCGTGGCGGCCTGCTGGCCGACGAGGAAGCGCTGTACGACGAGTTCATCATCACGTCCTGAACCAGCGTCGGATCCGCTTCGGTAATGCGCTTGCGAAAGATGTCGCGCATCCGACCGTCTATGTTGTGTACCACCAAGGTCGGGCTGCCGAGATCTGCATCGACTGCATCGAACAGCCTCTTGACCGCGTCCGCATCGGCGGCGTCGCAGGCGTAGTTCCTAACGCCGTGTTGTGCCGCCAAGTCGATCAAGACGGATTTCTCCGGGTTGCGCGCGGCGACCGCCACGCGCATGCCGTTGTTACGGAAAAGGCGTGCGCAACTGGCGCTGATGCCGGGTCCGCCGCCGACGATCAGCGCGACGCCGGGGTTCATGTTCTCCTGAACTGTCATGGTTCGTTAGTCTCTCCGTTGGAAGTGCTAGGTGCATTGTAGCGTTCGCGGGACTGGGGCCCGCCTGACATGCATGAAAGTCCGATAGGACGTAGTTTCATGTGCGTAAAAGTACGAATATTTGCATTATTACGCGCATAAAAGTCTGCCGTGTTAGGCTGTAGGCGTACTGGCGTGGCGCTGGAGTGGCATGTGGATCGCCTACTCTACGATGATCTGCTCGCGTGGAAGCGCGAACCCCGGCGCAAGCCCATACTCCTCGACGGTGCGCGGCAGACTGGCAAGACCTATCTGGTCGAACGCCTGTTCGGCGCACGCGAGTTCCGCAAGGTACATAAGCTCGATTTCCGCTTGGCGCCGGAATACAGCGGCGTGTTCGCGAACGGGCTGTCGCCCCAAGCGGTCATCGGCAACATCGAAGTCGTGCTCAACGACGGCGTCGACCAAACGCACGACCTGATCTTCTTCGACGAAGTCGGCGAATGCCAGCCGGCGGTGGACGCGCTCAAGTACTTTGCCGAACTGGCACCGGATGCTTTCGTCTGCGCGTCGGGGTCGAACATCGGCCTGCTCGGCTCGTTCCCGGTCGGCAAAGTACAGCAGTTGGAGCTGTTCCCACTGTGCTTCGAGGAATTCGTGATGGCTTCAGGAAAATCGCCTCTGCTCGCCACGTTCCGAAGGCGGGCGGATAGTCAGGCCGCGCACGAACTCTTGTGGAGTCTGTTTCTGGACTATTGCTTCGTTGGCGGCATGCCAGAAGCCGTCGCCGCTTGGTTTGGCACCGACCAGGGCATGGCGACTCGTATACGGCGCGTGGAGGACATCCATCGCGATTTGGTCGCCGGCTTCGAGCGCGACTTCGGAAAGTACAGCGGCAAGCACCACGCCCAACACATCGAGACGATCTTCCACAACGTCCCGCGCCAGCTTGCGACCGCGCAGGACGGCTCGGTGAAGCGGTTCCGGTTCAGAGGCGTCATTGAACGCAAACGCGGCTATCTCGACCTCAGAGGCCCCATCGACTGGCTGGAAAAGGCGCGCCTCGTATGGAAGTGCCATCCCATTGATTGCCAGCCGCAACTGCCGCTGCCGCATCTCATCAAGGACAATCGGTTTCGGCTGTTCCTGTTCGACGTGGGCGTCTTGCGTTATCTGCTGAGGCTGCCCTACGTCATCCAGCGCGATCCTAGGTACGCCTACAAGGGCTTCATGGCGGAGAACTTTGTACAGACGGAACTGCGCGCCCGGGTGGGATATCCGTCGTTCGGCTGGGAACAGGGTCGTGCGGAGATCGAGTTCCTGCACCAAGCGTCCGATGGCTCGATCATACCGGTGGAGGTCAAAAGCGGCACGCGAACGAGAGCGCGTAGCTTGCAGTCGTACATCGAGCGACATCGGCCCAAACGGGCTATTACGCTAACGGCGCGACCGCGCACTGAGAGCCATGGCGTGGTGTGGAACTGGCCACTTTACGACGCGCAGTTCCTGCGCGATCTCTGAAGACGAATGTGCCCGACTGTGGCGCCGTTAGCGCCAGGAAAGCCGCGGCCTGCCGGCACTGCCCTTTCGCGTTAAGCCCAAGCCACCTTACAGGTAAGTCGGACTTGTGAGTGACTTGTCAATCGCCAGCGCCGGCGATCGCCGCCAACTCGACACGCCGCTAGCGCCACGCAAGCCGTCGCCTTCCGGCGCCCCTTTCGCCCCAGCCCAAGCCGCCCTATCACTCCGTCGGACTTCGACGCTAACGCCGCCGAAGGACTGCTAGCGTCGTCGATACACCCTTGTGACGCGCACATCCTCCCCTTCGGTGTCGATCTTCGCGGTTACGCGCAAGCGCGAGCCGGCGTCCTCAAGCGCGAGCCGCTCCACGCCGTTTGTTTCGCCGCGCTGCGACCGAATCACCAGCGCGCCTTCCTCCCAGCCGACGCGCACAGTCCAGAAGTCGCGCTCCCTCACCCCCCAAGAAATGTCTCGATAGACGCCCTCGTCGTAGCGAATACCCATCGAATCCGCGTTCTGCTCTATGCTCAAACGCTCCGCACCGAGCACCGGAAAGTCCTGTACCACGAAAGCCGCAGAGCCGCGGGCGTTGGCTTGCCGCCCGCGAACGACGGCGCGATCCTCCCGGCGACGGATGGCGGTGATGTCGGGGGGGCCGTCGCTCATGCCTTCAACCAATATCCATTCTCCGGACAAGTCGAAGCCCCTTGGCACGTCTGTGTCGAGCGGCGCGCACGCTGTGAACCCCGCCAACGCACCGAGGACGCCGAAGGCGCGGGCGAGCGCGGCCAACTGGCGGCGACCCAAGCCCGGTCGTGGCCGTTGTTGGGCGTCGCCGGAACGCGCAACGCGCATGGTTTAACCTCGGGTCGATTTAGGCGCACAATCCTATCTCTTTAAGGAGGGTCTCATGCACTACGACGTCATTTCCGCGGATTGCCATATCGATCTGCCGTGGTTGCCGGAGGATTTGTTCACCGGCGAGGCTCGTACCGAACTGAAAGAGCGTATGCCCTATGTCGCCGAAACCGAGAACGGGCGCTTTTGGGTAAGCAAGAACGGCGCCCAATTCGGCTTGCAGAACGGCATGGGTTCCGCCGGCCGGCGTTATGTGCCGGGACAAATCCACCGCTCGGACCGCATGGCCGAGCAAGGGCTATACCGCGACGGGGAGAACGGCATCCGCCGCTTGACCGAGCCCGATTTGCGCATCAAGGACCAAGACTTGGACGGTGTGCAGGCCGAAGTCCTGTACGGCATCCTCGGTGCGGCGATGCGTCTCGGCGACGACGAGGCGGCGGACGAGATGATGCGCATCTACAACGCTTGGCTCGCGGATTTTTGCGCCACCCACCCGGGACGCTTCGCTGGCCTCGCCAACATTCCGAGCCACGACGTCGCTGCTGCCGTCACGGAAGTGGAGCGCGTCGCCAAGCGCGGGGTGCTGCGTGGCATCGAAGTGGCCAACACGCACGAAATGGCACCGCTCTTCGACCCTTCATGGGAGCCCCTGTGGGCTGCCGCCGAAGCCGCCGGGTTGCCCCTGCACTACCACACCATCGGCCCGCGCATGGACTACGACTTCGCGAGCTTCAAGCACTTGCAGCGTCGGCAGGCGTTCGCGGTGCATATCACCAGTTTCCAGCTCGCCATGTCCAAGATCATCATGGAGACCATCTACGGCGGCGTCTTGGAAGCCCACCCGAAACTCAAGCTCGTCATCGGCGAGAGCGGAATCGGTTGGATACCCTACATCTTGGAGCACATGGACTTGGAGTGGGAGGACCAGTTCAAAGACCTGACGCTCACGATGAAGCCCTCCGACTATTGGCATCGGCAGTGCTTCGCCACCTACCAAAGCGACCCCATCGGCATTCGTCTGTTGGACATCCTCGGCGAAGACAACGTGATGTGGGGCAGCGACTTTCCGCATCCCGACGGCGTGTGGCCGGATTCGCAGGCGTTCATCGAGCGTGAGCTCGGCGACGTTCCGGCAGCGACTAGGAAGAAAATCGTCTGCGACAACGCGGCCCGTTTGTACGGCTTCGGCGCCTAGCGGCCCACGGTGGAGGTCCGCGGCGCGGTCGGGCAGGCGCCAGGCAAGGCGCGACGAGGGAGCGGACCGGACGATATGCGACCAAGGAGCGACGATGCCGGGCGGGATGCATGGCCGTTCGAATGCCGCCTGACGTTCGCCACCGGCCGCTAAGTAAGCGTTCGCCAACGCCGCAGCTCAAAGCAAGGGGTTGCGGCACCGCCATGCGCCTTCGCCGCACGTCGCGTTGGTTGTGCCTGCTCGCCTTAGCGCCTGCTGCGTTGGGCGGCGAACAAGCGACTTTGACGCGACTGCTCATCGAGCGACACGACCTGACAAGCGACATGGAAGTGCTCCGACAGTCGTTGCAAGCGAGATTCGCCAATCGGCCGGAGTACGGCCGCTACGCGCGGTTGTTCGCCGACAGCGTCGCGGAACCCTTGCGCTTTCCGGCGCCCTTGGCAGCGTTCGCCGACCGTGCGCGCCAATTCGACGGAGCACCGGCGCTCGTCGCCGAATGGTCCGCGCAATACGGCGTCGAGAGCGGCTGCGAGGTCTCGCCGTTGGCCACTCCTCGGAGCTTGGCGGACGCCGTCGAACAGATACGCGACGGTGCGGCGACGGTAACCGATTTGCACCGAGAGGCGCTGATGCCTCGCCAGCGTCGCCTGCTGAAGGCCACGTTCGAGCGCGTGGGCGAGCGCTTCCGCAACAGTTTCCATGACGCGATGAACCGCCGGGAGCGACGGATGGTGCGACGTTTCCTCGGCGCCTTACGGGAAGTGGACCGAACAGCGATCGTGTGCGCGGCGCGGCTGTGGGGGCGATTCGCGGAGCCGGACTATCTTGCCAACCTGCGTGCGCTGATCGCTCGCCATCCGGCGTCGGACGATGCGATCGTCCACCGCGCCGCCTCGCCATTCGGCGAGATCGTTTTCGGCGGCCGCGGAGCCGCCCGCTTGCATTTGCGCGACTTGCTGTTTCTCGCCGACTTGGGCGGCAACGACTTCTACGGCATCGAAGCCGCCGGCGATTTCACCGGCGCCCCGCAGTTCGTCGTCGACTTCGCCGGCGATGACATCTATCAGTCGTCCCGCTCCGGCGGCTTCGCTTCCGGCCTCGGCCGCGTGTCGATCCTCGTGGACGTGAGCGGCGACGACCGCTACCGGAGCGCCGCGCATGGCCAAGGGAGCGCGATCTTCGGCGTTGGCGCACTGATCGATTTGGCGGGCGACGACCGGTATACGGCCGATCACCATGCCCAAGGCGCGGCTTGGTTTGGCGTTGGGGCGCTCTTCGATCACGGCGGCGACGACGTCTATCAAGTGAGCGCCATGGGGCAGGGTCTAGGCGCGACCGAGGGGCTCGGCGTGCTCTCGGACATGGCCGGCGGCGACGTCTACTTGGCACTCGGCGGCACGCCGACCAACTACCGTACCGAGGGATTGACGGATGCGTGGGCGCAAGGGGTCGCACGGGGCGTGCGGGGCGTAGCGCCGGGCGGCATCGGTCTCCTCTTGGACCACCAAGGCGATGACCGCTACGACGCCGGCGTGTTCGCTCAAGGCGGCGCGTACTATCGCGGCGTTGGGCAGTTGCTCGACTACGGCGATGGCGATGATGCGCTTTTGGGCAGCCGTTACAACGCCGGGTGGGGGGCTCACGGCGGCGTCGGACGATACTTCAACGCCGCCGGCGACGACCGCTACGATACCCGGCACAAGGTGATTGCCGGCCTCGCTTGGGATTACAGCTTGGCGTCGTTCCACGACGCCGCCGGCGAGGATTTCTACCGCGTGGGCGGCTTCAGTTTGGCTGCCGCCGCGCACGGTTCGCTCGCGTGGTTCGTCGATGCCGGCGGCAACGATACATACGTCGAGGTCGGGTCGTTGGCCGAGTCGGAAACCGAGGGGCCGAACTTCGCCTTGTTCGTCGATGTCGGCGGCGAGGGCGACACGGTGAATGGGCGAGCGCGGCCGTCGTCTTTCGCCCGTTCCGGCGAGCACGGCTTCGAGTGCTGGGCGGAGGCCGGCGCGACGCCGCCGTGCCCGTTCGTCGACGACCGAGACGACGCGGCGCCGCCGGAGGTTGGCGAGGCCCCACAGGGAACGCGGCGGCTATAATGCGCGGCTTCCTAAGGCTTCTCAGGAGCTTCTTCGGCGTGGCCGAACAAGAAACTATCGCCATTCTCGGCGGCACCGGCGACTTGGGCACCGGCTTGGCGATTCGCTGGGCGAAGGCTGGCCATCGCATCGTCATTGGCTCGCGCACCTTGGAGAAAGCTCGCAGGGCGGTGGCGGATTTGCAGCGCATCAGTCCCGAGACGCCGGCGGATGCGATGGTGAATCCCGATGCCGCCGCCGCCGGCGACATCGTGGTGTTGACGGTGCCTGCGGCGCATCAGTTGTCGACGCTCGCCACGGTGCGGGAGGGGCTGACCGGGAAGATCCTCATCGACGTCACCGTGCCGCTTGTGCCGCCCCGGGTCGGCACTGTGCAGTTGCCGGAAGAAGGCAGCGCAGGCAAGCGTGCGCAAGCCTTCCTCGGCAGCGACGTGAGAGTGGTGACGGCGTTTCAGAACGTCGCCGCGCACTTGCTAAAGGAGGATGTGGCCATCGAATGCGATGTGCTGGTTTGCGGCGACAAACGCGCGGCGCGGCAAAAGGTCATCGACTTGGCCAAGGAAGCCGGCATGCGCGCATGGCACGCCGGGCCGGTCGACAATTCGGCCGCCGCCGAGGCGTTGACCAGCGTGCTCATTCAGATCAATCGTCGTCACGACATCTCGCACTCCGGCATCAAAATCGTCGGCCAGGATGACTGACGGGCAAGGCGCAGCGCCTTCGCCGCCCATGTTTGGATTCACGGTCATCCCGCTGCCCGGCATCAAGCTCGTCTCCCCGGGAGATGATTTGCCGGCCATTCTGCGCGACGCCATCGAGGCGAACGACTTGGCGCTAGAGGACGGTGACGTGCTCGCCATCGCGCAGAAGATCGTCTCCAAGGCGGAAGGTAGACAGGTGGACTTGGCGAGCGTCGAGCCGACCCGGGAAGCCGTGGCGCTGGCCGCGGAAACCGACAAGGATCCGCGCCTCGTGCAACTCATCTTGGACGAGTCGACGGAAGTGCTGCGCAAGAAGCCGGGCGTGCTGATCGTGCGCCACAATCTCGGCTTGGTCGGCGCCCACGCCGGCGTGGATCAGTCCAATATCGACCATGGCGAAGGCTCGCAAGCGCTGCTGTTGCCGGCAGACCCGGACGGCAGCGCCGAGCGCATCCGCGATGCTTTGGCGAGTGGGAGCGGTAAGAAGATCGGGGTGCTCATCACCGACAGCGCCAACCGACCGTGGCGGCTGGGTACCGTCGGCATCGCCATCGGCGCCGCCGGCCTCGATGTGCTCGACGACCGCCGGGGCGGCGTGGACATGTACGGCCGCGAACTCAATGTCACCTTGGTCAATCGCGCCGACAGCATCGCCGCCGTGGCCACGTTGGCGATGGGCGAGACCGTGGAGCGCACGCCGGCGGCTTTGGTGCGGGGATTGCCGGTCGCCGAGTCTCGACAGCGCGCGCGCGACATCGTGAGACCCTTGGCCGAAGATCTGTTCCGATGAGCGTCGTCGCGCTCACCGGCGGCGTAGGCGGCGCCAAGTTGGCGCTGGGCCTCGCGAGGCTCCTGCGCCCCGAGGAAGTCGCCTTTGTCGTCAACACCGGCGACGACTTCGAGCATCTCGGCCTGCCCATCTCGCCGGATGTGGACACGCTCACCTATACCTTGGCGAACGTGGCGAACCAAGCGAGCGGCTGGGGCCGGGAAGGCGAGACGTGGCGCTTCATGGCGACCCTCGAGCGTCTCGGGGGCGAGACGTGGTTCCGCTTGGGCGATGGCGACCTCGCCTTGCACATGCGTCGCAAGACGCTCTTGGACGAAGGCTCGAGCCTTACCGCCGCCACCGCTGTCATCGCGGAGCACTTGGGCGTAGCGCACCGTATTCTGCCGATGTCCGACGATCCGGTGCGCACGCGAGTGCTAACGCCCGACGGCCCGCTCGCGTTTCAGCACTACTTCGTGCGTGACCGTTGCGCACCGACCGTGGTTGGCTTCGAGTTCGCCGGCGCGGAGTCCGCCCGCGTCAATCCGCTGATTCCGTTCGACGACTTGGACGCGGTGGTGATTTGCCCGTCGAACCCGTTCGTCTCCGTTGATCCGATCCTCGCCGTGCCGGGAATGCGCGAAGCGCTTAGCGCCACGGGGGCGCCGATCATCGCGGTTTCGCCCATCGTCGGCGGGGCGGCGATCAAGGGTCCGACCGCCAAGATGATGCGCGAGCTCGGCGTGCCGGCGACCACCCTCGAAGTGGCGAAGCACTATGCCGGTCTAGTGACCCATTTCATTGTCGACGAGGTCGACGCGCAAGCCGCAGCCAAGGTGCGGGCACTCGGCATGGCGGCGAGCGTCGCGCCGACGGTGATGCGCTCGCTTGAGGATCGCCTAGCGCTCGCGCAGACGGTCTTGGACGTCTTGTCGGGTGGCGTGGCGCGGCCGGGCGCGTGAGTATTTGGGCGATCGTACCCTTTAAGGGCGCGAGCGGCGCGAAACAACGCTTGAAGGGCGTATTGAACGAGACCGAGCGCCAAGGCTTGGTGCTTGCCATGCTGCGTGATGTGCTCGGCGCCACGGCGCGATGCTCCGGCTTGAGCGGTACGCTCTTGGTGTCTCGCGACGCCACCGCCGCCGAGTTTGCCGCCGAGTTCGCCATCGACCTCTACGCCGACTCCGCGCGCGACCTCTCCGGCGCGGTCGTGGAAGCAAGCGACCACGCGCAAGCCGAACGTGGCGCCACGGGCACGCTGTTCATTCCAGGTGACGTGCCGCTGATTCAACCAGTGGACATCACCGCGGTCTTGGACGGCCACAGACACGTCACCTTGGTGCCGGACGCGAACGACATCGGCACCAACGCCGCCGCCTCGTCACCTCCCAACAGCTTTGAGTATCTGTTCGACGGCAAGAGCTTCAAACCCCACATCGCCGCGGCGAGACGCGCCGGCATCGAACCCCGCGTGGTGCGCCGGCGGGCGTTCGGCTTGGATGTGGACACCGTTGAAGAACTCAAGCTCGTGGCGGAACTCGCGACCGGTACTCGTACCGGAGCATTCCTGCAAGCGAGCGGCATCGCGACCAGGTTGGGCGCCTCGTCGAGCGCCGGCGTCTCGAAGCCACGCTACGGCTGCTTTTCGCCCTTGCCGACGACGCCGGCGCCGCGGGCTTAACGATTGCCGCGTTCGATGCGCGCCGCCTCGTCGCCGGGCAGGTAGCGCGTGGCCAGCAAGAGCAGCGCCAAGCTCGCGGCGAACATGACCAGCGACCACATCATCGCGTTCCGCAAAGCCGCCCCGGCAGCCAAGCCCTCGACGATGTAGGAGTCGCTGATCTGACCGATCATGAAGGGCCCGAGGGCAAGGCCGATGAACGTGAGCATCAGGATGTAGTAGGCGGAGGCGGTCGCCCGCATGTGCGGCAGCACCAAGTCGTTTACGGTGCTGGCCGCGCCGCCCAGCCACATTGGCGAAGTGGTGCTGAACAGGAAACTGGCGAGATACGCGACCCAAGCGTGGTCGGCGAGCAGGAAGAGGAGTCCGGACGGAACCGAAAGCGCGACCGCGATGATCCCCACCCAGAGCCTTGCGTTGCTGGACCTCGCCTTCAGACGGTCCGAGAGGATTCCGCCCAAGGTCACGCCTAGCCATCCGCCGATCGCCGCGCCGAGGCCGAGCACAAGGCCGGCCTCGGCGAGTTCGACCTCGTGAACACGCAACATGAAGGGCGGCCCCCAGAAGCCGATCCCGTAGGTCACGAAGGCGACGCACGGGAAACCCAAGGTGACGAGAACGAACGCCTTGGAGCGAAACATCGTGGTGAAGGTGGCGGGATCCAAGAGCCGCAACGAATGCATCCAAGATAGCGCCGCGTAGACGCCGAGGCCGAGCGCCGTCCACTGAATCGGGCTCGGCATGAGGACGTTGGTCCCATAGGCCGCCGCGGCGACCCCCAAGGCGGTAGCGAGATTCAGTCCGACGGCGCGCACGCCACCGAGAAGGAGCAGGTTGTAGAGGGTAAGGGGAGGCAGCACCGCGGAGAGCGAACGCAGCGTTTCGCGAAAGGGGTGGGGTTCCGGTGCCGTAACCAATCCCTCGCTCACGCCGCGTACTGGTTCGCGCAGCGTCCAGACCCAAACCGCGACGAGGATGCCGGGCAAGCCCACGGCCATAAACGCCGCCTGCCAGCCTCGCAGTCCGAAGGGCGCCAGCGCGGGGTCGGGGAAGGCGTCCTGCCACGCGTCGACTATGGCGCCACCGAGGAAAAGACCGATGCCGGCGCCGATGTAGACGCCGCTGGAGTAAATGGCCAGCACGGTGGCCCGCACCCTCGGCGCGAAGTAGTCGGAGAGCATCGAGAAGGCCGCGGGCGAGGCGCTCGCCTCACCGACGCCGACACCAAAGCGATAGCTGGCTAGGCTCGCGAAGCCGCCTGCCGTTCCAGACAGCGCGGTCATCGAGCTCCAGAAAAACAAGCCAATGGAAATCAGGCTCTTGCGAGTCCACACGTCGGCAAGTTTGCCGAGTGGGATGCCGAACACGGCATAGAAGACGGCGAATGCGGTGCCGTAGAGAAAACCGATATCGGCATCC
>CAYGBI010000048.1:0-28940 GCA_964348085.1 uncultured Pseudomonadales bacterium | reverse complement strand
GTCGAGGTCGACGCCGTCCAGCCAGCCGGCGCCGCACCAGGGCGCGACGAAGCCCTCGATCAGGTCGCGGGCGACCCGGGGCTCGGACAACACGGCCTTGTATACGGCGTCGGACATGTCGCTCGCGTCGGTTCGCTTCCTGACGCGAACGACACTAGCGCCCCGAAGTCGCCCCGTCTGCCGGCCAAAGGCCGCTCTTGCCGTGCGAAAGGAACCAGTCGTTTCGTGAGCGGAAAGCCCGAACTCGCGCGAAAACGTCGGCCAGACGGCCAGACGTACGATGGCACGATTCTTCGCGAGCCGCTCCAAGCGTTATCGACCCAAGAGCCGGACGAGCTACCCGATTTGACCATGGCGACGAGTCCAAACCGTTCGACCGTTCGTGTGGGAGAGGAGCACCATCGCTCGGACGCCACAGGCAAGCGACGAGGTAGACCCCCAAGCGACATGAGCCGCGACCGGCGCAGGCGACGTCCTGAGAGTTGCCGTTTAGATGCTGATGCCAGACTTATGCCGTTTGGGCTGGGGCGAAAGGCGACGGCTTTCGTGGCGCTAGAGCGAGAGCCGGGCGCGTCTGTGGCGCCGTCACCCCCGGCACGCGCTTGGTGCTTGGTGTAAGTTCTCTTCTTCCTCGCCTGAACCACCGCCCATGGCCGACTTCCGCTCCAAAGTTCCGTACTACACCTTCCCCGATACCCTGCCCGAACAGCAGGCGGCGCTCGCCGACCACCCGATGATGCGGCGCTTGGCGCGGTCTCGGGAAGCGCTCTCCGGCGACCGCCATCGGCCGCGCTATCACTACGTCAACCCGGAGGGAATGCTCAATGACCCGAACGGGCTGTGCTTTTGGCAAGGCAGATGGCATCTCTTCTATCAAGCCTACCCGCCCGAGGATCCGCGCCAGCACTGGGGCCACGCGGTGAGCGACGACCTGATCCATTGGCGCGACCTGCCGTACTGCATTTACCCCGACCCCGAGGAGTGCTGCTATTCCGGCGCGACGTTGGTGGAGGACGATCGGGTCATCGCCATGTACCACGGCACCAAGGCCGGCAACATGGTGGCCACCTCACACGATCCGCTGTTGCTCAATTGGACCAAAGTGGGCGATGCGCCGGTCATCCCCATGGCGGCGCCGGGCGAAAAACTGCCGTACCGAGTGTTCGATCCCTGCGTTTGGCGGCAAGGCGGCAGCTACTACGCGCTCTCCGCCGGCCAAATTCCGGCCGGGCCAGAGGGCACGCCGCTGGCGGCGGACTTCCTGTTTCGTTCTACGGACTTGCAGCATTGGCAATACCTGCACCCGTTCACGGAAGGCGACCGCTTCACCTTGGTTGGCGACGATGGCGCCTGCCCCTATTTTTGGCCCATCGGCGACAAGCACATGCTGCTGTTCTTCAGCCACATGAGCGGCGGCCAATACCTGCTTGGCGACTACGATACTGAGCGGCAAAAGCTCTTGGTCACCGACGCCGGCAAGTTCAACATGGGACCGGTGGGGCCGGGCGGCGTGCATGCCCCTTCGGCGACGCCCGACGGCCGCGACATCGTAGTGATCTTCAACATGAACCCCGGTAAATGCACTAGGGGTTGGAATCAGATCATGAGCCTGCCGCGGCGTCTGTCCTTGGGCGACGATGGCGAGCTGCACATGGCACCCGTGGACGCCGTAGCGTCGTGCAGAAAGACCCGACTTGCCGGTGCGCCGAGAACGCTGCCCGCGAACAGGGAAGTGGTGCTCGAAGGCGTCGCCGGCAACGCCTTGGAGATTCGCGCCACTGTGGCGCCGGGTCGAGAATCCTCATTTGAGCTCAACGTGTTGCGTTCGCCGGGCAGGGAGGAGTTCACGCGCATAGCGTTCTATCGGGATCGCGGCTACCGCGACAACGCAAGGTGCGGGCGCCCCATGGGGAGCTTGATCACGTTGGACACCTCGTACTCGTCCACATCGTCCGAGGTTCGCAGCCGCGCCCCGGAGACGGCGCATGTGCGTTTGGACGCTGACGAGCCCCTTGAACTCCGCGTGTTCGTAGATCGCAGCATCGTCGAGGCCTTCGTCAACGACAAGCAATGCGTGGCGGCCCGGGTTTACCCCGAGCAGGAAGATAGCGTCGGCGTTTCGTTGCGCTCACAGGGCACGGCGTGCGAGCTTGTGGGCTGGGATGCTTGGGAGATGGCGTCGACTTATTGAATCGAGTCGGGTGTTCGAGAGTCGTGTCGTGGCTATCCGCTTGCGCCGGACTCTTGGTTGTCGCCAATATGCTTGCTCAGAAACGCCAACACGCGTGCGTACAGATCGCGCCGGGGTTCGTCGCCGAAGATCCCGTGGCCTTGGCCGGCGGCCACGTGCCACTCGACGTCGTGGCCCGCATCGCGCAGGGCGTCGCGCATTCGTTGCGCGTGCGCTAGCGGCGTGCGACGGTCGAGCGTGCCGTGGACGAGCATTACCGCCGCTTGGATTTTTTCGGCATGGTGGATTGGCGACCGTTCGCGACGCTTCGCCATGTCGTCGCCAAGCACTTGCTTCAGGTAGTGCAGCCCGGAGTTGCGGGAGCGAATGTCGCCTATCTTCTCGGCCGCCGCCAAGTCGAAGATCCCCGCATAGCCTATGGCGCAGCGGTACAGTTTCGGTTCTCTCGCCGCGCCCATGAGTGCGGCATAGCCGCCGTAGCTGCCACCGAAGATGCATATCCGGTCCGCTGACGCGATCCCGGCTTGCACCGCCCATCGCGTCGCATCGGTGACATCGTCCTGCATTCGACCGCCCCATTCGCCGAAGCCTGCCCGAAGGTAGGACCCGCCGTAGCCGCCGGAACCGCGGTAGTTCACTTGCAGAACGTGATAGCCGCGGCTCGCGAGGAGTTGCGCTTCCCAGTTGAAGCCCCAATAGTCCCGTATGCCGTGCGGGCCGCCGTGTACCAGCACCACCATCGGGCCCGGCCGGGGGGTGCTTCGATGGCTCGTCACATAGCCGTACACGGTGGTGCCGTCGCGCACCTTGAATTCGACAGCCGACATGGGGCTCAGCATGTCTGGCGTGAGATTCGGGCGCCGGCTGACGATGGGGTCGATCTTCTTCGCTCTCGCGTCGACCAACACGAAATCGCCGGGCTTGCGGTCGCTCGTGACCAACGCCACCGACAACGCGTGGTCCCGCGTTGAACTGGTGATCGTGACGAAGTCGTTCGGGAATACTTCCTTAAGCATCGCGTGTTTGCGTGCCAAGGGATGGCCGGGGGCGAGGTAGACGACTTCGGGATAGTGATGATGGACCACCACGCCCCAAGCGTTGCGACGCCCGAAGTCGAACAGCAGTTCGCCGACATCGGCATGCGGATGGCGGAAGACGACGGGTCCGTGTTCGCCGGTTCGAGCGTCGTAGATACCGAGCGCCTCGGTCGGCCCGTCGCGGAAGTCGCGGGTGAAGTACTTGCCCGGCGCCGCGGTGTACCAAAGCGGCACCCAACCGGGTTCGCCGTAGCCGTGGCGCTCCAAGAGTTGCCAAGACTTGCGTCCCTCGCGAAAGTAGACCTCCGTCTGGTTGTCGGCGGTTCTGCCCGTGCTGAAGGCGATGCCTCCCTCGGCACTGGGCACGAGGGATCCCCGCGGTGCCGCACCACGGGCGATACGTTGAGAGCTGCCGCCGAGTCGGCCCTTGTACGCTTCCAAGAAACGATCCGTGGTGTTGACATACAGGATGTGCTTCGGGTCTTCGGCGAGAATGTCGAGTAGTTGACCGAATGCTAGTCGGTCAACCATGCCGGTCTTGACCGCCACCGTCGTCAGCTCGCGGGTGATACCGAGGCTGGCGAACACTAGGCCGCGTTCTGCCGGCGTAACCACGAGGTGGCTATCCGCCACCCACTCCAGATCGGCGATCGCGCGACCCTCGTCGAAATTGCGGTTGATCTTGATCTCTCTGTCCGGGTGCGTGAGGACGCGAAACGTCGCGCCACCGTCCTCGTGAGCCATGGTCACCGCCATGTACTCGCCGGTAGGAGAGATCTCGACGTTGTCGAATGCGTTCCGGTCCGTGAACGCGGAAATGGGCGGCGGCTCAGCGCTCGCCAAGCCGGCGCCGCAAAGCGCCGCCAACGCCCAACGGCGTATCGCGACGACCGACACGTTTAACGCCATAAGCCGCGGCTATCCGCTTGCGCCGGATTCTTGGTTGTCGCCAATGTGCATGCTCAGAAACGCCAACACGCGTGCGTATAGATCGCGCCGGGGTTCGTCGCCGACGAACCCGTGGCCTTGGTCGGTGGCCACGTGCCACTCGACGTCGCGGCCCGCATCGCGCAGGGCGTCGCGCATTCGTTGCGCGTGCGCTAGCGGCGTGCGACGGTCGAGCGTGCCGTGGACGAGCATTACCGCCGCTTGGATTTTTTCGGCATGGTGGATTGGCGACCGTTCGCGACGCTTCGCCATGTCGTCGCCAAGCACTTGCTTCAGGTAGTGCAGCCCGGAGTTGCGGGAGCGAATGTCGCCTATCTTCTCGGCCGCCGCCAAGTCGAAGATCCCCGCATAGCCTATGGCGCAGCGGTACAGTTTCGGTTCTCTCGCCGCGCCCATGAGTGCGGCATAGCCGCCGTAGCTGCCACCGAAGATGCATATCCGGTCCGCTGACGCGATCCCGGCTTGCACCGCCCATCGCGTCGCATCGGTGACATCGTCCTGCATTCGACCGCCCCATTCGCCGAAGCCTGCCCGAAGGTAGGACCCGCCGTAGCCGCCGGAACCGCGGTAGTTCACTTGCAGAACGTGATAGCCGCGGCTCGCGAGGAGCTGCGCTTCCCCGTCGAAGCCCCAATAGTCCCGTACGCCGTGCGGGCCGCCGTGTACCAGCACCACCATCGGGCCCGGCTGCGCAGTGCTTGGATGGCTCGTCACGTAGCCGTACACGGTCGTGCCGTCGCGCACCTTGAATTCAACAGCCGACATCGGGCTCAGCATGTCTGGCGTGAGATTCGGGCGGCGGCTGACGATGGGGTCGATCTTCTTTGCCCTCGCGTCGACCAACATGAAATCGCCGGGCTTGCGGTCGCTGGTGACCAACGCCACCGACAACGCGTGGTCCCGCGTTGAACTGGTGATCGTGACGAAGTCGTTCGGGAATACTTCCTTAAGCATCGCGTGTTTGCGTGCCAAGGGATGGCCGGGGGCGAGGTAGACGACTTCGGGATAGTGATGATGGACCACCACGCCCCAAGCGTTGCGACGCCCGAAGTCGAACAGCAGTTCGCCGACATCGGCATGCGGATGGCGGAAGACGACGGGTCCGTGTTCGCCGGTTCGAGCGTCGTAGATACCGAGCGCCTCGGTCGGCCCGTCGCGGAAGTCGCGGGTGAAGTACTTGCCCGGCGCCGCGGTGTACCAAATCGGCACCCAACCGGGTTCGCCCATGCCGTGGCGATCCAAGAGTTGCCAAGCCTTGCGTCCCTCGCGAAAGTAGACCTCCGTCTGGTTGTCGGCGTTTGTGCCCGTGCTGAAGGCGATGCCGCCCTCGGCGCTGGGCACGAAGGATCCCCGCGGTGCCGCACCACGGGCGACACGTTGAGAGCCGCCGCCGAGTCGGCCCCTGTACGCTTGCAAGAAACCACCACCCGTGAAGTTGTCATACAGGATGTGCTTTGGATCCTCGGCGAGAATGTCGATTAGTTGACCGTACGCTAGGCGGTCAATCATGCCGGTCTTGACCGCCACAGTCATCAACTCGCCGGTGATACGGAGGCCGCCGAGTCGCAGGTCGCGTTGTGCCGGCGTGACTACGAGGTGGCTATCCGCCACCCACTCCAGATCGACGACCACACGACCCTCGCTGAAATTGCGGTTGATCTTGATCTCGTTGTCCGGGTGCGTGAGGACGCGAAACGTCTCGCCACCGTCCTCGCGAGCCATGGTCACCGCGCCGTACTCGCCGGTGGGGGATATCTCGACGTTGTCGAATGCGTTCCTGTCCGTGAACGCGGAAATGGGCGGCGGCTCGGCGCTCGCCAAGCCGGCGCCGCAAAGCGCCGCCAACGCCCAACGGCGTATCACGACAACCGACACGTTTAGTGCCACGAAAGCCGTCGCCTACGACGCCGCCTTCACCCCAGCCCAAACCGCCCGATCACCCCGTCGGACTTCGCGGCTATGCCGCCAAGTCCGAGGAGGTGCAAACTCCCGTGAACTGCTCAGCGATCATCCGACGTCAGCACTAGGGTTCCGGTGGTGGAAAGCGTCCCGCCGGTGCCGTTCACCACGCACGTGGTAGCGTTGGTCTGTTTGCCTTCGGTACCGTTGACGCCATCTTCGGCGGTGCGCGAAAGCTGCCGATACGCTTCCACCAAGAGCTGCATGCCGTACATCCCGGAATGGTTGAACGACAAGCCACCGCCGTTGGTGTTGATGGGCAGTCGACCACCGGGCGCCGCGTCGCCGTTCTTCCACAGCGTGTAGCCCTTGCCGCGAGGTGCTAGACCGAGCATTTCAGCGGTGATGCCGGCGGTGATGGTGAACGAGTCGTAGATCATCGCCATTTCCATGTCGTCGGGCCCGAGGCCGGCCATCTTGTAGGCGGTCGCAGAGGAGCGCGACGCCGACGTGGCGGTGAAATCCTCCATCTCCAGCATGTTCTGGTGGCCCATGGATTCGCCTGCGCCGGTAACCCACACCGGGTTGGTGCGCAACGAGCGGGCGATTTCCGGTCGGGCAACGAGGACGGCGCCGCCGTGGTCGGTGACTAGGCAGCAGTGGTAAAGCGTCAGCGGCCAAGCGATGAGGCGCGCTTCCAAGACATCCTGAATGGTGATCGGCCCGCCGAACGGGCTCTGCGTCTTGCCGCACATCACCGCGCGGGGGTTCAACTGCGCCCAATCGCGAGTGACCACGGCGATGTGCGCGAAATCCTCTTGACTCGTGCCGAAGTGGTGGAAGTGGCGCACCATGGCGTGGGCGTACTGAGACGGCGCACCGAAGGTGCCGTAGGCGGCGGTCATTTCCGCGCCCGGGCTGACCTGGCCGCCACGCCCACCCCCGTAGCCGCCACCGCGGTACGACCAGCCGGCTTCGCCGTGACTCACCAAGGCGATGTCGATGATGCCGGCGTGAATCGCGGCCAAGGCGTGATGCACGTGAATCTGAAACGAGCAGCCGCCGACGGAAGTGGTGTCCAAGTAGCGCGGCTTCAAGCCCAAGTGTTCCGCGAGTTCCCCCGACCAGCCGGCGGAGAACACGCCTTGGATGTCGGCGATGGGAATGCCGGTCTGGGTGCTGACGTTCTTGATCGCCTGGATGTGGTGTTGCAGGGACGTCACCCGCTCGCCGACCAATTCCATCGGGTAGCCGATGATGTCCGATTCCGCCGCGCCGACGATGGCGGCGGCGTTGCTGAGGTTGGGTGCTGCCATTGGTTACTCCTTCACCACGCGCCAGAAGGGAATGAAGATGTCGTCGTTCGCTTGGTCGAACTCCACCGCCACGCGGCTGCCGATTTGGATCTCCTCGGGTTTGCTGGCGTCAACGCCGCGCAGCACGGTCATCATGCGGTCCCCTTCGTCCAAGTCGATAAAAGCCGTAACGTAGGGCACTTCCTCGCCCCAACCACCGAATGCTCGATGTTGCACCGCGTAGGTGTACAAGCGGCCCTTGCCGCTGGCTTCGATCCACTCCAAATCGGTGGAATGGCAGAACGGGCAGATCAAGCGCGGATACCAATGTACGCGATTGCAGTCCCGGCACCGGGGCAGTATCAGCTTGCCCTCCTTGGCGCCGTCCCAAAATGGTTTCGTGTGCTGGCCCTGCGGGGGGATAGGTTTGTTGTACGCCACTAAGGTCGCTCTTGGTTCGACTATGACGCTGCGTAACTTATCACGGTTTGTCGCGGTGGGTGTCCCATAGGTCGCATTGCGCCGCCGTCACCAGAACCTGAATCCAAGAGCGATAGCCCTACCCCTAAATCGCTAGATCGGTAGATCGCGGTGGGTGTCCTAATTGGAAAGGCGTTGGCTGCGGACGCTTCTTCTTGCCGCCAGTTCTCCGTCACGGTTCGAGCGACTCGACGAACCCGGGGCTCTGCGTCGAGCAGGCCTCGCGCAGCTCGACCTCGTACGTAGAACGAACGCCGGACCACGAGCTGCCCGTGTCCGTGGTCACGACGACCGTTCCCGACGACCGCAGGGCGATTCCCGTCAGGAACTGCCACTCCTGCCTCCCTTCGAAGTACTCGGTCGGAAGCACGTCGCTCACCAGCGGCACGCGGCAGGCGATCCTCCTCTCCCCCAGTCGGTACGCCACCAGGTTCAGACAACCCGCCCGGTCGGTGCCCACGAAGTACAACATTCCGTTGTCCATGTCCCACGCCACTCGATGGAACCAAGAGTAGGTCACCGCGCGTCCGTAGGCGCCGGCCAACTCGGGCCGGCCGGCCGGCGCCGGACTGGGGAACACCACTTCTCCTATTCCCTCAAGGTAGCCTACTCCCTCAAAATAGTCTACGTCGGCCACTTCGAGGCTGCCCGCCCCCCGCCCCAGGTCCACGATCTTGATCGTGGGATCGAAGCTCTGCCAGCGGCCTTGCCACTTGCGGTACGCGAGATACCTGTTGTCGGGCGACAGATGCGGGAAAAAGGCCCAGAACTCGACGACCTTCCTGTCCGCCTCGATGTCGTAGACCGTGAACACCCACGTCCCGGAACCGCCATCCGCGCCGATCAGGGCCAGCGACTCGTAGGTGCGCGCAAGCACGAAAAAACCGCCCGTCTCCGGGCCGCTCGAGAACGTCCTCGTTTCGCCGGTCGCGCGTTCCGTCGCGCGGAACCGCCAATCGCCCATGTCCGCTTCGGTCGAGGCCAAGAACTCCACCTCCCACCGTTGCGCCGCCTCGCCCACGGAGTGCGCCACGTCCTCGTTCGTCAGCGAACCGGGCATCTGGACGGTGGCGCAAACGGCTGCCTCCGCGACTACCGCCAGCGTCGCCGTCAAGGCGCACCGCGACGCCCTTGAGCCTAGCCGCCTAGTGAAGTCACGCGGCATTCGAAGGGCCACGCAGCCCGCCAAGCATCGTTGCTCCTCCGTCGAATAGCGCCCGACACGCTCTCGTCGCGCCTAGCCGGGCCGGGGCCGACGCCTCGTCACGGTTCGAGCGACTCGACGAACTCGCGGTTCTGCTTCCCGCATGCTGAACGCAGACTGATCTCGTGCGTCGAACGGACGCCGAACGAGGAGCCGAGCGTGGTCACGACGACCGTGTACGGCGATTGCAAGGCGATTCCCGTCGGGGTGAGTTGCTTGTCGTCGAAATACTCGGTCGGGAGTTTGCTGTTCGTCAGCGGCAAGTAGCAGGCGATCTTCTTCTCCGCCAGTCCGTACGCGATCAGGTTCAGACATCCCGACCGGTCGGTACCGGTGAGGTACAAGACCTCGTTGTCCATGTCCCACGCCACTTGATCGAACCAAGACTCCGTGATCGTGTGTCCGTACGACCCGTACAACTCCGGCTTGTCGGCCGCCGGGGGCCGAGGGAACACGACCACTCCGAGTTCCTGCCGGTCTGCCGGCCCTTCGACTATCCCGGTGATGTACGATGACAAGTCCAAGAGCCTGATCGTGGGATCGAAGCGCTCCTGTCGGCCGGACCAGTTGCGGTACACGAGGTACCTGTTGTCGGGCGACAGATGCGGAGACGAGGCCCAGAACTCGACGACCTTCCTGTCTTGCTCGAGGTTGTACACCGAGAATCCCCAAACCCCGGCGCCGAGGTCCGCGCCGATCAGAACCCGCGATTCGTAGGTGCGCGCGAGGACGAAGAAACCCAACTCCGTGCCGCTGCGGAAGGTCTTTGTCGCACCGCTCGCCCGTTCCGTCGCCCTGAACTGCCAATTGCTCCCGTCCGCGTAAACCGGATCGCCCCCGCCTCCCAGGAACTCCACCTCCCACCGTTGCGCCGCCTCGCCCACAGAGTGCGCCACGTCCTCGTTCGTCAGCGAACCGGATAGCTCGACGGTGGCGCAGAGCGCTGCCGGCGCGAACGCGGCCAGCGCTGTGGTTAGGACGTATCTCAACGCTCTAGAACCTAGCTGCTTAGTGGAAGTCACGCGGCATTCGAAGGGCCACGCATCCCGCCCGGCACCGTTGCTCCCCGGTCGAGTGTCCCCCGACGCGCTCCCTCGTCGCGCCTCGCCGGGCGTGGGCCGACGCCTCGTCACGGTTCGAGCGACTCGACGAACTCGGGGCTCTGCGTCGAGCATGCCTCGCGCAGCTCGACCTCGTACGTCGAACGAATGTCGAACGCCGGATTGAGCGTGGTCACGACGACCGTCCCCGACGACCGCAGGGCGATTCCCTCGGGGTACTGCCACTCCTGCCTCCCTTCGAAGTACTCGGTCGGAAGCATGCGGCTCACCAGCGGCAAGCGACAGGCGATCCTCCTCTCCGCCAGTCCGTACGCCACCAGGTTCAGACATCCCGCCCGGTCGGTAACGGTGAAGTACAACATCCCGTTGTCCATGTCCCACGCCACTTGATCGAACCGAGAGAAGATCACCGTGCGTCCGTAGGCGCCGGCCAACTCGGGCCTGCCGGCCGGCGCCGGACTGGGGAACGCCACTTCTCCGATTCCGACTTCCTTGCTGAAGTATACGTCGGCCGCCTCGAGGCTGTCCGCCCCCTGCCCCAAGTCCACGATCTTGATCGTGTGATCGAAGCTCTGCCAGCGGCCTTGCCACTTGCGGTACACGAGATACCTGTTGTCGGGCGACAGATGCGGGAACGCGGCCCAGAACTCGACGACCTCCCTGTCCGCCTCGATGTCGTAGACCGTGAACACCCACGTCCCGGAACCGCCATCCGCGCCGATCAGGGCCAGCGACTCGTAGGTGCGCGCAAGCACGAAAAAACCGCCCGTCTCCGGGCCGCTCGAGAACGTCCTCGTTTCGCCGGTCGCGCGTTCCGTCGCGCGGAACCGCCAATCGCCCATGTCCGCTTCGGTCGAGGCCAAGAACTCCACCTCCCACCGTTGCGCCGCCTCGCCCACGGAGTGCGCCACGTCCTCGTTCGTCAGCGAACCGGGCATCTGGACGGTGGCGCAAACGACCGCCTCCGCGACTACCGCCAGCGTCGCGGTCAAGGCGCATCGCGACGCCCTAGAGCTTGATGGTCTTGAAGGTTCCAAGGTCGAAGACTCCAGAACAGGCGTTGTTCGTCGTGTAGTTGTCAATATGCATCGGCATACACTCAGCGCAGAAGTCGGTCACGGTCTTGACCCGCACGCCGTCGATGTAGACCGAGTCGCCGCACGATCCCGGGCCAAGAACGTCAGCGCACCCGTCGAGGTGTTCACAAAGTTCTCCTGCACCCCGGCGAACGGCGGCTGAGGATTCGGAAAGAACGTCGTCGTCCTGCGTCGCGCCGAGACCTCGTTTAGGAAACCTACGGCGCTTTCTTAGGCAGCCGCTTGTATTTCCGCGGGCGCATCCGCCAGTGCCGCATGCGCCACGGATCCGTATCCGACGCAAGCAACCAACGCACCGACTGCCGACCAATAGGTCGACGCTCGCTTCCTCCGCATGGAGCGCATCCGATTACCCAAGCGGCAGCCCAACCCATCAATTCCTGTAACCCATCGCGCTGCCGGTTCTGGCGCCTAGCGGCATTCGAAGGGCCACGCATCCCGCCCGGCACCGTTGCTCCCCGGTCGAGTGTCCCCCGACGCGCTCCCTCGTCGCGCCTCGCCGGGCGTGGGCCGACGCCTCGTCACGGTTCGAGCGACTCGACGAACTCGGGGCTCTGCGTCGA
The DNA here is from genome assembly GCA_964348085.1 of uncultured Pseudomonadales bacterium. Lineage (GTDB taxonomy): Bacteria > Pseudomonadota > Gammaproteobacteria > Pseudomonadales > Azotimanducaceae > VXYL01. Next base: position 17,165 of record CAYGBI010000048.1, on the reverse strand, counting down.
GCATGCCTCGCGCAGCCCGACCTCGTACGTAGAACGAAGGCCGGACCACGAGCTGCCCGTGCGCGTGGTCACGACGACCGTTCCCGACGACCGCAGGGCGATTCCCTCGGGATACTGCCACGCCTGCCTTCCTTCGGAGTACTCGGTCGGAAGCACGCGGCTCGTCAGCGGCACGCGGCAGGCGATCCTCCCCTCCGCCAGTCGGTACGCCACCAAGTTCAGACAACCCGCCCGGTCGGTGCCCACGAAGTACAACATGCCGTTGTCCATGTCCCACGCCACTTGATGGAACCAAGAGTAGGTCACCGTGCGTCCGTAGGCGCCGGCCAACTCGGGCCTGCCGGCCGGCGCCGGACTGGGGAACGCCACTTCTCCGATTCCGACTTCCTTGCTGAAGTATACGTCGGCCGCCTCGAGGCTGTCCGCCCCCTGCCCCAAGTCCACGATCTTGATCGTGTGATCGAAGCTCTGCCAGCGGCCTTGCCACTTGCGGTACACGAGATACCTGTTGTCGGGCGACAGATGCGGGAACGCGGCCCAGAACTCGACGACCTCCCTGTCCGCCTCGATGTCGTAGACCGTGAACACCCACGTCCCGGAACCGCCATCCGCGCCGATCAGGGCCAGCGACTCGTAGGTGCGCGCAAGCACGAAAAAACCGCCCGTCTCCGGGCCGCTCGAGAACGTCCTCGTTTCGCCGGTCGCGCGTTCCGTCGCGCGGAACCGCCAATCGCCCATGTCCGCTTCGGTCGAGGCCAAGAACTCCACCTCCCACCGTTGCGCCGCCTCGCCCACGGAGTGCGCCACGTCCTCGTTCGTCAGCGAACCGGGCATCTGGACGGTGGCGCAAACGGCCGCCTCCGCGACCACCGCCAGCGTCGCGGTCAAGGCGCATCGCGACGCCCTAGAGCTTGATCGTCTTGAAGATCCCAAGGTCCGAGACTCTAGAAGTAGCGACGAAAGGCCGACCAAATTAGCAGAGCGACTTGGGTTGCGAAAGGCGGCACCACTCGCAGCGCTAGGGTCTGCCGACTACGCACGCCTCGCGCGGGAAGCAGCCGTCCGCCACCCACTCGGCGTAGTTCGCGTAGCTGCGCTCGGCGTACCCTTGTCGCAAGAGCGTTCTCAGCGCTTCGAGACTAGGCGGCAAGACCAATACGGTGGCGCCGGACACCTCGGCGGCGACCGTGGGCAGACCGGTTTCCGAGACGTCCGGCGAGAGCGAACCGTAGTGGGCGGCGAAGGTGTTCGCGGCATCGGCGTCGGCCCAGCGCGTGAGCCATATCCAGCCCTCGCCGTTCGCGCAGCGAAGATAGGCTTGCAGATCGCCGCGCCAAGCGAGCAGGAACTCGGGCGGGGTATCGGCCGGCGGCAGCCCGGCGTAGTCGAGGAACAGATTCCAGATGCCCAACGTGCCGCGCACATCGCTGGCGATGACCTCGCAACCGAGGCCGTTGAGCTCGTCGGCCGGTAGTTGCAGAAATACCACCCGCTCGCCGGCGACCGGCCGCATGATGGCGCGGGTGGAGAGCGGCGGGTTGGCGATGAGCGCCCGCAGGCCATCGACGCCACCGTCTTGGAAGGCGGCCGCTGCCAAGGCGAGCCCGTGGATGCTGCGGAACGTTTGCTCGGTGGCGAAGGGCCTTTCGGCGTCGGCATGGTAGGTGGTGCGCACCCAAGCGCGGACTTCTTCCGCCGAAGCGCAATACGGCAGCAGAGGCCAATCCGTGTCGTGCAGCCAAGCCAAGTTCGCGGCGCCTTGGTAGACCGTGCGGCAGGCGAGCATAGGGTCCGCGCCAGCGGCGTTGACGACGCAGAAGGCCGCCAAGTCGCCCGCCGCCTCAAGTGCGCTGCTCAGGGCCTCTTTACTTTCCCTCACCGACCCATCTCGCCAAGCTTCGCGGGCGTGGCGGATACGCGCGAGCCAGTCGTCGAACGCCGCCGGCGGCGTGGCCGCCGCCGCGCAAACGTGATCGCCCGGGGCGACCGCGGATGGCGGCGGCACATGGCACTCCCGCTCGGGAAAGCAGCCGTGCGCCCGCCACTGTGCGATGTTGGCGAACGTTTCGCTGCGAGCGGCGCGCAACGCGCGGACGTGATCGCTCAAGCCGGCCGTGACGACGACGACCGAGCGGTCATGCACATGAGCGGTGGCCGCGCCGCCAAGCACGCCGCCATGCGCCGTCGCCGCACTCGCGATGGCGCCATAACGTTCGGCGAACTCCTGCGCGGCGGCCGCCGTGCGCCAGCGCGTCAACCAAGCCAGTTCATCGTCGTTGTCGTCGGGACAGACGATGTGCGCGAAGCGGTCGCCCCGCCAATCCTCGATGAACGCAGGAAGCTCGACGGCGTCAACACCCGCGCCGCCGTGCTGCAACAACAGTCCCCAGATGCCGAGCGCCCCGGCGGTGTTGACGAGGCCCCGTCGGCAACCTCGGGCCGCGAGTCGCTCATCAACGAGCTTTGGCAGGTCGATAAATACCACGCCGTCGGCACGCTCAGGCTTGAGCACAGCGAGCGTGGACAGCGGTGGCTCGCGCAACAGCTCGTCAACGCCGGCTTGACCGGCGGCGAGGCGACTGCGCAATGCCAACTGCGCGCCGAACACATGCGGAAACCCCTCGTGCGCCCAATAGACCTGCGGCGTCCAACCCCACCATTGGATATCGCTCTGCGTGGCGCGGTTTGGGTCCAAGCTGCACAGGCGCAGGCGATAGTCCCTGTCGAACGACCAGCCGACGACATGGGCATCGCCCTCCACCGCGCTGCCGACCGCCGCGGCGAGGTCGCGGTTGTACCAAGGATGCACAGCGTGCAAGGCGGGGAAGTTCTGATATTGCAGGGCGTGGGTCGTTTCGTGCGCTACTGTCGCCACCGGCGGTTCGCCTTCGGCATCCTTCACGAACAGCGTGTTGCGCTCGACGTCGTACAACCCCGCCGGCCCCTTGAGCGCACTGGATTGCGCAGCGCTGCCACCATTCCCGGTCTTGTGCCCGGTCTTTCCCCCGGTCTTGTGGCAATAGACGCCCAAGGCGCACCAGCCGCCGCGCCAAGTCTCGGCGTACTCCGGTTCCCAAGTAACGCTGCCGACGCCGGGCGTATAGCCACCGGCGAACGCCGTCATCGAGCGCACGGTGACCGGCTGATTCAGGGTAAGACCGCGTCGGGCGCAGGTTTCCGCCATGATGCGCTCGACGGCGGGTGGTATGTCGGGTCCGCCAGCGGCAGCCTCTCCGCCGGCGGGCGCCGGCGTTGCATCCGCTGCGCCAATGCATTCGCCGGCGACGAGCCACGCGCATAGCGCCGCTAGCCGCATTGGGCCTACGCCACAGAAGCCGTCGCCCGCCGGCCCTAGTCGCCCCGGCACGCCATCGGCCTTCGCGGCCGGCGGGGCGAAGGCCGACGGACCACTACGCGAAGATGAAGTCCTCGGGATTCGGCGCTTGGGTTTGGCGCCAAAACTCGAGCAGCGTGAACGGCCAGTTCTGGGTGACGCGCCCATGCTCGTTCTTATACCAGCTAGTGACGTTCGGCGAGCCCCAAGCCATGTCCAGATTGCCGGCGTCGATCTTCTGGTTGTACGCATCGTGAACATCCGGGCGGCAGTTCATGGCCTTTTCGCCGCGTTCCAAGAGCATCTTCAAGCAGCCCATGATGTAGCGCACCTCGCACTCGGAGAAGAAGATGATGCTGCCGTTGACGACGATATTGGTATTGGGGCCATAGCAGCAGAATAGGTTCGGATATTCCGGCATGACGATGCCGAGGTAGGCACGCGGATCCGCCCCCCACCGCTCGCGCAATTCTACGCCGTCTCTGCCGTAGAGCTTCATGGGAAAGAGGATGCGGCTGGCTTGAAAGCCCGTGCCGTAGATCAGCACGTCGGCGTCCACCTGCCGCCCGGATTCGGTGCGTACGCCGGTGGCGTTGATTTCGGCGATGGGGTCCGTCACCAACTCCACGTTGTCCCGCTTCAAAGCCCGAAACCAGTGTCCGTTGTCCACCAACATGCGCTTGCCCGCGGGTGGATAGCTCGGCACGCACTTGGCGAGCAACTCGGGATCGTCGCCGATCATCTGCTCCACGTTGGCGGTAAGCATGGCGCGCAGTTGATCGTTGGCCGGGCTGATCGAGGCGTCGTCGTTCCAAGCCGGGTCGCGCCGCACCATGCCGAGCAGGCCTTCGGCGGTGGTCCAGAACATCCAAAAGCGGAACCACTTGGCGTAGAAGGGCACGTTGTTCAACAACCAGTGCTTGGCGTCGGGGATGTACTCGTGGTACTCGGCTCTCGGCGCCACCCACGGCGGCGTGCGCTGGAACACGGTGACCCGCTCTCCGACTTGGGCGATCTCCGGCACCGTCTGAAAGGCGCTCGCGCCCGTGCCGATGACGACGATGCGCTTGCCGGTGAGGTCGTGTTGCGTCTCCCACCGGGCGGTGTGGAAAGCCGGGCCTTCGAAGCTGCCGACCCCGGGAATGTCCGGCAGTTTCGGGCGGTTGAGTTGTCCGACGGCGGTGATGATGGCGTTGGCCCGGACCGTATCGTCTCCGTTTGGCCCGCGCACGCCGACCATCCAAGTGCCGTCCTCTTGGTAGCGCGCCTCGGTGACCTCGGTTTGCAACCGAATGTTCTCGCGAATGCGGTATTCGGTGGCGATGCGATCGAAGTAGTCCAGCAACACGCTCTGCTGGGAGAAATGCTGCGGCCAGTCGTTGGGCGCGAAGGAGTAGGAATAGGTGTGGTTGGGGCTGTCCACCCGGCAGCCCGGATATCGGTTCTCGAGCCAAGTACCGCCGACATCGGCGTTCTTCTCGATCACCGTGTAGCCGATTCCCGCTTGCCGCAATCGGATCGCGGTGAGGATGCCGGACATGCCTGCGCCCACCACCACTACATGGAAGTTCGCTTTGGCGTCGGCGGGGAGATCGTCGAACGAGACGCGGTACGGGTCTTCGTCGAAGATCTTCAGTTCGGACATTAGGAACTCGCCGTAGCCTTCGTCGAGTTGCGCGCCGATGATGAAGTCCACCATCTCTTTCACCAGCGCTTCCGAGGGCGCCGGCAGCTCTGGACAGCCCGCGTCCCGATACGCCTTCAGCGCCTCCAGCGCACGCGCTCGAATGTCGGCTTGATCCTCTGCCGAGATGCCGCCTTGGGGATCCCCGAAGAGCTGGCTGGTCGGACGGATGTGGCCCCGAATGAGGGACGGGTCGCCGGTCAAGTGGACCAGCGTGTTGATGAGCGACGGGACGTGAGCCGCGGCGAGCGCTGTTTCGAGCGCTTCATCGGTGACCGCCAAGAGCGCTTGTGACATGGGTGGCTTCCGAACGCTTGAGTTATGGATTTCGGTCGATGCTAGCGAATCGCTCGGGGGTGCGCCATGCGAATCTGGCCGGCCGCTCCGTTGTTCGCCGCAGCGGTTCGGAGCGCTGCGCCATCAAGCGCAACTTTTCCTTGTATCCGGCAAGCCGAACGGATTGAATACGCGCCTTGTTTTACCGAGCGTACTAGGCATTTCAATGAGTGAATTCGAAGGCAAGGTCGTTATCGTCACCGGCGCCGGCAACGGGCTAGGTCGCAGTCACGCGCTCGCGTTCGGGGCGCGAGGCGCGAAAGTGGTAGTGAACGACTTGGGCGGCTCCGTGCATGGCGAGGGCGAGTCGGACGCCGCGGACGCGGTGGTGGAAGAAATCAAGGCCGGCGGCGGCCAAGCCATCGCCAACAAGGCATCGGTTGCGGACCGGGACGGCGCCAAGAGCATCGTCGACGATGCCGTGGCTGCGTTCGGCAGCGTCGACATCGTCGTCAACAATGCCGGCATTCTGCGTGACAAGTCCTTCAAGAACATGACGTTGGACGAGTTCGACTTGGTCATCGACGTACACTTGCGGGGCTCCGCCTACGTCACCCGCTTCGCGTGGCCGATCATGTACGAGAAGAACTGGGGTCGGGTGGTGTTCACCAGTTCCACCTCCGGCATCTTCGGCAACTTCGGCCAAGCCAACTACGGCGCCGCCAAGATGGCGATGCTCGGCCTGATGAACGTGCTCGCCATCGAAGGCGCCACCCACAATGTGCGCGTGAACTGCCTAGCGCCGGGCGCGGCGACGCGCATGACCGCTAGCGTCCCGGGTTCCACCATCGACATGTCGAACCCGCCGCCGGCGATGAGCCCGGGATTGGTAACGCCGGCCGTCCTTTATATGTGCAGCGAAGACGCGCCGTCGGCAAACACGATTCATGCTGCCGGCGGTCGCTTCTCGCGCTCGCAAACCTTCACCAACGACGGCGTCTCGCTGGGCGTCGAGGCGAGCTACGACGACCTATCCGACGAAGTGGCGAAGGTGGTGGACATGAGCGCGGCGACGGCCTTCGATCCGCTGGCGCAACGGCGTCGCGGCGGGTAGCCCTGCGTTAGGGTCGATAGCTTGGGCCGCTACTCGGCCCAAGCTGCGTCTTCACCACCCGCCAAGCGTCGTCGATGAAGTCCACGAGCAGCGGCCGGGTGTCCCGAGGGTCGATAATTTCCTCGATGCCGAATGCGTGGGCATTGCGGAACGGCGAGGAGATGGCCTGCAGGCGGGCCTCGATTTCTTGCCGTCGTGCTTCCGGGTCCGGCGCGTTCTCGATGTCCCGCTTGTAGGCGATGGCGGTGCCGCCCTCGATGTGCATGGAGCCGCCGTGGGTGGAGGGCCAACAGTAGCGCCGGTAAAGCGCGTTCCCGCCGCGCTGATGCAAGCCACCGGCGACGCCGTAGAGTTGGCGCATCACAAAGCATATGTAGGGTGTTTTGCTCTGCGTTAGCGTGGTTACGACGCGGGCGCCGGCGCGGACAATGCCGAGTTCCTCCTGCGGCCGGCCGACGGAGAACCCGGGCTCGTCGGCGAAGTAGACGAGCGGCAAGTGGAAGGTATCGCACAGCTCGATCAGGCGAATGGTCTTCTCCCCGGCCGCGATGTCCATGGAACCGCCGTTGAACTTCGGGTGATTGGCCATCACGCCCACCGGATGGCCGTTCACCCGGGCGAGGCCGGTGACTCGGGCACGCCCGTAGTACGGGCCGATCTCGAAGAAACTGCCCCGATCCAATACCGCGTCCAAGATGCGCCGCGGATCGTAGATCTTGCGCCGTTCTCGCGGCACGGCGGAGACGAGGGATTCCTCGCGCCGAGCGGGGTCGTCGTCCGGCGTCGCCACCGGCGGCGCTTCCCAGACGTTGGCGGGCAGATAGGAAAGGAACCGGCGGACCTGACCGATGGCACCCGCCTCGTCGTCGGCGAGGTTCATGATCACGCCGTTTTTCACTTGGATGCGCTCGTCGCCCAAGTCCTCTTTGCTGATCGCCTGCCCGGTGGCTTGTTCCACGACCTTCGGCCCGGCGACGAACACTTGGCTGGTGTTGCGCACCATGATGTTGAAGTGGCACATGCACGCCTGCACCGCCGGCAACCCGGCGACGGAGCCGAGCACGGCAGAGACCACGGGCACGTACTGCATCAGCGTCGCCGACTGGTTGGTGCCCGCGTTGCCTGGCAGGTACGTTCGCCCCATCTTCTCGAAGGTCTTGACGCTGCCGCCCGTGGCATCGAGCAAGCGCACGTAGGGTATGCGGGCTTGTAGCGCGAACTGCTCGGCGAAGCCGCCCTTGTTGCCCACCGCAGCGTCCGCAGAACCGCCGCGAATCGTGAAATCGCCGCCGGAAAACGCCACCTTGCGGCCATCCACCCGCACCGTGCCGGTGACGGAGTTGGCCGGTTTCAGCGCCGTGACCGAGTCTTCCTGCCATTGCGCCGTGCCGGCGATCGCGCCGATCTCGTGGAACGTGCTGGGGTCCGCCAAAAGGTCCACCCGCTCGCGTACCGTCAGTCGCCCGCGCGAGTGGTGGAAGGCGACGCTGTCCGCGCCGCCCATTTCCTTGGCGTAGGCGATCTGCCGGCCAAGCTCCGCGACCTCTGGCTCCCAACTCACGCTGCCTCCTGTTGCTCGTTGATGGGTATGGCGTACCGCCCGCCTACTCCTCGTCGCCCATGAAGTCGTTCAGCCGTTCGGTCGCCTCGGCGAAGTCGGTCATGAAGTCGTACACCACCTGCCTCGTGGTCTGCACTTGGTTCATCAGGCCCACGGCTTGGCCGACGAAATAGGTGGTGAGTTGCTTGGCGCCCTGATGGCCCGTTTCCGCCAACCGCGCGATCTTGCCAAGCGCCGGTTCGCTCACCAACGCCTGCAGCGGCATCGGCAGCGGATCGGGCGCGTCTTCGGCGTGCCAAGCGTCCGTCCACGCCGAGCGAAGCTGGCGCGTGTACTTGCCGGTACGACTGCGCGACCGCACCGTCTGGCGCGAACTCGCGGTGAGGAACTTCTCCTTCACCGCCGGCGCGGTCTCCGCCTCGGCGGTGGTCAACCACACCGAGCCCGTCCACACGCCGTGCGCACCCAAGGCCATGCAGGCCGCCATCTGCCGCCCCGTGGCGATGCCGCCGGCGGCTAGCACGGGAATCTCGCCATAGGGTCGGAGCGCTTCGAGCACCTCCGGAATCAGCACCAACGTCGATACCTCGCCGCAGTGGCCGCCGGCCTCCGTACCCGACACCACCAAGATGTCCACGCCGGCCTCGGCGTGCTTGACGGCATGTTCCCGAGCGCCGGTGAGCGCGGCGACCGGCACGCCCTCCCGTCGCCCGCGTTCGAGCATGAACGGCGGCGGCACGCCTAGCGCGTTGGCGACCAGCTTGATGGGATGCGCGAAGGCGGCATCGAGCACGATCTCGGCGCCTTTGGCGCGCATGTTGTCGCCAACGCCGCCGCGCGGCTGCGCTTGGTAAAGATCGTCGGTGGGGATGCCGAATTGCGCCAACAGGTTGCGCACATACTCCTTGTGCTCCGGCGGAATGCGCGCCTCGATCTCCGCCGCCGACAGCGCTTCCTCCTTGCTGTCCAAGCTGGTCGGCACGATCAGGTCCACCCCGTAGGGCTTGCCCTTCACTTGGTCGTCGATCCACGACAACTCGACATCCAACGTCTCCGGCGAGTGCCCCACGGCGCCAAGGACGCCGAAGCCGCCGGCGTTCGACACCGCGGCGACCACGTCTCGGCAATGGCTAAAGGCGACGAGCGGAAACTCGCAGCCCAACATGTCGCAGATAGGTGATTTCATGACTGTCCCTCTCGGTAGTGCGACGGATGTTAGAAGGTGGCGGCGACGGTTACAAACGGTGGGGGCGGGGCCACCGCAGTCTTGTCGCCCGCGCAACTCCGGCACCAACCGTCCGCGCGGGCCGGGTGCTACGCGGCTGGCGTGGGGTATCGCATGACCAGCGTGTCCTCGTAGTACACTTTGTTCGGAAACAAAACCTAACCCAACATTACGGAGGGGCGGGAGCAAAAGGAGAGGGCGGCATGGGAATCAAACGCGGCATCTATTGCCTAGAGACCACTTGGGCGGAACCTCCTGCAGCGACATCCATCCGGCCAATGTTGGAGTGGATGAGGGACAGACACGGAGCCCCCTTCGTTCATCGAGCTGCCGTGACTCGGAACGAGTTCTTTCACGGTTTGAATAAGTGGAAGGAGATCAACGGGAAGACGCCCAAAGGCCAACCGGCCTTCCCGATACTGTTTTTGGCATACCACGGCAACTCGGAGTGGATATTCCTACGAGACGACATCGAACTCGACGAAGATGACGACGAGCGTGGTTATGATCCCGTCTTCAACGAAGAGATACCAATTCAGGAAATAGCGATCAATATCTCGGAGGTCGCCGAAGAACTGAGCGGTTTGCCAGATGGAAGGATTGTCCACTTCGGTTCCTGTTCGACCGTCGATGTCGGCAACGACTCGATTGAGAGTTTCCTAGAGGAAACCGGCGCACTTTGCGTTAGCGGCTACCGAGAGGATGTAGATTGGGTGCAGTCGATGGCGTTCGAAGTCCTCTATATGGAGCAAGTGCAACTTGCGGCCCACACACACCTGAACAAAGGAAACATGCAGACCGTCAACAAGATCCTTAGAGACTATTCACCCTATGCGGAGTTGCGCCAACACCTTGGCTTCAGCATGCGATTCTCGACTTAGCTGACAGCAACGACCCTCGCCGCTGAATGTGGCAGAGTGCGGCGCGATGGATGCGCGCGCCGGTTTCGCGACCAACGGTTTCGTCAACCTCGGCCGCGTACTCGACACCGAGGAGGTCGCCCGCTACTTGGCGTGGTTCGACCAAGACCGGCGCACTTATCCGTATTTCTGGCACCCCTATGGCTATCACCAAGAGGCCAACTACGACGCGCTGCTGACTACGCCGGCGTTCGACGAACTGGTGCGTCACCCTCGGCTCTTGCCGACCGTCGAGTCGCTGATGGGAGGATCGGTCTGCTTCGGCGAGATCGGCCTGCGTCGAATGCCCGCCTATCGAGGTGTCGAACACCGGCAGTGGCACAGAGACCGGGCGCACTGGCACGAACATCCGTTGCGCATCGACTATCTGCAACTCGTCGTCTATCTCAGCAACGTGGACGCTGCCACGCATTGCTTCTCCGTCTCCCCGGAGTCCGTAGCCGAACCCGTCGCCGCGGACGATGACGCCCAGCTCGCACGGGGCTTCTACGATCTCCACGGCCAAGCTGGTACATGCATCGTCTGCAACGCTTCGGTACTGCACACGGCGACAACACGCCCGACACAGGCGGAACGCAAGACTGTGCAGATCTACTACGGCCATCGCCACCGCGCCCCGCTCGCCAACGACTCCGCGATTCCCGCGACGCTCTGGCGCGACAGCACAGACGCGGAAACGAGAGGCTTCTACGGCGTGCTGAACGAACGCACGCGCCTACTCAGCCGCGCCTTCGGACCGTAAAGCCGCCGCAAGCCCGGTGAACCGGCGCAGGCAGTCGAGTGCGACCGTGGCGGCGAAACTCCATGAACCATGCGTCGCGCTGCTCCCACAGGTCGTCGTCAGCCGAGTGTCCTATACAGTCAGTCCACTATAGTCGCGCCATGAACACCGAAGCGATCACGCACTTCGAGCGACTGGGGCGGGCCTTGGCCGAGACCCATGTTCCTGAAGGCCCCCCAAAGGACTTCCGCGAACTCGTCGAGCGTATGCGGGCAATCGACCCGGACTGCGGCATGGGCACGGAAGACCCCCTTGGCGGCGATTGGGACACCCACTTGGCGTACCTTCGGAACCGGCAGATTCTGATCGACCAGAGAAAGCGACGTGGCGCTACGAGTTGAGCCGTTCGCGAAGGCGCTCCAAGCGCTATCGGACACGCTAGCTCCTCGCGGCATCGATTGGGCCGTAGCGGGGGCCGTGGCTGCCAACAACTATCGGGACGAGACCCGAACGACGAACGACCTAGACGTCTTGATCTCGCTTTCCGGCAACGATCTCGCGGACGTGCAAGCCGCGCTCCACGAACGCGGATGGACGACCACCGGAGCGGCCGATGGCTTCCTACTGCGGATGCAGCACGCGGCGGCGGGACGAATCGACATGATGGTGTCGGGAACCGACTACGAAACCGGGGCAATTGCGAGAGCGCACCGAGTGGACTATGACGAACACTTAAGCTTCAGGACGCTGGCGGTTGAAGACGTGGTGATCCTGAAGCTCATCGCCAACCGCTGGCGCGACAACGCGGACGTCGAATCCATCCTCGTGGCCAGGCCCGACTTCGACCGGGAGTACATGGCGCGATGGTTCGAGGAGTTCGACCTCGACGAGCGATTCAAGCGGATCGAAAACGAGGCGATGGCACGCGGCTTGCTTTCCCGGAGGCCCTCGCGCACCTGACCTGCCGGACTACTTAAGGCGCGACCCCGGCACAAGGATGCAGCCCGAGATCGCCCGGCATTCGACGCTTCTGTTAAGCTCACCCGCGAACCAACGCCCGATACTTCTTCATGCATCCTTTGCGATCCGATTCGCCGCTGATCGTCTATATGGACTTCAAGAGTCCCTATGCCTACTTGGCGAAAGACCCCACTTGGCAGCTCGAAACCGCATTCGGCATCGAAATCGATTGGCGCCCGTTGACGTTGAACATCCCGAGTTTCCTCGGCTCGGCGAAAGTTAACGATGCCGGCAAGGTGGTGGAGGAGAACCGCACCCCCCGCCAATGGCAGGGCGTGCGCTACGCGTACATGGACGCCAAGCGCTACGCCCGGTTGCGCGACATTTTGGTGTACGGGCCGAGAAAGGTTTGGGACTCCTCGTTGGCGTCCATCGGCATGTTGTGGACGCGGTCTGATCGCCAAGTGCTAAAGGCATACATGGACATCGTCTACGAGAGGTTCTGGAAGCGGGAGATCGACATCGAAGACGCCGACGTAGTCGCCGACGTGGTGGCGGAAGCGGGCGGCGACCGCAGTGGTTACTTGGATTGGCTGGACGGCGACGGGCGCTCGGCACACGACGAACTACACGCACAGCTACATCCGGCCGGCGTCTTCGGCGTACCGACCTACGTAATCGACGAGGAGGTGTTCTTCGGGCGCGAGCACCTGCCGATGGTGCGCTGGCTGCTCGGCGGGCGAAAGGGCCCGGCGCCGGATATCGCCTACGACCGCTTCGAATGACCGCGCACATCGGCTTCGCCTTCGACTTCACCAACGCCGCCTCGCTGTTGGCGTTCAAGCCCACCTGCGCGTTGGCAGACGAACTCGGCGTCAACGTTGATTGGCTGCCGTTCCCGACGGAGTCCCGGGGCGTACCCGCGCAAAAGCCGGACGAAACGGTGAGCGATCGTCATGCCCGGGTGCGCGCCGAATACTACGCGCGCGACGCTGCGCGCTACGCCCGGGGGCAAGGCATCGAGATGTCCCGCGACGGCGCCGAGGTCGACTCCAAGCTCGCTTGCAGCGGGTGCCTCGTCGCCAACCGGCACGGGGTCGGTCGGGCATACACCGAGCGCGTGCTGTTCGACTTCTGGGCGAACCGGTTGGACATCAAAGACGGCGAAGCCATCGCATCGGTCTTAGCGACCCTCGGCGTTGACGGTTTCGATGCCGAAAGCGGAGCTTCGGAGTTGGCCGCTCACCAGAAAGCGCTCGGCGAGCGTGGTGTGTTCAACATCCCCACCTACCTCGTCGCCGATCAATTGTTCGTCGGTCGCCAACACCTGCCCATGATTCGCTGGCTGCTCACCGGCGAGCAAGGGCCGGGGCCGCTCTAAGGTCGAAAAACCAGCGGGAATCGCCCCCAACTGGCGGGACTAGAGCGCTTTGGCGAACTTCGCCTCGGTGCGGTGATAGTTCTCCTGCCCTGGATTGGCGGCCATGATTTCTTGCCACTCCGAGGAACCGAACACCTCGCCCATCACGCGATTGCGGGTGGCGATGTCTTCCCAGCGGATAATCCACGTCACCGTCGCGCTGCCGAGTTCATCGAGCGCTCTGCCGCCGACTTGCGGCGGTTCGTCGACGTTCACCCAGAAACCCACCAAATCCAAGTTGGCGCGGATGTACGGCAGCGCCTTCGCCACCGCCCACGCGCGATAGGCGGCCATCTGAGTCGGTTCGTAGTGGTAGTTGCGGATCTCGAAAATCATTCCGTGCCCTCGTGACGCTCGATGAACATTCACTTACTGTAGCGGATTGCGCTACTTGGCGAACGCACGGGAGGCGCGACATGCGCATCGAACCTTTGGCGCCGGCGATGGGTGCCCGCGTTAGCGGCATCGACTTGAGAGAAGCATCCGCGAACTTGATTGGCGAACTGCGAGCCGCGCTCTTGGCGCACCACTTGCTCGCCGTCGCCGACCAGAATCTACATCGCGACGAGCTCCGGCGATTCGGCGAGGGCTGGGGCGCACTGCTCACGCATCCGGCCTCGCAGCACACGGAGAACCCATACGTGCAAGTGCTCGCCAGCCGAGGAGGCGCGCGCGGCAAGGGCTATGGCGCTTGGCACTCCGACATGAGCTGGCACCCCACGCCGCCGTCGATCACCATGCTCCACGCACGCAAGCTCCCCTCGCACGGCGGCGATACCGGCTTCGCCAATCAGCACATGGCGTTGGCGGCACTGGATCGAGCCGCGCTGGACAAAGGCCGGATGTTCCGTCGCGACCTACCCACGGTGGAGCAAATCAGCGACCTCGCCGCCAACCACACGGGCAAACGTTTCGGCCCGAAAGTACCGGACTCGGTGCATCCGGTGGTGCGCACCCACGACGAGACCAGACGCACGGCGCTGTACGTCAACCCGGAGTTCACGTCGCACATCGTCGGCCTGCCGCAAACCGAGAGCAGGCTGACGCTTTACGCGCTGTGGGCACATGCCACGGGCTTGGAGTTCACCTACCGCCACCGTTGGGCGACCGGCGACTTGGTGATTTGGGACAACCGCTCGGTGATGCATACGTCCATCTTGGACTACGACGAGCCGCGGGCGCTGACTCGGGTGGTTGTGAAGGGCGACCCGCCGGTGTGAGTGCTGCGGCACCGGAGTCGCTATCCGCCAGCACTGGTGCCCCGTCACCAGAGGCGGGGCTACGGACAGTACTTCGGAAACTGGATCATAAGTGCCGCCCAGCCCGTGACAGAGCCGGGACCGGTGGATTGGCGCATCATCTCAGCAGCATGAAGGTTGAAAGGGGCATGGAGACGATGCGGGGATCGTCCACCATTGCGGTGTCATCTTGGGTGATGAGTATCCCGAAAGTCGCGTTGTTGACCGTTTTTTCGAGGAACGACCGAATGCCCAAGGTATCTCTCAGGGCATCGATGCGTCGCTGGTACTTGACCTCAACCGGCACACGTTGCGCACCGATGGTGAGAACGAAATCAACTTCCCGGTCGGTTCCTCTTTCCGGGAAGTGAGCGATGTCCAGCCCGTGGATGGTGGCAGCCACCGAGCCGAAAGTGCTTTCCGCCAGATGCCCCGCCATGGTCGTCAATTCGGGTTTTCGCGCCAGTTCGTCGGGGTCGAGGGGAATGTACTCCTGTAGCCAACTGGCCCGAAGTCCGTGGTCCACCAAGCAGAGTTTGGGGCTGCCTCGCCTACGTTTGAGTCGAATTTCCAGCGGTGGGATCAGCCTCAGAAGGAGTGTGTCGCCAAGGAACCGGAGGTATTGGGTCACCCGTTGGACACCGATATCCGCGCTGAGGGCTTGGCGCACTTCATCAGCCAATAGGGACACAGTAGGGCATTGGCCCGCGTAACGACAACATAACCGAAACAACTCCTCGAGTAACTGCTCGTCCCGCTTGCGTCCACGGTCTCCTACGCGCAAGTCATGCCGGATGACCCGCTTGATGACGGTCTCGTTCAACTGATCGGCGATCCGGGGCCAGTCGACGTCCTTGAGCCTGTGGGCAATCGGATAGCCCCCGCGTTCAGAGCAAAACCTGAAAGCCTCTCGACGAAACTCCGAGTGTTCCAGCCCGTATTCTCTTAATGCCGTCCAGAATTCTTTTTCGATCAGCGGACCCGGGCCGTTGTCCCGCAAGAAAGGCGACGGCGACGGCAAGTCTCGTAGCGTGCCGATTTCCGTCAGCGAAAGAACGCCCACCTCGACTGTATTGATCCGCCCGGCGAGGCTGTCACGCCCCATTTCGATCCGCAGCGCGGAGGAACCTGTGACGATCACCTTGACGGCGGCATTGTCCACCAGCGACTTCAATTGGGCGTCCCAGCCAGCCAAGTTCTGCACTTCGTCGAAGAAGAGGTAGGCCATCCCGGAATCCGACGCGAGGCGGTTGAACCGAGCTGTCGCGATCTTCCGCTCGAACCACTCGGAAATGGCGATGATCGGCTCAGCGGTTTTCCGAAGTGACTCCAAATCATCAAACTGCACGCGAAGGATGCTGGTCGGTGGCACACCCTCGTCAAGCAGGTCTTGGATCATCTGAAACTGGGCCGTTGTCTTTCCCGTCTGACGAGGCCCCCGCACGACCACAATGGGCGCAATCCCTGCCTCGACTCGCCGACGTACCCAAGCAACCAAATGCCGCCGCGTCTTGGGCTGCGGCGGCATGGGTTCGCCCTCCCACCAAGGGTTGAGTCGACGCAGGTCGGAGACCAGTAACGGCGGGAGTCCGCGGTCCATAAATGGTGACTCTTGGTTGCTCAATTTCGGTCCTTTCACATAGGACTCCCACTTCCCACGTTGGCATCGGAATCGTCATCGGCGAAGCCCATCTCCGCGAGGAACCGGGACGGCTGCTTCGGCCATCTCCTGTAGTGCCGCGCTCGGGACAGGATCAGCCGCTTGTTCGTGCGGGTGATGGCGACGAAGCAGCCGCGGCGTTCCTCCTCCAGCATCGAGCCGCCATTCTCTCGTCTGACGCTGTGCCAAGAGGGCAGGATCTCCTCCGCCAAGCCGATGAGGTAGACGGTATCGAACTCCAATCCCTTGGCGCCGCGGATGGTCGCCAGAGATACCGCTCCCGGCGCGGGATGCGGTTCCTTGGAGCGCAGCTCCAGCTCTTGGAGGAATCGGTCGAGCGATGTCGGTCCGACCGCCGTTGGGATCTCGCTCGACAATCGCCGCCAAGCGCTCAGGTCGTCCCGGAGGTCCACGTTGGGCTTGGCGCTCTCGAAGTGATCGAGGATCGGGGCGATTGCCGAGGCAAGCGTCAACTTTCCGGCGGCGAGATCCGCGATCAGATCGACAAGCTCCGCTGCGGGCGACGACAGCCCGGCCGCTTGCGCCGCACGCAACCAGACCGATAGGTACATGATGCCCTCCGTCGCCGAACGGGACAGCAAGTCGTCAAAGTCCAGCGGCGCGGGCCCACTTGCCGAAGACGCAGCGCAGCCGGAAACGAAGCTGCCGAACGCCTCGACCAGCGTTGCCAGGTTGCGCCGGTCGAGCGGCCGGTTGATCTGCTTCAGGCAGGCGACCAGCCATCGCATCTCGGGCGATGCGAAATCGTCGCGGCGGCCCAGAATCGTCGCCTTCACACCCTTCGCCTGCAAGGCTTTGTGCATGGGCTTCAGCAACGCGCGGGTTCTGGCCAGTACCAGCGTCTGGCCGCGCTCGCCGATGTCCGGACCGGCGATCTCGGCCGCAATTCCGGTCGCTTCGTCCCGGTCGGTCTCGAACACGCGGTGTTGAATCGATTGGTCGTCGCGGGAACGAATGTGCTCCGCCGGCTCGGCAAGGCGTTTCCCGGCGGCGCGCCGGGCGTTGTAGACGACGAGACGATTCGCGGCCTC
>CAYGBI010000047.1:0-30814 GCA_964348085.1 uncultured Pseudomonadales bacterium | reverse complement strand
ACGGCGCCTCTTCCTGGCCATGCCAGCGTCTCCTCTCGACCTTGGAGCACACCTTGGCGATCTGTCCGAAAAAGTAGGACCACCTCAGGCGTTCGTAGCCGCGTTCTTGATGTTCGGAACGCCAAGCGCACCCGTGACGGACGCACTTTTGCCATCAAGCGGCGAAGCGTTGGCCGATAGGTACGCTTGCTATGAACGGCAAGACGGAGACAGAGACACGCTAATACTAAGATGCGACAGGGTAGACGAATGCGGTACGGGCGTGCGCCAATGTTGGGAATGCGGCGTTACCGCCGGCGACTTCTATTCGGGTTGCGCCTTGATATTTGAAAACGTCGATCCTATTGGCGGCGTTAGTCAAGGCGGCGGTAGCGGAGACGGCGGCGGCGGTTCCGGCGACGGTAGCGGAGACGATGGCGGCGACGATAGTTCCGACGACGAAGATGTTGAATGGGATCTTTGTCATGACGGTGGCCGAATGCGGCTTTGTCCGCCGCCACCGCCGCCGGAACGTACTGAACTGACGTACGAGAATTGCATTGCGCGACAAGTCGATAATCCTTGGGTGAACGTGAACCCGATAGGCGGCGGCTTCGCCGGTTCTTCGACGGGTGCGTATATCACTTGCGAGGATTTTGTGGACGGTGTGGCACTTGGTGAACTCGGCTCGCCTTTTTCTTGCGCTTTCTACGCGGGGCTGACCGTCTACGGGGTAGCCTTGAAGACCGTGAGATCACGCAATATCTTTGTGGCGACTAGCTCCAGTTTGGTAGGTCTAGCCGGCATTGTAATATGTAGTGTGTGATGAACTGCGCTTGAGGAAGACTTATGAGAGTGAGAGATAACGAGTTTGGCGCCTATGTCGGCAACCTGTTTGGGTGCGTAGTAGGGTTGGGCCTCGCCGTCTATTCGGGCGTGACGTTTTTAATCGTGCTGTTTGTCGTTACGGGTGCTTATTTGGCAGTGCCAAGGCCCGTGCGCCGTGAGTTTTGGCGAACCGTCAAGGCACGCGAAGCGGCGAAGCACGAAGCGGAGACGGAGCACAAGCCAAACGGCGAGCGTCCGGCGCACTAAGCGCGATCAACGGCGGGTGAAGTGGGCTGTATCCGCCATCGCGTACCGGCGCTGTAGGCCGTCTTCGCTTGCCGAGGATGGCCGGCAACGGCGACTACTTCGGCACTGAACCGAGGACGTGCGCACGATCTCGCCGGCGAGCGTTCGCGTTTGCCGGCGCTGCTTCGCACCCGCACTGAACCGAAGCCGATTGCCGGCGGCGAACGTGTGGCCGCCAACCGCTACGCCATCCGTGCGCACGTCCTCGGCACTTGCCGGAGACTTCGCCGGCACGGTAGGCGATCTCGCCGGCGGACTGGTACGAAGTGCTACCAGTCTCCGGCAACCGCACTTGCTCCGCCGCGAGGATGGCCGGCAACGTGCGCATGATCTCGCCGCGATCCTCGGCACGGTAGGCGGAGACGTGCGGTACTGTCGAGCACCTTCTACTACCGCATACGTCCTCGGCTAGCCGGCGGCGGCGCACACTCGCTTAGCAGCTCGCCCAGCTTACGGACGGGCGAACCGCAACGGCACCCCGAGCACATCCGCAGCGAACCGCCCGTCGTCGTAGGCAAGGTTGCCATTGACGAATGTGTGCATAACCCGCGAGCGAAACGTGAAGCCGCGGAACGGCGTCCAGCCGCACTTCGCGTACACGGGTTCGTCGTCCACCACCGTCGCCGCGTTCGGGTCGACCACCGCGAGGTCCGCCCAATAGCCTTCGCGCAGAAACCCGCGCTCCTCGACGGCAAACAGTTCAGCCGGTGCGTGGGCCGTTTTCCGCACGACCTGTGCGATGGTCATTTCGCCGGCCTTGACGTGTTCGAACAGGCTCAATAGTGCGTGCTGCACCAGCGGCAGACCGGCGGGGGCAGTTAGATAGTTGCCTGCCTTCTCCTCTCGGGTGTGCGGCGCGTGATCGGTGGCGATGACGTCGATCACGTCGTCGACCACGGCGCGCTTCAGCGCGAGTTGATCGGCGCGGGATTTGATGGCCGGATTGCATTTGACGTCCGCGCCGAGCGCCGCATACCAAGTGTCGTTGAAGAACAGATGATGAACGCACGCCTCGGCGGTGATGCGTTTGCCGATCACGGGGCCGGGTTCGAACAAGCCGAGTTCGCGTGCGGTAGTCAAGTGCAGCACATGCAGGCGGCTGCCGTGCCGTTTGGCCAGTGACACGGCGAGCGACGACGACTTGTAACAGGCCTCGACGGAGCGGATGCGCGGGTGCTCGGCCATGGGGATGGCGTCGCCGAACTCGGCTAGGGCGCGCGCTTCGTTGGCGTGGATGGTCGGCGTGTCCTCGCAGTGCGTGGCGATGAGGAGCGGACTCGACGCGAAAATGCCCTCGAGCGTGCGCTCGTCGTCCACCAGCATGTTGCCGGTGGAGGCGCCCATGAACACCTTGACGCCGCACGCCTTGGTCACATCGACGCCCTTGATGGCTTCGAGGTTGTCGTTGGTGGCGCCGAGGTAGAAGGCGTAGTTGGTGCGCGAATGGCGCTTGGCGCGCGCGTGCTTGTCGAGCAGGGCGGCCATGTCGATGGTCTGCGGGTTGCAGTTCGGCATCTCCATGGTGCTGGTGATGCCGCCGGCGACCGCGGCGCGAGACTCGGTAGCGATGGTGGCCTTGTGCTCGAACCCCGGTTCCCGGAAATGCACTTGGTCGTCGATCATGCCGGGCAGCAGCCAAGCGCCGCGCACATCGAGCTCCCGCGCACCCTCCACGGCGATAGTGCCGCCGATTTGGTCGATGCGACCGTTGCGAATGGCGAGGTCGCCCTCGAAACACCGCCCCTCGTTGACGAGAACGGCGTTCTTCAGCACCCAAGCGTCGGTGGTCATATGCACAACCACCGATAGCGTCCCGGCCGCCAAACTCTCCGCCCGTCGAGCGCATGGCGTCGCGTATTGGTTTCTGCGTCCCCGAAGGGCGGGCTCTTAACCTCGGCCATGGCGGTCATCGTACCGTAGTACCCGAAGTCAAGGGGAGGGAATGTCCGCCGTCGCTCCCATGCTGGGCTACAGAAGCTGCGACAGCAGAGTCTTCGCCGGTACGACCACGGGTCTGCCCTGTGTCGCGAAGCAATCCGCCGGAGCATACTCGGCGTCCACGGTGACCTGAAACGCGAAAGGCGCGTCGACTTGCCTCTGGAAGTACTCGAGAGCGGGGCTTAGCCGTTCGTCGCGGTGCTTTACGTCCACGAGGAACCAAGGCCGACCGTCGCGCACCACCACCAAGTCCACTTCGCGCTTCTCCTTGTCGCGCAAGTAGCCGAGTTGGAAGTTGCTGAGGCCCATATCGTTCCATCCGTCGACGGCTTTGTGGAGGTGGCAGGCAACGAAGGTCTCGGCGCGACGGCCTTGGTCGTCGATCACCGCCCAGTCGCGCAGGTACCACTTCGGTTCTTTGCGTAGGGATCTTGAGACATTGGCGAAGTAAGGACGAACGACGAAGCCGAAGTGCAGATCGCCGAGTGCGACCACCCAACGCCGCACGGTGTCCACCGCAACGCGCAGTTGGGTGGCCAAGTTCCCGTAAACCAGTTGCCGCGCCGAGCGATCGACTAGGAGACGCACCAGCATCTCGAATTGGTCGAGTTGCCGGACTCCGGTGAGGTCGCGAACGTCCTCTCTGACGAACTGCTGATGGCGCAGTGATCGCCAGCGACGGGTAAAGCGAACATCGCGTCGCAGGTACGGCTCTGGATAACCGCCGTGTGCCCACAGAGCGTTGAACTCGGTTGGGTCGATGCGCCTTGGCGAGCGGACAATCCGCGTCGGCGGGGGCAGGTCCTGCGCCACCGCCTCGGCCACCGAGAACGGGTGCAAACGGTAAAGGAGGTAGCGGCCCATCAAACTATCGCCGCCCCGTCGAAATACGTCTAGGCGGCTACTGCCGGTTACGATGACGCGCACGCGGTCGGCGTAAGTATCGAAGAATCCCTTCAGAAACTCCTTCCAGCGCGGAAACTTGTGCAGTTCGTCGAACAGGACGAGCGGGGGAGTGGCAGCCAATCGGTCGAGGCGGCGCTCGGCGATGACGGCGCGCGGCCCGCCGAGCACGAGTTGCCGGTCGTCCCAGTCGTCCCAATTGACGTAGGCGTCGGCGAGGTGACGGCAGGTCGTGGTTTTGCCGACTTGGCGCGGTCCGGCGACGAACGCCATCTGTCGGTTGTTGGCCAAGTGCTCGGCCAGCATGGCGTCGTAGAGGCGCGGAATCATGTCCCGACCATTTTCGACCCTATCGTCGAATAGTCAAGACCATTTTACGACGCGTCGTAAAATGGTCGGAGGCTTCGAAACCGCAATGCACGTCGGTACCCGCAGCCGTTTCGCTTGGTCGCCGACAAGCCACTATAGTAGGCGCCATGCGCAACCCGGAAGTTCTCGACCGCCTTCGCGCCTGTCTGTCGGCGCACTCGCTCATCACCGACGAGCACGCCGTGCGGCCGTTCGAGACGGATGGCCTAACGGCGATCCGCGAGCGGCCTTGGGCGGTGGCGTTGCCAGAGAACGTGGCGCAAGTGCGGGCAGTGTTGCGCGTGTGTCGAGAACACAAGGTGGCGGTGGTCACACGCGGTGCCGGCACCGGTCTCTCGGGCGGTGCGCGGCCGCTGAAAGACGGCGTGCTGCTCACGCTCACCAAGATGAACCGCATCAAAGAGGTGGATGTGGAGGCTTGCACGGCCACCGTCGAGCCTGGCGTCGCCAACTTGGCGATCAGTCAAGCGGTGCGCGACTACGGCCTCTACTACGCCCCGGACCCGTCGTCGCAGATCGCTTGCAGCATCGGCGGCAATGTCGCGGAGAACTCCGGCGGCGTGCATTGTCTGAAATACGGTCTCACGGTCCACAACGTCACCGGGTTGCGGGTGGAGACCTTCGAGGGCGACGAGCTGGTGTTCGGCGGCAAAGGTCTGGAGCAGCCGGGTCTCGATTTCTTGGCGGTGATGATGGGTTCGGAGGGAATGCTTGGCGTGGTCACCGAAGTCACCGTCAAACTGCTGCCGCTGCCGCTCGCGAAACGGGTGTTGCTCGCCGGCTTCGATGTCCTCGAAAACGCCGGCGACGCGGTGGGCGCCATCATCGCCGGCGGCGTCGTGCCGGCGGGACTGGAGATGATGGACAACCCGGCCATCCGGGCCGCGGAGGATTTCGCGGGCGCCGGTTATCCCCGCGATGCGACGGCCATTCTGCTGTGCGAATTGGACGGCACCGAGGAGCAGGTGGAAGCGGATACCACGCGGGTGCGCGAGGTGCTCGAGGCGCACGGGGCGACGGTGCGCGTGGCGGTGGACGAGGCGGATCGAGAACGGCTGTGGCGGGGACGCAAATCCGCTTTTCCGGCGATGGGCCGATTGGCGCCGGACTACTACTGCATGGACGGCACCATCCCTCGTAGCAAGCTCGCCGGCGTGCTCGGCGAGATCGGCAAGCTGTCGGCGGAGTACGAGTTGCAGGTCGCCAACGTATTCCACGCCGGCGACGGCAACCTGCACCCGCTGATCCTGTTCGACGCCAACGCGCCGGGCGAAGCCGAACGCGCTCATCAGCTTGGCGGTCGTATCTTGAGTTTGTGCGTGCAAGCGGGCGGCACGGTCACCGGCGAGCACGGCGTCGGCGTTGAGAAACTCGATGCCATGTGCGAGCAGTTCGCCGCCGCCGAGCTCGACCAGTTCCATCGCCTAAAGGCCGCTTTCGACCCCAATGGCCTGATGAACCCCGGCAAAGCCATTCCCACCTTGGCGCGGTGCTCGGAGTTGGGCGGCATGCATGTGCATCAGGGCCGCTTGCCGCATCCGCACTTGGAGCGCTTCTGATGGCCGACGACGCGGCCGCGATTGTGGCGACGGTGGCGGAGTGTCGAAGCCGGGGATCGACCCTCGCCATCGTCGGTCATGGCTCGAAAGCGTTTTTCAGCCCCTCCTGCGGTGAGACGCTGCTCCGCACCCGAGGCCACGCCGGCATTCTCGACTACCGACCAGAAGAGTTGGTGATAACTGCTCGCGCTGGCACGCCCATCGCCGAGTTGACCGAGACGCTTGCGGAGGAGGGCCAGCTACTGCCGTTCGACCCGCCGTGTTTTGACGGCGGCGGCACAGTCGGCGGCGCCATCGCCACCGGTTTGGCCGGGCCGGCGAGACCTTGGCGGGGAAACGTTCGCGACGCGATCCTAGGTGTCGAGATCGTCAACGGCTTGGGCGAGCGGCTGCGTTTCGGCGGCAGCGTGATGAAGAATGTCGCCGGCTATGACATCGCCCGCTTGATGGTCGGCGCGCGCGGCACGCTCGGCGTCATCTTGAGTGCCAGCCTGCGGGTGCTTCCGGCCCCGGAGGCCGAGCGGACGCGGGCTAAGCGTTGCGATGCCGCCGAGGCCGGCGCGTTGTGCCGCCAGTGGGCGCGGCAACCGTTGCCTATAACCGCCACCTGTCACGTCGATGGCGTGTTGAGCGTGCGTACGTCGGGCAGCGCGTCCGCCTTGGACAGCGCGCAGGCGACGATGGCGTTGCCGGATGCGGGGGATCCTGCGCTGTGGGCGCAAGTGCGCGACCACCGCCACCCCTTCTTCGCCGCCTTCGCCGCCAATAGGCCGTTGACGCGGCTTTCGCTGCCGCGGGGCTGTCCGCCGCCTGTCGCTGGCGCCGCGAGCGGTGCGGACTCCTTATTAATCGAGTGGGGTGGCTGCCAAGCGTGGCGTAGGGGCAAGCCGGAGACCATTCCCGACGATGCGTTCGCGACCTTGTTTCCGGGCGGCGCGACGACGCCGCTGGCTAGCGGCGCGCTCGCCAAATACACGGCCCGTATCAAACGCGCCTTCGACCCCGACGGCGTGCTCAACCCCGGCCTCTTGGCGTTGTCGCCGGATTAGATGCAAACGACGCTGGCCGAACCCTTGCTTGCGAGCGAACGCGGGCGCCGAGCGGACGACATCCTCCGTGCCTGCGTCCATTGCGGCTTCTGCAATGCGACATGTCCCACGTATCAAGTGCGTGGCGACGAACTCGATGGACCGCGCGGCCGCATTTACTTGATCAAAGGCATGTTGGAGAGCGGCCAAGCGAACGCGACGGCGCGAACCCATCTGGATCGCTGCCTTACCTGCCGGGCGTGCGAAACAACCTGCCCGTCGGGCGTTCGCTATGGCGAACTTGCGGAGATCGGCCGCGAAATGCTTGAGGAGCAATTGCCGAAGCGCGGCGTCTTGTCGCGCGCCTTGCTGGCGGTGGTGCCGAAGCCACGGCTGTTGGCGTTCTGGGTCGCTTTGGGGCGGCCGTTTCGCCGTCTGTTGCCGCGTGGCCAACGCCGCCTGCTGCAGCCTCCGCCGAAAGTGGCCGCGCTGCCGACCGAAGGCGATGTTCTGTTGTTGCAGGGCTGCGCGCAGCGGGTGGTCACGCCGGAAGTGAATGCGCACTTGGCGCACCTGCTGCAAAGCCGGGGTTTGCGGCCGTTCGTCGCGGCCGGCGAACGCTGCTGCGGCGGCTTGGCGTTGCACCTTGGCCGTACGGAAGTCGCCCGCCAAGCGATGCGCGACAACGTCGCTCGGCTGACGCGGCGTGCGGACAGGATCGTCTCCACCGCCAGCGGCTGCGGCGTCACGCTGAAAGACTACGGCCGGTTGCTTGGCGGCGCTGAGGCTACGGCATTCGCCCGCAAGGTGATCGACGTCGGCGAGTTGCTCGCGGGCTTCGAGTTCCGAAAACGTCTCATTGACGGTCGCGAACTTCGCCGAATCGCTTGGCACCCGCCCTGTACGTTTCAGCATGGACAGAAACTAACCGGCGTGGTCGAGGACATCCTGCGCGCTACGGGGTACGAACTCGTGCCGGTGGCTGATGCGCATCTATGCTGCGGTTCGGCGGGGAGCTACAGCTTGTTACAACCGGCAATGGCCGACACTTTGAAAGCGCGCAAGGCCCAAGCGCTACGTCGCCACGCCCCGGAAGCCGTGGTCACCGCCAACATTGGTTGTCAGACGCACTTGGCCGATGCGCTCGACGTGCCGGTGCTGCATTGGCTGGAGCTCTTGGCGTAGGCGTTACGGCAGGGTTCGACGCCTCGCCGGGAACAGGTGCTAACCGTTCGCGCCTAGCCGCTCCACCAGTGCGCGAATATAGCCGGGTCCGATGCCGCAGCAGCCGCCGACAATGCTGGCGCCCTGCTCGATGCAACGTAGGATGGATGCCACATAGACGTCCTCCGGCAAGTCTGGACGCAGGCCGGTGTTGAGTTCGTTGTCCAACGTCCAGCCTTCGGGCACGCGGTTCAAGCGGTTCGGATAACAGCCGATCGGCTTGTCGGTAAGTTCGGTGAGCTCGCCAATCGCGACTTCGATGGCTTCGGGATGCGTGCAGTTGAACAGAAAGGCGTCTAGCCTTAAGTCGTCCAACCGCGAGAACGCCTCCCCTATGGTTTCCCCGCTGCGCAAGCCCTCGCCCGGCGTCTCGGCCAATGTCCACGACACGTAGACGGGTTTGCCTTCGCCGAAGGCGAGTGCTTGGCTGGCGGCATGGCGGGCCTCCGCCGCCGACGCCATCGTTTCGCACAGGAACAGGTCGACGTAATCGACCATCGCCTTGACCATGGTGCCGTAGATCGGCAACGCCGCCTCGGCATCCGGCACTAAGTCGGCTCGATAGCTTTCGGACAGCGGCGGCAACGATCCTGCCACCAACACTTCGCCTTCCGCGGCGCCGCTCTCCGCCACCGCTTGGCGAGCGAGGCGGGCGGCCGACGCCGTCAGTTCCGGATACCTTTCGGCCAAACCAGCCTTGCCTAGATAACTTGGCACGGTTGAGTAGGTGTTGGTGGTGACGATGGTTGCGCCGGCGTCGATGTACTCGCGGTGAATATCCACCACCATTTGCGGATGGTCGAGCAGTGCGCTTGCGGACCAGAGTCCGTGCGCCGCGGCGGGTACGCGCCGCTGGATTTCGCCACCCATCGCGCCATCGAGGACGGTTATCACGTTCCGCACTCCGACTGATTCTCCAAGCCGGCATCGTATACGATTGCGACCGACTTCGAGCAATGCAGGGCGCCGGCAGCAACCGATGAGACACGCGATGATTCCGGGGCCCGCCGGCGAGCTCGAAGCGGCAGTCGAAGCCGCCGAAGACGGACGTTGGGCGATCCTGTGCCACCCGCATCCGCTCTATGGCGGCAGCATGATGGATGCGGTGCTCGACATCGCCGGGGCACGGTTCGTCGCCCTCGGCGGCGGCACGGTGCGGTTCAACTTCCGAGGGGTCGGCGCGAGCGAAGGACGGCACGACGGCGACCGCGAAGTGGACGACGTGACCGCGGTCGCACGCTGGCTCGCCGACCACCACGGTGTCGATGAACCGATCCTGATCGGCTACTCGTTCGGCGCGTGCATGGCTTGGCGGGCACTCGGACAACTGGACGCGGCGGAACGAGCGGTGCTGATTGCGCCGCCGCTCGGCGGTATGGCGTTTCCTCGGATTGACGGTGCGACTGCGGCGGTCATCGCCGGCACTGCGGACTCCTTCGTGGATCAACAGGAGCTTGACGAGTGGATCGCCGCGCATCCCGGGTCGTCGCTGATCGCCATTGACGGGGCCGACCACTTCTTCGGCGGCTACAATGAGAGCTTGGCAGACGCTTGCGACACCGCGTTTCGGCGGCTGGGGTTGGAGGTGACGACGCCTCGGCTGTAGGACGAGGCCGTGGTCGAGGATGGCCGATCCCTGCTCAAGCGCCGGTAATGGGTCGTCGCTCGCGTCGAGCTCGGCCCGACGACGCGCAAATCCACCGCTTCTTCCTCGCCTCCGACCGCAGCGCGCGCCCGAGGGTGGCGCGACTATCTCGACCGTACGATCCAGTGGCGTGGCGCGTCCACGCTGAGCACCGCGACCGGCGCGGAATAACCACTGAATGACTATTGAATGCCCACCCCTCCCCAGAGGACGAGACCATGCCCACCCGAATCCAAGTCCTATTGACCTCACTCAGGGAGGACCTTGCGGCCATCTCGCGGTCCACGAGGACCGAATCCGCGAAGCACTCTGACCGGCTCCACGCGGCGCAGCATTTGCTCAAGGCCCTCGGCGTCGCCAAGCCTCGTGAGTGGCGCGACTGGACCGGGAACCCCGCCGTGTGGTTTGAGAGCCTCCTGACGCTCGACGACGACGCAGCCGTCGCCGCGATCCGGGCGGCGACCCGCGAGCCGGGCAAGGTCCCCGTCCATGTCCTCGGTGTCGATCCGCACCCGCCGTCGCCGCGCGAATGGGTCGTCCGCGACTGGCTGCCCGCGGACCGTGTAGCGCTGCTCGTGGGACCCGGCGGTGTCGGAAAGTCGCGCCTCTGCCTTCAACTCGCCGCCAGCGTCGCCAAGGGCCGCCCGTGGATCGCCGGCGGTGACTTGGGCGACCTGAGGCCCGATCACGCCTTCGCCGGCTCCACCGTCGTCGTCGCGTCGTGGGAGGACGAGCCGGTCCAGCTTGAGCGCGTGCTACACGGGGGAATCGTGGACGACGTGGCGCGGCTGGACGGCGGCGTCAAGATGCTCGACATGGCCGGCGCCGGCCCCATGTGGGCGCCCGACCCCGTCGACCGAGTCGGCCACCTGCTGCCCGCCGGCGAATGGGCGCGCGCGTACTGCGAGAGAGTCGGCGCCCGGCTGCTGGTCATCGACACCCTCGCCGCGGCCTACGCCGACAGCGAGAACGACCGGGCGCGGGTGTGGCACTTCGTCTCCGATTGGGACGCTTGGGCCGTGCGATCCTCATGCGCGGTCATGCTCGTCGCGCAACCGAGCAAGGCTGGATCGGTCTATAGCAGTAGCACCGATTGGATCGGCGCTGTGCGCACGGCGTGGACGCTCGGGCGAGATACCGCCGACAAAGGAGCCGCCACGCGCTTGCGGGTCCTCAAGAGCAACTACGCGGCGAAGCCCGAGGCGATGTCGCTGGTCGGCTGGCCTCGGTGGAGGCGCGTTTGCTAGGACGCCGCCGATCAGCGGTCCCCCGGCTAAGCGTGGCGTCGGCGACCCTCCTCGCGCTCGCTGGCGAGGATCGTCGCCGCCAGCGCCATGCGATGGTCCTTCGTCCAAGGCGGTCCAAGCGTCGCCCGCGGGCCGTGGAGTATGTCGGCCGCGCGCTCGCCGAGTAGCGCCGTCGCCAGTTGCTCGACGTTCTTGGCGTCGAAGCGAACGACTTGCCAACCCCGGGCGCAGGCGCATTCGGCCAATACTTCGCGATACATAACGGAGTCGGCGCGGCTTTCGTAGGGCGAGCGACGTTGGGTGTGGATGTCGCTCGGGAAGTCGCTTGGCCAGTCTCGCAGCGATAGCGAGACGATTGGTGCGACGACCGCGGCGGCCAACTCCGCCAATGAAGCACTCGTTGCTCGCACTACCGATGCACGCACCTTGGCGACCAAGACCGCGAGCTCATCGTCGTCGAGACTGTGGTCATGGTGGTGGATGGGCGCACTCGGCACATGCGGTTCGATCAGCGCAACTCGCCGTCGATCGACGACTCGATAGTCGTCCGCTGCCGTCACCGCGACGCCCCAGCCGAAGTGATGGGCGACGCCTACTCGCATGGTCGGGCTAGTGATGAGTGGCGAGCCATGAGGCGCTGGCAGATCAACCAAGTGGCGGTTTTGCTTTGATGACACGGCACGCTAAATCGTCCATGGCTCTGGCCAGTCACCCTTCGGGGCATACTTGGCACCGTGCTTCTTAAGGAAAAGTTGCAGAGGCTTGTAGGGTATGCGCCTCAATTTTCCGAAGTTCGTGTCCTCATTGAAGTCTTTTCCCTCGCTCTCCTTGCGACCGTAAGTCGACTCGTCGAGAGGTTCGCCCAGCTTGCGTTTCTGCCTGCCGATCTTGCTTGGCACACACGGCGTTTCGTAGTTGCCGAACCACTTGCCGCCGCTTCGCAGGAGACGGTCATCACGAGCTAGGATGCAGTCGATCATCGGAAACAAGCCGACATCCATAATCGTTGGACTACACAAGTCCGTAGCCTCGGCTAGCGGGCGAAGTTCATATGCGACGACCATGAGTACATCGTTCTTCGGATCGATGTTCTTGAGAGTTACTTTTTGGGTGAGACGTGCCGAGGCTTCACGTGGCGTCGGCGACTCCTTCATCGTGATGCCACTAGGCGTGCGATACAGCAGCTTCAATTCCAGACGCAAGCCGCTAGAGTGGCGGTAGTCGGGATAGCCTTCACGTTCGCCAACGACACCTTCATGCCTGAATATTCCGCTTGGTCGGCGGACACCTGCACCTCTCAGAATCGTTGTTAGCTCCGGAATGCATGCGTCCATCAGAGTACCCACGATGGTGCCAACTTGGGATGGTTCCAGCACGCGGAGAATCGAGCGAGGCACTCGTAGCAAGTCTAGGCGCACGCCGACCAACTCGCGCATCTCTGTGTACAGCGAGGCGAGTTCGGCGTCGTCTACACGAGGGTCAGCCACTCCGGGTTGCCTCGAATAAATCGTGGAACTCGGTTGGCGTGACCTCGCGTACCGACGCCCTAGTCGCTCGGCAGATTTGCAGCAACTCGATGAAGTCCAGTCGACGTTCGCAGGTTTCGACCTTCGACACATAGGATTGCGGTCGGCCAAGGGCTTGTGCCAGTTCCCACTGAGTGAGGCCGGCACGCTCGCGCGCCTTGCGAACCAAAGCCACCATCTCGATGTAGCGCTGGTCGTTAATGGACTTCACGGGTACTCCGCCACCTACGTCACGAATGTGCAGCGGCCACCCAGCAAAACCCAAAGCGGTATAATCGGACAGTAAATGACGGTATACTTCGACTCCCTCCGAGAGCGCGACTACAACGGCTGTCCATGGCAAAGCGGTACCGAGGAGCCCGGGCCGGCGACTGGGAGAGCATCGTCGGACATCTTCAGGAGCTCGTGCTTGCCAACTCAGGAGAGGACGAGTTCCAAGAGATCTTCAAGATCCTTGTCGCTAAGCTCTACGCCGAGAAGTTCCCGGGGCGGGGCCCCGGCTTCCACTCGCGGTCGTCTACGGCGGCCACGGCCGAGACGGTTAACGACCTCCTTGTCCGGGCGTGTGCTCGTTGGCCAAGCATCATTGATGGGGAACCTCGGTCAAAGCTGACGGACGACCACTTGGCGATTTGCGTGGACGCGGTCGCCGGCCACTCGATATGCGACACCAACTTCGAGGTCTTGGACGGCTTCTTCGAGTTCTTGGTAAGTCGGGTTGCCAAAGGGGCGAAGGGTCAATACTTCACGCCACGGCAGATAGTGGAGTGCTGCGTTCGAGTCATGAACCCCACACCAGATGAGTTGGTCTTGGACCCGGCGTGTGGATCGGGCGGTTTCTTGATCCACGTCTTGAACCACAATCGCAACCGCTTGAACGTGTCGGCGCGGGAGTATTGCGCCAAACGTCTTTGGGGGTGCGACTTCGACAGGCGTGCCATACAAGTCGCCAAAGCCTTGATGCTAGTCGCTGGTGACGACAAGACCAACCTGCATCGGCTTAACAGCCTACTCAAGCCGAACACCGATGACCTACTGGCCCTAGCCTCCTCGGGTACGCCACAGTTGACCATTGAGGATGTGTTGCGAGCAAAGACTAGGAGGTCCCGAGGATTCGATGTGATTCTGACGAATCCGCCCTTCGCCGGCGAAGTCAGGGAGCCTCAACTGCTTGACGGCTACGAAGTGGTGAGGCACAACCGCAGAATGGAACGAGACGTCCTCTTTCTCGAACGCTGTGTGCAACTCCTGCGGCCCGGCGGTCGCATAGGTATCGTCCTACCGCACAACAAGCTAGGCGGCGCGAGTTGGTCGTATCTACGGGAGTGGCTCGTGCGACGCGTTCGCGTTGCCGTCGTGATTGGCTTAGACCGCAGCGCATTCCTGCCGCACACGCACCAGAAGACGAGCGTGCTCTTCGGTGTCAAACGCGAGAAGGCGATCCGCACGCCGAGGAACGAGCCGGTGTTGTTCGTTCTCAGCGAGTCGTCTGGGAAAGACTCCAGCGGGAATATTCTCGAGCGTCCCGGCAGCCGGCATGACCAACCGGCTTGGCAGCGTGCGGACCACGACTTCCAGTGCGTTGTTGAGCAAGTTTGCGACTTTGTGCGCTCCCACAACATCGGCTGGCGTCTCTGAGATGGCGACTAAGGCGGTTGTCGATATAGGAAGGTTGGATGAAGGCTGGATCCTAGCGCCTGAACGGTACGACCCGCGTCGGCGAACCAACGAAGCGGGTTCTCGCCTCGGCGATTTCGTCAATGTCATGCGCGAACAGGTTCATGGCAGAACGGTCGATGGCCGCCGGTTCCTCGTGCTTGATACGGGCGACGCACAGGACGGCATAATCAGGACGACCAAGCGTCCGTGCAGTGGCGCCGCGATTCGCAGTACCAAGAAACGTATTCGCCCGAAGCAAGTAATCATCTCGCGTCTACGCCCGTACCTTCGTCAGATTGCTTGGGTGGACCCAGGGTTGTTGAAGGCGCAAGAGTGCCCGGTGGTGCTCTTGTGCAGCACCGAGTTCTTTGTGCTTGAGTCGGTCGACGGATCCAGCATTGCCTTCTTGGCACCCTACCTGCTGAGTCCGTCCGTACAGTCGATCTTGGCGGCGGCCCAAGAAGGCGGCCACCACCCGAGGTTCAACGAACGGACCTTGACAACGTTGCCTATTCCCGTTGCGTTGGTTGAGCGCCGAGATGAACTCTCGGCCCAGCTAGAGCGTGCCGTCAACCAAGCGCGCGATGCTTACGGTATGGTTCGGGACGGCATTCGAATCGTCAGTGGCGCCAGCTTTGTGACATCGTAGCGTCGAGAACGTCGAATAGGCTATGTCTCTGAAAGTACGCCTCGGAACGGTTGTCGCCAACGTGGACGTCGCTGGCGGCGGCAACTGGCTCAACCGCACGCTGAGCGACTGCCGCTACATCTCCTTCGCCGCGTCTTCGACGGCATCGAGCGTCAAGTCGATGTCGGCGTCGGTGTGCGCCAAGGAAAGGAACATGTTGTGCCAAGGGTGGAAATAGACGCCGCGGTCGAGTAGGGCGGCGCAGAACGCTCGTCCGCGTTCCCCTTTCGGGTCGTGTTCGAACATGATGGTGGGCATTTGCGGCGGCCCGCTTTGCCGCAATAAGAGTTGATGGCGTTCGGCGATGTCGGCGATGCCGGTTCGTAGTCGCTCGCCAATGCGTTCGAGATACGCCGGCGCGTCGCGCTCTTCGAGGATGTCGAGGGTCTCCAACGCCGCGGCCATGGGGGCGGCCTGATACCAGTAGGAGCCGGTAACGAAGACGCTCGCCATGGCGTCTCGGTAGCGAGCCGACCCCAATGTGGCGGCGATGGCCTCGCCGTTGCCGAGCGCCTTGCCCCAAGCCGAGAGGTCGGGTTCGACGCCAAGCGCGGACCAACTCGCGTCCAAGCTCAAGCGAAAGCCGGCGCGCACATCGTCCAAGATGAGCGCCGCGCCTTCGTCGTCGGCGAGTCGCCTCGCGGCGCGTGCGAACGAGGGATCGACCAGTTCCTGATGGAAGCCGGCGTCGTGGCGATAGGCGGAAACGAGAATGCCGGCGAGGTTCCCCGACGCCGATTTCACGGCCCGCGTCAGGCTCGCTGCATCGTTGAATCGATAGGTGGGGTAATAGGCGTGTTCGTTGGGCGGCGTGCCGGGCGCGCGCCGATTCGCCCACGGTTGCGAACCGTGATAGGCGCCCTCGGCGACCAAGACGTGGTGCTTGCCGGCATAGGCGCGAGCGGCCATGACGCATGTCGTGGTCGCGTCGTTGCCGTTCTTCGCGAACACTGCCCAGTCGGCGTGCGCGACCAAGCCCGTCAGCCGCTCCGCGAGCTCGACGATGGTTTCCGTCGGTCCATTGCCGATATCTAGGAGCGCGCGCTGCGCATCGGCTCGCTCGGCGACCCGTCGATTGCCGTAGCCGACGATCATCGGGCCGTAGGAGCATATGTAGTCGATGTACTCCCGGCCGTCCACATCCCACAGGCGGGCGCCTTCGCCGCGGGCGAAGAACTGCGGATAATTGGCCGGCATGTTCCGGCCCATGGCCATGTGGCCGTACATGCCGCCGGGAACGACGCGGGCTGCGCGACGGCGTAGCTTGGCGTCGTTGGTTTCGTCGCGATTGTCTCTTCGCATGGGATTGTGCCGTCGTGCCGCTATTCGGGGGCGTCGAGCCACGGCATTGCCGCCGCTTCATGCGGCCAAAGAAACGCGAATCCGGCCTTCTCGGCCGGTCGCTTGTCTAGGTCCTCGCGGTCGCCGATGTGATAGTAGATCTCGGCGTCGAATTGCGCCTTGACCTCGGCGAGCATGTGCTTGCCGACCGTAAAGTCGGGAACGATACCGTGCGTTCGCCAAAGGGCACGCTGGGCGCTGATCGGGCGGTCGGAGCAACTTCCGACCAGAAATCCCAGCTCCTTGACCGAACGCACCAAATCCACCGTGAGAATGCCCGGTGGATCGCCGACCGTAAGCGTGCCGTCAATGTCGAAACTAATCAGGATCATCTCGTTTTTTCCTTCCTTGACGGGCCTTGACGAGCCTTGCGGGTTCGACCGATTGGTGTCGCTCAATCTGGCGTCGCGCTCCAAACCGTGAAGTGTCCGCCCAAGGGCATGGGGCCGCCGGACACCGCTACTTCCGGTTGCACGCCGGTAACTTGCCGCTCCCCTGCGCGTTGTTGCAGTTGCTGAATACAGTCTGTGTGCATCCAGAAGCGGCTGCGGCCGCAGCCGATGTTGCCACCGCTGGGCGACACCGGATTCGCGCCGTGGATGCTGATGTCGCCTTGGTAGAAGTCCAACGCTTCGCCGAACTTCATGCCGCGATAGCCGAGACCTTCGATGTGGAATTGGTGAAATTGCGTGAAGCCGTCGTACATGTTCTCGAACGAAAGGTCCGTCGCGCCGATACCAGCGCCCTCGTAGATCTTCTGTGCAGTGCGCGCGGTTTCCGCTTCCACTTCGTCCAAGATGGGGGTCAGACCGCGCGGGCGGCCGTCGCTTGTTGCGTGGTTGAGGATGTACACCGGCTTTTGCCGCATATCCCGCGCACGTTCGGCGGTCGTGTAGAGATAGGCTGCGGAAACCATGATCGGCAAGTCGTTATCGAACAGGTTGGCCGGTTTGGCGATCCAGCGGGCCGCCTTGTAGTCCTCCGGCGTGATCTCTTCGGGACGATGCTGTGCCCAGTAGCCCTCTGGAAACCGCAGTCCGTTCTTGCGCGAGTTTTCGATGAACGGTGCCATCATGTCGTGGTTCTTGCCGTACTTGCGGCAATACTCGGCGAACTGCAATGCGGTGCCGTAACAGGCCGGCGTACCCCAAAGCGCTCGCAAAGCGGCCGTGCCGGAGATGGCGCTGCCGGCATTGGCGCCGCCTTGGTAGTACCGCCCCTCGAAGTTGTGCCAGCTCTTCAAGACTAAACATGTGTGCGTGAGGCCGTTGCCGACCGCTTGCGCCGCCACGCAGATGGCATTGGACATGCAGCCCGGGCCGTACATGGTGAAGCGAATGTTGGTGAGTTCCGGCATGTTGCGCAGAATCCACTCGGCGCTCAGCTTCGCTATGCCGTCCAGCGGATCGTCCGAGGTCCGGTAGGTCGTGCCCATGTCTGCGGGGACGGGCTTGTCTTTCGGCCAATACGCGCCGGTGGTGGTGACCGGGTCGAGCACCAAGCCGTCGATTTGCTCCGGCGCGACGCCGGCATCTGCGATGGCGCGGCGTAGCGCCAGCAGACTAATGCCGCCAACGCTGGTTTCGGGGCGACCATCCCATCGTCGGGCCGTTGGCGAGTGGCCGATGCCAACCGCTGCCACTTTGCCGCGGTGCTCCCAAAGCCCGAGACCGTCTTGCCGGCGATACATTAACGCCGGCGCCATTGGCGTGCTCATTGCTCGTCCGCCACGACGCGCCACTCCGGTACTTTTTGGCCATTGGCGGTGCGTTCGAAAACCACCTCGACCCCGGCACCCACCGGCACTTCGTCCACGGGCGTTCCGGGGAGGTGGGAGTACATCTGAATGCCGGGATCCTCGGCCAGCATTACCACGGCCACATTGAATGGCTGATCTTCCTGGAGCAGGCTGATCGGGCAGTCGTGGACGACGCCGTAGTTGTAGATGGTGCCGCGCCCGCACATTTCCTTCCATTCAAGGTGTGTGTCGATGCCGCATTGGTGGCAACGGGTCGCGGGTGGGTGCTGCAGGCGGTCGCACGCGGTGCAGTTTTGAATCACCAAACGGTCTTCATTGGCGGCCTGCCAAAACGGCCGCGTCAATTCGTCCGGCACCACGCCCTGCTTTGCCATGCCTCCCCCCGATTCGTCACGGCAGCCGTGCATTGAAAGCCAATGACGGGGATGCGTCAACCGTGGACGTAAGCCCGCCAGCCCCTCGCACAAGCGCTCGGATTTGACCGATCCCGTTATCGCCGAGGCTCTCGCGTTTCTGCGACGCTCCTAACCCAAGTGGGCGACGGCATGGACGCTGGCGAAGAGGTGCGTAGCACGAGCGGTCGGCGCTAGCCGCGACGTGCGGCGCGTCTCGCCTTGGCTTCTTGATAGCGGAGCCCGATGTGCACGCCTACGCAATTACCGACAAACGCACTTACCCCATACGTCGTTGTTCTAACCAAACTGTCGTCAAGCACCAAACTAAAGAGGACGGCAGTAATGGTTCCCGTCGCCACTAGCAACCAAAATCGTTTGGTTTTCGCTTCCATCACATTAAAGGGCCGGCGGGGTCGTGCTCACAAATCCTAGTCCTACGGCGTGCATCGTCAAAGCCGCACCAACCGTACACGCTACAGCCGGTTCGGTATCCGCCGTAAACGGCGTAGTCGGAATTGAAGCAGTACAAACAGCGTAGCCGGCAACGGCACTCGCCACAGTGAAGGTCGCTAGGCACGCTTCGTACAATGCCGCGTCCATCGTGTCGCATGTTTGTTGAGTCAAAGGACAAGACCAACCGTTGCTCATGTTATGAGCGGGACTACCGCACGCGCAATTAGGACGCGAGCCGGACGGACCATAATAGCCAACGGAGCTCTGTATAGGGCACTTTTGGCCGTAGTGCCGTTCGCAACTAGAACGGTTAGCCACATAATCCGGCAACTTGCCGGCCTACTGCTACCGCCGGAACCACCGCCGTGACTGCCGCCTGTAAGGGTACGCCGTATCGCGTACCGCCGGGGTTTCCCACGCCAGAAGCAGCCGCCGCAAAGCTGTCGCACATTCCCAACATTGCCCTGCATTGGGTGGGCAACCATCGCTGTCGTTGATTCTCGTACACTGTCTTTGCACGTCGTTACGGCCGTTTTCGTTGCGACCAAGCCAATCTCGCTGACTTAAGTTTGTCCCTGCACGAAGGATTCCGCTTCCTCTACCCCGGCTGTGATGCCTAAGTCGCGATACATCTCCCCTGCCCTACGCATGAGCGCCTTCGCTGCCGTTACCTCGCCCAACTCGCCTTTGAGGATCGCCATAGGGCGAAGTGCGTTGGCGTAATCCAGCATGGGTGGCGACGCTTCGTCGTCGTAGAGTGCCAGCGCTTCTTCGTAGCACTCATGTGCTCGCCGACGGTCATGGGCGCGGTGGTACAGGTCGCCCAAGTGCCGTATTGCATGCGCTAGGCACATCGTATCGCCGGACGCCCGGGCCGCGGCAATTTGCTCTTCGTGACCTGCTCTGCGCTTCCCGTCGTCTTCTTCCATTTGCGCCAACTTGCCGAGCGCGATCGACAACTCGCGTTTGGCGTCGATAGCGCGACAGATGTCGGCAGCCTTGGCGAGGTCGTCGCGCACCCGGACGGCGATTCGCCGCCATTCCGCTTGCGATGGCGATGACTTCATCGCCGCGTATCGCGTACGCCATGCCTCGTCGATCAGCGCCAGCGCATCGGCTTTGGTTGCTGTCGTCACTTCGAGCGCACCGTAGAGAGGGTCTTCATTCGGCCATTATCCACCGCCAAAGGCGAACTGTGTGGCTAGTCCTATTGCGCTTAGGAATGCGGTAGGATCGAGCGTAAATCGAGTTGAGGGTAGGAGGCTGTTATGGCCGAAGCTGCGGCAGTTATTAACGAGTTGGCCTTGGACGTTCGGCCGTTGAGCGGTGCGCTCGGTGCCGAAGTGCGTGGTGTGGACATCGCGGACTTGGACGACGACGGCCTTGCCCAAGTCCACTCGCTGCTACTGCAATACAGTGCCATCGCGTTGCACGGTCAGGCGCATGTAACCGACGATCAACTACGCGAGTTCGGCATGCGTTGGGGCAAGCTCGACATCCACGGTTATTCGCCGACGGTGCAGGGCTACGAGGATGTGCTTCGCATTCGCTCGGACCCAGACCGGCCCGGTACGGCGGAAGGCTGGCACTCCGACGTCAGTTGGAAGGTAATCCCGCCGAAGATTTCCATGCTCCTCGCCCGGCAGGTGCCGTCCGTCGGCGGCGACACGCTATTCGCTTCGCAGTACCGCGCCTACGACGACCTGTCGGACGCGATGAAGGCGTTTCTCGAGCCGCTTGACGCCGAGCACGACGGCCGAGTGTTCGACATCAATCTCATTCGTCAGCCGGTGACGCATCCGGCGGTCATCACCCACCCGGAAACCGGCCGCAAAGCGCTGTACACGAACCGTGGCTTCACGCGCCGCATCGCTGGCTTGCCGCTAGGTGAGAGCAATGCCATCTTGAATTTCCTCTACGCGCATTCCACCCGGGAGCGCTATCAAGCCCGCGTGCATTACGAGCCCGGCACCCTTGCGATGTGGGACAACCGCTGCGTACAGCACGCCGCCGTGCCGGATTTCGGCAACGAGGTACGAGAGCTGCACCGGGTAGCCGTTCTATGCGATGAGAGGCCCTCGCGCTAGCCGAGGAATCGGGTGCCGTCCCCGGATGTGCGCTTCGACGCAAGGCGACGCGCCGTTGCCCGTTCTTTGTGACGAGAGGCCCTCGCGCTAGACGACGACCGTCGGGGTCGCCACCGGCGTCGCAAAGGCGACTGAGGCAACGCGCCGTCCCCGTGCTGTACGACGAGAGGCGGGGACAGCGGAGTTCCGGCCTAGCGTCGCGTACAGCAGGAAGCCGCGCCGAGACACCGCGCTTCGCGACGAAAGGCAGGCCGCTCCTTAGGGCAGCGTCGCCCCGCCGTCAATGTCGATGCAGCCCCCGGTCATGTAGTCGTTCTGCAATGTGAACAGCACGGCCGATGCCACCTCGTCGGCGGTGCCGGCGCGCTTGATGAGCATATTCTTGGTGGCGTTGGCGAGAAACGCCTCGCGGGCTTCGCCTGCCGCAGCGAACATTGGCGTATCGATGACGCCCGGGGAGACGACGTTGATCCGCCTCGGTGCGATTTCCGGGGCGATGGCGCGGACGAATCCTTCCACCGCGTTGCCGACCGTTGAAATCGCCGACGAACCGGGGTTCGCCTTCTTCGCAGGGAAGCCGCTTACCAGTGTGATGGCACCTTCCGCGGCCATGTGCGGTGCGCCTAGACGCACGCTATTGGTGTAGCCCCAGAGCTTACGAAACGAACCTTGAAAACCGTCTAGGTCCATCTGAAGGAACGGTCCGGACGCGCGTGCGCCGCCGG
The DNA here is from genome assembly GCA_964348085.1 of uncultured Pseudomonadales bacterium. Taxonomy (GTDB): domain Bacteria; phylum Pseudomonadota; class Gammaproteobacteria; order Pseudomonadales; family Azotimanducaceae; genus VXYL01. The sequence continues at coordinate 9,155 of CAYGBI010000047.1, read as the reverse complement.
TTGCCGCGTTGACGAGGATGTCGAAACCGGCGAACTCCTCGAACAGCGCACTCAGCGCGTCTCTGTCGAGCACGTCGATGGCGCGCACCGTCACCGCATCCCCCGTTGCCGAGGCCGCCTGTTCGGTATTGGCCGGCGAGCGGCTGCCCGCCACGACCCGGGCGCCCGCCGCTTCGAGTTGCCGCGTGATGGCGAGGCCGATGCCCGAAGTGCCGCCGAGCACGATGGCTGTCTTACCGTTCAACTCCATATGATTGGTCTCCTAGTTCCCCGCCTACTAAATCGCTCGTCCGCTCGTCACTCCACGTCTTCGGGCGTTTCGCCGGCGTCGACGATGAGTTGCTTCACTTCGGCCAATACGGCGTCCAATGCCGCGACGTCAGTGCCGCGGATCACCAAGGTGGTGCCGTAACGTTCCGCACGCATGAACGGATAGCTGCCGATGTCGAGCTCCGGATACCGCTCCTGCACCTTCGCCAAGCCCGTCGCCACTTGGCTCTCGCCGAGATACGCGGTGACGGAACGCGACCGCATCACGGCGCCGCCGTCCAACGCCACCGAAGACAGCATGGCGCGCATGACGGCAGGGATGCCGGCCATCACATAGACGTTCGCCATACGGAAGCCTTGGGGCCCGCCGGTGGGGTTTTCGATCAAATCGGCACCCTCGGGGATGCGCGCCATGAGCAAGCGCGATTCCATCACCTCCGGCGGCGCGGGTCGGCCCCGGATGCGAGCGGCGATCGCTTCGCTCAGCACCAACGGCACGCCGAACGCCTTGGCGATGCACTCCGCCGTGATGTCGTCATGGGTCGGGCCGATGCCGCCGGTGGTCAGCACGTAGTCGAACTTGGCGCGCGTCTCGTTGACGGTAGCGACGATGGTGTCCTCGACGTCTGGAATCACCCGCGCCTCGCGCACGCGTACGCCTCGCTTGCCGAGCTCGGTGGCAATGTGATTCAGATTGGCGTCCTGCGTGCGGCCGGACAGTATCTCGTTGCCGATGATCAGCACGCAGGCGGTGAATACGCGTTCCTCCATGGCTCCTTATGCGTTGTGCGACCCGCCGTCCATGCTAACAGTTCTCGACGCCGCCTCCGGCATCGCGCGGTGCCAGCGGCTCACTTCGGCGCCAGCGGCTCACTTCAACGAGTAGCGAATCGGCAAGGACTTCAGGCCGCCGACGAAAGTGGACTGCACGTACTGCGGGGTGCCGGCGAGTTCAATGCTCTCTAGGCGGTCGAACAAGGCTCTGTAGAGCGCGCTCATTTCCATGCGCGCCAGATGCTGGCCCAAGCAGACGTGAGCACCGAACCCAAACGCCAAGTGCCTGGCGTCGTCTCGTGTGATGCGGAACTCGTACGGGGCGTCGAACACGTCTTCGTCGCGGTTGGCGGAAGGGTACCAAAGCGCGACGGATTCACCTTCGCGGATGGTGACGCCACCCAAGCGGTAGTCTTCCGTGGCGGTGCGGGCAAATTGGCGCACCGGAGTTACCCAGCGGATAGTCTCTTCGAGCGCAGTGGGCAGTAGCGTCGCGAAGTCTTGGCGCAACTTGCGCATCTCGTCCGGGTGCTCCAACAGCGCCAGCACGCCGCCGGCCATCGATGCGCTGGTGGTGTCGTGTCCGGCAGTGGCGATGATGATGTAGTAGCCGTTGACGTCCTGGTCCGGCATGTACTCGCCGTCGAACTTCGCGTTGGCGATGAGCGAAGCGACGTCGTCCGTCGGGTGTTTGCGTCGCTGACGACTTAAGTCGCTGAAATACGTCTCGAAGTCGTTCACCACCTCCAAGATGTTCTCGGGGCCGAAGGAGCGTTGGTTGTCTGGGTCCGAGCTGCCGAAGAGCTCTTGCGTGAGCTTCAGCATGAATGGTTCGTCTTCCTCCGGAACGCCCAAGATCGACATGATGACGCGTAGCGGATACCACATGGCGATGTCCTTGACGAAGTCGCACTCGCCGCCTAATTGCGCGAGGCGGTCCGCATAGTGGTTCGCCAGTTCGTCCAGTCGGGCGCTCAGCTTGCGCAGGTTGGTGGTGGTGAACCAGCCCTGCGCCAGCGATCGGTATTTCTTGTGGTCGGGGTCGTCCATCTGCACGAGCGAACGCACCAAGTGCTTTCGGCCCGTTACTTGCTGGACGAAGTCCGCCAACGCCGTCGGCCCGAGGATCGGGCGCGGGTCATTGATAAACAGCCGTTTTTTGCCTTCGATCTCCTTGATGTCGTCGTACTTCGTGATGCTCCAGAACGGCTCGAAGCCGAGCGGGTCGAGACGACGCAACGGGTCGTTGTTACGCAGCCAGCGCAACTGCTCGTGAATGCCTTGCTCGTCCGCCCAGTTGGCGGGGTCGACCAAGGCGTTGTCCAGTTCGGGCGACGTCGTCTTTAGTTCCATTGTTAACCTTCGGAAGTGGCTCGTTCAGGGCGTAGCGTAAACAATGAGCTTCATACGCCGCGGAATACGGGCTTGCGCTTCTCCCCGAAGGCGCGCCGGCCCTCGCGGTAGTCCTCCGAGTCGAAGCAGGCGTTCACCATCTCCTGCACAAGCGCCAAGTCTTCCGCTCGTGCGCCGGCCTCCCACGCGTTGACGGCGGCCTTCGCGGCGCGCACGGTGAGCGGAGCGTTGGCGGCGATGCGTTGGCCATACGTCGTCACCTTGGCGCTTATTTCTTCTCGCCCGGCGACGAAGTCGATCAAGCCAATGGCGAGTGCTTCCTCGGCGGTCAGAAAACGGGCGGAGAGCAAAATGTCCCGGGCGCGAGAAGGGCCGACCACCCGGCATAGCTTGGCGAGCCCGTCGTACTGATAGCCCAAGCCGAGTCTGGCGGCCGGAATGCCGAACGTGGAGTCGGGCGTCGCGAAACGCACGTCCGCCGCCAACGCCGTGGCGAGGCCGCCGCCGATGCAATAGCCGGTGATCTCCGCGAGCAACGGCTTGCTGAAGGCCCGGAGCGCTTCGCCACCCCGTGCGGCGAGGCGGCCGTACTCCTTGCGCTGTTCGGCGTTGGCGCGCTTGGTGTCGAACTCGCGGATGTCCGCGCCGGATACGAACGCCTTGCCGCCGGCGCCGGTCATCACCGCCAAGCGCACATCGGGATCGGCCTCGAAGTGCTCGAGAATCTCGGCGACGCCTCGCCACATGGCCAAGGACATCGCGTTGCGCTTGGCGGGATTGTTGAACGTCATCCGCCCGATGCCGAAGTCGTCGATTTCGGCCGTCATGTGCTCGGTGGATACGTTGATTTTCATGGCCGTGCCTGCTCGCTTCGTTGCGCCCGCTCGAGCAGTGCCCGGGCGCGGTTCAAGTGGGGCGCGTCCACCATCTGACCGTTGAAGCTAAATGCCATACGGCCGGCGGCTTGGGCTTGCTCGAAGGCGTCGATCAGCATACGCGCCTCGGCCACTTGTTCGGCCGACGGCGTGAACGCGGCATTGATGATGTCGATTTGATCCGGATGAATGGAGAGCTTGCCGGTGAAGCCGAGCCGGGCGGCTTCGGCGCATTCCCGTGCGAACCCCTCGCGGTCCTTGAAGTCGACGTATACGGTGTCGAGCGGTTGCACGCCGCCGGCGGCCGCGCTCAATAGCGTCATCACGCGGCAGTGCTGATATACGGTCAGGTAGCGGCCGGCGTCGTCTCGGTTCGACGGCGCGCCCAAACAGGCGGCCAGATCCTCCGCCCCCCAAGTCATGGCGATTACCCGTCGGCAACCGGTAAGCGTGGCGACGTTCAGGGCGCCGAGCGGCGTCTCCGTGGCAATGGGGATAAGGCCGATCTCGCCTTCCCGATGAGCGTGTCGGCGTTCCAAGCGGGACAGTTCGGCATCGATCAGGCCGAGCCCTTCGCGGCCTTCGGCTTTCGGCACCAAGTAGGCGTCCGGCGGCGACGGCATCGTCGCGGCCAAATCGGCGTAGCCCCACGGCGTGTCCAGCGGATTGATGCGCACCGTCTTCTCTTTGACGCCGAAATCCACCTCTCGCAGCCAGCCGGCGACGATCTCGCGGACTTCCGCCTTGCGCTCCGGCGCCACCGCGTCTTCGAGGTCCAGCACTAGGCCGTCGGCGTTGCTGGCGAGCGCCTTGTCGAGCATCTTCTCGTTGCCACCGGGAACGAAATGCAACGAGCGGCGTAGGCGGCTCATGGGGTTTCGGCGCCGCTTGGGCGCGGTTGGCGAATCATCATCGCTCCGCGCCGGCAGGAACACACCACCTCGCCCCTTTGGTTGGTGCCGACATGCTCAAAAGTGACGATGCCGCGGTCTGGCTTGCTGCGGCTCTCCCGACGCGCCACGACCGTCGACTCGACGCGGATGGTGTCGCCGATGAATACGGGGTTCGGAAAGGTGGTCGCGTCGAAACCGAGATTGCCGATCGTCGTACCCAATGTGGTGTCGCCGACCGATAGTCCCACCACTAAACCGAGGGTGAAAATGCTGTTCACAAGTATTTGCCCATGCACGGAGCTCTTGGCGAACTCGGCGTCCAAGTGCAGCGGCTGCGGGTTCAGCGTGAGCGCCGTGAACAGCAGGTTGTCCGCTTCGGTCACCGTGCGTCCCGGCTCGTGAACGAACCGTGAACCCACTTCTAACTCTTCAAAGTACTTCCCCGCCATGCGCGGCAACTCAAGCGTAGCTGCCATCATGCTACCCTATGCGCCGTATGGACTTTGAAACAAGCGACGAACACCAGCTCATTCGCGACGCCATCGCCAAGATCTGCGCTCGCTTTCCGGACGAGTATTGGGCCGAGTGCGACAGCGAACACCGCTTCCCTTGGGACTTCTACAATGCCTTGGCGGCGGACGGCTGGATCGGTATCGCCATCCCGGAAGCCTACGGCGGCAGCGGGCGCGGCATCACCGAAGCCGCTATCGTGCTGGAGGAGGTCGCAGCGTCCGGCGCGGCAATGAACGGGGCCAGCGGCATACACCTCTCCATCTTTGGGATGCACCCGGTCGTGCGCCACGGTTCCGAAGAGATGAAACAGAAGTACCTGCCGCGCGTCGCAAGCGGCGACCTGCACGTTTGCTTTGGCGTCACCGAGCCGGACGCGGGCACCGAAACCACCGCCATCAAGACTACGGCGCGGCGCGAAGGCGACTACTATATCGTGCGCGGGCGCAAGGTTTGGACCACGAAGGCGCTCGACTCGGAGCGGGTGCTGCTCTTGGTGCGGACGGAGTCCTTGGACGTGGTAGCGAAGCGCACCCAGGGCATGACGCTTTTGCTGGCGGAAATCCAGCGCCCGGAGGTCACCATCTCGCCCATCGACAAGGTCGGACGCAACGCCGTTGCCACCTGCGAGGTGGTGTACGACGATCTGCCCGTACACGTCACGGATCGTGTCGGCGAGGAAGGCAAGGGCTTTCGCTATCTCTTGGACGGCCTCAACGCCGAGCGCATTCTAGTGGCCTCGGAAGCGCTCGGCATCGGCCGCGCGGCCATGCGCCGGGCGGTGAACTACGCCAACGAGCGCGTGGTCTTCAACCGCCCCATCGGCATGAACCAAGGCGTCTCGTTCCCGTTGGGCGAGGCGCGGATGCGTCTCGACGCCGCCGAGTTGATGATCCGCAAGGCGGCTTGGCTGATCGACCAGGGCCTGCCCTGCGGCGCCGAAGCCAACATGGCCAAATGGCTGGCTGCCGACGCCTGCTTTGAGGCGGCGGATCAAGCCGTGCAGACGCACGGCGGCTTCGGCTACGCCCGCGAGTTTCACGTCGAGCGCTATTGGCGGGAAGCGAGATTGCAGCGCATCGCGCCCATTTCTCAAGAGATGGTGCTGAACTACGTCACCGAGCACGTGTTGGGGTTGCCGAGGTCTTATTGACTCGCCGCCTGCGCTCGGCACTCCTCGTGGCGGAAGCAGTTCACAAGGTGATCGTTGACCATGCCGACGCCTTGCATGACCGCATAGCATATCGTCGAGCCGACGAAGTTGAAGCCGGCGCGCTTCAACGCCCGGGACATGACGTCGGATTCCGACGACGTGGCGGGCACTTCCTCGGGCGTGCGATAGCGGTGCTGTAGCGGCCGGTGGTCGACGAAGCGCCAAAGAAAGTCGGCGAAACTGGTTTCGGACTCGCGGATGGCCAGATAGGCGCGGGCGTTTCGCACCGCGCTCTCGATCTTTAGGCGGTTGCGGATGATGCCCGCATCCTGAAGCAGCTCGGCCTTCTTGCGCTCGTCGTAGCGCGCCATCCGCTCGGCGTTGAAGCCGTCGAACGCTCGCCGGTAGTTCTCCCGCTTGCGCAGCACGGTGATCCACGACAGCCCCGCTTGCGCGCCGTCGAGAATCAAGTACTCGAACAAGCGCGCGTCGTCGAAGCAAGGCGTCCCCCACTCTTGGTCGTGGTAGCGCTGGTACAGCGCATCGCCCTTGCACCATGGGCAACGGATCTTCGCCACGGCTTCTTGGCCCGTACTCCGCGGCAGAACTACCTGTGGCGGTCGCTCAGGCCAAGTTCACGACCATCTTGCCCGTATTGGCGCCGGTGAAGAGGCCGATGAAGGCTTCGGGCGCCTTGTCGAGTCCTTCGAAAGTGGTTTCACGGTACTTGAGTCTTCCGCTTGCGACCCAAGCGGACATGTCGCGCAGGAAGTCTGCCCGCAGATGCTCGAAGTTGGAGACGATGAAGCCCTTGAGCGTCAGCCCCATGCCGATGGCGATGGTGAGGTTGTTCGGCCCCGGCACCGGCGCGGTGGCGTTGTATTGGGCGATGGCCCCGCACAGCGGGATTCTTCCCCCGGGTCGCATGCAGTTCAACGCCGCCTGCAGGTGATCGCCGCCCACGTTGTCGAAGTAGACGTCGATGCCGTTCGGGGCGCCGGCGAATATCTGCCGCTCCAAGTGGCCATCGTGATAGTCGAAGGCGTGGTCGAAGCCGAGATCGTCGGTCAGGTGACGCACTTTCTCCGCGCTGCCAGCACTGCCGACCACCGTGCAACCCTTTATTTTTGCGATCTGGCCAACGGCGCTGCCCACCGCGCCGGCGGCGCCCGAGACGAACACCGCCTCCCCTTCCCGCAAAGCGCCGACATCGAGCAAGCCGACGTAGGCGGTCATGCCCGGCATGCCGAGCACGCCGAGATAGGCGGAAGCCGGCGCCCGCAATTCACCGAGGGAACGGAGTCGATTTCCCTGCGCGACAAAGGCGTCACGCCAGCCGAAGTGCGACTCCACGTATGCGCCTTCCGCGAGGTCCGCGTGGTTGGACGCCGTCACTTGACCGATGGCGCCGCCGGTTAGTGCCTCGCCGATCGCGAACGGCGGGGTGTAGGACTTGCGATCGATCATGCGCCCCCGCATGTAGGGATCGACGGACATGCAGACGTTCTTCACCAGCACCTCGCCCGGGCCGGGGTCTTGCAGTTCCGCCTCGCGTACTGCGAAATCCGTTACTTTCGGCAACCCCTCCGGGCGACGAACCAAGACGACCTCGCGTGATTTCATGACAAGCGCTCCACTGTTGGCTGGCCGCATGATAGCGCCGAAAAGCCGTCGCCTGCCGAGCCGCTGGTACCTCGCTTGCGCCCAAGTGGCCGGGTTCGGCGCGTTCCCATCCTGCGCTGCGTCAGCCGTGAGTCCACCTTCGCGAGCGGCGGTGCGCACGCGGCCAACGCTTGACGGACGATGATTTGTGTGTCAACACAGTAGTTCTTCGACTTCGTCGTTTGGGTATGGGCGAAAACGCCGCAGGGGCGAGCGCGACGAGCGTGACGGGCACAACAAGTAGTGGCTCGCGTGCCATGAGTTGCGCGGCGCCGCTCGACATCGACATGGGCAATACGCGCACCAAGTGGCGTTGCGGCGGCGCGGCCGGCGCTCTGCCGGGGCGGGAACTGCCGATGTTGAGTACGCGGCCGTCACGCGTGCGAGTGGCGACGGTGCTCCGCAACGCCGACGAGCTAGCCGCGGCTGTCCGTGACCGCTTCGGTTTGGACGCGGAGTTCGCCACCGTGTCGCCGTGCTTGGCCGGCGTGCGCTGCGGCTACCGAGACCCGGCGCGGCTAGGCGTGGATCGTTGGCTTGCCGCGGTCGCCGCTTGGCGGCGGACGCGGACCGCTACGGTCGTGGTGAGCGCCGGTACTGCCGCGACAGTGGACTTCGTACACGCCGACGGCCGCCACGAAACGGGCCTCATCGCGCCGGGTTTGCGCTTGATGCGCACCGCATTGGCGCGACGGACGGCGGACGTGCGGGTGTCGGCCGGAAATCCTGTCGGCGCCGGGGGCGAGGTACCGGCGGTGGACACCGAGCGGGCCGTCGACGCGGGCACGCTGACCATGCTCCTCGGCTTCGCGGAAGCCGCCGTGACCGGTTTCGCCGCTCGTTGCACGGGCGCTCCGACCGTGTTCGCGACCGGTGGAGACGCGCCGCTGCTCGTCGGCGGTCTCTCCGAACGCTTGTTCTCGCCCTGTCGTCACGCGCCGCAGTTGGTACTCGACGGCTTGGCTATCGCGTTGCCGTAACGCCATGCGCTCGGCTGTCGCAAAGTGGTTGTTGGCCGTTCTTCTGGCGGCCAACGTGCCGGTGTTTGTGCTTTGGTGGAGCAAGGACCAGTTGTCAGCGCCGGACCCCGTCGAGCTCCCGCCGAGACCTCTGCCGCGTATCGCGCCGCCGCCCCCGGAAGCGACCGCCGAGCAAGCGAATCCACCCGTCGTGACACCGGTGCCAGAGCCGGAAACGACAGCGTCCAGCGCACCTCAGCCGACGGCCCGCTCATGCTTCGTCGCCGGGCCGTTCAAGGACCGCGCCGCTACCGATGACATCGTGCGGCGTGTCGAAGCCGCCGGCGGCAGCGCGGAGCTGGAGGAACGGCGTGTTGACGCGCCGCCCCTCTACCTCGTTTACGTACAGCCCGCGGCGACCCGGGACATCGCCGAGCGCACCGCGCTCGCGCTCGGCGCACGTTCCGTCGAAACTTATGTGATCCCCTCCGGCGAACGTAAGAACGGCGTCTCCGTCGGTGTCTTCTCGACTCGGGACTTGGCCGTGGCTCAGCAGCGGCGGATCGCCGAACTCGGCTATCGTGTGCTTGTGCAGACACGGCAACGCAGGGCCACCGCATACATGGTGCGCGCGGTCGATGTGCCGGTCGAGGCGCTAGCAGTCTGTCGGACTTAGGGGGTTCGGGCTATAGTGGCGGAGTCGCGT